>NZ_CP007509.1:2866250-3545000 GCF_000661915.1 Stutzerimonas decontaminans | reverse complement strand
ATCGAAGACTTCAGCTTCTTCATAAGCTCCCACACGAATTGCTTGATTCACTAGCGAAAAGCGATTGGGTTTCGACCCGAGAGAGACGATTGGGTCTGTAGCTCAGTTGGTTAGAGCGCACCCCTGATAAGGGTGAGGTCGGCAGTTCGAATCTGCCCAGACCCACCAATTGTCATGGGATGTGGCCGATCTGTAGATGGGGCCATAGCTCAGCTGGGAGAGCGCCTGCTTTGCACGCAGGAGGTCAGGAGTTCGATCCTCCTTGGCTCCACCATTAACTCGATAATCGCTGAAAGCTCAGAAATGAGTGCTGCTTGGGCATCCTGCCGGATGTTTGAGGGTATTGATTTCTGGTCTTTGCGCCAGAAGTGTTCTTTAAAAATTTGGGTATGTGATAGAAGTAGATTTGAGTGATCACTTTCACTGGTGGTTATTCAAGTCAAGGTAAAATTTGCGAGTAAAATTGCGGATTTTCGGCGAATGTCGTCTTCACGTTATTAGACAGTAACCAGATTGCTTGGGGTTATATGGTCAAGTGAAGAAGCGCATACGGTGGATGCCTTGGCAGTCAGAGGCGATGAAAGACGTGGTAGCCTGCGAAAAGCTTCGGGGAGTCGGCAAACAGACTTTGATCCGGAGATGTCTGAATGGGGGAACCCAGCCATCATAAGATGGTTATCACACACTGAATACATAGGTGTGTGAGGCGAACCAGGGGAACTGAAACATCTAAGTACCCTGAGGAAAAGAAATCAACCGAGATTCCCTTAGTAGTGGCGAGCGAACGGGGATTAGCCCTTAAGCTTCTTTGATTTTAGCGGAACGCTCTGGAAAGTGCGGCCATAGTGGGTGATAGCCCTGTACGCGAAAGGATCTTAGAAGTGAAATCGAGTAGGACGGAGCACGAGAAACTTTGTCTGAATATGGGGGGACCATCCTCCAAGGCTAAATACTACTGACTGACCGATAGTGAACCAGTACCGTGAGGGAAAGGCGAAAAGAACCCCGGAGAGGGGAGTGAAATAGAACCTGAAACCGTATGCGTACAAGCAGTGGGAGCCTACTTTGTTAGGTGACTGCGTACCTTTTGTATAATGGGTCAGCGACTTATTTTCAGTGGCGAGCTTAACCGAATAGGGGAGGCGTAGCGAAAGCGAGTCTTAATAGGGCGTTTAGTCGCTGGGAATAGACCCGAAACCGGGCGATCTATCCATGGGCAGGTTGAAGGTTAGGTAACACTGACTGGAGGACCGAACCGACTACCGTTGAAAAGTTAGCGGATGACCTGTGGATCGGAGTGAAAGGCTAATCAAGCTCGGAGATAGCTGGTTCTCCTCGAAAGCTATTTAGGTAGCGCCTCGTGTATCACTGCTGGGGGTAGAGCACTGTTTCGGCTAGGGGGTCATCCCGACTTACCAAACCGATGCAAACTCCGAATACCAGCAAGTGTCAGCACGGGAGACACACGGCGGGTGCTAACGTCCGTCGTGAAAAGGGAAACAACCCAGACCGTCAGCTAAGGTCCCAAAATCCTGGTTAAGTGGGAAACGATGTGGGAAGGCTTAGACAGCTAGGAGGTTGGCTTAGAAGCAGCCACCCTTTAAAGAAAGCGTAATAGCTCACTAGTCGAGTCGGCCTGCGCGGAAGATGTAACGGGGCTCAAACCAGGTACCGAAGCTACGGGTTCAACGCAAGTTGAGCGGTAGAGGAGCGTTCTGTAAGCCTGTGAAGGTCAGTTGAGAAGCTGGCTGGAGGTATCAGAAGTGCGAATGCTGACATGAGTAACGACAATGCGAGTGAAAAACTCGCACGCCGAAAGACCAAGGGTTCCTGCGCAACGTTAATCGACGCAGGGTGAGTCGGTCCCTAAGGCGAGGCTGAAGAGCGTAGTCGATGGGAAACGGGTTAATATTCCCGTACTTCTAGTTACTGCGATGGGGGGACGGAGAAGGCTAGGCCAGCAAGGCGTTGGTTGTCCTTGTTTAAGGTGGTAGGCAGAGATCTTAGGTAAATCCGGGATCTTAATGCCGAGAGCTGATGACGAGCTTTCTTTTAGAAAGCGAAGTGGTTGATGCCATGCTTCCAGGAAAAGCCTCTAAGCTTCAGGTAACTAGGAACCGTACCCCAAACCGACACAGGTGGTTGGGTAGAGAATACCAAGGCGCTTGAGAGAACTCGGGTGAAGGAACTAGGCAAAATGGCACCGTAACTTCGGGAGAAGGTGCGCCGGTGAGGGTGAAGTATTTACTACGTAAGCCCATGCCGGTCGAAGATACCAGGCCGCTGCGACTGTTTATTAAAAACACAGCACTCTGCAAACACGAAAGTGGACGTATAGGGTGTGACGCCTGCCCGGTGCCGGAAGGTTAATTGATGGGGTTAGCGCAAGCGAAGCTCTTGATCGAAGCCCCGGTAAACGGCGGCCGTAACTATAACGGTCCTAAGGTAGCGAAATTCCTTGTCGGGTAAGTTCCGACCTGCACGAATGGCGTAACGATGGCGGCGCTGTCTCCACCCGAGACTCAGTGAAATTGAAATCGCTGTGAAGATGCAGTGTATCCGCGGCTAGACGGAAAGACCCCGTGAACCTTTACTATAGCTTTGCACTGGACTTTGAATTTGCTTGTGTAGGATAGGTGGGAGGCTTTGAAGCGTGGACGCCAGTTCGCGTGGAGCCATCCTTGAAATACCACCCTGGCAACTTTGAGGTTCTAACTCTGGTCCGTTATCCGGATCGAGGACAGTGTATGGTGGGTAGTTTGACTGGGGCGGTCTCCTCCTAAAGAGTAACGGAGGAGTACGAAGGTGCGCTCAGACCGGTCGGAAATCGGTCGTAGAGTATAAAGGCAAAAGCGCGCTTGACTGCGAGACAGACACGTCGAGCAGGTACGAAAGTAGGTCTTAGTGATCCGGTGGTTCTGTATGGAAGGGCCATCGCTCAACGGATAAAAGGTACTCCGGGGATAACAGGCTGATACCGCCCAAGAGTTCATATCGACGGCGGTGTTTGGCACCTCGATGTCGGCTCATCACATCCTGGGGCTGAAGCCGGTCCCAAGGGTATGGCTGTTCGCCATTTAAAGTGGTACGCGAGCTGGGTTTAGAACGTCGTGAGACAGTTCGGTCCCTATCTGCCGTGGACGTTTGAGATTTGAGAGGGGCTGCTCCTAGTACGAGAGGACCGGAGTGGACGAACCTCTGGTGTTCCGGTTGTCACGCCAGTGGCATTGCCGGGTAGCTACGTTCGGAAGAGATAACCGCTGAAAGCATCTAAGCGGGAAACTTGCCTCAAGATGAGATCTCACTGGAGCCTTGAGCTCCCTGAAGGGCCGTCGAAGACTACGACGTTGATAGGTTGGGTGTGTAAGCGCTGTGAGGCGTTGAGCTAACCAATACTAATTGCCCGTGAGGCTTGACCATATAACACCCAAACAATTTGATGTTTGCGTGTCAGACGGTTGAAGTCGACAAACAAACCGAAGATCAGCAACACTCGCAAGTAACATCGAAACAGACATCACATACCCAATTAGGGGAAGCGACTCAACACCGACTCCCCAACCGAATTGCTTGACGACCATAGAGCGTTGGAACCACCTGATCCCATCCCGAACTCAGTAGTGAAACGACGCATCGCCGATGGTAGTGTGGGGTCTCCCCATGTGAGAGTAGGTCATCGTCAAGCTCTTATCCCAAACCCCCGATCGGAGTAATCCGGTCGGGGGTTTGCTTTTGCGCTGAAGAAAGCCGCTGTAGGCACTGGCTGCTCCTGGCTCGGTGCGTCGAAGGGTTGACCGAACAGCGTGGGGGTAAGACGTGGCAGTGCGGGCCTTGTTCTGAGGCGCGTCTGCCTGCGATCTATATCGAGAGCTGTGGTAATGCCGTCAGATAGCGTCGATGCTGAAATCAGCGTTGTCGTTTTCTGCTGACCAACGGCTGCGCGATAAGCCGCGGGCCAGGCTGTCCTCGGGCGGCTATGCGTAGGCGCCCGCCAGACCGCGTACCAATGGCAACGCATCGGTAACCCCACACGGTCGCTCACCGCTACTGAGTGTCTTCGTCTTCGTCCGACTGACAGCTCACAGCGGCGTTCTCCGCTCGTTTAGAATGAGCACTTTGCTCGGATATTTGCCATGCCGGAATCGGCTGCTACGCCAGGGCTTGAGGAGGTTCCGCTCGAGCAGCTGGCCGCTTGTCCTGAATGTGACCTGCTGATGCTCAAGCCAGCGCTCAACCTCGGTGAGGTTGCCGAGTGCCCGCGTTGCGGTTGTGAGCTGTTTCGCTTGCGCCATCGTATCGTCGGGCCTGGAATGGCCTTGGTGCTTGCCGCGTTGCTGTTGTACTTCCCTGCCAATTTTCTCCCCATCATGCAATTGAATCTGCTTGGCAGGGTCACCCAAGATACCGTCTGGAGCGGTGTGCTGAGCCTCTATAACAGCGGCATGCAAGGCATTGCCGTAGTGGTATTTCTTTGCAGCATGGCGGTGCCGTTGCTGAAGCTGCTGTGTCAGCTCGCAGTGCTGTCGTGCATTGCTTTCGATCGAGCAAAGCCGTTAGGCGTGGCGCTCTATCGGACCTATCACCATCTACGGGAATGGGGAATGCTGGAGGTCTATCTGCTCGGCATCTTGGTATCGATCATCAAGCTCAGGGATATGGCCGAGCTTAGCCTTGGTATTGGGCTGGCGTGCTTTGCCGGTCTGCTGGTCGTTCAGGTCTGGCTAGAGTTGGTGATGTCACCGCACCAGGTCTGGGAAGCCTTGTCGGAGCGTCGCGATGCGCGCCGCTGACGCCGGGTTGATGGTTTGCCACGAGTGTCACCAGCTCAATCGAGCCGACGCCGGCCAGCGCCATCAGCGCTGCACCCGCTGTGGCGCCCGCGTGCATATGCGCAGGCCCAATAGCATCGTTCGAACCTGGGCGCTTTTGATCACTGCAGCACTGCTCTATCTGCCGGCCAATCTTCTGCCGATCATGACGGTGCGCATGCTCGGCAGCGGCACACCGGATACGATCATGTCCGGCGTCGTCACCCTGGCCAAGCACGGCATGTTTCCGATTGCCGCTGTGGTGTTCATCGCCAGCATTCTGGTACCGACCTTCAAGCTGGTCGGGATCGCGATGTTGCTGTTTTCGGTGCAGCGCCACCATCCGATGTCGCCGCGCCAGCGGATTCTGGTTTTTCGCTTTATCGAGTGGATCGGACGCTGGTCCATGCTCGATATCTTCGTCATCGCCATTCTGGTGGCAATCGTCAATTTCGGCAGCCTTGCCAGCGTTGAAGCCGGCTTCGGCGCAATAGCCTTCGCCAGCGTGGTCGTCCTGACCATGCTGGCTGCGATCACGTTCGACCCTCGTCTGATCTGGGATAACACGGAATCCGGGAACAAGCATGACTGACTTGCCACAAGCCAATACCCGTCCTGCCTCAAGCTGGTCGGCCATCTGGATTCTGCCGCTGATCGCTCTGATGATCGGAGCGTGGCTCGCCTGGCAGGCCTATAGCGAGCGAGGCATCCACATCGAGGTGGTCTTCGAGAGTGCCGAGGGTATCGAGATCGGCAAGACGTCGGTGCTCTACAAGGGCATGACGATCGGTGTCGTGCGTGATCTGCGCCTAGGCGACGATGAGCGTCGGCAAGTCGTGGTTGCGGACATCGAGATGAACAAGGACGTCGATGGCTACCTGCGCAGCGGTACACGCTTCTGGCTGGTCAAGCCCAGCGTCACGCTAGCCGGGATCACAGGCCTGGAGACGCTGGTGTCGGGCAACTATATCGGCATCAGCCCTGCCGATGGCGAGCCGACCAAGCGTTTCGTCGCGCTGGCGGAAGAGCCACCGATGTCGGATAGCCGTATCGGCCTGCACCTGACGCTCAAGGCCGAACGCCTCGGTTCGCTGAATCGCGGCAGCCCAGTGTTCTACCGGCAGATCCAGGTCGGGCAGGTGAAGAACTACGTGCTCGCCGAGGACGACAGCACTGTCGAGGTGCAGCTGTATATCCAGCCGGAGTACGCGCATCTGGTGCGCAAACACACGCGATTCTGGAACGCCAGCGGTGTCACCGTGGACGCCGGGCTGACGGGCGTGAAGTTTCGTACGGAGTCGCTGGCCAGCATCGTGGCCGGCGGCATCGCCTTTGCCACGCCAGCGCACCGCAAGGACAGCCCAGCCACCGACCCGAGCATTCCGTTCCGTCTTTACGAGGACTTCGATGCCGCCCAGGCCGGTATCAAGACGCTCGTATCGCTGCAGGATTTCGACGGGCTGCAGGCCGGTCGCACGCCGGTGATCTACAAAGGCATGCAGGTCGGTTTGCTGAAGAAGCTGGATATCGATTCGGACCTCAGCGGCGCGCAGGCCGAACTCTCCATCGACCCGCTGTTCGAGGACTATCTGGTCGAGGACACGCAATTCTGGGTGGTCAAGCCATCGGTATCGGTCGCCGGCATTTCCGGGCTCGAGGCCCTCGTGCGCGGCAATTACATTTCGGTTCGCCCTGGCGAGAAGGGCGCCGAACCCCGGCGCAATTTCGCCGCGCGAGCCAAGGCGCCGCCGCTGGATATACGTTCTCCGGGGCTTCACTTGGTGCTGACCGCCGACAATCTCGGCTCGCTGGATGTCGGCAGCCCGGTCCTCTATCGGCAGGTACGGGTTGGCTCCGTGCAGAGCTACCAGTTCTCGCGCGACCAGCAGCGGGTCGTGGTTGGCGTGCATATCGAACAGCCCTATGCCGATCTGGTGAACAGCTCGAGCCGCTTCTGGAACGCCAGTGGCATTTCCCTGACCGGCGGACTGTCCGGTATAGAAGTGCGCAGCGAATCGCTGCAGAGCCTGCTGGCCGGCGGCATCGCTTTCGAGACGCCGGATCCGCACGCGTCGGCCACCAGGAAAGTGCCCCGCTTTGAATTGCACAAGGACAGGGATAGCGCGATACGACGCGGTACCTCGATTGAGATTCGCCTGGACCGCGGCGACGGCCTCGGTGCCGGGACGCCGATCCGCTACAAGGGGCTGGAGGTCGGAGAGGTTGACAGTGTGACGCTGAGCGACGACCTCGGACACGTCGTGCTGCAGGCCCGGATTACCGCCGCGGAGTCGCGGATTGCTCGTGCGGGCACGCAGTTCTGGGTCGTACGGCCCGAGCTGGGCATCATGCGCACCGCGAATCTGGATACGCTGGTCAGTGGTCCCTATCTTGAGGTTGCTCCCGGCAAACCGGGTGCGACCGCTCAAGCGCGTTTCGTGGGGCAGGAGCGTGAGCCACAGAAGGCTGGCGAAGGGCTCGCCCTGGTCCTCAGCGCGGCGCGACTGGGCTCGATCAAGCCGGGTAATGCGGTGACCTACCGCGAGGTGAAGGTCGGTGAGGTGACTGGCTATGAGCTCGGTCAGACTGCCGACCGTGTGCTGATCCGTGTACTGATCGAGCCACGCTATGCCGCGCTGGTGCACACCGGCAGCCGGTTCTGGGAAACCAGTGGCTTCGGTGTCGACTTCAGCCTGTTCAAAGGTGCCAGCCTGCGTACCGATTCGTTGGAGTCGCTGATCGAGGGCGGCGTTGCCTTTGCCACGCCTGATGGCGAGCGCATGGGGCAGCGAGCCTTGCCAGGGCAGACCTTTGCCTTGTTCAAGGAGCCGCAGGAGGAGTGGTTCGACTGGGCGCCGAAGATCGAGCTGGGGCAAGCTGCCAGTGTCAGGTGACGCGCTGGCTTGATGATCCGGGTATTGGTGGGCCTAGCCCGTCCCACGCGAGAGCCGGATGCGCATAAAAAAGGGCCCCTGGGGGCCCTTTGTCGTTCAGGGAGATCAGGCCGGCTCTTCGGCCCTTTGGGCTGAGGCAGTGTGCTCGCTGGCGACCGGTTCGCGGCGGCTGATGTATTTCCAGTCCGCCTCGTCGATGTAGATGCCGGCAGGTCCGCTGCCGCCTTCCAGGTCGATGGCGACGTGGGCCGAGACTTGCGGCTTGACCGAAGCGAGGATCGGCACGAAGCCCAGCTGCAGGCTGGTTTCGATCAGCGCCTGCTGGTTGCGCTCGTCGATGTCCGCCGCCTCGTCGAGGTAGTAGGGTAGGCGGATGCGCCCGGCCTGCTCGCGGTCCATCAAGTGCAGCAGCAGGTACATGTTGGTCAGCGCCTTGATGGTCATGGTGGTGCCGTTGGACGCCGCGCCATCGATGTCGGTGTGAATCACCGGCTGGCCGCCGACCTTGGTGATTTCGAACGCCAGCTCGAACAGGTCCTTCAGGCCCAGCTGGTTGTTGTTCGCTGCCACCAGGCGCGCCAGGTACTCCTTGGCTTCCTCGTTCTTCGCGTCCTGTTCGGACGACTGGGAAAGATCGAACACCGACAGCGTCTCGCCTTCCTCGTACTGTCCAGCGCTGTGAATGATCTGGTCGATGTGTTTGAGCGCATCCTTGTTCGGCGCCAGCACGATGCGGAAGCTCGCAAGGTTGGAAACCTGACGCTTGTTGATCTCGCGGTTGAACAGCGCGAGCTGGTGTTCCAGGCTCTCGTAGTCGCTGCGGATGTTGCGCAGCGTCCGGGCGATGTCGGTGACCGCGGCACGGCGCGCCTTGGCTAGGGTCAGCGCCTCGTCTTGACGGTGGGCGTAGGCATTGACCAGCAGCTGCAGGCGGCGCTCGGGGTCTTCCTCGCTATCGAACTTGGCTACGCCTTTCAGGCGCACCTGCGCATACAGCGCCTCGATCTGGCCGTCGACGCGCTGCAGGGCCTGCCAGCTGTCCTGGTAGTCGTTGAGCAGCGGCAGCAGGTTGTCCAGCGAGTCGTCCACCGGGTCCATGAAGGGCGTGCCGAACGGCAGGTTCGCCGGTAACAGCTGGCGGCGGCGCAGGGCGTCTTCGAGGGTGCGCTCCTTGGCTTCCAGGTCGGCCAGTTGGCGACCGACCAGCTGCAGCTTGGCGGACAAATGCTGCACGCGCTCGGCGAAGGCGTCACTGGTGCGCTTGAGTTCTTCCTGGGCGGCTTCGGCCTGCGCCAGCTGTTCCAGCTTCGCCGGCTCCTCGGCGGCCAGGGTCTGGCTGCGGCGGAAATCCTCCAGCGCTTTCTGCGCATCCAGCACGGCCTGGTACAGCGCCTCGGCCTGGGCCTTGCTCGCGGCGCGGTCGACGGCCACGGCATGCTGGGTCTTGAGCTGCTTGAGTTCGCGTTCCAGGCGATCCTTCTGGTCGCGCAGGGCGGCACGGTCGGCCAGCGCCTGCAGCGCCGGTGGCTCGATATGCGAGAGGTCGATGGACAGGCCCGGCACCGAGAAGGTGTCGCCCTTGAAGCGATCCAGCACGGCCTCGACCGCCTTGACCCAGTCGTCGCCCTCGGCGGTGATGCCCTTCTCGCCCAGCGGCAGGCTGAACAGCTGGCCGTTGAACAGGCGCATCAGTCGATCCACATCGGCCTGGGAGAACTCCTCGCGCAAACGCGAGTAGCTGTTGTTGTCCGCATGGTCGAGCTGCTGCTTGACCGACTTCAGGCGCTTTTCCAGGTCGCGCAGACGTTCGTCGAGGTCCTCGCTGGAGAACTGGCGGGACTGCGCCAGCGCACCGGCCAGCTCGTCGTGGGCGTCCTTGGCGGCGAGCAGCTGCTGCTCCAGCACATGGGCGTCCTCGACCAGGGCGAAACGGTTCTTCAACACCGCCAGCTCGCCGAGCCAGCGCTGGGCTTCGCTGATCTCGCGTTCCAGGCGCATCAACTCGCCGGTCGAGCCGCGCTGTTCGTTCTGCAGGCCGTCCTGCTCGCGACGGTAGTGCTCGGCCTGGATCACCAACTCTTCCTTGCGCGCATCGGCGTAGTCGTGCCAGGTGCCGAGCAGGTTGTCGAGCAACGGCGACAGGCGATGCAGCTTGCCGCGCAGCAGCTCGCGCTGAGCGACACCGGAAGCCAGCGCCTCGACCAGCGGGCCGGCGGCGACCAGCGCCTGGTAGTCCTGCTCCATGCGGCGCACATCGCGGAAGGCTTCTTCGGTGGCGGCGATGTAATCGACGCTGCCCGAGCGCAGGCTGTGCTCGAAGGCATCGAGGAACAGCTGCTTCAATTTGGCCGCGGTGATCTCCCGCATGTGGAGGAGGTTGATAAACAGCGCGCGGAAGGTTTTCAGGCTCTGCTCGCTGGTCGAGCGCAGCGGGATCAGCGTCATGTCCAGCGGGATCGAGGTGTGCCCGCCGACCAGCAGCCGACGCAGTTCGTCCGGCTTGGCCTCGTAGGCCTTGATGCCGGCGCGTTCGAGGTTGGCGAACAGCTCGCGCTGGCGCAGGCAGGTGCCGTTCTGCTGGTAATGGTCGAGATCCAGCGAGCCCTGATAAACGAAGAACTGATGGCCGAAGCCGCCGCCCGGACCTCGGCCGGCCACGCCGATCACGTGCGGGCCGTGGGGCAGCATGACTTCGACGAGGATGTAGCTGGTGTCCGAGGCGAAGTAGAACTTGCGCGACTGCTCGAGGCTGTACTTGCCAAAGCTCATGTCCGACATGCGCGCCAGGATCGGGAACTGCAGCGCGTTGATCGACGCGGACTTGCCGAGGTTGTTGGCGCCGTAGACCGACAGCGGGTTTTCCAGCGGAAAGATGCCGAGGCTGTAGCCGGCGGTGTTCAGCAGGGCGAAGCGGCGGATGCCGTAGCGTTCCTGGCTCATGCTTCAAGCTCCTTTTCTTCGGCGATGGCACGGGCCAAGGCGTCTTCTTCCGACTCTTCGGCCGCTTCCTCGATGAGGATGATGTCGTCTTCGATGTCGTCCTCGGCGATCAGCTCCGGGGCCGGCAGCGGCAGGTCGCTGCTGTGCAGGCTGGCAGCCAGATCTCGGTCCTGCTGCACCGACAGGCAGACGTCGAGGAAACGGTGCATCGGCGGCAGAAAGCGGTAGACGCCGTTGCTGTCCTCGGCGAAGCCCAGCTGCGTCAGGCGGCGGATGACCTTTTCTTCCAGCTCTTCCTGGGTGGTGACTTCGGCCTGCAGGAAGAGGTCGCGGTACTTGTCCAGCAGCGCCGGCAGTTCATCGCGGCCAAGGCTGCCACCGTCGAGTACGGCCAGCGGATCGCGACCCTGGTCGGCCAGGTGCTCGACGAGGATGAAGGTGAACAGCGCCAGGCGCTGGGCGGTCTTGTTCACCTGCGCGCCCATCTGCTCGGGGACGAAGTAGTAGAAGCCGCGCGCATCGCAGACCAGCTCGAAGCCGAGCGCCTTGAACAATGCGCGGTACTGGTCCTGCATGTTCGACAGCTGCGCGTAGGGCTCCGGCTCGCTGCGCGACAGGTGATAGCCCTTGAACAGCTCGCGGAAGATCGGCGCCAGCTGGGTCATTTCCTTGAGGTCGATGTTCATTCAGGTCGCTCGGATATCGTCGGGGTGACGGTGGACAAGCTGCGCGTTGTCCACCCTACATAGGAATCAGCCATTGGCGTTGGCTACCAGCGCAAACGAGCTGAGGCTGACGCGGTGCTCGCGGGTCAGGTATTCACGACGCTCCAGGCGGTCGCGCTGGAAGCGGGCGTCGCGGGACAGGCGCGAAAACCAATAGAGCAGCTCGTCGGTGGCGCCCTCGGGTTCCTGTTCCAGCAGCCAGGCCATCAGGTCCGGCAGCGGCAGTGCCTGCTGGCAGCGCTCGATCATCTCTCTAGCGGTGCGCGGTGCGCGCGGCTGCTCGCCCTTGCGTTTGCCGCTGGCCCGCGGGAACTGCGCCGGCTTCGGCTCGAAGCGGGCCAGGGCATAGACGTAGGCTTCGACCTGGCTGGCGGTGCCGAGAAAGGTGCTCTGCGGACGGGTGAACAGCGGCAGTGAAGCCTGCGGCACGGCATCCAGGCCCTTCTTGCGGATCGCTGACAGCGCCAGCGCGGCGCCGCGGGTCACGGCGTTGTGCCGACGGGCTTCCTCGCGCAGCGGCAGCAGCAGCTCGCGGGCCTTGCGCAGGGTCAGCTGGGCGGTGGTCTGCATTTCGAGGATGCGCGCATGGGTGCGCAGCAAGAGGTCGTCGTCCACCAGCTGGCCGATGCGCTGCTGCTCGCCGAGCAGTTTCATCAGCACCTGCTCGACGCGATGCACGCCCTGCTCGAAGGCGCCATCGGCGGAGACCAGCTGGATCATCGGCTCGACGTACTCGTCCCAGGTCGCCAGGACTTCGGCATAGCGCTGGCGCAGTGGAATCTGGCGGTCGCTGGTCTTGGCCCGGTCGGCCACGGCGACCAGGGCCTGTTCGTCGTTGTCGAGCTTCTTCAATACATCGCGCACGCGCATGTCGAGCAGGCGAAGCTGGCGGGCCAGGTCGTTGCCGTCGCGAATCTCGAAAGCATCGAGGATATGCCCGGCCAGGCGCTCCAGGTGGCGCAGGTAGGCTTCGATCTCCAGGCACAGGCCGAGACGGTGCTCGCGGCGCAGGTAAGCGAGGAAATCGTGGATCTGCGCGTTCAGCTCGAAGCGGTTGGGGCTTTTGGCCACCGGCACCAGGATATCCAGGCGGATCCACTGGTCGAGCAGGGCGGTAATGTCGGTGGGCGTGCCTTCCGGCAGTTGCGCGGCCAGCTGATGACGAAGTTCGATCAGGCTCAGGGTGCCGGCGTCGAAACGCTCGCACAGTGGCTCGAGCAACGTCCAGTGTTCGGCGAGGGCACGCAGTACGCGCTTGGGTTCGATCATCGGGGCGCCAGTCCAGCCAGTGAAAAAGCGCGAATTGTACTGCATTGAGCTCCGGGTGAAGGGCCTCCCGGCGACTGGAAACGCACTACGTGACGTCAGGCGGGTAATTCACCCGAACGTCATCGCACCTGGGCTAGGCTGTCTGCCATCGGCATTAGCCGCCGGTAGTGGCATTACCGGATGTCCTGAATCATGACGAAGTGTTGAAAAACTATTCCGATATGCGTTGGTAATCGGCACAATTCGCGGCTTTTGCAAACGGGGAGCTGCCGGCTCCCGCCGGGGCGAACTACCTGGGGGCACCTAGACATGATCAAGACGCCGTATTACCTCATCGATAAGCAGAAGCTCCTGGGCAATCTGGAGAAGATCGCCTACGTGCGCGAACAGTCCGGTGCCAAGGCACTGCTGGCGCTCAAGTGCTTCGCCACCTGGTCGGTGTTCGACCTGATGCAGCAGTACATGGATGGCACCACGTCATCGTCGCTGTACGAACTCAAGCTCGGCCGGCAGAAGTTCGCCGGCGAAACCCATGCCTACAGCGTGGCCTGGGCCGACGACGAGATCGAAGAGATGGTCGCCAACTGCGACAAGATCATCTTCAACTCCATTGGCCAGCTGGAGCGCTTCGAGGCCGGCACCGAGGGCACCATCCGTGGCCTGCGCGTCAATCCGCAGGTGAGCAGCTCGGATTACCTGCTCGCCGATCCGGCGCGGCCGTTCAGCCGCCTGGGCGAGCACGACCCGGCGAAGATCGAGGCGGTGATCGGCAAGATCAGCGGCTTCATGTTCCACAACAACTGTGAGAACTCCAGCTTCGAGCTGTTCGACCAGATGCTGACCACCATCGAGGAACGCTTCGGCCACCTGCTGGAAAAGGTCGAGTGGGTCAGCCTCGGCGGCGGTATCCACTTCACCGGCGAAGGCTATCCGCTCGATGCCTTCTGTGCGCGGCTGAAAGCCTTCTCGGAAAAATTCGGCGTGCAGGTCTACCTGGAGCCGGGCGAGGCGGCGATCACCATGAGCGCCTCGCTGGAAGTCACGGTGCTCGACACCCTTTACAACGGCAAGAGTCTTGCGGTGGTCGACAGCTCCATCGAGGCGCACATGCTCGACCTGCTGATCTACCGCCTCAACGCCAAGATGGCGCCCAACGACGGCGAGCACAGCTACATGGTGTGCGGCAAATCCTGTCTGGCCGGCGACATCTTCGGCGAATACCAATTCGATCGTCCGCTGGCCATCGGCGATCGGCTGTCGTTCATCGACGCGGCGGGCTACACCATGGTCAAGAAAAACTGGTTCAACGGCCTGAAAATGCCGTCCATCGTGGTAAAGCAGCTCGACGGCAGCGTCGAGGTGGTTCGTGAGTTCGACTTTAACGATTATCTGTCCAGCCTTTCCTGAGGCCGCAGTACAAGGGGGTGAAACAATTGAAGAAAAACGTTCTTATCATTGGTGCAGGAGGTGTCGCCAAGGTGGTGGCCCATAAGTGCGCGCAGCACAACGACGAACTCGGTCGTATTGCTATCGCGTCGCGCAACATCTCCAAATGCCAGGCCATCATCGACAGCGTGCAAGCCAAGGGCGGGCTCAAGCAGCCTGGCGAGATCAAGGCCTATGCGCTGGACGCCATGGACGTGGAAGCGACCAAGGCACTGATCCGTGAAACCGAATCGCAGATCGTCATCAACGTAGGTTCTGCCTTTCTCAACATGTCCGTGCTGCGCGCCTGCATCGACACCGGCGCCGCGTATCTCGATACTGCGATCCACGAAGAGCCGGGCAAGATCTGCGAAACGCCGCCGTGGTATGGCAACTACGAGTGGAAACACCTGGCCGAGTGCCAGGAAAAGGGCGTCACCGCCATCCTCGGCGTCGGTTTCGACCCGGGCGTGGTCAACGCTTACGCTGCCCTGGCGCAGCAGGAATACTTCGACAAGATCGAGTCGATTGACATCCTCGACGTCAACGCCGGTTCGCACGGCAAGTATTTCGCCACCAATTTCGACCCGGAAATCAATTTCCGCGAATTCACCGGTCAGGTTTACAGCTGGCAGAACAGCCAGTGGGCGACCAATCGCATGTTCGAGGTCAAACGCACCGACGACCTGCCGGTCGTGGGCGAACAGAGCCTCTACCTGACCGGTCATGATGAGGTGCACTCGCTCTCCAAGCACCTCGACGTGCCGAACATCCGTTTCTGGATGAGCTTCGGCGAGCATTACATCAACGTCTTCACCGTGCTGAACAGCCTTGGCCTACTCTCCGAGCAGCCGGTGCGCACCGCCGAAGGCCTGGAAGTGGTTCCGCTCAAGGTGGTCAAGGCCGTGCTGCCCGATCCCGCCTCGTTGGCACCGGGCTACACCGGCAAGACCTGCATTGGCGATCTGGTCAAAGGCACGAAGGATGGGGAGCCGCGCGAGCTGTTCATCTACAACGTCGCCGACCATGAAGAAGCCTATGCCGAGACCGACAGCCAGGGCATCTCCTACACCGCCGGCGTACCGCCGGTTGCCGCCGCGCTGCTGGTAGCGCGTGGCGAGTGGGATGCGCAGCGCATGGTCAACGTCGAAGAGCTGCCGGCCCAGCCGTTCCTCAAGCTGCTCGATGTGATGGGGCTGCCGACCCGCATCAAGGATGAGCGCGGCGATCGGGCCTGGGATCAGGCTTGATCGGCTGCGCGTCGGCCCTGCTGCGTTAAAAACAGGCTCGGAATGCTCATTTACAGCAGTAAACTCCGCTTCCTCGCCTGTTTTTGCCTTGCATGGCTCTAGCTCGCTCGATCAGCCTAAAGCCCGCCTAAAGGCGGGCTTTGTGTTTTCTGGCGTAGGGTGGAAAACGCCGAAGGCTTTTCCACCGACGGGGAACGCTGGTGGAAAACGCTTCGCGGTTTTCCACCCTACGCGACAACAACCCAAGCCAAACGCAGCTTCGCCTTCCCGCTTTGTTCATTTCACGCGACAATCCGCGGACTACAGCGCCCCCTGAGAGGCGCTCGGCAGCCGTGAGGATTTCCTATGAGCAGCAATGATCGCGTCATCATCTTCGACACCACCCTGCGCGACGGCGAGCAGAGCCCCGGCGCTTCCATGACCGGTGAGGAAAAGCTGCGCATCGCCCGGGCGCTGGAGCGGCTGAAGGTGGACGTGATCGAGGCAGGCTTTGCTATCGCCAGCCCCGGCGACTTCGCCGCGGTGAAGCTGGTCGCCGACAACATCAAGGACAGCACCGTGTGCAGCCTGGCGCGGGCCGTCGATGCCGACATCGAACGCGCTGCCGAAGCGCTGGCCGGCGCCAACTCCGGGCGCATCCACACCTTTATCGCCACCAGCCCGATCCACATGCAGTACAAACTGCGCATGCAGCCAGATCAGGTGGTGGAGCAGGCCGTGCGCGCGGTGAAAAAGGCGCGCAGCCTGTGCGCCGACGTGGAGTTCTCCTGCGAGGATGCCGGGCGCTCCGAGATCGATTTCCTCTGCCGCATCATCGAAGCCGCCATCGACGCCGGTGCGCGCACCATCAACATCCCGGACACCGTCGGCTACGCCATCCCGCACCAGTACGCCGAGACCATCCGCCAGCTGCTCGAGCGCATCCCCAATGCCGACAAGGCGGTGTTCTCCGTGCATTGCCATAACGACCTGGGCCTAGCCGTGGCCAACTCCCTAGCTGCAGTGGTCGCTGGTGCGCGCCAGGTGGAATGCACCATCAACGGCCTCGGCGAGCGTGCCGGCAACGCCGCGCTGGAAGAGATCGTCATGGCGATCAAGACCCGCCAGGACCTGCTCAACGTGCACACCCGCATCGAGACCGAGCACATCCTCGCCGCCTCGCGTCTGGTCTCGGGCATCACCGGCTTCCCGGTGCAGCCGAACAAGGCCATCGTCGGCGCCAACGCCTTTGCCCACGAGTCCGGCATCCACCAGGACGGCGTGCTCAAGCACCGCGAAACCTACGAGATCATGTCCGCCCAGTCAGTCGGCTGGAACGCCAACAAGATGGTCATGGGCAAGCACTCCGGCCGCGCCGCGTTCCGTTCGCGCCTGGATGAGCTGGGCATCGTGCTCGAAGGCGACGAGCTGAATGCGGCGTTCGCCCGCTTCAAGGAGCTCGCCGACAAGAAGCACGAAATCTTCGACGAAGACCTGCAGGCGCTGGTCTCAGACACCCTGGCCAACGAAGCGCCAGAGCACTTCAAGCTGGCCAGCCTGGAAGTCGCGAGCAAGACCGGCACGATCCCCGAGGCCAAGCTAGTGCTCAGCGTCGACGGCGTCGAGCGCAGCGCCCAAGCCCAAGGCTCCGGCCCGGTGGACGCCACCTTCAAAGCCATTGAGGCGGTCGCCGAGTCGGGCGCCACGTTGCAGCTGTATTCGGTCAACGCCATCACCCAGGGCACCGATTCCCAGGGCGAAGTGACCGTGCGACTGGAGAAGGGCGGGCGCATCGTCAATGGCAACGGCGCCGATACCGATATCGTCGTCGCTTCGGCCAAGGCTTACCTCAACGCGCTGAATCTGATGCAGGTCGGCGCCAAGGCACATCCGCAGGTGGAGGGCGTTTGATCAACGAAGCCCGGCGTCGCGCCTACCTCGACGCCATGCAGGTGGCCAGCTGGCTGCCGCGTACTGAGCTGCCGTTCGCCGCACCGTCGCGGCCGGAGTTGCTGCTGCCAGTCGCGCTCGATGCGGAGCCGGACGTTGCCGCCGCTCCGCCAGCAGCCGAGGTGCCGGTGGCCGCGCCGGTAGTGGAACGGGCACCCGCAGCACCTGCAGTCGAGCCGCCGCAAGCGCCGCGCCCACGTATCGTTATGCCGGAGCCCAAGCAGCCGGAGCCGGTTGCTGCCGCGGCGGAAGAGCAACTGGCCGAGCCGGCCAAACCCATCGAGCCGCCGCCACGCTTCTCGCTGCAGTTGCTGCGCGCCGGCAATGTCTTGCTGGTGGTGGAATTGCCCACCGGCGAATCCTTCCAGAGCCGCGACCCGGCCTACATCCTGCTCAAGGACCTGCTGCGCGCGGCACGCCTGCCGGATAAGCCGCAGCAGGTTGGTGATGGCGAGCCGATCCGCTGGCCGCTGCTGAACAAGGGCAGCCTCGATCAGGGTGGCGAGGCCGCACGCGATTACGTGCAGGGCGTGATGGCCGCCGAGCTGGAAAACATGGGCTGCGATTGCATCTGGCTGATCGGCCGCCCGGCGCTACGTTTCGCCGGTGAAGTGGATGTCGACGCCTGCTATCGCGAACTGGCTGTCGAAGGGCTCGGTCGCGCACTGGCGATGCCCGGCCTGGAACAGCTGATGGAGCAGCCGGCTGCCAAGGCCGAGCTGTGGAAAACCCTGCGCCGCAGCATGCCGCGCTGGCATATAGGTAGTTCGCGTGATGAGTGATGCTGTCAGCTTCCGCCCGATGACCGCGGCGGACATCGAAGCCGTGTTGAAGATCGAATATGCCGCCTTTAGCCATCCCTGGACGCGCGGCATCTTCAACGATGCGCTGAGCGCCTACGAGTGCTGGGTGATGTTCGAGGGCGAGCAGCAGGTCGGTCACGGCGTGATCAACCTGATCCTCGACGAAGCGCACCTGCTCAACATCACCGTCAAGCCGCAAAGCCAGGGCCGCGGCCTCGGCCTGCGCCTGCTCGAGCACCTGATGGAGCGCGCCCGCGAACGCGGCGGGCGCGAGTGCTTTCTCGAAGTGCGTGCGAGCAATACCACGGCCTATCGGCTTTACGAGCGTTTTGGCTTCAACGAAGTCGGCCGGCGCCGTGCGTACTACCCGGCGGCAGACGGCCGTGAAGATGCGCTGGTGATGGCCTGCACGTTGCTGGATTGATTACTGCGGGCTGAGGCCGTGGCTCTGGGCTGGAGTGCGCTGGACCCACGTCTCGCGATTCCCGATCTGTCTGACGTCGGGATTGCAGTCGTAGGGTGGATCACGATCCACCGATCCACCGTGCTCACGTCATGGTGGATGTGAAAAACGACATCCACCCTACGCCTACTCGGTCGAATGCAGGAGCGGCTTTGGCCGCGCTGCTCGCTAGTGCCGTCAGCGGAAGATCGCGAAGAAGGCCCTGGTGAGTAGGATCACCTCTGTGGCAGCGTCGCAATCGTAGGGTGGATCACGCCTCACCGATCCACACGTGAACGTGTCATGGTGGATGTAAAAAGCGACATCCACCCTACGCCCTGTGGAAGTCGGACGAGGCCGCTCTATTCCCCCGGCCACTTGTCCCGGCCTGAATCCAGCGGCGCTTCGCCTTCCAGTTCTTCATCCGACAGCACGCTGTCGTCCTCGCGCAAAACCGCCTCACCGCTACTGAGGCCGGTGTCTTCGTCGCCTTCGGCCGGGCCATCCCAGGGTTTGCCGTCGAGCGGGTCGTAGCGGCCGAGTTCGGCTTCGTCGAGATCCACGTCGGCGCCGATCTCATGCTCTGAAACCACGCTCAGATCCTGATCCGCCGGCTCGCCATGGCCACGTTCATTCGGCCCGCGCGCACCGTCCTCGGGAATCAGCGTTTCCGGCGCCATGTCATCCATGGTGGTTTCGCCATCCGGCACTTCGCCGGCCGTCATGCCTGCTTCGGCGGCGCGGTCGGCGGTGAACTCATCGGCCACCTGCTCACCGGGCACTTCGTCACCGATGCGGCCCTTGCGCTCGTCGCGGCGCTGGTCGAAATCGAGCTGTTCGATTGAGCCCATGCGGTCTTCGGTGTCGTCGATTTCCGTCGGGGTGTAGGGTTTTTGATCGCTCATGATCGTCTCCTGTCAGGACATCGGTCTTGCAGGTTGTGACCTGGCCGCACGTGGAAGATTCAGGCTCCGGCTGGCCGGAATCACCGTTCGGGTCCATCCTTTCCCGTTGCCGTAGATGCCTGACCGTATTGGTGAAAAGGGGGACGAACCACCGCGCGTGATCTGGAGTCCTACTTTGCATGAATGATCAAAACGACCAACCCGCGCCAGAGGCACGGCGCTACGCCTTCTTCTTCGATGTTGACGGAACGCTGGCTGAGATTCAGCCGCGACCAGAACTCGTCTTCATTCCACCGGCCACCCTCGCGGCCTTGGAACGCCTGCATGCTGGCGGCATTCCCGTCGCCGTGATCTCCGGCCGACCGCTCGCACAACTCGATGCGCTGCTGGCGCCGCTGCAACTGCCCGCCGCTGGCGTACACGGTGCCGAACGCCGTGATGCCACGGGTAAGCTGCGCAATCTGGCGCTCGACAGCCAGGCGCTGGAGTTAATCCAGCGCGAGTTGCAGCAGGCATGTAGCGAACATCCCGACCTGCATCTGGAGAACAAGAGCGTCGCCTTCGCTCTGCATTTCCGCCAGGCGCCCGAGCTGGAAGAGGTTGCCCGCAACCTGGCCGAAGACTTCGCCCAGCGTTACGCCGAGGTACTGACCCTGCAGCCCGGCAAGTGTGTGTTCGAGCTCAAGCCTCGCGGTGCGAGCAAGGGCGAGGTGATCCGCGCCTTCATGCAGGAAGCGCCGTTTGCCGGTCGTACCCCCGTGTTTCTTGGTGACGACCTCACCGACGAAGCCGGCTTTGCCGCCGTCAATGCACTCGGCGGGCGATCCATCAAGGTCGGCGATGGCCCCAGTGAAGCCCGCGAACGGGTGGCCTCGGTGGCCGATGTCGGCGCCTGGGTCGAGGCGCTGTTGAACGAACTCGGCGTGTCGGCCGAACCCATAACAAAACCCGATTAGAGCGAGATTTTCTGCCATGAGCCGTTTAGTAGTGGTTTCCAACCGCGTGGCGCCCATCAAACCAGGCAAGGTGGCCGCCGGAGGTCTGGCGGTCGGCGTCTACGATGCGCTGCGCCAGGCCGGTGGCATTTGGTTCGGCTGGAGCGGCGAGATCAGCGCAACGCCTACCATCAGCACCGAAGAGGTGGGCAACATCACCTATGTCACGCTGCCGCTGAACAAGCGTGACTACGACCAGTACTACCGCGGCTTCTCCAACAACACGCTCTGGCCGATCTTCCACTACCGCATCGACCTGGCGCGCTACAGCCGCGAAGAGTACGACGGCTATCGACGGGTCAACGGCATGCTGGCGGAGAAGCTCAAGCCGCTGCTCAAGCCCGACGACATCATCTGGATTCACGACTATCACCTGATCCCCTTCGCCGAAGCCTGCCGCCAGCTGGGCATCCGCAACCGCATCGGCTTCTTCCTGCACATCCCGTTTCCCGCACCGGAAATCCTCACCGCGATTCCGCCGCACAACGAGCTGCTGAAGACGCTCTGCTACTACGACCTGATCGGCTTCCAGACCGACACCGACCGCCTGGCCTTCCAGGACTACATTACCCGTGAGGTACGCGGCGTGATCGAGCCGGACGGCAGCCTGACTGCGTACGGGCAAAACTTCCGCGCCGGGGTGTATCCGATCGGTGTGGTGCCGGACGAAATCCAGCAGCTCGCCGAAGGCTACAAAGGCCGCGCCCACCCCATGCGTCGGGCCAGCGACACCAGCCGCCAGACCATCATCTCGGTCGACCGCCTGGACTACTCCAAAGGGCTGGTGGAGCGCTTCCGTGCCTATGAAGAGTTTCTCGACCGCTATCCCAAACACCGCAACAACGTCGAGTTCCTGCAGATCGCGCCGACCTCGCGCTCCGACGTGCGCACCTATCAGCACATTCGCGAGCAGCTCGAGAGTCAGGCCGGGCATCTCAACGGGCGCCTCTCCGACCTCGACTGGACGCCGCTGCACTACCTCAACAAGAGCTATGACCGCCGCGTGCTGATGGGCCTGTTCCGCACCGCTGACGTCGGCTTCGTCACGCCGCTGCGCGACGGCATGAACCTGGTCGCCAAGGAATACGTCGCCGCGCAGGACCCGGAAGATCCCGGCGTGCTGGTGCTGTCGCGCTTTGCCGGCGCCGCGCGCGAGCTGACCTCCGCGTTGATCGTCAACCCGTACGACTGCGTCGGCATGGCCGAAGCCCTCGACCGCGCGCTGAGCATGTCCCTGGCCGAGCGCAAGGACCGCTACGAGCACCTGATGCGCGCCATCCGTGCCGCCGATCTGGATGCCTGGCGTGACAACTTCATGCGTGACCTGCGCTCGTTCGTCTCCCAGCCCAGCACCACAGTCACCGAGACGGAAGAGTTCGTCGAGCCGGACTGATTGCCCGCGCGAGCCGGCCTTGCTTGTCAAAGACCGGACCGGCTCGTAAGGTGCGGGGCCGAACCATAGGGACAACGTAGATGAGCGAGCTGGAACCGCTGTTCGAGAACAACGCCCGCTGGGCCGAGGCCATTAAGGAAGAAGACCCCACCTTCTTCGAGAAACTGTCCAAGCAGCAGGCGCCGGAATACCTGTGGATCGGCTGCTCCGATGCCCGCGTGCCCGCCAACGAGATCGTCGGCCTGTTGCCGGGCGATCTCTTTGTTCATCGCAACGTCGCCAATGTCGTGCTGCACACCGACCTCAACTGCCTGTCGGTCATCCAGTACGCGGTCGACGTGCTCAAGGTCAAACACATCCTCGTCACCGGCCATTACGGCTGCGGTGGCGTGCGCGCCTCCATGCGCGACGACCAGCTGGGCCTGATCGACGGCTGGCTGCGCAGCATCCGTGACCTCTACTACGAGCATCGCGTGCACCTCTCCAAGCTGGCCAGCGAAGAGGAGCAGGTCGACCGTCTCTGCGAGCTCAACGTCATCCAGCAGGTGGCCAACGTCAGCCACACCACCATCGTCCAGAACGCCTGGCACCGCGGCCAGCCGCTGGCCGTGCACGGCTGCATCTACGGCATCAAGGATGGCCTGTGGAAGAACCTCAACGTCACCGTCAGCGGGCTCGATCAGCTGCCGTCGCAGTACCGCCTGCGTCCGCCGCGTAACGCCTGATGAACAGCCGCCACGCCCCGGCATTCGCCGGTCTGCTCATCGCTGTGCTCTGCTGGAGCGGCAACGCGCTGGTCGCCCGTGCCTTTTACGATCAGATTCCGCCGCTGAGCCTGTCGTTCTGGCGCTGGGTGCTGGCCACCACGCTGCTGCTGCCCTTCGTGGCGAAAGGCATCTGGACCCATCGAGCGGACCTGCGTGCTGCCGGCTGGCGCTTGCCGGTAATCGCCGCGCTCGGCATTGCCAGCTACAACTCACTGCTCTATACCGCCGCGCAAAGCACCGAGGCGATCAACCTGACGCTGGTGAACACCTGCCTGCCACTGGCGACCTTTATCGGTGCGGGCTTTCTGCTCGGTGAATGGCCATTGCGCCGCGCCTGGTTCGGCATGGCCGTGGCGGCGGCGGGGCTGCTCTACCTGATCAGCCGTGGCAGCTGGCAGACGTTCGCCAGCCTGTCGTTCCAGCGCGGCGACCTCATCATGCTGCTGGCCGTGCTGGTGTGGGCGCTGTACACGCTGCTGCTGCGGCGCTGGTCCGGTTTCCTCATTGTGCCCCCGCTGGTGCTGCTCGGCGTGCTGATGCTGCTTGGGGTGCCGCTGATCCTGCCGTTCTACCTGTACGAACTGAGCCGGGTAGGGGGCTTCGCCGCCACGCCAACCAACCTCGGCGCCATCGGATACACCGCCGTGTTCGCCTCGCTGATCGCCTACCTCGCCTGGAACCACGGCGTAAAAGTCGTCGGCGCCGCCAAGGCCGCCATGGCCAGCTACCTGATGCCCGTGTTTACCGCACTGCTCGGCTGGCTGCTACTGGACGAAGCCCTGCAGCCCTTCCACTGGATCGGCGGAGCGCTGATCTTCGCCGGCTTGCTGCTGGCCACGCGGCCGTCGTTTCGCTAAGCCACAGGGCTTTCCGTGCAGCGGCCGAGCACGCCCCCGCCTAGATCACACGGGTCGAGGCAGTAGCGATCCCGATGCGGCAGCCGGCGAACGACCCACACCAAAGCTGGCCCTCGACCGTTCGTAACTAAGCGTTTGAAAAGGATAAAAAATCTGCGGGCCAGGGTTGACAGCCCAAATTCACAAGAGAATAATGCGCGCCACTTGGCTACATAGCTCAGTTGGTTAGAGCGCAGCATTCATAATGCTGATGTCCCAGGTTCAAGTCCCGGTGTAGCCACCAGACACAGAAAGGCGGTTAGCGAAAGCTAACCGCTTTTTTTGTTTTGTCCGGTGACTACACGCTGGCTACGGCTCGCTTTGGCAAGGATGCTATGAAGAATATCGCCGTATGGCTGTTCAGAACTGCAATGGTTCTAGGTGTGCTTGGGTGGTCTGCCCTTGGTTTGCTGGGTACGGAATGTCTGTTCTTTCTCGAGTCTGAAGACAACCAGACCGAATGTTTTGCCGTCGCTTTCTATGTTTATCAGCTCCTTTTGCTACCGGCGACCGTGTTGTCGCTCGTTGCTTTTGTATGGCTGACGAGGCGGCAGCACAATGCGGCTTTGCTCTTGATCATCATCCCGTTTCTGTTTGTTAAGTTTCACTTGTTCTGAGTCGGAGCCTTCGCTTCTGTTCGAAGTGCTTGCTCTGTAAGCGCGCAGATAAGCGAAGTGCTGATTCCAGATGATCCGCAAAAGGCGGCTCATAGCGCGTAGCCCTCGTGACTGGCGATCCTTCCTCGCGTTTAGTTGCCGCCCACTAGACATCCCAAGGCCCCTGGCCAAAGCTAGCCGCCTTTTTCGTCCCATCTATTTGCTGTTCCGTTTACCGAGGTAAACCATGCCTGACCGTTTTGATGAAATCCGTGCAGAGCGGGATGTTCGTTCCGTGGAGCCGTCCGTTTACAACCGTGATCCCCACGCCGGATTGTGGAAGCAGATCGCGTTGGGGATTGTGGTGGGTTATCTGGCGTTGGGCGTTTTGAGTGCCGTGGGTTGGGCGGTGTTTGCGCGGTTTGCGTTGGGTAGTCTGCAGATTGCTGTGCTGTGAAGGTTAGGGCGATAGGCTAGTGAGCAGAGTCTTGTGAAGGCCGCGGTATCAGAGGGCTGTGGCGCCTTAGGTAGCCGTTGACGCTGCCCATGGCTCGGCGCAGAATCGGCGCCATTTCGCGGGGAGCAATCCTCCGCTAGCGGTTTTTCTTTGCTGTCTTAAGGGCGTGTGATGAATACGTTGCTATCTGCGGTCTCGGTGGTGGTTTGTGTGCTGGCAATCAGTGCGGGTGTGATGCTGGATGTTCGCAGTAAGCCGAGCGATGAGGCGAAGCGGGCGTATACCGCGGAGCGGGTGAACGAGATTCTGCGGCGCGGCCCCAAGCAGGGCTGAGTCGAGAGGCGAAGCAACGGATAGAAGAAGAGGCGGCCCGAGGGTCGCCTTTTTCATGCCCGGAAAAAAGCCGGGCGCGGGGCCCGGCGAAGTCCAACGAGGAGAGGTGCTGCGGCGTGGTGCTTACCAGAGTGGCAGGCTGTAGCTGACGATGAAGCGGTTCTCGTCCAGGTCGCTCTGGAAGTTGCTGCGCGTGGTGGCGTTGCGCAGCTTGAAGCCGAGGTTCTTCAGCGGGCCGCTCTGGATGACGTAGGCGATGTCGG
The DNA here is from genome assembly GCF_000661915.1 of Stutzerimonas decontaminans. Taxonomy (NCBI): domain Bacteria; kingdom Pseudomonadati; phylum Pseudomonadota; class Gammaproteobacteria; order Pseudomonadales; family Pseudomonadaceae; genus Stutzerimonas; species Stutzerimonas decontaminans. The sequence goes on along the minus strand of NZ_CP007509.1, from coordinate 3,519,910 downwards.
TGTTGCGCTCCCAGGTCTTGCCTTCGCTGGCGCCGGCGCCACGGTCGACGTTGTCACCGGAGACGTAGCGGGTCATCAGGCTCAGCCCGGGAATGCCCATGGCGGCGAAGTCGTAGTCGTAGCGGACCTGCCAGGAACGCTCGTCCTGGTTACCGAAGTCGTTGATCTGCAGCAGGTTGATCAACGCGTTATCGCCACCGGCGACGTAGGCGAAACCGGTATCGCCGCTCATGTGCTGGTAACCGCCAGTAAAGGCGTGACCGCCATGCTTGTAGGTGAACAGCGCGCCGAAGGCATCGTTGTCGACGTTGCTGCCGCCATCGTCGGTGGAGCGTACATAGCGCAGGTCGGTCTTGAAGCTCTGCGACTCGCCGATCGGCAGCACATGGACCAAGCTGAGGTTGTGCTGGTCGTAGATGCCGTCCAGCCCACCGTAGTAGTAGCTGGTGCTGAGCTCGGGCGACCAGGCGTAGCGCGCGCCGGCGAAGAGGAATTCGTCGCTGCTGGTCTGGCTGCCGAACTGGATGTTGCGGCGGCCGCCGTTGAAGGCGGTCATTTCCTCGTTATCCGAGGAGTTGCGCTGGTTGACGCGGTCGAGCTTGCCGAGGTCCAGGGTCAGGCCTTCGATCTCCTTGCTCTGCAGCCAGGCGCCGCGATAGGTCTGCGGCAGCAGGCGGCTGTCGTTGCGCATCACCACCGGCAGGATCGGTTGCAGGGTGCCGACGTGCAGGGTAGTAGCGGATAGCTTTGCCTTGGCCGTGATGCCAGCGGAGCCGTAGTCGTCCTGGGCGCGGTTGGGCGCTTCGCGGTCGCTCTGCAGGATGCCGGTGCCGACGCGGTCGGGGCTGGAATCGAGCTTCACTCCGAGCAGGCCGATGGCGTCGACGCCGAAGCCGATCGGGCCTTCGGTGTAGCCGGATTCCATTTTCAGCATGAAGCCCTGGGCCCATTCCTCGGCCTTGGATTGGCCGTCGCCGGAGCGGAAGTCGCGGTTCATGTAGAAGTTGCGCAGGTCGATGCTGGCCTTGCTGTCTTCGACGAAGGCGGCGCTGGCTGGGCCGGTGGCGATCACTACGGCGCCGCCGCAGAGGATGTGGCAGAGGGATTTGTGGTGCGGTCGCATGGTATTTCCTCTTGTTGTTGTTTTGGGCCGCTCTCGGGCGGCTACAGGGCATAGAGCGAAAGGCGTGCCAGTGGCGGGAGTACCGGCTTTGATCGGCTGAATGCCGCGCGCCAGAGCGGTTGCGTGGTGCGGTGGCAGGCCTCGGGTGCGGTCAGCGAAGCGTCCGGCTGGCTGGACATGTATGGCGTGCGGCCAGCTTTGGCGGGGCGGTGTCCAGCGCTGCGGACGGTTGAGGGAGGGCGCCGGCCCGGGAGCTGGCGCCGGTCAGCTGCTAGCGGGCGCCCTTACGGCTCTGTACGCAAACGAAGCTCGATGCGGCGTTCACATCGCCCTTGCCGACGTACTTCGGCCAGCCGGGGTATTCGCACAGCGGGCGGGTGCGGCCGGGCACGCCGACGCTATCGGCGACGACCTGTTTGCGCGGCGCACGACCCTGTTCGACCCAGTCTTCCAGTGCGCTCAGCGAATCCCAGGCGGCGTTGAACACGGTGCTGGCGGCGTGGCCGTAGCCGGGGATCTCGTAGTAGCGCAGGAAGCGCTGTGTCTTGCCTGGTCCCATGTCGCGGCGCACGCGCTCGTAATACTCGGCGGTGGCGCGGGTGCTCACCAGCTGGTCGGAGCTGCCGTGGGCCATGAGGATCTTGCCGCCGTTGCGGGCGAAGGCGGAAAGGTCGGTCCGGTTGACGTCCTGGCGCAGCGACAGCTCGCTGATGCGCGCCTGCCATGGGCCGGGGTTCTGCGGGTCGAGGGTCAGCGAGTTGAAGGTGGGGTTGCGCGTCACGAAGAAGCGCACCCATTCATCCCAGAAGCCGGAATGGTAGGGCGCGCCCTCGGCGAAGCCGGTGCCGTGCACGGGCATCGGATAGCTCGGCTGCAGGGTGTTGAGGCCGAGGCGGTTGACCACCAGCTGCAGGCCTTCCCCCGGCCGGCCGAGGTCGGTGCCCCAGGTGTTGAAGCCGGGGTAGTGGGTCTCGCCGCTGGCCAGCCGGAAGTTGAAGCGGATCGGGCTGTTGAACACCCGCAGCGCCTGGATTTGCGCATCCGACAGGCAACGCTGCGAGGTGTCGGCACCGCCCGGGCAGCGCAGCGGTTTGCCGTTGAGCTTGGCACGGGCCGGGTCGAACTGCGTATTGCACGCGGCCTGATGGCTGATCACGCCGTCGCGCACGCCATCCAGCTTGTCGCAGGCCTGCATCGCGGCTTCCAGCAGTGCGGCGCGTTTTTCCAGGCTGGGAAAGGCGCCGGGCTGGGCGAGGGCGCGGGTGATGCGGCCGAACTGCAGGTCCAGCGCCAGGGCGTTGTAGGCGGGGTAGAGGACGATGGCGCCGTGGAAGTCGGTCGGCCATTGCTGCACCACGGCCAGCGCCTCGCGGCCACCGGTGGAGCCGCCGGCGAAATAGCTGCGCTCGGGCGCGGCGCCGTAGCGTTGTTCGATCAGGTAGATGGCGGTATCGCGGGTCTTCTTCAGCGCATCGTGAGCGTAGTTGGCCAGCGCTTCGTCATTCCAGGCGAAGGAGCCGGGGCTCAGCGGATCGGCGACATGCCCGGAATCGCTGCCGAACACCGCGTAGCCACGGCCGAGCGGCGTGGGTTGATCGACCGGGCCGGCGGGTACGTTGCCGGCGACGTTCGGTACCGTGCCGTTGTAACCGCCGCCGCCAAACATCATCGCTTTGCGGTTCCACTGTTCGGGCAGCACCAGGCGCATGCGGATTGCCGGTGCGGCGGGGTCGACCGGGCGAATCTCGGCGCTGACATCGCAATAGGCGCCAAAGGTCTGCGGTGCGCTGCCCCCGGCTGCCACCGGGGTCGCCGCGGTGACGTGGGCACCGCTAGTGGGCAGGCCGATGGCCTGGGCCGGGATCTCGCGGCCCAGCAGTTCGGTACAGGTTGCCGCCTGAGCGGACTGGCTGGCCAGCAGCGCCACGGCGAGGGAGGCCAGGGGCAGGGAACAGCGCGCAAGCGAGTTGCAGGATGAATGCATCATTGAGGCTTTCCTTCTTCTTGTTGTCGGGCCGTGCGCCACGCGGGCGCAGCAGCGCTCAAGCCAATGCCATGCCACCGCCACGGACGCACGCGCAGCAGGCGATGGCCGGTCGCCGCGCTTGCGGCGAAGGCTCTGGCGCAGGGATCGGGTCGATAACGGGGAAGGTTGCGCGGGGTGCCTGGGGCTCAGGCGGGCGAGGCAGGGTGTCCGGTGCGCTGGACGACTGTCCGCCGCGCCGGACACTCAGGTGGCTAGTTGTAGCGGCCGTTCAGCCCGCCGACGCTGTAGCGCCCGGCGCCGAGCAGCAGGATGGCCAGCGAGCCGAACAGGAACAGACCCTGCAGTTCGATGGCCCAGCCACCCATCGGCCCGATGTCGAACAGTTCGGCCCGGTGCGCCAGGGCGAGGGCGACGACCATGTTGCCCAGCATCAGCAGGGCTCCGAGGCAGGTGTACAGGCCGACGATCACCAGCAGCGGGCCGACCACTTCGCCCAGGAACACGCCATAGGCGAGAAAGGCCGGCAGCCCCATGCCGGCCAGCATGCCGCCGATGCCGTCCACGCCATGCAGCAGCTTGTGGATGCCATGCAGCAGCATCAGTACGCCGACCGAGAGCCTGAGAACCAGTTTGCCTGCATCGTCTGTCATCGTTGCGCGTCCCCTTGCGGCGCCGGGAATCGGCGGCCCTGCCTCCAATGTAGATCAGCCGCTTTGACATTGCCGACTCGCCACTGGCGGCCAGCCCTCGGACTAGACCGCTCAGCGCTGGCTCAGGCCGTGTTGCTGCAGCTTGCTGTAGAGGCTGGCGCGGGAGATGCCGAGTTCCATCGCGGCACGGCGGCGGTTGCCCTTGCAGGCGAGCAATGCGCTTTGCAGCGCGCGACGCTCGGCCTGGGCGATGGTCTGGGCCAGCGGTTGCAGCGGCAGTTCTTCGAGACTGGCTGCCGCTGCGGCTTGAGCAGGTGGAGACACGGCTGCCAGATGGCTGCTGGCGTCTACTGAGCGTGCCTGATCGCCGAGCAATGGCATCAAGTGTGCCGCCTGCAGCTGCGGGCCATCGGCGGACAGCTGTGCGCGTTCCAGCAGGTTGCCCAGCTCACGCACGTTGCCGCGCCAGGGTTGCGCGCAGAGCAGCGCCAACGCCTCCGGGCTCAGCTCCATGGGTGGCTGCCCGGAGCGGTTGGCGATGTCGTCGAGCAGATGTTCGACCACGGCGGGGATATCGCTGCTGCGCTCGCGCAACGGCGGCACGCGCAGGGCCAGGACATTGAGGCGGTAGTAGAGGTCGTCGCGGAACTGGCCGGCGGCGACCTTGGCTTCCAGATCGATATGCGTGGCGGCGATCACCCGCACGTTGAGCGCCTTGACCTGGTTGGAGCCGAGCGGCTCGACTTCCTGCTCCTGCAGTACGCGCAAGAGCTTGGCCTGCAGCGGCAGCGGCAGGTCGCCGATCTCGTCAAGGAACAGCGTGCCGCCGTTGGCCACTTCGAACTTGCCGATGCGCGCCTTGCGGTCGGCGCCGGTAAAGGCGCCGGGAGCGGTGCCGAACAGTTCGGCCTCCACCAGGCTTTCCGGAATCGCCGCGACGTTGACCGCGACGAAGGGCCCGCGTGCCCGCGGCGAGAGGTTATGGATGCCCTGGGCCAGCAGCTCCTTGCCGGTGCCGGTCTCGCCACGCAGCAGCACCGTGGCATCGAGCTGGGCGGCGCGCCGGGCCTGGCGCTTGATCTCGCTGGCGGCCGGGCTGTTGCCGATGAAGCCGGCGATGGTGTAGCGCGCCCGGCGCGCCTTGGCCAATTCGTTCTGGGTGGCCACCAGCTGGGTCTGCAGGCTGGTGTACTTGGACATCAGCGGCTTGAGATGCCGCGCGCGGTCGAACAGCACGAAGCCCAGCGCGCCGACCAGGGTGCCGTCCTCGTCGCGCAGCGGAATGCGGGTGACGACGAAGTGCTCGTCGCCGAAGGCCATCAGGTCGAGCATGCTCGGCTGGCCGCTTTCCACCACCTCGCGCAGGCGGCTGGCCGGCAGCACTTCCTCGATCTCCTTGCCGAGCACGCTGGATGGGTCGCGGATGCCGACCTTCTCGGCGTACTTGTCGTTGATCCAGACGATGCGCGCCTGGCGGTTGACCGCGATGGTGCCCTCGCACTGCGCGTTCAGGTGATCGAACAGCAGCGGCATGGCCACGGCACGGAAGCGTTCCGGGGAAACGCCAACGATCAGGCCGTGGTTGTCGAGTGCGTCGCGGGCAATGCTCATGGGCAGTCAGGTCCGTTCTTGGTCGGCCGATTATGGTTGGCCCCGGCTGCCACGGGCAAGGCAGCCGGCTGGCTCAGGGCTGGGAATACACTTCGTTGGGCAGCCAGGTGGCCAGCGGGGCGAAGTAAAACACCAGGGCCAGGCCGATCAGCTGGATGACGATGTAGGGCAGCACGCCGAGGTAGACATCGCGGGTGGTGATGCCAGGCGGGCAGACGCCCTTGATGTAGAACAGCGCGAAGCCCACCGGCGGCGTGAGGAACGAGGTCTGCAGGCACAGCGCGAAAAGGATCGCGAACCACAGCGGATCGACGCCCATGGAAAACAGCACCGGCGCCACCAGCGGCAGGATGATCAGGGTGATCTCCACCCAGTCGAGGAAGAACCCCAGCAGGAAAGTGATCGCCAGCACCGTGAGCAGCACGCCGGTCTGGCCGAACGGCAGGCCGGTGAGCGCCGCGCGGATCACATCATCGCCACCCAGACCGCGCAGCACCGCAGCGAACACCGTGGCGCCGATAAAGATGCCGAAGATGAACGCGGCGGTGCGGCTGGTCTGGTACAGCGCATCCTTGAGCACCGGCAGATTCAGGCGTCGGCTGGCCGCGGCCATCAGCAAGGCCCCGAAGGCGCCGACTGCCGAAGCCTCGGTGGTGGTGGCGATGCCAAAGAAGATCGAGCCGAGCACGGCGAAGATCAGCGCCAGCGGCGGCACCACGGCCCAGAACACGTCGAGCAGCGCGCGGGCGTCGAGCTTCGGCCGGTTGGCCGGAGCCGGGGCGAAGTCCTTTTTCAGCCAGGCGACGACCACGATGTAGAGGATGTACATCAGCGCCAGCATCATCCCGGGGATCAGCGCGCCCATGAACAGCTTGCCCACCGAGGCTTCCGAGGTGCCGAGGCGGTCGGCCATCAGCACCAGCATGATGCTCGGCGGAATCAGGATGCCCAGCGTCCCCACCGAGCAGGCGGTGCCGACGGCGAGGCTCTTGTTGTAGTTGGCCTGCAGCATCGGCCCGATGGAAAGCATGCCGAGCAGTGCCACCGAGGCACCGACGATGCCGGTGGAGGCGGCGAGCAGGATGCCGACCACCACCACCGTTACCGCGTAGCCGCCACGCAGCGGGCCGAGTACGCGCACCAGGCTGTGCATCAGGCGTTCGGCGATGCCGGAGCGGTCGAGCATGATGCCCATGAAGATGAACAGTGGCAGGGCCACCATCAGCTCATTGGCGACGATGCCGTAGATGCGCGCGTCGAGCACGCCGATGGTGCCGTCCCAAGTGAACCAGAGATTGGCGTCGAAGTGTTCCACCAGCAGATAGCCGAGCACGGCGAACAGCAGGCCGATGCCGGCCAGCGACCAGGCGACCGGAAAGCCGAGCAGCAGCAGGCCCATAAAGCTGGCGAACATGGCGATGACGAGGATTTCTTCCAGACCCATGATTGCGACTACTCCATCAGGGCTGCGAACGAACGCGGTCGCGCTCGTCCGAGGGGGCCGTCAGGGCCCGCGGGAAATTGAACAGCAGGGTGCTGCAGCGCAGCGCGCGGGACAGCAGCGCCAGTGCCACCAGCAGCAAGCCCAGCGGCAGCACGCTCTTGAAGATGAAGCGGTAGGGCAACCCACTCGGCGCCTGGGAACGCTCGTTGTAGAGGTAGGCCTTGTAGGCGTAGGGGATCAGCGCATCGATCATCAGCGCGATCACCGGCAGGGCCAGCAGCAGGATGGCGATCAGCTCGATCCAGGCCTGACTGCGCAGGCTGAAGCGTTCGCGCAGCACGTCGACACGCACATGGTCGTCGCGCACCACGGCATAGGCGAGGGCGAGCATCAGGGCGGCGCCGAACAGGTGCCAGGACAGTTCCTCCAGCGCAATGGAGCCGCGTGAGAGCGCGAAGCGGCTGAACACATTGGCCAGCACGACCAGCAGCACCGCCAGCCAGAGCCAGGCGCTGGCTTCGCCGATGGCCACCAGCAGACGATCCAGCGGCCGCGAGATGCGGTTGTACGGCAGCGCGTCGGGCGCTGGCGCATCGGGAGAGACGGGCTTGAAGGACACGGCGGACCTCGAAATCTCGACACAAGGGATAGGAGGCGGGCACGCTACCGTGCCCGCGGGTTAGTGGCCTGTTTGGTAAGTCTGGTTGGTCAATTTCGGCGCCCATGGCCCCGATGCAGCGTTGCTGCTCAATGCCTCAACCCACTCACCGCACAGGCCACAGCGCGTAGCCGTCAGTCGTACTTGTAGAAGTCGCGCGGCAGGTAGCCCATGCCGTGCCAGATCGAGTGGTGCTTCATGAACTCGCGCTGGCTGGTCAGCACGCGCTTGAACATCTCGTCCTTGGCGGCCATCTCGTCGAGCACTTCATCGGTGACCTTCTGCAGCTCGCGCAGTACCGGCTCAGGCAGTACCTGGGCCTTCACACCCTGCTTCTGGTAGTCACGCAGGGCGGTCGGCTGGGCCCACTCGCTTTCGGCGAAGCCCTTGAGGGTGGCCGACTCGCAACCCATCTCGATCAGCGCGCGACTTTCCGGCTTGAGCTTGTCCCAGACGTCCTTGTTCACCAGCAGGTGCGAGGTAGTCAGCGTCTGGTGCCAGCCGGGCATGATGTAGTTCTTGATGATCTGGTCCAGGCCCAGCATCTTGTCCACCGCCGGCTGCGAGAACTCGGTGGCGTCGATGGTCTTGCGCTCCAGCGCCTGGTAGATCTCGCCGCCCGGCACCATGGTCACCGAGGCGCCGAGCTTTTCCAGCACCTTGCCGCCGATGCCGGCGAAGCGGATGCGCAGGCCGTCGAAGTCCTCCAGCTTCTCGATGGGCTTGGCGAACCAGCCGGCACCTTCCGGGCCGATGATGCTGCACAGCATCGGGTGGATGTTGCGCTGGGCATAGATCTCCTCGAGCAGCTTCTTGCCGTCGCCCTGGTAGTACCAGGCCAGGTGCGCCGGCGGCTCCATGTTGAATGGCGCGCCGGAGTACAGCGGCAGGGCCGGAATGGTGCCCTGGTCGTAGCCGATCCAGGTGTAGCCGGCCGGGTACTTGCCGCTGCTAACCGCATCCATGATCTCGAACGGCGGCACCAGCTCGCCCGGCTCGTAGTAGCGCAGCTGGATATCACCGCCGGACACCGCCTTGAGTGATTCGGACAGATGCTTGACCGGTGTGGAGAGGCCGATCAGGTGCGAGGGGAAGGCCAGCGGCACCTGCCAGCGGATCTTTTCCGCGGCACTGGCGACGCCACTGAGCAGGCTGGCGCCGAGTAGGGTGGTGGCGCCGATGGCGCAGGCGATACGGGAGAGTTTGTTCTTGGTCGACATGCAGGTTTCCTTCTTGTTGTTGTTCTGGTGCCCGAGGGCGGACGCGTAACCGCCCGTGGGTCGAGGGCGTTAACAGGCCAGAACAAGAACAGAGGCCGAGCCGATGCTGCCGATCCGGCGCCAGTCTTGTTCTTTGGTTTGTTCTGGCGTCGTAGGCTGGATTGCAGGTTCTGTGCCTATCGCCCGCGGATGAGGAAAGGCGCGGTCTGCAGCGGCGTTCGAATGTTTGCAGGGCGATAGCGGTGTCCGCTGCGGCAGACACTGCTCAGGAGGAAATGCGGCAGTGTCCGAAATTCTGGAACATGTCCAGTTATGTGGACGACTGAATAGCTGACTGCGGGCAAACGAAATCCGGCGTTGCGCGGGACGCGACGCCGGATGAGAGAAATGGGGGAGAGGAGAGCGATCAGCTGGCGGCTTGTTTGGCCAGGGTATTTTCCAGGGCGGTGCGGCAGCGTTCCTCGGCGGTGTCCAGCTCCAGCTGCATCTGCTGGATGTCGAGCAGCTGCTGCTCCAGCTGCTGGCGCCGCTCGGCGATCATCTGCAGCATGATGTTCAGCTGCTTCTGGTTGCCGGCCTTGGGGTCGTACAGCTCGATCAGCGTCTTGCATTCGGCCAGCGAGAAGCCGATGCGCTTGCCGCGCAGGATCAGCTTCAGCGCGACGCGATCCTTGCCTGAATAGATGCGTTCCTGACCGCGGCGGGTCGGCGTGAGCATGCCCTGTTCTTCGTAGAAGCGGATGGCGCGAGTGGTGATATCCAGCTCGTTGGCCAGGTCGGAAATGCTGTAGGTCTGTTTAGCCATGATTCTTCCGATCATCCTCTGTCACGCCCGGCGAACCGGGCGCGTGTCTGCCAGCATGCCCTGCCGCGACGGTGCGCTCAGGGGCGTTCGACTGCCAAGGCTACTCCCTGGCCACCACCGATGCACAGTGTTGCCAGGCCCTTGCGAACATCGCGACGCTGCATCTCGTGCAGCAGGGTCACCAGGATGCGGCAGCCCGAGGCGCCGATCGGGTGGCCGAGGGCAATGGCGCCGCCGTTCACGTTGACCTTATCGGCATCCCAGCCCAATTCCTTACCGACTGACAGCGCCTGCACGGCGAAGGCTTCGTTGGCTTCGATCAGGTCCAGTTCGGCCAGCGACCAGTTGGCTTTCTCCAGGCAGCGGCGGGTAGCGGAAACCGGGCCGATGCCCATGATCGCCGGGTCGACGCCCGCGTTGGCGTAACCGGCGATCTTCGCCAGTACCGGCAGGCCCAGGGCCTCGGCCTTGCTGGCGCTCATCAGCACCACCGCGGCGGCGCCGTCGTTGAGGGTCGAAGCGTTGCCGGCGGTGACGCTGCCGTCCTTCTTGAACGCTGCGCGCAGACCGCCGAGGGAATCGGCCGTGGTGCCGGCGCGGGGCTGCTCGTCACGGGCGAAGGCGAGCGGATCGCCCTTGCGCTGCGGGATCAGCACCGGGGTGATCTCGGCATCGAAGCGGCCGCTTTCGATGGCGGCGGCGGCACGCTGCTGCGATTGCGCGGCGAAGGCGTCCTGCTGGGCGCGGTCGATGCCGTACTTGTCGGCCAGGTTCTCGGCGGTAATGCCCATGTGGTAGTCGTTGAAGGCATCCCACAGGCCGTCGGTGATCATGCTGTCGACCATCTGCGCGTGGCCCATGCGCAGGCCGGTGCGCGCGCCGGGCATGACGTAGGGCGCCAGACTCATGTTCTCCATACCGCCAGCGATGACCACCTCGGCGTCGCCGCAGCGGATCGCCTGCACGGCCAGATGCACGGCCTTGAGGCCCGAGCCGCAGACTTTGTTCAGCGTCAGGGCCGGTACGGCATGCGGCAGGCCGGCCTTGATCGATGCCTGGCGTGCGGTGTTCTGCCCGGCGCCGGCGGTGAGCACATGGCCGAGGATGACTTCATCGACCTGGGCCGGATCGATGCCGGTTTTTTCCAGCAGGGCGCGGATCACGGTGGCGCCCAGCTCGACCGCCGGCACATTGGCCAGCGCGCCCTGGAAACTGCCGATGGCGGTGCGGGTTGCAGCTACGATGACGACGTCTTGCATGACGGACTCCGAATAAAAAAGCGTTACGCCGGGGCGTAACGCGAGGGCCAGACACGCGGCCTGGCTCCGGGAAAGGGTGCCCTCGAACGACAGGGGGCAAGCCGTTGGTCAGCGCGCTGGCAGACCGGTCAATGCCGCAGTATACGGGCGCCTCAGTGACTGGCCAGTGCTGGCGGGCAGCCGGCTCGAGGGCGTTCGGGGCAGGCGGGAAGACGCGGCGGACAAGGGATGCTCCGGCGTTCTTCCCGCACGCTGGCTTCAGCGCTGGATCGGGCTGCAGGTAGCCTCTTGCAGCTCATCGAAGCTGACGCCTTCGGCCAGTTCGACCAGCTTCAGGCCTTGCTCGGTGACGTCCAGTACGCCGAGGTCGGTGATGATCCGGTCGACCACGCCGAGGCCGGTCAGCGGCAGATCGCAAGCCGGCAGGATCTTGTGCGCGCCGCCCTTGGCAGTGTGCTCCATCAGCACCACGACGCGCTTGACGCCGGCCACCAGGTCCATCGCGCCGCCCATGCCCTTGACCATCTTGCCGGGGATCATCCAGTTGGCCAGGTCGCCCTTTTCCGACACCTGCATGGCACCGAGGATGGCCAGGTTGATGTGACCGCCGCGGATCATCGCGAAGCTTTGCGCGTTGTCGAAGAAGCTCGAGCCGGGCAGCGCGGTGACGGTCTGCTTGCCGGCGTTGATCAGGTCCGGGTCGATCTCTTCCTCGGTCGGGAAGGGGCCGATGCCGAGCAGACCGTTCTCGCTCTGCAGCCAGACGTCCATGCCCTCGGGGATGTAGTTGGCGACCAGGGTCGGCAGGCCGATACCGAGGTTGACGTAGAAGCCGTCCTGCAGCTCCTGGGCGGCGCGCTGCGCCATCTGTTCACGTGTCCAGGCCATGGTCTCAGCTCCTCACCGTGCGTTTTTCGATGCGTTTTTCCGGGTTCGGGTTGTGCACGATGCGATGCACGTAGATGCCCGGCAGGTGGATCTGGTCCGGGTCCAGCTCGCCGGTCTCGACGATCTCCTCCACCTCGACGACGCAGACCTCGCCGGCCATCGCTGCCAGCGGGTTGAAGTTACGCGCGGTCTTGCGAAACAGCAGGTTGCCGGCCTTGTCGGCCTTCCACGCCTTGACCAGGGCCAGGTCCGCGGTGAGGGATTCCTCCATCACGTACCACTCGCCTTTGAACTGGCGGGTCTCCTTGCCTTCGGCCACCAGGGTGCCGTAACCGGTCTTGGTGTAGAACGCCGGGATGCCCGCGCCGCCGGCACGCAGCTTCTCGGCCAAGGTGCCCTGCGGGGTAAATTCCAAGGCCAGCTCGCCGGCCAGATACTGGCGCTCGAACTCCTTGTTCTCACCCACGTAGGAGGAAACCATCTTGCTGATCTGCCGCGTCTCCAGGAGCAGGCCGAGACCGAAGCCGTCGACGCCGGCGTTGTTGCTGATGGCAGTCAGGTCTTTCTTGCCGCTGTCGCGCAGGGCGGCGATCAGCTGCTCGGGAATGCCGCACAGGCCGAAGCCGCCGACGGCGATAGTCATGCCGTCCTGAACCAACCCTTCCAGGGCGTGGGCGGCGCTGGGGTAAATCTTGTTCATGAATTACCTCTACTTGTTGTTCTGTCTGCGCCGGGCGCTACCTGAATGGGCGCCCGACGAATAGGGTTTAGCAAGAACGATGCCGCTAACCGGCTTGCCTGGCGCGGGCTACCCGCGAACCGTTGACACGCCCCAGCAGCTGGCTGATGCGCTGGCCGGCGGCGATCAACGCATCGAGGTCGATGCCGGTGGCTATGTCCAGCCCGTTGAACATGTACAGCACGTCTTCGCTGGCGACATTGCCGCTGGCGCCTTTGGCGTAGGGGCAACCGCCGAGGCCGGCGACCGAGCTGTCGAACACCGCGATGCCTTCCAGCAGGCTGGCATAGATATTCGCCAGCGCCTGGCCATAGGTGTCGTGAAAATGCCCGGCGAGTCGTTCGCGTGGCACTTCACGAGCTACCGTGTCGAATAGCGTGCGGGTCTTGCCCGGCGTGCCGGTGCCGATGGTGTCGCCAAGGGAAACCTCGTAGCAGCCCATGGCGTAAAGCTCGCGGGCGACTTCGGCGACCTTGGCCGGTGCCACCTCACCTTCGTAGGGGCAGCCAAGCACGCAGGAAACGTAGCCACGCACACGGATGTCCTGCTCGCGGGCTGCCTCCATCAGCGGCGCGAAGCGCGCCAGGCTCTCAGCGATGGAGCAGTTGATGTTCTTCTGCGAGAAGGCTTCGGAGGCGGCACCGAACACCGCGACCTCCTTCACACCGGCCTCAATCGCCGCTTCCAGCCCCTTCATGTTCGGCGTCAGCGCCGCGTAGGTGACGCCCGGCTTTTGCTGGATCTGCGCGAAGACCTCGGCGGAGCCCGCCATCTGCGGCACCCATTTGGGCGAGACGAAGCTGCCGACTTCGATATAGGACAGCCCGGCGGCGCTCAGGTCGTCCACCAGGCGCACCTTGTCCGCCACGCTGATCGGCTGCTGCTCGTTCTGCAGACCGTCGCGCGGGCCGACTTCCACCAGCCGGACCTGTTTGGGCAGGCTCATATGTCCTCCTGGGGTGAGCGCGATTGGCGCGCTCACCGGTTTATTTCTGTCATCCGGCATCCGGACGGGGCCGGTGCCTGGTGTCGGTGGAAAAGCCTGCGGCGTTTTCCACCCTATGGCCTTGCGTTCATGCGTAGGGTGGACAACGGCGAAGCCTTGCCCACCTTGTGCATCCTTCAGGCCTCTTCCATCTCCAGCAGCACCGCGCCTTCGCTGACCATCTCGCCTTCGCTGCAGAACAGGCTCTTGACCACGCCGGCCTCGGCACTGCGGATGCTGTGTTCCATCTTCATCGCTTCCAGCACGATCAGTGCGGTGCCGGCCTCGACATGCTGGCCGGCCTCCACCAGTACACGAACGATGCTGCCGTTCATCGGCGCGGTCAGGCCGCCGTGATGCTGGTGGCTTGCTTCGGCTTCTGCGATGGGGTCGAAGGCGCGCACGGCCAGCCATTCGCCGTTCCACTGCAGATACAGCGCACCACCCTGGCGGATCGCCCTGGGCGTGCGCGCGTTTGGCTGCTGCGCTGCGGGATCGACCTTCAGCCGGCGGCTCTCGCCATTGCACTGCAGATGCAGGCTGATCTGCGCCGGCATGCCGAAACGCAGCCCGCTGCGCTTGGACCACGGCGAATGGGCATCGTCGCCGCGAACGGTGGCCGGCTCGCTCTGCACGAAGCACTCGGCAGCCTGTTGCCAGAAGGCATCGGACAGCTCGCCGGCCGGACGCAGCAGTTCGCTTTCGTGGCGTGGAATAAAGCCGGTATCCAGCTCGGCCTCGGCGAATGCGCGGTGGCCGACGACGCGGCGCAGGAAGGCGAGGTTGGTGCGCACGCCGCCGACGGCGGTCTCGTCGAGCATGGCCAAGAGGCGCAGACGCGCTTCCTCGCGGTTCTCGCCCCAGGCGATCAGCTTGCCGAGCATGGGGTCGTAGAACGGCGACACCGTATCGCCCTCGGCGACGCCGCTGTCGACGCGACGCCCCGGGCCTTCCGCCGCTTCACGGTAGAGCTCGAGGGTGCCGGTGGCCGGGAGGAAATCGTTGTCCGGGTCTTCGGCGTACAGCCGCACTTCGATGGCATGACCGATCAGCGGCACCTGCGCCTGGCTGATCGGCAGCGGCTCGCCGCGGGCGACGCGAATCTGCCAGGCAACCAGATCGAGGCCGGTGATGGCCTCCGTGACCGGGTGCTCGACCTGCAGGCGGGTATTCATCTCCATAAAGAAGAATTCGCCGCGGGCATCGAGCAGGAACTCCACCGTGCCGGCACCGACGTAGCCGATCGCCTGCGCCGCCTTTACCGCCGCCTCACCCATGGCGCGGCGCAATGCCGGGGTCAGGCCGGGCGCCGGCGCTTCCTCGATGACTTTCTGATGGCGGCGCTGGATCGAGCAGTCGCGCTCGTTGAGGTACAGGCAGTTGCCGTGCTGGTCGGCGAATACCTGGATCTCCACGTGACGCGGCTTGAGCACGTATTTCTCGACCAGCATGCGCGAATCGCCGAACGACGACTGCGCCTCGCGCTGGGCGGAGGCCAGCGCTTCGGCCAGATCGGCCTCGCGCTCGACCACCTTCATGCCCTTGCCGCCACCGCCGGCGGTGGCCTTGAGCAGCACCGGGTAGCCGATGGTCTCGGCGGCGGCGCGGAAGGTTTCGTAGTCCTGGGCCTGGCCGTGATACCCCGGCACCAGCGGTACGCCGGCTTCTTCCATCAGCGCTTTGGCGGCGGACTTGCTGCCCATGGCGTCGATGGCAGAGGCGGGCGGGCCGAGGAAGATCAGCCCGGCCTGTTCGATGGCGCGAGCGAACTCGGCGTTCTCCGAGAGGAAGCCGTAGCCCGGGTGGATCGCCTGGGCACCGCTGGCGCGGGCTGCTTCGATCAGCTTGTCGATGCGCAGGTAGCTCTCGGCCGGCTTGGCGCCGCCGAGGTCTATGCGGATATCGGCTTCGCGGGCGTGGCGCGCGCTGGCGTCGATGGCGCTGTGCACGGCAACGGTGGTCAGGCCCATGGCCTTGGCGGTGCGCATCACACGGCAGGCGATCTCGCCGCGGTTGGCCACCAGCAGGGTATCGATAGGACGATTCATTACTTGTTCTCCTGCCAGGCCGGCTTACGTTTTTCCAGGAAGGCGCTCAGGCCTTCCTGACCTTCCGGGCTGGTGCGCAGGCGCGCGATGGCCTGTTCGGTGGTCTGGCGCAGGTCGGCGTCGAAATCGCCGTCGCCCACCTCCAGTAATAGCTCCTTGCAGGCCTTGAGCGCCTGCGGGCTGTTGAGCAGCAGGTTGTCGACCCATTGCTCGAGCGCGGCGTCCAGTTCACTGGCCGGATAGGTTTCGGCGAGCAGGCCCAGTTCGCGGGCGCGCTGGCCGTCGAAGCGTTCGGCGGTCAGCGCGTAGCGGCGGGCGGCGCGCTCGCCGATGGCCTTGACCACGAACGGGCTGATCACCGCCGGGGCCAGGCCGATGCGGACTTCCGACAGGCAGAACAGCGCGTCGCTGGCGCCGATGGCCATGTCGCAGCAGGCGATCAGCCCCAGCGCGCCGCCGAAGGCCGCGCCCTGCACCACGGCCAGGGTCGGCTGCGGCAGCTGGTAGAGGCGCTGCATCAGCTCGCCGAGTTCATGGGCGTCGGCGAGATTGGCCTGGTAGTCGAGCTTGGCCGACTCGCGCATCCAGCCCAGATCGGCGCCGGCGGAGAAATGCTTGCCGCGCCCGCGCAGGATCAGGAAGCGGATGCCCGCATCGTCCTGCACCTGGGCCAGCGCCGCGTTCAGTTCGCCGATCACCCGGGCGTCGAAGGCATTGTTCTTGTCCGCGCGGTTGAGCCAGAGGGTGGCCACGCCGCGCGCGTCTTTGTTCAGTTCGATGGTCTGGAAATCGGTCATCTCGGCATCCTCGATGCGACTGCAGTCGCCGGCGCGCTTGGCTGCCGGCGGCTCGGATTACATGCGGAACACGCCGAAGCGGGTCGGCTCGATCGGCGCATTCAGCGCGGCGGACAACGCCAGCCCGAGCACCTCGCGGGTCTGCGCCGGGTCGATCACGCCGTCGTCCCACAGTCGCGCGCTGGAGTAATAGGGATGCCCCTGGCGTTCGTACTGCTCGAGGATCGGCTGCTTGATCGCTGCTACCTCGTCGTCGCCGAGACTCTTGCCGGCACGCTCGCTCTGTTCCTGCTTGACTTGGGCGAGTACCCCGGCGGCCTGTTCTCCACCCATCACGGCGATGCGTGCGTTGGGCCACATCCACAGGAAACGCGGGTCGTAGGCGCGGCCGCACATGCCGTAGTTGCCGGCACCGAAGCTGCCGCCGATGAGCACGGTGAATTTCGGCACCTGGGCGCAAGCCACCGCGGTGACCAGCTTGGCGCCGTGCTTGGCGATGCCGCCGGCCTCGTATTTCTGCCCGACCATAAAGCCGGTGATGTTCTGCAGGAACAGCAGCGGAATGCCGCGCTGGCAGGCCAGTTCGATGAAGTGCGCGCCTTTCTGCGCCGCCTCGGCGAAGAGGATGCCGTTGTTGGCGAGGATGGCGATCGGGTAGCCGTGCAGATGGGCGAAGCCGCAGACCAGGGTGGTGCCGAACAGCGCCTTGAATTCATCGAACTCGCTGCCGTCCACCAGCCGCGCGATCACTTCGCGCACGTCGTAGGGTTGCTTGGCCTGGGCCGGAATCACACCGTACAGCTCGTCGGTGGCATACAGCGGTGCACGCGGTTCGCGGGTCTGCAGCTGGCCAAGCTTGCGCCAGTTGAGGTTGGCCACACAGCGGCGGGCGATGGCCAGCGCGTGTTCGTCGTTCTCGGCGTAATGGTCGGCGACGCCGCTGGTCTTGCAGTGCACGTCGGCGCCGCCCAGGTCCTCGGCAGTTACCACTTCGCCGGTGGCAGCCTTCACCAGCGGCGGGCCGGCGAGGAAGATGGTCGCCTGGTTGCGCACCATGATGGCCTCGTCGGCCATCGCCGGCACGTAGGCGCCGCCGGCGGTGCAGGAGCCCATCACCACTGCGATCTGCGGGATGCCCATGGCGCTCATGTTGGCCTGGTTGAAGAAGATGCGGCCAAAGTGTTCGCGGTCCGGGAACACCTCGTCCTGACGCGGCAGGTTGGCGCCGCCGGAGTCCACCAGGTAGATGCAGGGCAGGCGATTTTCGCGGGCTACGGTCTGCGCGCGCAGGTGCTTTTTCACCGTCAGCGGGTAGTAGGTGCCGCCTTTAACGGTGGCGTCGTTGGCGATGATCATGCACTCGACGCCTTCGACGCGGCCGATACCCGCGACCACGCCGGCGGCGGCGACGTCTTCGCCGTAGACCTCATGGGCGGCCAACGGCGCGAGTTCGAGAAAGGCCGAGCCGGCGTCGAGCAGGGTGTCGATGCGCTCGCGCACCAAGAGCTTTCCGCGTGAGACATGGCGCTGCTGGGCGGTGGCGCCACCGCCTTCGCTGACGCGGCCGAGCAGGGCGCGCAGGTTGTTCACCTGGTCGAGCATCGCCGCGCTGTTGGCGGCGAACTCCGGTGAACGGGTATTGATCTGGGTGTGCAGGATGGCCATGGTTGGCTCCGTTCAATTCCATCATGGATGGCTCTGCCATCCACCGACTGCGGTGGAAAACGCTTCGCGGTTTTCCACCCTACGAGGCTGGGGCGTTCTTTCCGCCCGCAGGCTCACCTGGATTCGTTGAACAGCTCGCGGCCGATCAGCATGCGGCGGATCTCGCTGGTGCCGGCGCCGATCTCGTAGAGCTTGGCGTCACGCAGCAGGCGGCCGGTGGGGAATTCGTTGATATAGCCGTTGCCGCCGAGGATCTGGATCGCCTGCAGGGCCATCTGCGTGGCGTTTTCGGCGGTATAGAGGATCACCCCGGCGGCGTCCTTGCGGGTGGTCTCGCCACGGTCGCAGGCCTGGGCGACGGCGTAGAGATAGGCGCGGCTGGCGTTGAGCTGGGTGTACATGTCCGCCACCTTGCCCTGGATGAACTGGAACTCGCCGATGCTCTGACCGAACTGCTTGCGGTCGTGGATGTAGGGCACCACCACATCGAGGCAGGACTGCATGATCCCGGTCGGGCCGCCGGCCAGCACCACGCGTTCGTAGTCCAGGCCGCTCATCAGCACCTTGACGCCGCCGTTCTCGAGGCCCAGCACATTCTCTTCCGGCACCTCGACGTCATCGAAGAACAGCTCGCAGGTGTTGGAGCCGCGCATGCCGAGCTTGTCGAACTTGTTGCCGCGGGAGAAACCCTTCCAGTCGCGCTCGACGATGAACGCGGTGATGCCGTGCGCGCCCTTGTCCAGGTCGGTCTTGGCGTAGATCACGTAGGTGTTGGCGTCCGGGCCGTTGGTGATCCAGGTCTTGCTGCCGTTGAGCACGTAGCGGTCGCCGCGCTTTTCGGCGCGCAGCTTCATGGAGACCACGTCGGAGCCGGCATTCGGCTCGCTCATGGCCAGCGCACCGACGTGTTCGCCGCTGATCAGCTTGGGCAGGTAGCGGGCCTTCTGCTCGGGGTTGCCGTTGCGGTTGATCTGGTTGACGCACAGGTTGGAGTGGGCGCCGTAGGAGAGGGCGACCGAGGCCGAGCCGCGGCTGATCTCTTCCATCGCCACCACGTGGGCTAGGTAGCCGAGGCCGGCACCGCCGTACTCCTCGGAGACGGTCACGCCGAGCAGACCCATCTCGCCGAATTTCTTCCACATGTCCGCCGGGAACAGGTTTTCCTGATCGATGGCTTCGGCGCGCGGGGCAATCTCGGCGGCGACGAAGGCCTGCAGCTGCTCGCGCAGCATGTCGATGGTTTCACCGAGGGCGAAATTGAGGCTGGAGTAGTTCATGGGGCCACCTGCTTGTCTTGTAATTGTTCTGTTTTCAGAGGATTCGTTCGTCCGGCGGAGTGCAGGCCGGCGCTCTGGTAGCGGTTCTAGGTCATCGGTATGGATGATCGTTCGCTGCTTTACGTTAACGTAAAGGTCCGCTGCGGGTCTGTCAACACACTGCCGAGTCGGCATGTCTGCAAGCATAGGCCTGCCAAGGTGCGGCCGCCGGTAGTCGGTCCTACGGTGGTGTTTCGTCGGTGGCGGGGCACTCGCCGCGAGGCTGGCGGGACTAAACAGGCAGTGGCCGCAACGCCGGCCTGCCACCGACGAGAAAACTCCATGCCCCGCATCGGCTTCGCCTGCATGTATCGCCACCCGCAACAGAGCCTTTCGCTGAAGGAGCTGGAGCGCATCGAGCGCACCTTCAATCCGCGCAGCACCACGCTGCGCTGGATGGCCTCGGCGGGACGCGAAGCGGCGGAGGCGAAGCTCGAGGAGATCGTCGCGCACAACCTGAGCGCTCAGCGGGTGTTGCTCGAATACGTCGCCACGTTACCGCCGATGCTGCGCATGTTGCGCCTGTCCAGCGACTTGCTGCCGTTCTACAGCCATGCCGAGATCGCGCCGTTCTATCGCCGTGCCGAAATGCAGCGCCGCCTCGAGGCGGGTTTCGCCGCAATCGGCGAGCTGGCGCGGGCTCACGATATCCGCCTGTCGATGCATCCCGGCCAGTACTGCGTGCTGGGATCGGACAAGCCCCAGGTCGTGGAAAACAGCCTGGCGGAATTCGAATACCACGCCGACATGATCCGCATGATGGGTTACGGCCGGCGCTTCCAGGACTTCAAATGCAACCTGCATATCGCCGGGCGTCTCGGCGCCGAGGGGGTGCGTGCCGTGTGGCCGCGCCTGTCGAGCGAGGCGCGCCACTGCATCACCTTCGAGAACGATGAAAAGACCTATGGCCTGGACGACTGCCTGAGCCTCGCGGACCTCGCGCCGGTGGTGCTGGATATCCATCACTGCTGGATTCACGAGGGCCGCTACATCGAGCCGGACGACCCGCGCATCGAGCGCGTTCTGGAAAGCTGGCGCGGCGTACGGCCGACCATGCACTACTCGCAGCCGCAGGAGAGCCTGATGGAGCTGGGCTTCGCGCCGGAGCGGAAGCTGGAAATCCCCGAGTTGCTGGAGCAGGTCAGCAAGCGCGACCTCTATGCGCATAGCAAACGCATGTGGAACCGCTGGACGAATCGCTATGCGTTTCAGTTTCTCGATCGCTTCGACATCATGCTCGAAGCCAAGGACAAGAACCTCGCCGCGCTGGATTTCCATCAGGAGTACCAGCGAAAGTGCGTGACGGCGCCGTAGCCGGCAGATGTGGTTGTCGCCTCGGCTCGTTCTGGTGGGCTGAAGCCCACCCTACAACGTTGCCGTTATGCTCGCCGCACCGTAGTGGTTCGACTGGCTACGATCTCCCAGTAGGGTGGGCTTTAGCCCGCCAAGGGGGCACCGCAGTTTCCGTGAGTCGAAGCCCATCAGTGAGGCGCCCCACTAGGGCTGCAGCCAGGTTATACATCACCAAATACTGGCCATTTGACTACGTGCTACCCCTCGACTTTCGCCTACCCTGCGACATATTGTCAGCTGGTTACCTTTACGTTAACGTAATCGTGGCCTAGGGTGACTGTCAGCAGCGCCAGCGCCCTTGCGAGCACGCCTCATAACAAACATAAGACTGAGGAAAATCGTCATGAGTCTTCCGAGCTATACCTGCGGACCGCAGAGCAAACCCCTGTTGCCCATGACCATCGGCGCGGCGTTCGACCGTACCGTGGAGCGCTTCCCTCTGCGTGAGGCCCTGGTGGTGCGCCATCAGCAGCTGCGCTACACCTGGGCGGAACTGGCGGAGGCGGTGGACCGTTGCGCGCGTGGCCTGCTGGCCCTCGGACTGCAAGCTGGCGAACGAGTGGGCATCTGGTCGCCGAACAATGCCCAGTGGTGCATCACCCAGTTCGCCACGGCGAAGATCGGCGTGGTGCTGGTCAACATCAATCCCGCCTACCGCCTCAGCGAACTCGAGTACGCCTTGAAGCAATCCGGCTGCCGCTGGCTGATCTGCGCCGATGCCTTCAAGACCTCCGATTACCACGCCATGCTTCACGAGCTGCTGCCGGAGCTGGAAAGCGCTGCTGTCGGCGCCCTGCAGAGTCATATGCTGCCGGAGCTGCGCGGGGTGATCAGCCTGTGCGACAAGCCGGTGGACGGCATGCTGCAGTGGCAGGCGCTGATGGAGATGGCCGAGCAGGTCGGCCCCGAGCAATTGCGCCAGTGCGGCGAGCGCCTGCAGTTCGACGACCCCATCAACATCCAGTACACCTCCGGCACCACGGGCTTCCCCAAGGGCGCCACGCTCAGCCACTACAACATCCTCAACAACGGCTACATGGTCGGTGAGAGCCTCAGGCTGACCGAGCACGACCGCCTGGTGATCCCGGTGCCGCTGTACCACTGCTTCGGCATGGTCATGGGCAACCTCGGTTGCGTTACCCATGGCACCACCATGATCTATCCGAGCGCCGCCTTCGAGCCGCTGGCGGCGCTGCAGGCCGCGGCCGAGGAAAAGGCCACCGGCATGTACGGCGTGCCGACCATGTTCATCGCCATGCTCGACCACCCGGAGCGCCAGTCGCTGGACCTGAGCAGCCTGCGCACCGGCATCATGGCCGGCTCGACCTGCCCGATCGAGGTGATGAAACGCGTCATCGACGACATGCACCTGGCGGAAATGCAGATTGCCTACGGCATGACCGAAACCAGCCCGGTCTCCACCCAGACCAGCGCCGACGACGACCTGGAACGCCGCGTGACCAGCGTCGGCCGCACCCAGCCGCATCTGGAAAGCAAGATCGTCGACGAGCACGGCGCGGTAGTGCCGCGCGGGCAGATCGGCGAACTCTGCACCCGCGGCTACAGCGTGATGCTCGGCTACTGGAACAACCCTGACGCCACCCGCGAGGCCATCGACGGCGCGCGCTGGATGCACACCGGCGACCTCGCGGTGATGGACGATGAGGGTTACATCAAGATCGTCGGCCGCAACAAGGACATGATCATCCGCGGCGGCGAGAACGTGTACCCGCGCGAGATCGAGGAATTTCTCTTCACCCATCCGGCGGTCGCCGACGTGCAGGTGATCGGCGTGCCGGACAGCAAGTTCGGCGAGGAGATCGTCGCCTGGGTCAAGCTGCACCCGGGCCATCAGGTCGAGGCCGAGGCGCTGCGCGAGTTCTGCAAGGGCCGCATTGCCCACTTCAAGACGCCGCGGCACATCCGCTTCGTCGACGACTTCCCGATGACCATCAGCGGCAAGGTGCAGAAGTTCCGCATGCGCGAAATCAGCGTGGTCGAGCTGGGCATCAGCGAACAGCACTGACCGGCACCGGCCGGGTTTGCCCGGCTGTCCCCTTCGAAGTCCGTTCACGTTTACGGAGCTTTCCATGACGCTGCCCATTACTCAGCCGATCAGCCGTTTTCCGCTGCCCGATAGTCTCGACGCGCTACCCGCCGACCTGCGCGAACGGATTCTCGCCGTGCAGGAAAAGGCCGGTTTCATTCCCAACGTGTTTCTCATGCTGGCCCATCGGCCGGCGGAGTTCCGTGCCTTCTTCGCCTATCACGATGCGCTGATGGAGCGCGAAGCCGACAGCCTGACCCAGGCCGAGAAGGAGATGATCGTGGTGGCGGTCAGCGCCGATCACGGCTGCCTGTATTGCGTGGTCACCCATGGCGCGATCCTGCGCATCCTCGCCAAGGACGCGCAGCTGGCCGACCAGATCGCCGTCAATTACCGCACCGCGCCGATCTCCGAACGTCAGCGCACGATGCTCGATTTTGCGGCGCATCTGGCCGCTGAGCGCGGCGTGCTGGACGACGCCTGGCAGGGACGGCTGGAAGCCCAGGGCTTCAGCCTCGACGACATCTGGGACATCGGCGCCATCGCCGGGCTGTTCGGCCTCTCCAACCGCCTGGTGTCGATGGCGCGCACCCCGCCCAACGACGAGTTCTACCTGCTGGGCCGCGTGCCCAGAAGCACCGCGCGCTGAGCGCGACACCGCATTACCGCATGACGTGGTAATCCGAGCCCGGGCAGTTCGCAGTCGGGCTCAACAGCTGCATCAACGATCACAACAACAAGAGAGAAAGCTATGCAACTGAAACCAGCAAGCCGAACCGTCCTGTCCGCCAGCATCGCGGCCATCGCCCTCGGTGCATCGAACGTGGCCTCGGCCGCTTTCATCGAAGACAGCAAGGCCGCTGTCGAACTGCGCAACTTCTATATGAACCGCGACTTCCGGCAATCTGGCGCCGCTCAGTCCAAGGCCGAGGAGTGGGCCCAGGGCTTCATCCTGAAAATGGAGTCCGGCTACACCGAAGGCCCGGTCGGCTTCGGTCTGGATGCCATCGGCCTGCTCGGCGTCAAGCTCGACTCCGGCTCCGGTCGCGGCGGCACTGGCCTCCTGCCACGCTCGGCTTCCGGTGAACCGGCGGACGACTACGGCACGGCAGGCCTGACGGCGAAGGCCAAGCTGTCCGCCACCACGCTGCACGTGGGGACCCTGCAACCGGTGATTCCGGTGCTGATGCGCAACGACAGCCGCCTGCTGCCGAACATCTATCGCGGCGCCTGGCTGCAGAGCAAGGACGTCGAAGGCCTCACGCTGGATCTCGGCATGCTGGATCGCACCAGCTACCGCGACTCTTCCAACTACGAAGAGATGACGGTGTTCAATGGCGGGCTGCGCAACATTACCTTTGGCAGCAATACGACGAGCGACGAGTTTCTCTTCGCCGGCGGGCGCTACGACTGGTCGCCACAATTGGCCACCAGCTATTACTACGGTGGGCTGGACGGCATCTACGACCAGCACAACCTCAGCCTGGTCCATGTGCTGCCGATCGGCGAGTCGCAGAGCTTCAAGACCGACCTGCGCTATGTGCGCTCCACCGACGATGGCGGCAGCAACGTCGACAACGATGCCTTCGGCGCGCTGTTCACCTACAAGCATGGCGGTCACGCCTTTACTGGCGGTTACCAGCACATGAGCGGCGATACCGGTTTCGCCTACGTCGCCGGTGGCGATAACGCGTTGATCAACCTGCTGCAGATCAACGATTTCGGTAACCAGGACGAGCGTTCCTGGCAGGTCCGCTACGACTACGACTTCGCCGCCATGGGCATTCCCGGGCTGAGCCTGATGACTCGCTACGTCTCCGGCGATAACGTCGACCGCGGCGCTGGCGCCAGCGAAGGCAAGACCTGGGAGCGCAACACCGACATCGCCTACGTCATCCAGAGCGGCCCGCTGAAAAACCTTGGCCTCAAGCTGCGCAACGCCACCACGCGAAGCAACTTCCAGAGCGATCTGGACGAGAACCGCGTCATCGTCAGCTACAGCCTGCCGTTGTGGTAACCGCGAAACCGCTGTGAACCTCCTCGTTGGAAATTTCCGGGCCGCATAGGCCCGGCTTTTTCTGCGTCGGCCGGGTCTTCTCTCGGCGCTCGCGGTTTGCATCGCCGATGCAAACCAACTACCTCAATGGCGCGGCAAATACTGGCCTTTTGCCTCTGATTTGCCCGCTTTACCGCTCAATCAGCCGTTTGAAAAAGCTACTTGCCGTATACGGAAACTGATTGTTATCGTTTACGTAAAGGTCATGCAGCGACCTGCGCCATAACCAACAAAAACAATCAAGGTTAGAGGGCACCCCATGGAACCAGAGTTCGTGCTGGAAACGCGCGGCCTGACCAAGGAGTTTCGCGGCTTCACCGCCGTGGATTCCGTCGATCTGAAGGTCCGTCAGGGTCACATCCATGCGCTTATCGGCCCCAATGGCGCCGGCAAGACCACCGTATTCAATCTGCTCACCAAATTCCTCACGCCCACTCGCGGCGAGATCCTCTATCGCGGCAAGAACATCACCTCGATGAAGGCCAACGAGATCGCCCGGCTCGGCCTGGTGCGTTCGTTTCAGATTTCGGCGGTGTTCGGCCACATGAGCGTGCTGGAGAACGTGCGTGTCGCGCTGCAGCAGAAGATGGGCAATTCCTTCCACTTCTGGAAGTCCGAACGCAGTCTGCGCGAGCTGGACGACAAGGTGATGCAGCTGCTTGCCGAGGTCGACCTGCAGTCCTTCGCCCAGACCCTCGCCGTCGAGCTGCCCTACGGCCGCAAGCGCGCGCTGGAGCTGGCCACCACCCTGGCGCTCGACCCCTTCGTGCTGCTGCTCGACGAACCGACCCAAGGCATGGGCAGCGAGGACGTCGACATGGTCGTCGAGCTGGTGCGCAAGGCGGCCGCCAACCGCACGGTGCTGATGGTCGAGCACAACCTCAGCGTGGTCAGCCGCCTGTGCGATCGCATCACCGTGCTGGCGCGCGGCTCGGTTCTCGCCGAAGGCGACTACGAAAGCGTTTCGGCCAACCCGCAGGTGCGCGAAGCCTATCTCGGCAGCGAAGCCGCGACACTCGAGGAGGCGCACGCATGACCCCACCCATGGACCGCGATCAGCTGCGCGTCAGCGATCTTCACGCCTTCTACGGCGAGTCGCACATTCTGCATGGTGTCGATCTGGTGGTCGGCCGCGGCGAGCTGGTGACCCTGCTCGGACGCAACGGCGCCGGGCGCTCCACCACGCTGCGGGCGATCATGAACATGGTCGGGCGCCGCACCGGCTCCATCGTGGTCAACGGCAACGAGACCATCGGCATGCCGGCCCACCAGATTCCGCGGCTGGGCGTTGGCTACTGCCCGGAAGAGCGCGGCATCTTCGCCAGCCTGAGCGTCGAGGAGAACCTGCTGCTGCCGCCGACGGTGCGCAGCGGCGGCATGAGCCTGGACGAACTCTACGAGATGTTTCCCAACCTCTACGAGCGCCGCTTCAGTCAGGGCACGCGGCTCTCCGGCGGCGAGCAGCAGATGCTGGCCATGGCGCGCATCCTGCGCACCGGTGCCAACCTGCTGCTGCTCGACGAGATCACCGAAGGCCTGGCGCCGGTCATCGTGCAGAAGCTTGGCGAGGTACTGATCAAGCTCAAGCAGCGCGGCCTGACCATCGTCCTGGTGGAGCAGAACTTCCGCTTCGCCGCGCCGTTGGCCGACCGCCATTACGTCATGGAGCACGGCCGCATCATCGAGGAGATCGAGGCGGCGGAGCTGGATTCGAAGAAGGACTTCCTCAATTCCTGTCTCGGGGTGTGAACCTCAGGAAGCTGTAAACCGGCCGCAGTGGATGCCGGCCCGAACCACAACAAAAACAATCGAGAGTGGTGAATACATGAGCTTTTTCCGCAAGAGCGCGAGCGCCATCCTGGCTTCTTCCCTGATCGCTTCGGCCGCCCAGGCCGAGATCAGCAACGACGAAATCCGCATCGGCTACCTGGCCGACATGTCCGGCACCTATCGCGACCTCTCCGGCCCGGGCGGCCTGGAAGCGTTGAAGATGGCGGTGGAGGATTTCGGTGGCAAGGTCGACGGCAAGAAGATCGTTGTCTTCCATGCCGACGACCTGAACAAACCGGACGTCGGCGCCAATACCGTGCGCCAGTGGATCGACGAGCGCAACGTCGACATGGTGACCGGCATGGTCGCCAGCTCCGTGGTGCTGGCGGCAAGCAAGGTGGTGGAGCAGGGCGGCAAGCTGGCGCTGATCTCCGGTGCCGCGGCGTCCAGTATCACCAACGAGTTCTGCTCGCCGAACCACATCCACTGGACGTACGACACCTATGCGCTGGCCAACGGCACGGCCAAGGCTGTGCTCGCCGATGGCGGCAAGAGCTGGTTCATCCTCACCGCCGACTATGCCTTCGGTCATGCCATGGAAACCGACATCACCAAGGTGGTGGAAGGCGAGGGCGGCAGCGTCGTCGGCAAGGTTCGCCATCCGTTCCCGAGCAATGATTTCTCTTCCTACATGCTGCAGGCGCAGGGTTCCGGTGCCGAGGTGATCGCCCTGGCCAACGCTGGTGCCGACACGGTCAACTCGCTGAAAACCGCCAGCGAGTTTGG
Organism: Stutzerimonas decontaminans; assembly: GCF_000661915.1. Taxonomy (NCBI): domain Bacteria; kingdom Pseudomonadati; phylum Pseudomonadota; class Gammaproteobacteria; order Pseudomonadales; family Pseudomonadaceae; genus Stutzerimonas; species Stutzerimonas decontaminans. The sequence goes on along the minus strand of NZ_CP007509.1, from coordinate 3,492,703 downwards.
CGTTACCCAGTCCGGGCAGAAGCTTGCCGGCATGGTGGTGTTCCTCAACGACATCCATGCCATGGGCCTGGATGTGACGCAGGGCCTGATGCTGACCACCGGCTGGTATTGGGACATGAACGATGAAACCCGCGCCTGGGCCAAGCGCTACTACGAGCGCACCAAGCGCATGCCGGGCATGGTGCATGCCGGCATCTATTCGGCCACAACGCATTATCTGAACGCTGTAAAGGCCGCCGGCACCGACGAAACCGTCGCGGTGCGTGCACAGATGGCCAAGACCCCGGTCAACGACATGTTCGCCAAGGACGGCCGTATCCGTGAGGACGGCCGCATGGTGCATGACATGTACCTGGTGCAGGTCAAGACACCGGCCGAATCGACTGGCGAGTGGGACCTGTACAAGATCGTCAGCACCATTCCGGGCGAGCAGGCCTACCGGCCGATCTCCGAGACCCAGTGCACCAAGCTGGTCGCCAAGGACTGACCGGCTGATCCGCGCCATACCCGGTCGGCAACGGCCGGGTGCCACGGACTTCCTTTGGGTGGTGAACCATGACTCTCGTATTCGGCGTACCCCTGAGCGTGCTGCTCGGGCAGTTGCTGCTCGGTCTTATCAACGGGGCGTTCTACGCGCTGCTGAGCCTGGGCCTGGCGATCATCTTCGGCCTGCTGCGCATCATCAACTTCGCCCATGGTGCGCAGTACATGCTGGGCGCCTTCGTGGCCTTCCTCGGGCTGAACTACCTGGGTGTGAGCTACTGGTTCGCGCTGGTGCTGGCGCCGTTGGTGGTGGGTTGCCTGGGCATGGCCATCGAGCGCGGCCTGCTGCGGCGCATTGCCGGTGAGGATCACCTTTACGGATTGCTGTTGACCTTCGGCCTGGCGCTGATCGTCGAGGGCAGCTTCGTCAAGCTGTTCGGCGTGTCCGGCTCGTCCTATCCGATGCCGGAGTTGCTGCGTGGCGGCTTCAATCTCGGCTTCATGTTCCTGCCGACCTACCGCGCCTGGGTGATCGTCGCCGCACTGGTGGTGTGCCTGGCGACCTGGTACGTCATCGAACGCACGCGGCTGGGTTCCTATCTGCGCGCCGGCACCGAGAACCCGAAACTGATGCAGGGCTTCGGCATCAACGTGCCGCTGCTGGTGACCCTGACCTACGGCTACGGTGTGGCTCTGGCGGCATTCGCCGGCGTGCTGGCTGCGCCGATCTACGCGGTGACGCCGGGCATGGGCTCGAACCTGCTGATCGTGGTGTTCGCCGTGGTGGTGATCGGCGGCATGGGCTCGATCCTCGGTGCCATCATCACCGGCATCGCCATGGGTCTGATCGAGGGGCTGACCAAGGTGTTCTATCCGGAAGCTGCCAACACCGTGGTGTTCCTGGTCATGGTGGCGGTGTTGCTGATTCGTCCTGCGGGACTCTTTGGTAAGGAGGCATGAGCATGACGAATCCGGCAAACGTGCAGGCCGCATCGCTGCGGCAGGCCAGTGTGGTACGCGAGCGCAGGCACGCGGCCGCACGGCGGCAGAAGATTTTCTATGCGGTGTTGCTGGTGATCGCGCTGTTGGCGCCGCTGGCGGTGTATCCGGTGTTCCTGATGAAGCTGCTGTGCTTCGCCCTGTTCGCCTGCGCCTTCAACCTGCTGCTCGGCTACGCGGGGCTGCTGTCCTTCGGCCATGCGGCGTTCTTTGCCACCGGCGGCTACATCACCGGCTACATGCTGAGCAGCTACAGTGGGCTCAGTACCGAGCTGGGGATACTCGCCGGCACCCTGGCCTCGACGGTGCTCGGTGCGCTGTTCGGCATGTTGGCGATCCGCAGGCAGGGCATCTACTTCGCGATGATCACCCTGGCGCTGGCGCAGTTGGTGTTCTTCGTCTTCGTTCAGGCGCCGTTTACCGGGGGCGAGAACGGTCTGCAGGGCGTGCCGCGCGGGCATCTGTTCGGCCTCGTCGACATGAAGAACAACATGGCCATGTACTACTTCGTGCTGGCGGTGTTCGTCATTGGCTTCGCCATCATCCAGCGCACCATTCACTCACCGTACGGCCAGGTGCTCAAGGCCATCCGCGAGAACGAGCCGCGTGCGGTGTCGCTCGGCTACAACGTCGATCGGCACAAGCTGCTGGCGTTCGTGATTTCCGCGGCGCTTGCCGGCCTGGCCGGCGCGACCAAGACCGTGGTGTTCCAGCTGGCCTCGCTGACCGATGCGCACTGGCACATGTCCGGCGAAGTCATCCTGATGACCCTGCTCGGCGGCGTCGGCACCATCCTCGGCCCGCTGGTTGGCGCCACCGTGGTGGTGACGCTGCAGAGCTCGCTGTCGAATGGCCCGCTGGGCGAGTGGGTGCACGTCATTCTCGGGGTGATCTTCGTGCTCTGCGTGCTGCTGTTCCGCTCTGGCATCGTCGGCTGGCTGGAACGGCTGGTGAAGCGCAACTTCAAGTAACAGCTGGATGCGGCACCGCCCGGATTGCGCCGGGCGGTGCCTTGCCTTTCGAACCCGGCGGTTAGATGCGTGCCTAACCTGCAGACCCCTCGAGAGGACGCCGTCATGCCTGGTATCGAATCGCACCAACCCTCGCCGCCGTTCTGGCCGTGGCGAGCCGACGAATCGCCGCTCAACGATCTGGACGACGCCGAAAGCGACACCGAGCTGGACGGCCCGGATGAGCTGCCGGAAGAAGTGCTCGAGCAACTGCAGAAAGAAGCTCCGCCTCCTGATCCAATGCCTGATCCGGGGCCGCTGTAAAAGGCTTCGGCCATTGCTTCCGCTGAAGAACGAAAAGGCCCCGACGAATAAGGGCCTGACGCAGCGTGCAGTGGTCGTAGTAAGTGACTTGCTATGGGAGCGGCCACTTGGCTCTACACACATCCTGGTTGCGATGATTGCTGCCAGTTTTAAGGATCACGGCCAACAAATCGCTGCCTAGTTGCGCGCCGAAATATATCGATACATTCGCACATCCGTATGCGGGCATTTGCAACATCCGTGTAAAGAAGCATCAGCATTGTGATCGCCAGTTCAACCACGTACAGGAATGATCATGAAGCGTATAGCCTTGACTGCCATGCTGTTCACCAGCGTTTTTGCCACAACCGTATTTGCCAGCCAATACGACAAGCCCGGTTTTGTCACCGAGGTAGAAGATGGACGTCTGTGGGTTTTTCGCGCGGACTCAGCCGAACTGAAGGAATTCAAGGCAACTGGTGAGCCTGCCAAGCAATTCACCGAGATCGGCGCCGGGCCGGATGGCATGACGGTGAAGTCAGCCGATGCTCAGACTCTCGCGGACTACCTGAAGTTGATCAAGCAATAACGGCAGCCTGCATCCTGGCGGCGCTGCTGCAATGGCAGTGCCGCCTCGCCACTCCTGGCCATGCCCACCATGCTGGACGGTTTCATCGTCTGCCGGGCGTTTTTTCGCCAGTAGGTGGCTGGTCTCAAGTCCGGCGTCTTTCATGCGCGAGAGCATGAACTGCATGGCTTCCGCGTTGACTCCGCGCGCTGTTGCGGCTGCCAGCAGCCTGGGGTCGTCCAGCGGTAGCGATTCTACCGTTACGCTAGATCAGCCTTGTCGATCCAGCTGTCGATTCGGGCCGCCCTCGCGAACCCAGAACAACGTTGCACCCGCCACCGCCGCCGGCATGATGAGCAGGTTCAATACCGGTACCAGCAGTGCCGCGTAGGTCACCGCACCAAAGCTCAGGCTTTGCCAACGTCGCTGGCGCAACCAGCCCATCATGTCCGCCCAGCTCAGCTTGTTGTTGTCTGCCGGGTAGTCGATGTATTGAACGGCCATCATCCATACGCCGAACAGCAGCCATAACGGTGCGGCAGCAAGGTTCAGCACGGGGATGAATGAAAGCACCAGCAGCGCCAGGGCACGCGGCGCGAAATAGGCCAGCTTGCGAAGTTCGCGGCCAATCGTGCGTGGCAGCATGGCCAGCAGTTCGGCCCAGCTGAAGGGCGGCGCGGCATCCTCACCGCGTACCACCACCTCGACCTTTTCCGCCAGAAAGCCGTTGAACGGAGCGGCGATGATGTTGGCCAGCATGGTGAAGCTGAAGAACACCATCAGCACCACCAGCGCGACGAACAAGGGCCATAGGATGTATTCGAGAAAGGCGAGCCAGGTCGGCAGGTTGGGCATGAAGGTGTCGACCCAGCCGCTGAACTGGCCGACCGCGAACCAGATCAGGCCGAAGAACAGCAGCACGTTCACCGTCAGCGGCAGGATCACGAACAGACGCAGCCCCGGGCTGAGCACCAGGCGCAGGCCTTCGCGCAGGTATTGCGGGCCGGAAAGGGCGGATACGGGCATTGGCGTCTCCTGAATAAGGCGGGGTTTCGTCGAGAGGCGTGGCGCAGCGGGATAGTCGATGACTATGGGTTGTATGCAGAAGCTGAATTATCCGCGGCGGCAGCGGATGGCTAAGGTGGCTTCCAACGGTTTTCGGGTCATCCGCTCCTTCAGCCTTCCCCTAGTGCTTGGGATGACCCTTTTTATTGCGGGAGCCGGGCGATGCCCGACTCGCTTGTGGGGAGCAGCGAAGCGCTATTGCTTGCGTTTGATGGGTTGGGTATCGAAACGCACGCCGGGCAGGCCGGTTTCCATCAGCGCACGAATGTTGCGGTGGTCGCTGCCGTTCGGGTTGGCCAGTACCGCCTGATAGTGCTCGCCGAATGCAAGCAGAGCCTCTTCTGTACTGAACCCTTCCAGCAACGCCAGGCCCAGCGTCTTGCAGGAACCTTCGTTCTCGCCGGCGGCGTTCTCCAGTGTGCCGTTGACGAAGCGGCTCGGCTGATAGTCGTAAGCGCCTTCGATGAAGGCGAGTGTTTCGCTGAACGCGTGGTTGCGATTGCGCAGGCTGGCGCGGAAATCCTTCAGGTCTTTCATTCTTTCTGTGCCTTGTCGAAAGCGGCCTGCTGCTCGGCAGTCGCTTCCTTCTGATAGCGTTTCTTCCATTCGCTGTACGGCATGCCATACACCTCTTCGCGGGCCTGGTCGATGCTGACTTCGATCTCCAAATCGTCCGCGGCAGCCTTGTACCATTTCGACAGGCAGTTGCGACAGAAACCGGCGAGGTTCATCAGGTCGATGTTCTGGGCATCGGGACGGGTGCGCAGGTGCTGGACCAGGCGGCGGAAGGCAGCGGCTTCCAGTTCGGTGCGTTCTTGATCGTTCATCTCGTGGGTCTCGGCGTTGGCTGAGGTCGGCCGGATCATAACCTCGCGTCAGTGAGCCGGCCAGCCTTGCGCAGGTTCAATCCCGATGCGCTGCCAGGGTGATCGATACGGACTCGGCGAAGCGCAGCGCGTGGGGTTTGTCGACTTCCACTTCGGCGTAGCGCACCTGCGGGTAGCGCATGACCAGGTCGAGAATCTCCTGGGTCAGCCGTTCAAGCAGGGCGAAGCGATTGTCTTCGACGTGCTGGATGATCGCCTTGGTGATGGTGCGGTAGTTCAGTGCCTGTTCGATGTCGTTCTCACGCACCGCCTCGGCGGCCGGGTAGAGCATGGTCAGATTGATCAGCACGTCCTGGCGATTGAGGATTTCCTCTTCCTTGATGCCGATATAAGTGCGTAGGCGTAGATCCTTGACGCGGATGCGCGCCATCGCGGGTTCCAGTCTGGGCATGGGGACTCCTTGCAGTCTTCAGATCAGGTGGCGGCCGCCGTTCACGGTCAGTGTGGTGCCGGTGACGTAGGGGTTGTCGAGCAGGTAGCGCAGGCTCTGATAGATCACCTCGGCGCCGGGTTCGATGCCCAGCGCGGACTTGGCCAATGCCTTGCGGCGATATTCGGCGTCGTCGTCCGCGTTGAACTGGATCAATGCCGGGGCGATGCCGTTGACCTTGATCGCCGGGGCGAGGCTGGCCGCAAAAGACAGCGTCAGGTTGTCCAGACCCGCCTTGCTTGCCGCGTAGGCGATATGTTTCTTGCTGCCTTTGCGGGTGACGTCGTCGCCGATATGCACGATGTCCGCCGGCCCGCCGTGGCGCAGCAGGTCGGCGCAGTGCAGGTTGATCAGGTAGGGCGCGAGCATGTGCACCTGAAACAGCTGACGGAACGCCTCGGCTTCCTGCCCGGGCGCATCCGGGCGCCATTCGGAGGCGTTGTGGACGATCGCTCTCAGGCTTGCGGTCTGCTGTCGGAGTGCGGCGATAAAGCCCGTGATACCTGCTTCATCGCTGAAATCTGCCTTCAGCGTGTGAGCGCCGAGCGTGCGCAGTCGGTCGATGCTGTCGCGTTCGCGGCGGTAGGTGACGATAACCGGGAAGCCGTCTTCCAGCAGCCGTTCGGCACAATGCAGTCCGATCCGCTGGCTGGCACCGGTGATGAGAATCGGGGCCTGGTGCATGTATATCCACTGCCGGAAATGGGCGGACCGCCGACCTGCGAGGCGGTCACTAACAGGCGTGGCAGCTTACACCAGATCGGCGGGCACCTCAGGCTGCAAATCGGGATGCAAACGTTGGTGCTGGCGATAGAGGAAGGAGCGGATGCGTTCGGCGTCCTTTTCCTGGGTGTATTCCACTTCGTAGGCGGCCATCCCCCCCTTGAGCTCACGAACACGATGAGCGTCGATCTCCAGCGGGGTGTCATCCGGAAGCGCCAGACGCAAGTGGAAGTGCTTGGGCGGCTTGCGATCCTTGCCGGCATCTACCAGGAGGCCGTGCGGAGACAGCTCATGGACGCTGAGCGAGCTTTCGCCGCCATCGTTCTTCAGCAGGGGCAGCGGCTCGTCCAGATGCAGGCGCCATGCACGTGTGGTTGGCCCGCGCTCGTAGATCACCGGCGGCGCCAGCTGCAGGTCGAGACTGTGTAATTCGTCTTCCCTGAGCTGCAGCGGGAAGGACATGCGGAAATCCTCGAATTCCGCCTGCAATGACAGGTTGGCGCGAGCGGCCAGCTGCAGCAGCAGTTCGTTGGATTGCGCGCCGCCGTCGATCCGAAAGCCTGTCGTGCGCTCGGCGCTGGTGCTGCCATTGCGCTGCATCAACTTGCGGATGAAGGTCAGTTCGTCTTTGCTGAGTATCGTCTGTTCCGCCATGCGGACACCCTCGGAGGGACAGTGCCCTCCAGGTTTTGGTGTAGCGCAGCAATGCCACGTTACGCCTGCGATCGACATGGTCGCGATGGGGCAATCGGCCCTATGACAAGTGGGTGCGGTGGGGGTTCCGTGCGCTGCGCTTTTTCTGGATGGACGGCTTTGCCTGAGCAGGGCGTGCCGACCAGACCCGGCGATTGCGGCATAATGCGCAGCTTTGATTGCCTCGGAGCGCACATGAAAGTCGCCATTCTTTCCGGGAGCGTCTACGGCACCGCCGAAGATGTTGCCCGTCACGCCGAACGCCAGCTGAAAGCCGCCGGTTTCGAAACCTGGCACGATCCCCGCGCGCAGCTGCCGCAGATTCTCGAGTTCGCACCTGAAGCGCTGCTGGTCGTGACCTCGACCACGGGCATGGGTGAGCTGCCAGACAGCTTCATTCCGTTGTACTCGACCATCCGCGATCAGTTTCCGGCGTGGAGCGGCTTGCCCGGTGGCGTCATCGCACTGGGTGATGCCAGCTATGGCGACACCTTCTGTGGCGGCGGCGAGCTGATCCGCGAGCTCTATGCCGAGCTGGGCGTACGCGAAGTCGTGGAGATGCTGCGCCTCGACGCCAGCGAGACGGTGACACCGGAGTCCGACGCCGAACCGTGGCTGGAAGCGTTCGCTGCGGCCTTGCGCGCCTGAGTGTGGCTCGCCAGGTCAGCGGCCTGGCTGCAAGGGCAACTGCCGGGGCAGCACAGGGCTGGCTAGAATCCAGGCCATCGTCACGACAATAACAAGAGGTGCCCCCGATGACTGCGCTGCACGCTATGCCTTCCCTGGAAACCCAAGTCAGCCCCGCCGAATGGCAGGCGCGGGTCGATTTGGCCGCCTGCTACCGGCTGGTCGCGCTGCATGGCTGGGATGACCTGATCTTCACGCACATCTCGGCCAAGATTCCCGAAGCCGATCACTTTCTGATCAATCCCTACGGGTTGATGTTTCACGAAATCACCGCCTCCAGCCTGGTCAAGGTCGATCTTGCCGGCAACAAGGTGATGGACAGCCCGTACGACATCAATCCCGCCGGTTACACCATTCACAGCGCGGTGCATGAGGTTCGCCATGACGTCGCCTGCGTCATGCACACCCACACCGCCGCAGGGGTGGCGGTCTCTGCGCAGCGTCAGGGCGTGCTGCCGATCAGCCAGCAGTCGTTGTTCGTGCTGGCCAGTCTCTCGACCCATGGCTATGAAGGTGTGGCGCTGAATCACGACGAGAAAGCGCGCCTGCAGGCCGATCTTGGCGAAACCGCTTTCATGCTGCTGCACAACCACGGTCTGCTGACCTGCGGTAGCAGCATCGCCGATACCTTCCTGATGATGTTCATCTTCCAGCGCGCCTGCGAAATCCAGGTCATGGCGCAGGCCGGTGGCAGTGAGCTGATCGCCATTCCGGAGCAGATCCTGGCTGGTGCCAAGGCCATGGCGGCGGGTGTGACCCGTACCCGCTCGGGCATGGGCGGCGCGTTGGCTTGGCCGGGTCTGCTGCGCAAGCTGGACGCACAGAGTCCAGGTTACGCCCAGTAAGTGATGCCCGCGCTACATCGCCGCCCTGGCGAACTGCAGTAATTGCGGATAGAAGTGGCGGAAGTCCTCGAGCAGTGGGTCGTACAGCTGTTCCAGTTCTTCCAGTCCGCCGGCCAGGCCATCCGGCCGGCTGAGGCGCCGGCTCATGTTTGCCAGCACTCTGCCCAGTACCTCGAATTCGCGGTAGCTGCCCAGCCAGTCGTGCGCTGCCATGTGCGGGGCGATAACGGCGAGTTTGCCGGGCAGCGCGGGCTCTTCGTTCAGCGCTCGATAGGCGCGTTGGGTGAACTGATCCAGGGGTTCGCTGGAGTAGTCCGGCCAGTTTGCCGCCAGACAATGATCGAAGAACAGGTCCAGCAGGATGCCGGCGTAGCGGCGTCGTTCGCTGGGGAAGCGTGCTTTGGCCTGCAGCACCAGCGGATGGCTGTCGGTGAAGGCGTCGATCCTCCGGTGCAGGCGGATGCCGGCCTCGATCTGCGCCGGCCAGCGGCCCTGCAGCGGGCCTTTGACGAAGTCCCCGTAAAGGCTGCCGAGCATGTCAGCCGGGCCGGGCCCGCCAAGATGAAGGTGTGCGAGATAGTTCATGGGCGAAGCTTAGCGCAGCCTCGACAGGTGGTCGCTATGCGGCCTCTCGAGCGGCCTCCTGGACCTGCCCAAACAGTGCCTGCTCGATCGCCCGCTGCGCTTGGTCGGCGAGTGCTTTACGGCTAAGTGAGGCCACAGGAATCGGGGCCAGCAGATGGATTTCCACTTCCGCCATGTCATTGGCCAGCAGCCTGCGCAGATGCGCCGATAGTTCGTCGTCGTCGATGAAGGGCGCCACCGTATCTGGCTTGCCGTCGCGCAGATAGCGGATGGCAACCGGTTGAACGGCGCAGCCGGCCTCGATTGCGCAGGCGAACAGCCGGGGGTGGAAGGTGCGCACGCTGCTGCCGTCGGTCGAGGTGCCTTCCGGGAAGATCAGCAGATGGCGGCCCTGGTGGAGGTGGTTGGTCAGCTGCTGATTGATCTGCCCGGCGTCGCCGGCCCCGCGGCGGATGAACAGTGTGCCCGCCTGGCGGGCCAGCCAGCCAAGCACCGGCCAGCCGGCGACCTCGGCCTTGGCCAGGAACGACAGTGGCCGCAGCATTCCCAACAGGGGGATGTCGCACCAGGACACATGGTTGGCGACCCAGAGCATTGGCTGCGCCGGCAGCTCGCCAATGACGCGTACCCGATAGGGCAGCGCAGCGGCCAGGCGAACCATGAACCAGCGGGTCAGCTGTTGTCGGCGTTGCAGGGAGGCACGTAGCGCGATGCGTTCGCCGACACCCAGCGCGGCCGCCAACAGCAACCCGAGCAGGATCACCGCGGCGACCCGCAGCAGTCGCCCGTACAGGCGCAACCGCGACATCTATACCGCTGCCTTGAAGTGGCGGGCGTAACGCGGGCACAACTCCTCGCGCTTGAGCAGGATGAAGACGTCAGCCACCTGAAACTCCGGGTCCCAGCAGGGTTCGCCACAGATCTTCGCGCCGAGGCGCATATAGGCCTTGAGCAATGGCGGTAGCTGAGCAGTGACGTTGTCGGCAAGGTCCAGTTCGGGAAGCGGCGTTCGCGGCTCCGCATGCAGCAGCTCGGTGCACAGATGGCTGTCGCGCAGGCGCTGCATGATCGCCCGGGCCTGAATGCCGCCGTCGCGCATGGGGATACTGGCGCAACCCATCAGGTAACGATAACTGCCCTGATTGAGCACTTCGGCCAGTTCGCTCCACAGCACGGCGATCGTCGCGCCATTGCGATAGGCCGGTGCGACGCAGGTACGGCCTATCTCGAGCACGGGCTCGTTGATGTCAGCCAACCCGTGCAGAGCGAATTCCCCTTCGCTGTAGAAGCGGCCCAGCTGTCGTGCGGTCAGGTGGTCCAGCAAGCGCGTGGTGGCGACCAGCTCGCCACTTGCCAGGTCGCGCACACCGATGTGCCGGCAATGAATGTCGAAGTCATCCATGTCCAGACCGAGCTCTGCGCCTTGCAACTGGGCGTCGAATTCAGTGCTGAATACCCGATAGCGTAAAGCCTGAGCTTCGCGCACAGCCGATTCGCCCTCCAGGCGCTCGGCTCGAAGTTGACGCGTGCTGCGTGGATCGACGATGGCATTCATGCTCTGTCTCCTTGTCCGCCGGGGCGGTGGCGGGTTGGCGATGCAACGCGAGCGTCTGGTTGTTATCGTTGGGCTCGAGTGTTTGGCTGGATCAGGCTAGGAGCGGAGCATGTCGCCGTTGTTACGATCGGATGATGGTTGGATGACGGTGGGCCGGCCGCCTGTGCTCGTGGAGCTCTGGAGATGAACATGCCGTGGAAACGACTGGCCGGCCCGTTGCGGCCGGTGGCAGCAGATGCGGGCCTGGCTGCCTGGTACGCAGGCGTATGCGAGGGCGCCGACACTACCGATCCCTTTTCCCTGGCTGCATATGGCGGCCGAATGGCGGCCACGCCAGGTCTGGCTTTCCTCGCCGGCTACCAGGCCGCGTTGCGCGCACTCTGGCCGGCCGCCCCGGCGGGGCTCGGGGCATTCTGTGCAACCGAGCGGCGCAGATTGCGTCCCGCTGATATGACGATGCGCTGCGATGACGGCCACCTGAGCGGCAGCAAGGACTTCGTCACCGCTGGTGAAGCGGTGCAGTGGTTGCTGGTATCGGCCAGGGAGGAGGGCGCCGATGAGCCGCCGCGGCTGGGGCTGTACGTCGTTGAGCCGACCGCCGCTGGCGTAGCGCTGGCCCCTGGGGCGCAGCTGCCGATCGTGCCGGATATCGCCCATGGGCGTTTGCGTCTCGAGCGAGCCTCGGGCAAACGTCTAATCGGCGACGGCTGGAGTGATTACGTCAAACCGTTCCGCACCCATGAGGATATCCACGTGCTGGCGGCGCTGACCGCTTGGCTCTATGGCGTAGCCCTGGAGGAAAGTTGGGCGCGTAGCCTGATGCTGCGCCTGCTGGGCATTCTCACCGGGGCGGCCGAGGTGGCCCGGCAGCCTGCGCATGAGCCCGCGACTCATCTTGTGCTGGCGGCATTACTTGAGCAATTTGCCGTCCTGCAACCCGATGTGGAAAGGGCATTGTCAGTCTCCGGCAGCTCCCGCAGCGCGTTATGGCAACGTGATCGAGCCGTGCTGGGCCTTGCACGTGAGGCTCAGGCGCGGCGCCTGCAACAGGCTGTTGTAGCGCTTGGGCTTGGCGAGGCGGTGTGAGCGACGGTGTGCCTGTCACATCGGCTTGGGAACTCTACAGAGCCGGCTCTGGCCTTATAGGGGCGATGTTTACGCGGCCGGTGGCTCGCCAGCTGGTGCTGAGACATATGCTGCTGCGGCTGCCTTGCCTTGCTGACGCGCCTGGGTAAGCTACCGCGTGGTTCGCCGCCCGGTGGGGCGGGCCAGTTCGCAATTGCGCCTCGCAATGCCGACCGGAAAAAGGGATTTCATGTCTTTTCGCTGTTTATCTGATTCAACGCTTCGGCCTGCGACTGGCTTCGCCCTGAGTGAAGCCCCGTGATGCTGGCCGGGTCGGTTTTCCCGTGGCGCAGCGATAACCGCTTTCGTCTGTTGGTCGATGGCCCGCAGTTCTTTCCGGCCATGTTCGAGGCAATCGACCGGGCCGAACGCCGCGTAGATCTCGAGCTGTATCTGGTGGAGGATGGGAACTGTTTCGACGGTCTGCTGGAGCCTCTGCTGCGCGCGGTGTCACGCGGCGTGCGGGTGCGGTGCTTGTTCGACGGCTTCGGTTGCCTGAAGCTGGGCCAGGCCAACCGGGATCGGCTGACCCAGGCGGGCATCGAGCTGCGTCTGTACAACCCACTTTCGCTGCGTTTGAAACTGCGCAATCTGCATCGTGACCACCGCAAATTGCTGCTGGTAGACGGCTGTATCGGCTATGTCGGCGGCACCGGCGTTACCGACGAGTTCTGGAATCCGCGTGAGCCCGCCATGCATTGGCACGAAGTGATGGTCGAGATGACCGGGCCGTTGCTGCAGGACTGGCAGGAGCTGTTCGACAGCCAGTGGGTGCATTGCCTGAAGCGGCGGATCTGGCAGCTGCCCCTGCCGAACAGGGCGCCGCGCATACCGCTGCTGCCTGATGGCTCCGGGCTCGGGCGCGTCGCCTATTCCGCAGCGCGCCAGCACCGCGACGTCCTGCTCAGCCTGTTGCGTAACCTGCGTCGCGCGCAGACACGCATCTGGCTGGCAACGCCGTATTTTTTGCCCACCGGCAAGGTGAGGCGGGCGCTGATCCGCGCGGCACGCCGCGGCGTTGATGTGCGTCTGCTGCTGACCAGCCGTAATACCGATCATCCGCCGGTGCGTTACGCCGGGCAGCGCTTCTATCCGCGCCTGCTGCGGGCCGGCGTGCGAATCCACGAATATCAGCCACACTTCTCGCACCTGAAAATGGTACTGGTCGATGACTGGGTCAGCGTCGGTTCGTGCAATTTCGATCACTGGAACCTGCGCTGGAATCTGGAAGCGAACCTCGAGGCGATCGACGCTTCGCTGAGCGGGCAGGTGCAGGCGTGTTTCGAGCGCGACTTTCAGGACAGCATCGAAATCGACCTGGCCAGCTGGTACGCCCGGCCTCTGCACCTGCGGCTGTATCAGCGGATGTGGGGGTTGATGGATCGTTTGCTGGTGAACATCTTCAATCGCGGCGGCTGAAGCTGTCGCGTATCGGAGCGAAGCTCCAAAACCGCGTAAGGAGGACGAGCCAATGGCGGCAAAGAACATTCTGATGCTGGTGGGCGACTACGCCGAGGACTACGAAACCATGGTGCCGTTCCAGGCGCTGCAGATGGTTGGTCATCGTGTACACGCGGTATGCCCGGACAAGAAGGCCGGCGACAGCGTGCGTACGGCGATTCACGATTTCGAAGGCGATCAGACCTACAGCGAAAAACCGGGTCATAACTTTGCGCTGAACTTTGACTTCGCCGCCGTGCGCGCCGAGGACTATGACGCCTTGGTGATCCCCGGTGGCCGAGCGCCTGAATACCTGCGCCTGAATGAGCAGGTGCTGGCACTGGTGCGTGCATTCGATGAAGCCAGGAAGCCGATCGCCGCTGTTTGCCACGGCGCGCAGCTGCTCGCTGCTGCCGGGGTGCTGAAGGGGCGCGCCTGCAGTGCCTATCCCGCTTGTGCGCCGGAAGTGAAACTGGCCGGGGGCGATTACGTGGATATCCCGGTTGACCAGGCGCATACCGAAGGCAATCTGGTCAGCGCGCCGGCGTGGCCAGCGCATCCGGCCTGGCTGGCAGGCTTTCTCAAGCTGCTTGGCACCGAGATAAAACTGTAGGATGCGCTTCGTGCCGCTCCGCAAGCCGCGGGGCGGCCACGCCAATCAACATCGGCGGCTTTGGCCGCCCCAGCAAGAGCGCTGTCTGTGTCTGCTACCCCCAACGATCCGCTGCACGGTGTCACCCTCGAAACCATGCTCACCGAGCTGCAAGCCCACTATGGCTGGGATGGCTTGGCCCAGCGTGTGGATGTTCGCTGCTTCAAGAGCGAGCCGAGCATCAAGTCGAGTCTGACCTTCCTGCGTCGTACGCCTTGGGCGCGGCAGAAAGTGGAAGCGCTGTTTGTGCAGCTGCGTCGCCGCGGCTGATTCGTCTAGCGTGATGGGCAAGCAAAAAGCCCGGCACTAGGCCGGTCTTTTCGTTTTTCCGCTGATGCGATTACTGCACTTCGACCGCCAGGCTGTCGGCGATCTTCTTCTGCCAGATCGCCGGGCCGGTGATGTGCACCGACTCGCCTTTGGTATCGACGGCCACAGTGACCGGCATGTCCTGCACTTCGAACTCGTAGATCGCTTCCATACCCAGTTCGGCGAAGGCCAGCACCTTGGACTTCTTGATCGCCTGGGCGACTAGGTAGGCGGCGCCGCCGACGGCCATCAGGTACACGGCCTTGTTGTCCTTGATCGCTTCGATGGCGATCGGGCCACGCTCGGACTTGCCGATCATGCCCAGCAGGCCTGTGCTTTCCAGGATCTGGCGGGTGAACTTGTCCATGCGGGTCGCGGTGGTCGGGCCGGCCGGGCCAACCACTTCATCGCCAACCGGATCGACCGGGCCGACGTAGTAGATGAAGCGGCCCTTGAGGTCCACCGGCAGCTCTTCGCCTTTGTTCAGCATGTCGACCATGCGCTTGTGCGCGGCATCGCGACCGGTGAGCATCTTGCCGTTGAGCAGGATGGTCTCGCCCGGCTTCCAGCTCTGCACTTCTTCCGGCGTGATGGTGTCGAGGTTGACGCGACGCGCGCTCGGGCCGGCTTCCCAGACGATTTCCGGGTAGGCGTCCAGCGGCGGAGGGGTGAGTTCGGCAGGGCCGGAACCGTCCAGCACGAAGTGCGCGTGGCGGGTGGCGGCGCAGTTCGGAATCATGCACACCGGCAGCGAGGCGGCATGAGTCGGGTAGTCCATGATCTTTACGTCGAGCACGGTGGTCAGGCCGCCCAGGCCCTGAGCGCCGATGCCGAGCTGGTTGACCTTGTCGAATAGCTCCAGACGCAGTTCTTCGATGCGGTTCTGTGGCCCGCGGGCTTTGAGCTCGTGGATGTCGATCGGATCCATCAGCACTTCTTTCGCCATTACCGCGGCTTTCTCCGCGGTACCGCCGATGCCGATGCCAAGCATGCCCGGCGGGCACCAGCCAGCGCCCATGGTCGGCACGGTCTTCAGTACCCAGTCGACGATGGAGTCGGACGGGTTGAGCATGGCCATCTTCGACTTGTTCTCGGAACCGCCACCCTTGGCCGCAACGTCCACTTCCACTTTGTCGCCCGGAACGATGGAGTAATGGATGACAGCTGGCGTATTGTCCTTGGTGTTCTTGCGGGAACCTGCCGGGTCGGCCAGGATCGAAGCACGCAGGACGTTTTCCGGCAGGTTGTAGGCGCGGCGCACGCCCTCGTTGATCATGTCGTCCAGGCTCATGGTGGCGCCATCCCAGCGCACATCCATGCCTACACGAACGAACACGGTGACGATGCCGGTGTCCTGGCAGATCGGGCGGTGGCCGGTGGCGCACATGCGCGAGTTGATCAGGATCTGCGCCATGGAGTCGCGCGCGGCCGGGGATTCTTCACGCAGGTAGGCTTCGTGCATCGCCTGAATGAAATCCACGGGGTGGTAGTACGAAATGAACTGCAAAGCGTCGGCGACGCTTTGAATCAGGTCGTCTTGCTTGATCACGGTCATGCAGCGCGTCCTCATGGCGGGGCGGTAAGAGGCGCATCGGGAGTGGCAGTCGACGCGCCGCGAAAAAATGCGCGGCAGTATAACGCGTCGAGCTGCGCGGTACACGGATGGACCAGGAGCGACGGGAATGCCGGCTAGGTTTTTGTTTTTTGTAGGCGTAAAGTGCGGCAAATTGCCACGGCGGGATGGACCCCTATGAGTGCGATGCGTGACGAGACCGAGGAGCTGGCGTTGCAGCAGCTGGTCACTCGGCGATTCGCAATGGCCTCGGTGACCTATGGGCTCGCTTTGATGCTGACCTGGGTGGCGGTGGCAGGTGGTTTCTACGAAGCCTCCACCGCCAGCGCGATCACCCATTCGGCACTTATCGTGGTAAGTCAGCTGCTGTTCTTCTGGCTGTTTCACCGGGGGATCAATCTGCGCTTCAGAGATCCCAGTCTGACCGAGCCTCAGGTGCTGGTGGCGCTGCTGTGGCTGACCTATTTCCTCTTCAACCTCGGTAGCGCGCGCGGCTCATTGCTGGTGCTCTACCTGCTGGTGCTGATGTTCGCTGTTTTCTTGCCACCGAAGGTATTCGTTCGTTATGCCGCGCTGGCGTTCCTCAGTTTCGTCGGCTTGGCGGCCATGGATTACTACCTGCAGCGCACGGTAGACACCACGGTGTTTCTGCTTCAGGCCAGCGTATTGCTGGTGACCCTTATCTGGATGTGTCTGTTCGCCGGACATGTCTACCGCCTGCGCCAGCGTATGCGCCAGCGGCGCTATGCGCTGCAGGCCCACCAGGACACCCTGCGTGGGATGATGCGCCAGCTTGAGGACCTGGCATCCACCGACGAACTGACTGGCCTCTACAATCGGCGACGCTTCCTGCGCATCGCCGAAGGTGAGCTGAACCGGCTGCGCAAAGGCCATCAATCGGGCCTGGCGTTGATCGATCTGGACCACTTCAAGCGCGTCAACGATATCCATGGCCACGCCGCCGGAGACCGCGTGCTGCAGACCTTCGCCAGCGTAGCCAGGTCCTGCCTGCGCGATGACGATGTGCTGGCCCGTTACGGTGGCGAGGAATTCGTCCTGTTGCTACCCAACACCGATGCCGAGCAATTCAGCGCCTGTTGCGAGCGCCTGCGTGAAGCGTTCGCCAATGCCGAGCCAGAGGATGTCGATATCGCCGCCGGGCATCTCAGCCTGTCGATCGGCCTCACCTTGCTGAATGCCGGGGATGACCTGGACGCTGCCTTGCAGCGTGCTGACGAAGCGCTCTACCGCGCCAAGCGTGCTGGGCGTAATCGCTGCGAACCGGCATGGGCCACCAGCGATGCCTGAGCTGTATTGCGCCGGCCAACGCTGGACGGTCGCGCCCGCGACGAATCTGCTCGATGCCTTGATCGGCGCAGGTCTGCCGGTGCCGTACAGCTGTCGTGCCGGTAGCTGCCACGCCTGCCTGGTGCGCTGTGTCGACGGTGAACCGAATGATCTTCAGCCGGACCTGCTGTCACCCGAACAGCGCGCCGCGGGTTGGCGACTGGCCTGCCAATGCCGCATCGACGACGACCTGGGTGTGCAAATCTTCGATCCCCGCCGTGACGGACTGTTGGCTCAGGTCGAAAGCGTGCAATGGCTGAGTGCCAGCGTGCTGCGCCTGCGTCTGCTACCGGAGCGGCCGCTGCGCTATTGCCCGGGCCAGCACCTGCTGCTGTGGGCGGCAACTGGTATCGCTCGGCCGTATTCGCTGGCGAGCCTGCCGGGTGAAGATCCCTGGCTGGAATTTCATCTCGATTGCAGTCGCCCCGGCGCTTTCTGCGACGCTGCCCGGAACCTGCGTCCAGGCGATGCGTTGCAGCTAGGCGAGCTGCATGGAGGCGCGTTGCACTACGAGCCGGACTGGTCCGAGCGGCCGTTACTACTGCTGGCGGCTGGCACAGGGTTGGCGCCGTTGTGGGCGGTGCTGCGCGAAAGTTTGCGGCAGGGGCATTGCGGGCCTATTCGACTGCTGCATGTCTGTGGCGGTGATCACTACTTGAGAGCCCCGCTACACGAACTGGCGAGCAGCCATCCGAACCTGCGACTTGAATGGGTCGATCCGCGAGAGGGCGAAAGCGCCCTGCGTGCGTTGAAACCAGCATCGCGTAAGGAAATCGCCCTGCTCTGCGGTGGATCGGGATTTGTCGCGACATGCGCCCGGCAGCTGTTTCTTGCGGGCTTGCCGCGTGGGCAGATATTCAGCGATGCGTTTGTTGGCGCGAGCCCTTCGCCACCCGCGCACCCGCATCCTGTAGAAAGCATGAGGCCGGCATAAGCCGGCCTCATGTCAAATCCCGTCGAGCTTACTGATCGCCCACCCGCAGGATTTTCATCGTGTTGGTGCCGCCGGTGCTGTCGTGGTAACTGTCACCCTTGGTGAGCACCACCCAGTCGCCGGGCTGCACGATGTTGCGCTTGAGCAGTTCCTCGACGGCCATCTGACTGACCTTGTCGGCAGGCAGCGCCGCTGGATCGAATGGAATGGTCTGCACGCCACGGAACAGCGCCACGCGAGCCTGGGTTTCGCGATGCGGCGAAAAGGCGAAGATCGGCACTGAAGAACGGATACGCGACATGATCAGCGGCGTGTACCCACTTTCGGTCAGGGCGATGATCGCCTTGACGCCAGGGAAGTGGTTGGCCGTGTACATCGCAGCCAGCGCAGCGCTTTCGTCACAGCGTTCGAATTGTTGGCCAAGACGGTGCCCGGACTTGGTACTGGTCGGATGCTTTTCCGCGCCGCAGCATACGCGGGCCATGGCCTTGATCGCCTCGACCGGGTATTCGCCGGCGGCACTCTCGGCCGAGAGCATCACTGCGTCGGTGTAGTCCAGTACCGCGTTGGCTACATCGGACACCTCGGCGCGGGTCGGCATCGGGCTGTGGATCATCGACTCCATCATCTGCGTCGCAGTGATCACCACCTTGTTGTGCCGGCGGGCGTGCAGAATGATCTTCTTCTGGATGCCGACCAGTTCGGCGTCGCCGATTTCAACGCCCAGATCGCCGCGCGCAACCATCACGCCATCGCTGGCGCGGATCAGGCCGTCCAGTGCTTCATCATCGGCAACCGCCTCGGCACGCTCGATCTTGGCGATCAGCCAGGCGTCGGAGCCGGCTTCGTCGCGCAGGCGGCGTGCCAGCTCCATGTCCGCTGCATCGCGCGGGAAGGAGACTGCAAGGTAATCCAGCTGCAGGTCCGCGGCCAGTTTGATGTCGGCCTTGTCCTTGTTGGTCAGCGCCGGTGCAGTCAGGCCGCCACCTCGGCGATTAATGCCCTTGTTGTCCGACAGCGGTCCGCCGATCAACACGGTGCAATGCAGTTCATCAGCCGTGGCGTTGTCGACGCGCATCACTACGCGCCCGTCATCAAGCAGCAGTTCGTCGCCGACGGTGCAGTCTTTGACCAGGTCCGGATAGTCGATACCGACCACTTCCTGGTTGCCGGCATCGCGCGGGTGGGTCACGGAGAAGCGAAACCGGTCGCCTTCCTTGAGTTCGATGCGCTTGTCGGTGAACTTGGCGATACGGATCTTTGGCCCCTGCAGGTCTCCGAGCAGCGCGACGAAGCGGCCATGGCGGGCGGCGATTTCGCGAACCAGCTCGGCCCGGGCGCGATGCTCTTCTGGGTTGCCGTGGGAGAAATTCAGGCGGGCGACGTCCAGCCCGGCGACGATCATCTTTTCCAGCACCTCCGGCGAGCTGCTGGCTGGGCCTAGGGTGGCGACGATCTTGGTGCGACGCGGAATCATTCAATTGCTCCTTTTTCTGGCTGGCTGCGAGGCTACTATGCTCGCCGGTTGTAGTCATCGCTCGGCGGGCACTACTCTTTCGGCCCGGTCTGACAGGCTGTCTGCAGGTTTTTCCAATACGGTCGATACAGGTGGCATACGGAGGAACCCATGCGCACCTTGATCATCATTTTTCTGAGTCTTCTGACCGTCGGCTGCAGCAGCCGTCATGCTTTCGATCGCCACCTGGATGCGGCTTATCAGCACTACGAGGCGGACAACTGCGAGCGGGTGATGCAGTCTCTGTCGCAGGCGGAACGGCGCAGCAAGCCGCGCAGCCAGGTGCAGCCGGAGATTTCCCTGCTGCGCGGGCAATGCCTGGAGCGCCAGGGATTGTTCGTTGACGCTGGCGAAACCTACCGCTTCATCGTCGAACGCTACCCGGCCAGCGAATATGCCTACCGTGCCCGAGCGCGCCTGGAGACGCTGAGGCAGCTGGGCCACTATCATGTCGAGCCGCCAGTGGTCGTTCAGCCGGCCAAGCGCTGACTTCGTGAAATTCAGGTGAGGGAACATGCGAGCGTTGCTTCTTACCGCCATGCTGCTGCCGACGCTGGCCTGCGCACAGATCTATCGTTGGACCGATGCCGATGGTCGCGTGCATTTTGGCCAGCGCCCAGCCGCCGGGGCCGAGCAGGTCGAGGTGCGTCCGCAAGTGGTTGAGCGGGACGAGCAGACCCGCGAGCGTGAGGCGCGCAGCGAACGTTTCTTCGACGCCCGGCGGCAGGAACAGCAGGCAGCGCGCGAGCAGGCCAGCCAGCTTCAGGCCGCCCGGGAGCAGGAGTGCCAGGGGCTGCGCAGGCAACTGTCGCAGCTGCAGCTCGGCGGACGATTTTTTCGTAACAATGCGGCAGGAGAGCGCGTCTACTACAGTGAAAGTGAAGTAGAGGCGGCTCGACAGCGCCTGGCGACGCGTATCGGCCAGGAATGCAGTTGAGCCGACAGGACTCGAATTGCAGGGTTAAGGCTGAAGGCTCCGACGACATGAACATGGCGAACCAGCGTCGTATCCAGCGGCATCAGTTGCCGTACTACCTCAACGTATTCAACCGGTTCACCGAGAAGCCGCTGGGCTTTATTGGCAATCTGTCGGAAGGCGGACTGATGTTGATCAGTCCCTATCCGATGATGCTCGGTGTCCGTTTCGAGATGCGCCTGAAGATTCCCGGCCAGACTGGCCAACCGCGTCATGTGGACTTCAGCGCGTTCAGCCTGTGGTCCAGCGAGGATGTCACGCCGGGCAGTTACGACACCGGTTTTTCCCTGATCGACCCGCCCGGCGAAATCCGCGAAATGATCTCCGCGTTGCATCACTACTTCAGCTTTCAGCCGATGCTGCACATCCCGCTGGCGCATCATTCCAGCCCGGCACCCGACCGATTTACCGACAAGGATTGCTGTCACGGTCTGTAAGGCGTCTACAGCGTCCCGGTCTTCTTCCATGCCAAGTAGCGTCCGACCAATGCCGGTCCTAGATCGCACGGCTGGACGTCGAGCATCGGCATGCCATTGGCGATGAGGCGTTTGTGCAGCGCCTGGCGGGCGCTCAGGTAGTCCTGCGCGCCGCAGTAGTCGAGCGCGTCATCCAGGCTTTGCACCGGCCGCAAGCGCAGCTGATCCAGCACTTCTTCGCGCAGGCTCACCAACAGCACGCGGTGACGGCGCGAAAGTCGCTTCAGCGCAGCGTGCAGCTCCCCATCGTCTTCGTCGCGTAGATTGCTCAGTACGATCACCAGTGCCTGGCGCTGCTGGCGGGCCAGCAACTGCTCGACCGCTGCGCCGTAGTCCGCCGGTTGCTGGGTGGGCTGCAGGTCGTAAAGGCTGTTCAGCAGTACGTGCAGCTGTTGTTGCCCCTTGGCTGGCGCAACATGCCGTGGCTGTTCGCCGGCGAAGGTGCAGGCACCCACTGCATCGCCCTGGCGCAGTGCGGCATAGGCAAGCAACAGGCCGGCATTGAGTGCGTGGTCGAAGTGGGTGAGTTCCCCATCCTGGCTACGCATCCGCCGCCCGCAGTCGAGCATCAGCATGATCTGCTGGTCGCGTTCGTCCTGATACTCGCGGGCAATCGGAGTGCGCGCGCGTGCCGTGGCCTTCCAGTCGATCTGCCGCAGCGTATCGCCCTCGCGAAATTCGCGCAGTTGATGAAACTCCAGCCCCAGTCCGCGCCTCGGCTGCTGGCGTACGCCGAGGCGGTTCAGCCAGATGTCGATCGCCTGCAGCCCGGCGCCGTGCAACTGGGCGAAGTCGGGGTACACCCGCGTCTCGTCGGTCAGTGGCAGCTGGCGTTTGCTGCGCCATAGTCCCATAGGACTGCTCAGCTGCATGTCGCAGCGCTGGAAGAAGAAGCGTCCGCGCCTTACTGGGCGCAGTCGATAGGCGAGTTGGCAATGCTCCCCGAGCTCAAGGCGCATGCGTTGCGGCAGCTGTTCGAAAAGCATCCCATCCGGCACGTGGTCGAATAGCTCCAGTTCGACAGCGCGGGAGTGCTCGTTGCGCACCAGCAGCTGCACATTGCTCCAGTGGCCCAGCGGCAGGTTTCCCGACAGGCTGCGTTGCAGCGCAGGCGACGGCAGTCGCGTCAGATTGAAGGCATCGACTAATGCCAGCATTCCCAACGCCAGCAACAGGCCCCACCAAGCGGACTGCCAGTGCCCGGCCTCAACGCCGAGCGCAGCGAGAATGCCAAGGAGAATGGCCAGCAGCGCCAGCGCGGTCAGCGCAACGAGCAGGCGACGTGATGGCGTCATGCGCGTGGCGCCGCGACCTGATCGAGTAGCTGCTGCAGCACCTGGTCCACCGACAGTCCTTCGATGTCCAGTTCTGCCGAAAGGCGTACGCGATGGCGCAGTACCGCCAACGCACAGCCCTTGATGTCATCTGGCGTGACGAACTCGCCACCGCGCAGCAGCGCTCTGGCGCGACCACCGCGAACCAGCGCGATCGATGCGCGGGGGCCGGCACCCAGCGCCAGGCCTGGCCAGCTGCGCGTGCTGCGCGCCAGGCGCACGGCATAGTCGAGCACCTGATCGTCCAGCGGCAGTTCGCTGGCAATCTTCTGCAGGGCCAGCACATCGCGGGCCTGCACCAGCTGGCGCAAGGCGCTGACGTCGAGCATATCGGCCCGTGCCGAACGTGTGACCTGACGCACCAGCTCCAGCTCTTCGTTCGCCTGCGGGTAATCCATGCGCAACATCAGCATGAAGCGGTCGAGCTCGGCTTCAGGCAACGGATAAGTTCCCTCCTGCTCGATGGGGTTCTGCGTAGCCATGACCAGAAAGGGCTGCGGCACGGCCAGGGCCCTGCCTTCTAGGGTCACTTGCCGCTCCTGCATCACCTCGAGCAGCGCAGCCTGAGTCTTGGCTGGCGCACGGTTGATTTCATCGGCCAGTAGAAGGTTGGTGAAAACCGGTCCCTTGCGCAGCTTGAACTGCTCGCTCTGCATGTCGTAGACAGCATGGCCGGTGACGTCACTGGGCATCAGGTCCGGGGTGAACTGGATGCGCGAGAACTCGCCGCCAAAGCAGCGCGCCAGCGCCCGTACCAGCAACGTCTTGCCCAGTCCGGGAACGCCCTCGATCAGCACGTGGCCGCCAGCGATCAGCGCAGTAAGGACGCCGTCAATGACCTCGTGCTGGCCAACGACCGCCTTGTGTAGCTCTTCGCGCAGCGCCTGGGCGAGCTGGCTGGCTCGCAGACGCTGGCTCGCTGGAGTGGCGCTCGGAGCGGCGCTGTTCGATTCGGAGGTGTGTTCGCTCATAGGGCATTCCTGAGGGTTTGCAGGTGGGCGACCTGCCGGGTGAATTCGGTGGCTGACAGGCGTTGCTGCGGCAGCGGACGCATGGCCTGTTCGATGCTGGCAGGCGGCAGGCTGGAAAGTTGTGCGAGCAAGGTCAGCTGTCCGCTGAGCGGAAGCTGGGCGAAGCCTGGATGGCACTGGCTGGCTCGGCGCTGAATGTCTTGCTGGAGACGCTGCAGGAGGCTTTGCTCGCGTTCATGGCGTAGCAGAAACTCGGCCGATCCGCGCAGATGCTCCTGCAGCTGGCGGCGCGCCGGGTTGGCGGGCGATAGCTGCGGGCCGAAGCGCTGCCCGGCATGCCAGAGTGCGAACAGCATGAGCAGCCCCAGCGCTGTGAGCAACTCTGGGAAATGACGGCGCAGTTGTGCCAGCAGACTGTCGTGTTCGCTGCGGTGCACCAGGGTTACTTCGCTGTCCTGGGTCAGGTACCAGAGCAGCCAGGCGTGATCGTACTGGTCGATGTTGCGGTTCTGCCAGATCCAGCTGTCGGTCAGTGCGGTGACCAGCCCTTCGCCGTGCTGCAGTTGCAGCATATGCGTAGCGCCTGCGCTGTTGGCCCAGGCGTGGGCGCGGTTATCGGCGTCGTAGAGATGGAAATCGGTATCGAAGGCGAGATAGGCCGGCGCGCTTTCGTTCTCCAGATACAGCTTGGTCAATTGCGGATGCTGTTCAGCAGCGGACGGCTGTGGCACTTGGGTGTCGTTATCCAAATCCCTGGTGGAGTACTGCTGCAGATTGAGTTGATCGAGTAGTAGATCGCCGCTTTTGCCGGTTTTCTCATCCCACAGCCGCTCTGCGACTATCACCAGATGTCCGCCGGCCGCCGCCCAGTCCAGCACTCGGTCGGTCTGTCCAGGCGTCATGTTGCGGCGATCACCGAGCAGCAGCAGGGTCTGGCCGCTGGCAGACAGCGACTCCAGCCCGGCGACGCCTTCG
Source organism: Stutzerimonas decontaminans (assembly GCF_000661915.1). Classification (NCBI taxonomy): domain Bacteria; kingdom Pseudomonadati; phylum Pseudomonadota; class Gammaproteobacteria; order Pseudomonadales; family Pseudomonadaceae; genus Stutzerimonas; species Stutzerimonas decontaminans. The sequence continues at coordinate 3,468,302 of NZ_CP007509.1, read as the reverse complement.
TGGTGGGTTACCCGCAGGCCAAGGTCGCGCAGGAACAGCTCGGCGGCCAGATAGTCATTGCTTCGAGCCTGCGGCGCCGGGCCATGTTCGACGACGTCCTCATATGGCTGCAATTGGCCGGCCAGCCAGATGATCAGCAGGCCGAACAGCAGGACCACAGCGGCGGTGAGAAGGCGCACGCGTGGCCGAGTCATGGTCGTGTCCTCACGGCAAACAGGGCTCGCCAATCGGCGCACAGTGCGTCGCGCACCTGAACTTCGGCCGTGCAGTGTCCGTAAGCCTGTCGTTGCCAGTGGAGGGTGAGCTGTTCAGCAAATCGCGACAAGGGCTCGACTTGCAGGTCACGTACCTGCCGCAGAACCTCGCCCTCGGTATGCGCCGCCTTCAACGGCAGCTGGAAATCGTTAAGCAAATGGCAGAGCAAGCCGCGATACAGCAGCGCCAGCGCGGCCCGTGGGTCTTGTTGCCAGAGCCGTTCGGCCTCGCCGGCGATATCGTCCGGCAGGCTTTGCGGAGCGACATCAAGGCCGAACAGCTGCGTCGGCGGCTCCATGCGGCGCCGGTTCGGCAATCGCATACGGCCGCCGAAGGTCTGCAACCACTCGCGGTAGCGCCACAGTACAAGCGCGACGAGCAACGCCAGCGCGGTCCAGAGCAGAACCTCGAGGATCTGCGCCAGGCGTTCCAGGTCACCCCTGAACGAGCCGCCCTGAAGCAGGCGCTCGATCAGGCGTGCCAGCGCACCGGGCTGCTTTTCTTCGTTGTCACCATCCCCCAGCCGCCAGCGTGTAACCGTTTCGCGGTGCTGAAAGGGCGGTTGGTCGAGCAAGGCGTCGATCCGCTCGCGGGCGGCCTCGCTGGTCATGGGCTGATTGAGCAGGCGTTTGCTTTTCGGGCCGGGCTGAGTTTCGTCGGCCTGGGGCGCGGGAGCTGCCCAGGCCAGCTGTTGCGTTGGCAGGAGCAGCAGGCTGCAGGCAAGCAGCAACATCGGCAGAGCGCCGAGCAGGCGCTGACGCAGGCGGCGGAAGGCCAGTTCGATATCCCAGGCTTCCAGATGGGTGCGACGGTTGAGATAGAGACTGAAACCGCAGGCGACGTAGATCGGCTCCCAGACGATGAGCACCAGCACGTAGAGCAGGTTGGACAGGTGCTCGAGCCAGAGCCATTCCCCGCTGAGCCCGAGCAGGTCTTCCCAGTTCCAGCGCTGAACCAGCTGCGCGGGTAAGAGGAAATACAGCGCGCCGAGCAGACCGAGCCAGAGTGCACCCTCCAGATGCACGCCGACGACAGTCAGCCAGCTCGCCGCGCGCCCGTTGCGCAGGCTCAGTGTGACCAGACGCTGCGTGCGCGCTTTGCCGGCGAGCCCCTCAAGTTGTTGCACAGGGAGGTCGAAACTGCGTGTTGTACTCAGGCGGCGCCAGGTCAGGCTGGCGAACCATTGCGATCGCAGCAGGCCAGGAAAGGCTTTCAGGCTTTCCCGGAAGCCGGGCGTTTCGCCGAACAACGCTCTGGACAGAATGTGCAGCGGTAGCCGCTCATAAAGCGGCTTCAGCCACCAGAACAACAGCAGCGCCGCGCTGGGGTGCTGCCAAAGCAACAGGCTGATCAGGCCGAAAATCGGCAGCGTGATGGCCGCCCAGGACGCCATCAACAGCTTCGCGTGGCGCCTGGCGAGCAGGGTGCCGAGGTCCAGCGCTTCCCATGGACTACGTGGGCGGATCGAGACGCAGGCATCACTCAGCTGCATGTTGACCTCGCCCGGCGAGGCAAAAATAAGCGGCGACGATCAGCCAGAGCAGCGTGCCGACGATGTACTTGATTGCAGGTGTGGCCAGGGTCATGGATGACCAATAGGCTTCGACGAACGCGGCGATGAGCAGGAAAAGTGTGGCACCACCTACCAGCTGAATACCGCGTTTGGCTGCCTGACGCAGCGCCTCGGCGCGCGTCTGTCGTCCCGGCGCCAGCAGCGCTACGCCTAGCTGCAGTCCCGCTGCGCCCGCCAAGGTTATTGCGGTCAGTTCGAAGGCACCATGACCGATGACGAACGACCAGAATGGCTGGTGGTAGCCGATGCTGCTCAGGTGGCCGGCCACTGCGCCAATCGTCAGGCCATTGAACAGGAGAAAAAACAGCGTGCCGAGACCGAACAGCAATCCGCTGGCGAATGTCTGGAAGGCGATGCCGATGTTGTTCATTACGTAATAGCCGAACATCAGCCAGTCGTCGCCGGCACCTCGCTCGGCGAAGCGACCCAGACGGCTCGCGTCCGGATCGTACATCTGTTCCATCTGTGCTACCTGATCGGGCGGCAGGACGCTGTAGACCAGCTCAGGGAAGGCATATACCAGGGCCGCCATGCCAATCAGACTGCCGTAGAACAGCAGGCTGGCGGTTAGTACGTAACGCCATTGGTCGCGGACTTCGCGCGCAAAGCCGCCAACGATGAACCCCAGCACCCGCCCTGGCAGAGGGCTGCGGTGCCGGTAGAACTGCTGATGACCGCGCAGGGTGAGCTGACGCAGCTGGTCGACCAGCTGGCTGCTGTAACCGCGAGACTCGGCTAGCGCCAACTGCTGGCACAGTTGGCGGTAGGCGGCGGGGAAACTGCTGGCTTGGCTGGGGCTCGGTTTGCCACGCTCCAGTGCGTCGAGTCGGGTGGCGAATTCATGCCAGTCCGCCTGATGCAGGCGTTCGAATGCAGCCTGCTTCATGGTGCACCTACCAGTGAGCGTGCAATGCCATGGATCTTCGTCTCGGCGTGCTCTTCGGTGGTTCCCAGGGGGGCGGCCAGAATCGAGGCCAGTTCCAGACGGCGTTCAGCAGAAAGGCTGCCATGGCGCTCGGCAAAGCCGATTAGCGCGCGTTGCTCATCGAGGGTCAGCGCGAGGGGAGTGGGGGCCGGCTCGGCTTCAGGAAGCGGAGGGCGTGCCATGGACTTTTCCTGATAGACCACCAGCGTGCCGGCCGCAAGGTCGCCGAGTCGTTTGAAGGCTGGGTGGCCCAGGCAGCTCAGGGCGCCAAGAAAATACCCGAACGGCAGCATGTCGACGAATCGCAGCAGATTACGGGTGAGCGAGGAAGACCAGCCGACCGGAGTGCCGTCGTCGTGCACGACGCGTAGGCCCAGCCAGGATTTGCCCGGTGTGCGACCTTGATTCAGCACCTCGAAGAGCACCATGTACCACCATTGCACGAGGAACAACAGCAATGTGGCCAGGCCCATGCCGAATTTGCCCAGCAGTCCGAGCGTGATAAACAGGGCCAGCAGGATGGCAGCGCGAATCGCCAAGTCGATGGCAAAGGCGAGCGCGCGAGGCACCAGCCCGGCAGGGCGCAGAAGCAGATCGATGCCCTCGGGTGTCTCGACGCGGAGGTAGGTATCGAGCAGGGCTTGTCGGTCGAGTGTGGAAGGCAAAGGTAAGGTCGTCTGAGGCCAGGCAAAGGTCGATGCTATGCGGCAACCGCCGCTGCGGCAATGCGCAGAGTCTCGTGCTTGAGCCCGGCGCGCCGATCGGGTGCGATTATGGCGAAATGCCTGCTCGATTGCAGGATGCCGTTCGCAGAGCGGTGCGCCGCTTAAACACATCTGCAGTGCCAGCCTGGTACCGGCCTGGGTCTGCGATGTGTCGGTTCGGCTGATAGACTGCAGCGCTGATCGAGAAGGACCCTCCCGTGACCCCAAGCATCTTCTGGTACGACTTCGAAACCACCGGGATCTCCCCCAGCCGCGACCGCCCGTTGCAAGTGGCGGGCATTCGCACCAACGAGGCGCTCGAGGAAATTGGCGAGCCGCTGAACATCTACTGTCGCCCCTCAGACGACATTCTTCCGCATCCTGCCGCGTGCCTGGTTACTGGAATCACGCCGTCAGTCTTGCAACAGAAAGGATTGTGCGAAGCGGAGTTCATCCAGCGTCTGCATCAGCAACTGTCCACGCCCGGGACCTGCGGTGCCGGTTATAACAGCCTGCGCTTCGACGATGAGGTGACCCGCTACAGCCTATACCGCAACTTCTACGATCCTTACGCGCGTGAATGGCAGGGCGGCAACAGTCGTTGGGATCTGATCGACCTGGTGCGTACCGCTTATGCGTTACGTCCGGAGGGTATCGCCTGGCCTGAGGAGGATGGCCGGGTGACGCTCAAGCTTGAGCGCCTGAGCGTGGCTAACGGGCTGGAGCACTTGAACGCTCACGACGCCCTGTCCGATGTGCGCGCCACCATTGGCCTGGCCAGACTCATTCGAGATCGCCAGCCACGGCTGTATGACTATCTCTTCAGCTTGCGGCGCAAACAGGCTGTGCTCGACCAGATCACTTTGCTCGAGCCGCTGGTGCATGTGTCCGGCCGTTTTTCGGCAGCACGGCATTATCTTTCCGTGGTGCTGCCGCTGGGCTGGCATCCGCGCAATCGCAATGCATTGATCGTCTGCGATCTGCAGGCAGATTCCCAGCCGCTCTTGCAGGAAACCTCCGAAACCTTGCGGCAGCGCCTTTATACCCGTCGCGATCAACTCGCCGAAGGCGAGCTGCCGGTGCCCTTGAAGTTGGTACACATCAACAAGTGTCCGGTGCTGGCACCGCTCAAGGTGCTGCGCGAAGCAGATATTCAACGGCTGGCTCTGGATATGCCGCTCTGCCAGGCTCGCGCCGCTGCATTACGTGAGCAACGGCAAGTCTGGAGCGGCAAGCTGGAGGAGATCTATCGTGAGGAAGGCTTCGTCGGAAGCGAAGACCCCGAGCAACAGCTGTATGACGGTTTTCTCGGCGACCGCGACCGGCGGCTGTGCGACCAAGTCCGCAGCCTGGCTCCTGCCGAGCTGGCGGGATATCCGTGTCGATTCGACGATGCTCGCCTCGAGGAGCTGTTATTCCGTTACCGCGCACGAAACTTCCCCGAAGCGTTATCCGCTGAGGAGCAAGCGCAGTGGCGTCGGTTCTGCCAGCAACGACTGAGCGATGATGCCTACGGAGCACCTAACACGCTTGCACAGTTCGAGGCGGGTATTGAGCAATCCATGGTTACTGCCACGCCCGCGCAGCAACAACTGTTACAGCAATGGCGCGACTACGGCCTAGGGCTGCGCGAGCGCTACGGGCTGGCTAACTAGTTCGCCGAAAGACTTTGGCAGTGCGTGGGGAAGGTGGCGGTTCGCAGAGCTGAAACTAAGGTAAAGGTAGGCAAATAAAAAACGCCATTTCCCGACATCGCTGATTAATGTCGAGAAATGGCGTTCGATTTAAACCGTAAACGCTTAGCCGAGAAGGGTGGCCCAGCTTTCCACGGTTTCGGAGCCCCACTGGGCTTTCCATTCTTTCAATGTCTTGTGATTGCCACCTTTGGTTTCAATCACTTCGCCGCTATGCGGGTTCTTGTACTGCTTCACGCGGCGCGCGCGCTTGCTGGTCGCCGGAGCTTTTGTAGCGCGCTGGCTTTTGCCGTTACGAGAGGCTTCCGGATCAAGCAGGGCAATGATGTCGCGCAGGGACTTCTGATACTCGCCCATGAGTTCGCGCAGCTTACCTTCGAACTCCAGTTCCTTTTTCAGTTTGTCGTCTTCGGAAAGCGACTTCAGGCGCTCTTGAAGTTCCTTGATGGCTTCCTCAGTAGCGCGATACTCATTGATAAGTGACATGTGACTTCCTTGGGATAGGTTTGAACGCAAGTGGCAGCAATCATAGTCCTGCGTAATCCGCAAGTAAATATAGACCTGGTTAAAAACCGACCATTTTCTTGCAGGAATATTTCATGCGCGGCAGGCGCTGGAGTGCCGGAGAGCAAGGCTTTAAAAACAATCGAAAACGTTTTTTAAACGGAAAAGTTTTTTCGATGGTTTTATGTAGTTCCTAAAAACGCTTAGCTCGCTAGCGCCTCTGCCTCATGCCGGGAAGTTGGTCAGCGGCGGTTGGCTGTCAAACGCGATGGCTGCGCTTTTACCTGCTGGGCTAGAATGCCGCGTTTCCTTTGAGCCGGAGTAACCTTTAATGCGCACTTTCAGGCTGGTCATTGCCTGTCCCGATGGCGTTGGCATTGTCGCCAAGGTCAGTAACTTCCTCGCCACCTACAATGGCTGGATCACTGAAGCCAATCATCACTCCGACCACCAGAGTGGCTGGTTCTTCATGCGTCATGAAATCCGCGCAGATTCGCTGCCCTTCGATCTCGAGGGTTTCCGTCAGGCGTTCGCGCCGATCGCCCGTGAGTTTTCCATGGAGTGGCGCATCACCGACTCCGAGCAACGCAAGCGCGTGGTACTGATGGCTAGTCGGGAATCGCATTGCCTGGCCGATCTGCTGCATCGCTGGCACAGCGGTGAGCTGGATTGCGACATTCCTTGCGTGATTTCCAACCATGACGACCTACGCAGCATGGTCGAGTGGCATGGCATTCCCTACATTCATGTACCGGTCGATCCTGCGAACAAGCAGGAGGCCTTTGCCGAAGTCACCCGTCTGGTGCGCGAACAACGCGCCGATGTGATCGTGCTGGCGCGCTACATGCAAATTCTGCCGTCGGAGCTGTGCGACGAGTTTGCCCAGCGCGTCATCAATATCCACCACAGCTTTCTGCCATCGTTCGTCGGTGCCAAGCCCTATCATCAGGCGTCGCTGCGTGGCGTGAAGCTGATTGGGGCGACCTGTCACTACGTCACCGAAGAGCTCGATGCCGGGCCGATCATCGAGCAGGACGTGGTGCGCGTCAGCCATCGCGACAGCATTGAGGACATGGTCCGTCTCGGCAAGGACGTGGAGAAGATGGTGCTTTCGCGTGGCTTGCGCTATCACTTGGAAGACCGCGTGCTGGTACACAGCAACAAGACGATGGTGTTCAACTGACGATCCGGAGTCGCCGTGACCGATCCCCTCGAGCGTGCCGTAGCCAAAGCGCCACCGATCATCGGTAGTGGCTGTACTCAGCGATACGATCCCGAAGCGTTGTCGCCCGAGCAGGGTGCCGAATTTGCTGACGCCGCGGCACTCTGGGCGCGGTTGCAGCAAGAGCAGAAGCAACCCGAGCCAGTTCCGGATGCTAATGCGAGCGGCTCGTGCGACTCCGCAGAGCGCGACAAGGAGGCTGGACGATGAAGTCAGTGATGGATCGTCTGGTGCTCGGCGCAGATGCAACCGGAGAGCCGAACACCCAGTCCCTGCGACTGGCCAACCGACACGGATTGATTGCCGGTGCCACGGGTACCGGCAAAACTGTGACCTTGCAGCGCCTGGCCGAGCAGTTCAGTGATGCAGGCGTTGCGGTCTTCGCCGCAGACATCAAGGGCGACCTGTGCGGGCTGGGCGCCGCTGGCGCACCGCAAGGCAAGATAGCCGAGCGGATCGCCAGCATGCCCTGGCTGGACCATCAGCCCCAGGCGTATCCGGTGACCCTGTGGGACGTGCATGGTCGCAGCGGCCATCCGTTGCGTACCACCTTGAGCGAGATGGGGCCGCTGTTGCTCGGAAATCTGCTGCAGCTGACCGATAGCCAGCAGGCTGCGTTGTACGCTGCGTTCAAGGTGGCAGATCGAGACGGCTTGCTGTTGCTCGATCTGAAAGACCTCAAGGCACTGTTGGCGCACCTCAAGGCTGAACCGCAGCTGTTGGGCGAGGACAGCGCATTGTTCACCGGCGCCTCGTCGCAGGCGGTCTTGCGGCGTCTGGCGACCCTCGAGCAGCAGGGTGTCGAAGCGCTGTTCGGCGAGCCAGCCCTGCAACTTGAGGATCTATTGCATCCGGCAGCAGATGGTCGGGGTCCTATTCACCTGCTCGACGCTAGTGTGCTGGTGCATGAAGCACCTAAGGTTTATGCGACGTTCCTGCTGTGGTTGCTGGCTGAGTTGTTCGAACAGCTTCCGGAACGCGGGGACGCCGACAAGCCGGTGCTGGCGTTGTTCTTCGACGAAGCCCACTTGTTGTTCGGCGATACGCCCAAGGCGTTGCAGGAGCGACTGGTGCAAGTGGTTCGGCTGATTCGTTCGAAAGGGGTGGGTGTTTATTTCGTCACCCAGTCTCCCGCTGACCTGCCGGACCAGGTTCTGGCGCAGCTTGGGCTACGTATCCAGCATGGCTTGCGGGCCTATACGGTGAAAGAGCAAAAGGCGCTGCGCTCGGTGGCCGATGGTTTCCGCGCCAATCCCGCGTTCGCAACGTTAGACGTTCTGACCCAACTGGGGATTGGAGAGGCGCTGGTTGGCGGGCTTGAGGAAAAAGGCACACCGGCGATGGTGCAGCGCGTGGCGATTGCCCCACCTCAGTCACGAGTAGGACCGCTGAGCGAAGCCGAGCGGGCGCTGCTTATCGCGCGGTCCGGCCTGCGCGGCCGATACGACAGGCCGGTCGATCGTGAGTCGGCTTATGAGATTCTCAGCGCTCGGGCAGCGCAAACCATCGAGCAGCCTAAAGGCGTCGCTGAAAAGCCTCGGCGAGGGCCGCAGGCGGCCAATGCGGATCTAGGCGATCTGGCCGGGCGAGTGGTGAAAAGTGCCTTGAGCCAGGCAGCCAGTCAGTTGGGGCGACAATTGGCCAGAGGATTACTTGGCTCGTTATTGGGCGGTAGGCGCTGATTTCACTGCGCCGTTACTTTCAGGCAGCACAATCAGCACGAGCTTTGCGCCCACAAGTCAACAGCGACGCATTCGGAAGGGCGGGCGTTATGCCTGTTCGGCCACTGTGCTTTGGCAACTCGATTGTTTTTCCTGCTCGAGCTTCTGCAGTTCCTGTTTAAAAACTTGGTCGAGAACAGTTGGTTTTTTTCGCCATGGCTTGCGCTCGGGCTCGCGTTCAGCGGCGTAAGTCGTGATTTCACCGCCATACACATTGGTGAAGCGCTGCGCCTGGCGCTCAAGTTCGGCGCGCAGTTCGTCTTTCGTCACGTAAGAGACCCTTCTTGGGAAAGTTTTTGTAAGACGCAGCTGAAGCAAAAAGAGTGCGTCTGCAGTTGTAACTAGAAATTTTGTGTTCCGTTCCTCAATCGCTTCAGCTTGTTGGACGGAGGCCAATTGAAAAGGTTTTTTCGGATCACGAGCAAGCTTGAAAAACGAGGAGTAGTTCAAAAAAGAGGGTTATTGCATATTCATTACGCACGGCGTTTTACGATTTGAAAGTATGCGCCTGCGAGCCCGCGCAGAACCAGACTCAGAATGAGAAAAACCCGCCGTAGCGGGTTTTTCTGTCTCACTGCCCGCGTTGCTAGCGAGCGACTTTGGCTTCGTTGCTCTGTTCGGCGCGCCCATAGACGTCATCGAAACGCTCGATATCATCTTCACCCAAGTAGCTGCCGGACTGAACTTCGATGATTTCCAGCGGGATCTTTCCAGGGTTGGCCAGGCGGTGTACCGAGGTGATCGGAATATAAGTCGACTGGTTTTCGGTAAGCAGGAAGGTTTTCTCGTTACAAGTCACCTGGGCAGTACCTGACACAACGATCCAATGCTCAGCGCGATGGTGATGCATCTGCAGGGAAAGGCTGGCGCCCGGGTTCACGCAGATGCGCTTGACCTGGAAGCGGCCGCCCATGTCCACCGAGTCGTACCAGCCCCATGGGCGGTACACCGCGCAGTGGTTCTTGGTTTCGCTGCGGTCCTGAGCGTCGAGCTTGCTGACCAGTTTCTTGACGTCCTGCACCTTGTCCTTGTGGGCGACCATCATGGCGTCTTTGGTTTCCACGACCACGATGTCTTCCAGGCCCAGCACCGTGACCAGCTTGCCATTGCCGTGGACCAGGCAATTGCGCGAGTCCTCGGCGATCACGTCGCCTTTGAGCACGTTGCCATTCTGGTCCTTCTCGTGCACATCCCAGATCGACGACCAGGAGCCGACATCGCTCCAGCCGGCGGACATCGGAACCACACAGGCCAACTGAGTCTTTTCCATCACGGCGTAGTCGATGGAGTTGTCCGGGCAGCAGGCAAAGGTGGCCGGATCGATCAGCACTTCGTCGCCGTTCTTCACGCTGCGCTCGAGCGCGACCCAGCAGGTGTCGTAGATGTCCGGGTCGTGCTTCTTCAGTTCATCCAGGAAGACACTGGCACGGAACAGGAACATGCCGCTGTTCCAGTAGTAGTCCCCGGACTCCAGGTAGCTCTGTGCGCGTGCTTCGTCCGGCTTCTCGACAAACTGGGCGACGCGCTTGATGCCATCCGGCAGACCGGTATTGGCGTCCTGGCTGCCACGGATGTAGCCGTAACCGGTTTCGGGGCGGGTCGGCGGCACGCCGAAAAGCACCATCTCACCGTTCTCGGCGGCATTGGTGGCCAGCGCCAGGGAGCGCTGGAAGGCTTTCTGGTCTTCGATCACATGGTCAGCCGGCAGGACCAGCAGCAGCTCGTCGCGGCCTTCCTCGATCAGCTTCATCGCGGCGATGCCAATGGCCGGTGCAGTATTACGGCCGAAAGGCTCGAGCAGAAGGCCTTGAACGCCAAGTTTGCGGGCAGCCAGCTGCTCCTTGACGATGAAACGGTGGTCCTTGTTGCACACCAAAAGCGGTTGCTGCATGCCATCAAAAGCCAGGCGTTCGACGGTCTGCTGGAACAACGTCTGCTCGCCGGTGAGCGCAAGGAATTGCTTGGGGAACGACTTGCGGGAAAGGGGCCACAGTCGGGAGCCGCTACCGCCTGAAAGAATAACCGGGATCATATTGCTTCTCCTGAATCGTTTCGAAGGTCGTTCTACTTGTCCGTGGCGCCAGCTGAAGGCGCCTGCGTGTTCGTGTTCTTCAGTTCGCTACCGCCGGGCCTGGCTGGCTGGAACGAATCGTTCCGCCCCGAAGCACCGGCTCGGGATTGCGATGTACTGGGGGTGTTCGTTTATCGCAGCGTCATGGTCAGGGCTGGATGCGTCTATCGTGCAACGCCGCTATAGGCAGCTGGCATTGAACGTCGATTGCAGCCCGGCAATGAGGTGAATAGCGCCGTCGTCGCGCGCGTTGTCGGATGGGGGTGGTGCGTTTGCATGGCCGTAACCCTCTGTTCGTGCCTTGCTCGGCGTTTGCCGTACCAGATGCCGCGTTGGTTCTGGTCGACGCCGTGGCCATTGGCCGGATGTTCAGCCGCATCACTGGCTGAGCTTGCGCTAGCGCCGAGGTCGCTTTGCGATCTAGGGCGGAGCGGTTTACAAGATTGATGACCCAATGCACGTTCATGTGCGACGTCCCTTTCCACCTGGAATTGTCGGTACGCGCTTATGATTGCCAGCTGTGCTCGATAGTTCCCACGTCAGCTACCGTTGATCGGTGAGTTTTTGACTGGGTGCTCAGCGCCTTACGGCATCGGCCAGCGTGTCGGGCGGCTGAGCGAAGATGCGCCGGCGCAGTGTGGGAAAGCCGAACGGCGATATTGGCTGCGAGGAAAAGCGGCGGAACCGGGGAGGCCGCCGCCGCGGGCTGGCGTAGTCAGCTCTGCGCAGGGTCGCGGCGGAAAACCAGGTGGTCCGCTGACGAATCGTCTGGGCTGTAGCGATAGCCATCGTAATCGAAGGCGGAAAGCTGGCCAGGATTGCCGATGCGTTCCTTGATCACCCAGCGGGCCATCAGGCCTCGTGCCTTCTTCGCATAGAACGAGATGATTTTGTACTGGCCGTTTTTCATGTCCTTGAAGTCGACATTGATGACCCGTGCATTCAAGGCCTTGCGCTTGACGGCACTGAAGTACTCATTCGACGCCAGATTGAGGAGAACGTCATCCCCTTGTTCCGCAAGTGCCTCATTCAGCCAGTTGCTGATGCGCTCGCCCCAGAACGCGTACAGGTCCTTGCCGCGTGGATTGGCCAGCTTCGTGCCCATCTCCAGTCGGTAAGGCTGCATCAGGTCGAGTGGTCGCAGCAGGCCGTATAACCCGGACAGCATACGCAGGTGCTGCTGTGCGAACAGCAGATCGCTCTCGGTGAAATCCTCGACGCTCAGCCCGGTGTAGACGTCGCCTTTAAAGGCGAGCAGCGCCTGCTTGGCGTTCTCAGGTGTGAAGTCAGCCGACCAGCTGCCGTAGCGCGCGACGTTGAGGGCCGCAAGCTTGTCCGAAAGATGCATGAGTTCGCTGATCTGCGCGGGTGAGTAATCGCGCAACTGGTCTATGAGCAGCTCCGAATGCTCCAGATATTGCGGCACGGTAAATCGTTCAGTTATCGGGGGTGTTTCATAGTCGAGCGTTTTGGCTGGGGAAATCACCATCAGCATGTACAGGTCTCCTGTCTGATGGGCGCGATTGTAGGGGGATGAGCGTGGTGGCTCCAGCTATGGGGGCCATAGCCATGGTTGACCTTCCCCACGTAGCAAGGCGCAAGCTAGGAAATGTCAACCAAGGAGTTCGTATGTCTGACTGCAACCACGCACAGTGGCAACCGCCGCACGACTACCGTCCGCTGGAGCGAACCTCCGAGCGCCAGACGTGGGCGGTGGTCATTCTGACCGGATTGACCATGCTGGCGGAGATTGCCGCCGGTTACTGGTTCAACTCCATGGCCTTGCTGGCAGACGGTTGGCATATGGCTTCGCACATGGTCGCCATTGGCCTGGCCGCACTGGCATATCTTCTGGCGCGGCGCTATGCGGCGGACCATCGATTCGCGTTCGGAACCTGGAAGATCGAGGTGCTGGCCGGTTTCACCAGCGCATTGCTGCTGGTCGTGGTGGCGTTGTTCATGATCGGCGAGTCGCTGACGCGATTCTGGTCACCCGCAGAAATCGGTTTCGACGCGGCATTGATGGTCGCAGTGATTGGCTTGCTGGTGAATCTGCTGTCCGCCTGGTTACTGCGCGATCAGCACGATCACGATCACGGTGAGCTCGCGGACGACCATTCGCATGATCACGCTTCCGGTGGAAAGGACCTGAATCGACATGCAGCCTTCATTCATGTGCTGACCGATGCGCTGACGTCGGTAGCTGCGATCATCGCGCTGCTGGGTGGCAAGTTTTTTGGCTGGGGCTGGCTGGACCCGGCGATGGGTATCGTCGGTGCACTGGTCATTCTCGTCTGGGCACGTGGCCTGTTGCGCGACACGGGCAAGGCATTGCTTGATCGGGAGATGGATGACCCACTGGTGAACAGGGTTCGGGAAGCGCTGCAACAAGTGCCGGACACTGAGGTCACCGACCTGCATCTGTGGCGAGTAGGGCGTGCGCAGTACAGCTGCATTCTGAGCGTGGTTACCCATCAGGCGCACACGGCGGACCAGTACAAGGCCGCGTTGCAGGCATTCCCCCAGCTGGTGCATGTCATTGCTGAAGTGAATCGCTGCGACGAAAGCGCACACCTTGATCGCTGACAATAACGCGCCGGAAACATGCGAGCCAAGGCCGTTTGGTCGATTCGTGAAAAAAAGCCGCATTCAACGGAAAAGACTTTTGCCTGTCATAACTTTTACGGTATTACCGAATTCAGACCGCCGAACCCTGCGACACAGGTGGCGGCTCCTGGGCAGCCCCGAATCCCCTGGTTGCCCTCGTCCGCTCACCTGAATCGCATGGCGGTCACTCTGCAGCGAAGGGTTTCGGCTCTTCGTTTCTGGCCCAGAAGAAGGTGATCGGTATGGATGACTACGGCAGACCTCGCGCGACCCAGCCCACGCTCTACGTCCTCGACACGAATGTACTGATCCACGATCCCAACGCCTTGCTGAACTTCCAAGAACACCAGGTCGCGATTCCCATGACCGTGCTGGAGGAGCTAGACCAGCTCAAGACCGGCAAACACAGCGTGGCGGCTGAGTGCCGTCAGGCCATCCGTCTCATCGATAAGTTGCTCGGTGATGCCACGCCGGAAGAGGTCGAGCTGGGCGTCCCCATTCAACGTGGCAAGAGCGGCCCATGCGGCAGTCTGTCGATCCTCATGAGCAAGCACGGCGAGTCCAACGGATTGCCGGAAGATCTGAACGACAACAAGATCATCAATCAGGTGGTTGGGCTCAGCAAGCAGCGGCCTGCGGTGCCGGTGGTGCTGGTGACCAAGGACATCAACATGCGTCTGAAGGCGCGTGCCTGCGGTGTAGCAGCGGAGGACTACCATACCGATCAGCTGGTCGACGATGTAGGCCAACTATCACGTGGCTATCACAGCGTTACCGGCTCTTTCTGGGATCGCGTAAGCAAGGTCGAGACCCATCAGGGCCATGGGCGCACTTGGCACCGTGTACAGCTGACCGACAACCTGCCGGCCGTGCATATCAACGAGTTCATCATCGACGAACAGGGTTTCGTTGGCTGGATCAAGGGCATAAAGGCTGACGAACTGCTGCTGCTCGATCTGCATCAGGAGCCGCTGCTGCATCAGGAAGCCTGGGGGCTGAGACCGAGGGATATTCACCAGGCGTTGGCGCTGTTCGCCTTGCTCGACCCGGACATTCATCTGGTCAACCTGTCCGGCGCAGCCGGTTCGGGCAAGACCATTCTCGCCCTGGCTGCTGCCATTGAGCAGACCGTGGTCAGCAAGCGCTATCGGCGCATCATCGCCACCCGCAGTGTGCAGGGATTGGACGAAGATATCGGCTTCCTGCCTGGTACCGAGGCGGAGAAAATGGAGCCCTGGCTGGGCGCAATCACCGATAACCTCGAAGCGCTACACATGGAGGACGAGAACACCCACGGCAGTATCGATTACATCCTGCAGAAGGTGCCGTTGCAGTTCAAATCGCTGAACTACATTCGCGGGCGCAGCTTCCAGCAGAGTCTGATCCTGATCGATGAATGCCAGAACCTCACGCCACACCAGATGAAGACCATCATCACCCGTGCGGGTAACGGCTCGAAGGTGGTCTGTCTGGGCAACCTGGCGCAGATCGATACGCCTTATCTGTCGGCAACCAGTTCGGGGCTTACCTATCTGACCGAGCGTTTCAAGGACTTCTCCCACGGCGTGCACATCACCCTGCAAGGGGTGCCGCGTTCGGTATTGGCCGAATACGCCGAAGCGCACATGTAAGCGGCGACACCATCCAGGCGATGCCCGGTAGTACCTCTTACGGGGGCGGGTTCATCGCCGGCGGCTGGGGTAGACTCGTGATTTTACGATCAGGAGCGCCAGATGCTCACCCATCTCGATTCCCAAGGCCGGGCCAGCATGGTCGATGTGACTGACAAGGCCGTCACCGCCCGTGAAGCGGTAGCCGAGGCGCGCGTTCGCATGCTGCCGCAGACCCTGCAGATGATCCAGCAGGGCGGCCATCCCAAGGGCGACGTCTTTGCGGTCGCACGTATCGCTGGCATACAGGCGGCGAAGAAGACCTACGAGCTGATTCCCCTGTGTCATCCGCTGCTGCTCACCAGCATCAAGGTCGAGCTGGCGGCTGATGGTGAAGACAGCGTACTGATTCGCGCCACCTGCAAGCTGGCCGGGCAGACCGGCGTCGAAATGGAGGCGTTGACCGCTGCCAGCGTCGCCGCGCTGACGATCTACGACATGTGCAAGGCGGTGGATCGCGGCATGGTCATCGAAGGCGTGCGTCTGCTGGAAAAACTGGGTGGCAAAAGCGGTCACTGGCAGGTGCAGGCATGATTACCATCCAATTCTTTGCCCGTTATCGTGAAACCCTCGACTCAGATGGTGAGAGCCTGCAATGGGATGCCTCACTTGTCAGCGTGGACGATGTGCGCCAGCGTCTGCTTGCGCGAGGCGGTGTCTGGGAGGTGCTTGCCGAGCAGAACTTGATGTGCGCCCGTAATCAGGAACTCTGTGGCCTCGATGAGCCTGTCGCCGAGGGCGACGAACTGGCTTTCTTTCCCACAGTGACCGGAGGCTGAGCATGGCGGTACGTGTACAGACGGCAGCGTTCGATCCCGGTGCCGAACTCAATGCGCTGCATGCGGCCAATCTTGGGATTGGTGCGGTAGCTGGGTTCGTCGGATACGTAAGGGATTTCAATGACGGTCATGATGTCGCCGGGATGTTTCTGGAACATGCGCCGGGAATGACTGAAAAGGCGCTGGAAGAGATCATCATCGAAGCCGAGCAGCGCTGGCCGCTGCTGCGGCTGGATGTGCTGCATCGCGTTGGTGTGCTGGAGCCTGGTGAACCCATCGTGTTCGTCGGCGTGGCGAGCGCGCATCGTGAAGCCGCCTTCGATGCCTGTCGTTTCGTAATGGATTATCTGAAGACGCGGGCGCCATTCTGGAAGAAGGAAACCACGCCGTCCGGTCCGCGGTGGGTCGAGGGCCGTTCCAGTGATCAGGTAGCTGCCGAGCGTTGGGGCGAGAAAGGCTGAGCTTTCAGTAGAAGGTGATGTACATCTTGAAGGCCAGCGTCGAGAACATGGTCAGCACGCCCAGGCTGAGCAGCCCTACGCCCCAATCGCGATCGCGGTAGTTGTAACCCACGCAGAGCAGGATGAACCCGATGACGATAAGCGTCAGAAGCCAGTGAAAGCTTTCCATCGGTGTCTCCTTGCGTTCGGAATCTAGCTATGACTTTAGCCGCTTCAGGGGCGTGAAGGCCTGATACAGATCATTGACAGGTAAGGCAGGGACGCGGCGAACGCCGCGTCCGATAGGCTCAGCGTGAGTGAGGTACTGGCGCAAGCAGTTCCGCGGGCGGCATTTCGCACTGGATCTTGCGACCGATCAGCGCCTCGATGGGAGGCAGTGCGAACGCATCGTCCTCGCCGGCGAAGCTGATCGATGTGCCGCTGCTGCCGGCACGGCCGGTACGACCGATGCGGTGAACATAGTCGTCAGGGTCTTCCGGGAGGGTGAAGTTGATCACGTGGCTGATGCCGTCGACATGGATGCCACGGCCGGCGACGTCGGTTGCCACCAGTACGCGAATCTTGCCTTCGCGGAAGCCTTCCAGCGTGCGAATACGCTTGTGCTGCGGCACGTCGCCGGACATCTGGGCGGCACTGATGCCATCCCGGGTCAGGCGCTCTTCGATACGCCGCACTTCATCCTTGCGATTGGCGAAGACCATCACCCGGGTCCAGTCGTTCTGGGTGATCAGGTTGTACAGCAGCTTGTACTTGTCACTGCCGGCCACGGCAAAGACGTGCTGTTCGACGGTGTCGCTGGCCACGTTTTCCGGCTCGATCTCGACCACGGCGGGGTTGGTCGTCCACTGCTGCGCCAGGTTCATTACATCGTCGGTGAAGGTGGCAGAGAACAGCAGGGTCTGGCGCTCGCTCTTGGGAGGCGTCTGCCGGATGATCTGGCGAACCTGTGGGATGAAGCCCATATCGAGCATACGGTCGGCCTCGTCCAGCACCATCACCTCGACCATGTCGAGATGCACCTCGCCGCGCTGGTTGAAGTCCAGCAGGCGACCAGGGGTGGCAACCAGAATGTCGCAGTACCGCGATTCCAGTTGCTTGAGCTGTTTGTCGAAGTCCATACCGCCGACGAAGCTCATCACGTTCAGGTTGGTGTACTTGGTCAGATCCAGTGCGTCATTGGCGATCTGCACCACGAGCTCACGGGTGGGCGCAATGATCAGCGCGCGCGGCTCGCCCATGTAGCGATCGCGCGGCGGTGGCGTATCGAGCAGCTGCGTGATGGTGGAGATAAGGAAGGCTGCAGTCTTGCCGGTGCCAGTCTGTGCGCGGCCAATGGCATCTCGGCCAGCAAGGGTGTAACCCAGCACCTGCGCCTGGATCGGTGTGCAGTAAGGGAAGCCCAGATCATGAATCGCGTGCATCAGCTCTGGGGCGAGCTTGAAGTCATGGAAGCGGGTCTTGCCTTCGGCCGGCTCTACCGCGAAGTCTTCCAGCTTCCAGGCAGGCGCTGCAGGTTTGGCCGGCTTGGTGTTACGCGGGCGCCGGGGTTTCTCGGAGCGCTCAGCGGACTGTGGCTTGGATGGAGTCTCGGGTGTGGGGGCTTGCTGCTCTACGGGGGCACTGGGTTGTGGCCCCTCGTTGACCGCAGCGGGACCGCTGTCGGCTGTGCCGGCCCGCTCATCCGGGGCCTTGCCAAAGATTTTCTTGAGTGCTTTGAGCACGGTCTTCTCGTCTTCGAATTGGGAAAGTGTCGCGCGCCAGTGTAATGCAAGACGCAGATGTGGCGAAGCTTCGCGCTTCCGCGGGCGAGCTTTCAGCCGCAGGCAAGGTTTCACCCTTGCCTTGGCTGCAACGGCGCGCAAGGTAGGTTACCCCGTGGCGCCCGTTGAAGGCTTAGCCGGGCACGCACAAGCATATATAGCGGCGGTTCAGCGTATGCGGCGAGAGAGATGGTTTTCTCTCCGACTGAGTCGCAGGTTTCGAGTCTCTCCAGCCGCAACCTGAGCTCGCTTCGTTCCACGTCGTTTAACAGCGGCTGGGTGTAGCTATTTCAGTCCGGGCGCGCAGGCCTTTTTCGCTTCATGGTGGCGTCCGACCGACCGACCGACCGACCGACCGAGCGAGTCTGCTCCCTCGCGCATTGTTCATTACGGCCCTTCCGCTGGCCTGGTCAGGCAACGCTAGGTCCGCTCCCTGCCTTACGCAGACAAGCGTTGTCGTTATTCCTGCAAGACTAGGTCTTGACTGCGCGGGGCGCTCCGGTCAGGCCAGAAGCGCTGCGAGCCAGTCGCCGATGTCGTGGATTTCCTCGGCAACCACCTCGTGGCCCATTGGGTAGTCGTGCCAGGTTGCCTTGACACCCGCATCGTGCAGGCACTGATAAGCGACACGGCCCATTGCCGAGGGCACCACATCGTCGCGACTGCCGTGCAGACACAGCACTGGATAATGCAAGGCCTCTGGTGAAAAGGCCGGGGAGGCGCCGAAGGTGGGCGCGTAGGTCGAAAGGGCGATGACGCCCCCTAGCGGGCCGCGCCAGCGAAGGAACGCGGTGTGCAGCACCACTGCGCCGCCTTGGGAAAAACCTGCCAGGAAGATCCGCGCTGGGTCGATGCCGGCATCGCGTTGCGCCTCGATAAGGGCGATCACCTGTTGCGCAGAGGCTTCCAGCTGTTCGCTATTGATGGCGCGCGCCGGGCTCATCGCCAGGATGTCGTACCAGCTGGGCATGCTCCAGCCGCCATTGATGGTCACCGGGCGTGTTGGTGCCTGCGGCAGCACGAAGCGCGTGCTCTGCAAACGCTGCTGCAGAGCCGTCGCCACTGGCTGGAAGTCATATCGATCGGCGCCCAGGCCATGTAGCCAGATGACGCAAGCATCAGCTACGTCAGTGGGTTCGAGGATCAACGGTTCGCTCATGAATCGGCTCCAGTTAGGGGCAGGTCGCCTCGACTTGGGGCAGTTAAGTTCTGCCAGCGAGGAAGTAGCGCGAGGTTACCCGCTACTGCGTATCGATAGAACCCGTGCGAGAGCCTCTCGTTCACACCACTTGATGAGCTGGTACGCAGCTTGCTTCGTCCAGTCCGCCCTGGTCGGAAACGGCCTGTAAATATGGGGCGCGGCGATGAAGTCAAACAACATTGCCGATCATCCAAGGGCGGCTAGACTCAGGTCAGGCTGGCGTCGCTTCGTTGTTGCTGGACGGGCATCGAGGGGACGTGATGCCGGAACCCGAGAATAAGAAAGCAAACTGGAGGTTTCGATGATTAGGGTGAAATCCACACTGGCTGTGCTGGGTGCTGCGTCACTGCTGGGCATCAGCGGGCTTGCGCAGGCGGGGGCGACCCTTGATGCAGTACAGAAGAAAGGATTCGTGCAGTGCGGCATCAGCGATGGCCTTCCGGGCTTTTCCTACGCCGATGCAAAGGGGCAATACCTGGGGATCGACGTGGATGTCTGTCGCGCGGTGGCCGCGGCCGTGTTCGGTGACGCCAGCAAGGTCAAATACAGCCCGTTGACCGCCAAGGAGCGCTTTACCGCCCTGCAATCTGGCGAAGTGGATGTTCTGTCGCGTAACACCACCTGGACCAGCTCGCGTGATGCAGCCATGGGGCTGAACTTCACCGGCGTGACCTATTACGACGGCCAGGGCTTTCTGGTGAACAAGGAGCTTGGCGTTTCCTCGGCCAAGGAGCTGGACGGCGCCACGGTGTGCATCCAGGCCGGCACCACCACCGAGCTGAACCTGTCCGACTATTTCCGCGCCAACGGGCACAAGTACACCCCAATCACCTACGACACCTCCGATGAAAGCGCCAAGTCGCTGGAATCTGGGCGCTGCGATGTACTGACCTCCGACCAGTCCCAGCTCTATGCGCAACGCATCAAGCTTGCGGATCCAGAACATTATGTCGTGCTGCCGGAGGTGATCTCCAAGGAACCACTCGGCCCGGCCGTTCGCCAGGGTGACGAGGAGTGGTTCGATATTGTGCGCTGGACGCTGTTCGCCATGCTCAATGCCGAAGAGCTCGGCGTGACCTCGGCCAACGTCGAGGAAATGGCGAAGAGCACCAAGAACCCTGACGTAGCACGCCTGCTGGGTGCCGAAGGAGAGTACGGCAAGGATCTTAGGCTGCCGAAGGATTGGGCGGTGCAGATCGTCAAGCAGGTGGGCAACTATGGTGAGATCTTCGATCGCAACGTCGGCGCTGGCAGCGAGCTGAAGATCGAGCGTGGCCTCAACGCCCTGTGGAACAAAGGTGGATTGCAGTACGCGCCGCCGGTGCGTTGAGCCTCCGTGGCCGGCCTCGTGCCGGCTCGTTTCATGGATGAGTACGGCCGATCCGCGAGGGTCGGCCGTGCGGCATGAGGATTTTCGATGCGTTCGATCGCCAGAGGCACTGCGCCCCGACGTTCGCTGCTGACCGATCCACGAGTACGCGCCTGGGTCTTCCAGGTGATTGCAGTGTTGGCAGTGGTGGCGTTCGGCTGGTACCTGTTTCATAACACCCAGAACAACCTTGCCCATCGTGGCATCACGTCCGGATTCGGCTTTCTCAACAACGCCGCCGGCTTCGGCATTTCCCAACACCTGATCGACTACAGCGAAAGCGACAGCTACGGGCGCGTTTTCTGGGTCGGTCTGCTCAATACCCTGCTGGTCAGCGTGATCGGGATTGTTCTGGCCACCATCATGGGCTTCATCCTTGGCGTAGGCCGGCTCTCCAGCAACTGGCTGATCCGTCAGCTGGCGACACTCTATATCGAGATATTCCGCAATATCCCGCCGTTGCTGCTGATCTTTTTCGTCTACTTTGCAGTCATCAGCCCGCTGCCAGGGCCGCGCAACAGCCTGAGTCTGTGGGACGTGGTATTCGTCAACAACCGCGGCGTGCAGATGCCGGCACCCAGCGCTGCCGATGGTTTCTGGTCGTTTTGGCTGGCGCTGCTCGTCGCGCTGGTTGCGGTGGTGCTGCTCAACCGCTGGGCGCGCGCCCGGCGACATGCGACCGGGCGGATGTTTCCGGTGTTTTGGACCAGCCTCGGGCTGTTTCTCGTCATTCCCTGGCTGGTGACTTTCATTGCAGGCGCACCTTTCACCTGGGAAGTGCCGGAGTTGCAGCGCTTCAACATTCGCGGAGGCTGGGTGGTGATCCCCGAGCTGGTTTCGATCGTGGTGGCGCTGTCGGTATATACCGCGGCGTTTATCGGCGAGACCGTGCGCTCGGGCATCCAGTCGGTCAGTCACGGCCAGACCGAGGCCGCCGCATCCCTTGGCTTGCGTCCGGGACAGTTGCTACGCCTGGTGATCGTTCCGCAGGCCCTGCGGGTGATTGTGCCGCCACTGACGAGCCAGTACCTGAACCTGGCGAAGAACTCGTCCCTCGCGGCTGCGATCGGCTATCCGGACATGGTGTCGCTGTTCGCCGGTACGGTGCTCAACCAGACCGGGCAGGCCATCGAAACCATGGCCATCACCATGAGTGTCTATCTGGCCATCAGCATCAGCATCTCGCTGCTGATGAACTGGTACAACAAGCGCATTGCGCTGATCGAGCGGTGAGCGCATGACCATTCATACCTTCAAGCCCGACCTGCCCCCACCGACAATCAGTATCGGTGCGCTCGGCTGGTTGCGGGCGAATCTGTTCTCCAGTTGGGTCAATACCCTGCTGACCCTGGTGGGGCTGTATCTGCTCTGGCTGATCGTGCCGCCGGTGCTCGAGTGGGCGATCTTCAAGGCGGACTGGACCGGCGAGACGCGCGCCGATTGCAGCCGCGAAGGTGCCTGCTGGGTATTCATTCAGACCCGATTCGGCCAGTTCATGTACGGCTTCTATCCCACGGAGCTGCGCTGGCGGGTCGATGCGGCGGCCTGGCTGGCGATCATTGGTGCAGCGCCGCTGTTCCTGCGGCAGATGCCGCACAAGTTGCGCTACGGCCTGGGCTATCTGCTGGTCTACCCATTGTTGGCCTACTGGCTGTTGCACGGCGGCTTCCTCGGCCTGCAAACGGTGCCGACCAGCCAGTGGGGCGGGCTGATGTTGACGGTGGTGATCGCCGCCGTGGGCATCGCCGGCGCCTTGCCCCTGGGCATCCTGCTGGCGCTCGGGCGGCGCTCCGACATGCCAGCGATCCGTGTGCTCTGCGTGACCTTCATCGAGTTCTGGCGTGGAGTGCCGCTGATCACCGTGTTGTTCATGTCTTCGGTGATGCTGCCGTTGTTCCTGCCCGAAGGCATGAACCTCGACAAACTGCTGCGCGCGATGCTGATGGTGGTGTTCTTCGAGGCCGCCTATATCGCTGAAGTGGTGCGTGGTGGCCTGCAGGCGATCCCCAAGGGGCAATACGAGGCGGCGGCAGCCATGGGCCTGGGCTACTGGCGCAGCACGCTGCTGGTGATTCTGCCGCAGGCGCTGAAGCTGGTGATTCCGGGCATCGTCAATACCTTCATCGCCCTGTTCAAGGACACCAGCCTGGTGATCATCATCGGCCTGTTCGACTTCCTCAACAGCATCAAGCGCGCTACGGCGGACCCGGCCTGGCTGGGCATGTCCACCGAGGGTTACGTGTTCGCCGCGCTGGTGTACTGGATGTTCTGTTTCGGCATGTCCCGCTATTCCATGCGCCTGGAGCGCAAGCTGGACACCGGCCACAAGCGTTAGGAGTGAGATATGAGTGATTCAATCGCACAGGCCGGGCAGGCGAGCGAGCCGGTCATCCGCATGCAGGGCGTGCACAAGTGGTTCGGGCAATTTCATGTGCTCAAGGACATCAACCTGTCCGTGCGCCAGGGCGAGCGCATCGTGTTGTGTGGGCCGTCCGGCTCTGGCAAGTCCACCACCATCCGCTGCCTCAATCGCCTGGAGGAACACCAGCAGGGGCGCATCGTCATCAATGGCGTCGAGCTGACCAGCGACCTCAAGCAGATCGAGGCGATCCGCAGCGAAGTCGGCATGGTGTTCCAGCACTTCAACCTGTTCCCGCACCTGACCGTGCTGCAGAACTGCACGCTGGCGCCGATGTGGGTGCGCAAGCTGCCGCGACGGCAGGCCGAGGAAATCGCCATGCATTATCTGGAGCGCGTGCGCATTCCGGAGCAGGCCAACAAGTTTCCCGGCCAGCTCTCCGGCGGTCAGCAGCAACGCGTGGCGATCGCCCGTGCGCTGTGCATGAAGCCGAAGATCATGCTGTTCGATGAACCGACTTCGGCACTCGATCCGGAAATGGTCAAGGAGGTGCTGGACACCATGGTCAGCCTCGCCGAAAGCGGTATGACCATGCTCTGCGTGACCCATGAGATGGGCTTCGCCCGCACCGTGGCGGATCGGGTGATCTTCATGGACAAAGGCGAGATCGTCGAACGGGCCGAGCCAGAGGTGTTCTTCACCAACCCGGTCAACGACAGGACCAAGCTGTTCCTCAGCCAGATCCTGCACTGATCCAGGCCGGGCCAGGCGCGCCGTCGGAGCACGCGGCGCCTGGCAGTGTTCAGCCTTAGCCTCGGCCGCCGTCATGGGCTAGAATACGCGCCCCGACTGCTCCCCCCTCCGAGGCTGTTCCGACGATGTTGATCCTGCGCGGCGCTCCCGCTCTTTCCGCCTTCCGTCATGGCAAGCTCCTGGCACAACTGGCCGATAAGGTCCCCGCCGTCAGCGGGTTGTATGCCGAGTTCGCCCATTTCGCCGAGGTTTCCGGCACGCTTGGCGCGGATGAGCAGAACGTACTGACCCGCCTGCTGAAGTACGGCCCCAGTGTGCCGGTGCAGGAACCTGCTGGTCGGCTGTTCCTCGTGGTGCCTCGCTTCGGCACCATTTCGCCGTGGTCGAGCAAGGCCAGCGATATCGCCCACAACTGCGGGCTGGAGAAGGTCCAGCGGCTGGAGCGGGGTATCGCCTATTACGTGCAGGGCGAGTTTTCCGATAGCGATGCACAGCTGATTGCCGCAGCGCTTCACGACCGCATGACGCAAATGGTGCTGGATCGTTTCGAAGCAGCCGCCAACCTGTTCAGCCATGCCGAGCCCAAGCCGCTTACTGCGGTGGACATCCTCGGTGGCGGCCGCGCCGCGCTGGAAAAGGCCAATATCGAACTGGGCCTGGCCCTGGCCGAAGACGAAATCGATTATCTGGTCAGCGCCTTCCAGGGCCTCAAGCGCAACCCGCACGACATCGAGCTGATGATGTTCGCGCAGGCCAATTCCGAGCATTGCCGCCACAAGATCTTCAATGCCAGCTGGGACATCGACGGCGAAAGCCAGGACAAGTCGCTGTTCGGCATGATCAAGAACACCTACCAGATGCACAGCGAGAACGTGCTGTCCGCCTACAAGGACAACGCGTCGGTCATCGTCGGCCACACCGCAGGGCGTTTCTTCCCCAATCCTGAAACCCGCCAGTACGGCGCGGTGCAGGAGCCGGTGCACATCCTGATGAAGGTGGAAACCCACAACCACCCGACCGCGATCTCGCCGTTCTCGGGTGCTTCCACCGGTTCCGGTGGCGAGATTCGCGACGAGGGCGCCACCGGCCGCGGCGCCAAGCCAAAGGCCGGTCTGACCGGTTTCACCGTCTCCAACCTGAGCATCCCCGGCTTCGAGCAGCCATGGGAACAGGCCTACGGCAAGCCGGAACGCATCGTCACGCCGCTGGACATCATGATTGAAGGCCCTCTGGGCGGCGCCGCGTTCAACAACGAGTTCGGCCGCCCGGCGCTGACCGGTTACTTCCGTACCTTCGAGCAGTCGATCAACACGCCGCGCGGCGACGAGGTGCGTGGCTATCACAAGCCGATCATGCTCGCTGGCGGCATGGGCAACATCCGTGAAGATCACGTGCAGAAGGCCGAGATTACCGTTGGCGCCAAGCTGATCGTGCTCGGCGGCCCGGCCATGCTGATCGGCCTGGGCGGCGGCGCCGCCTCCTCGGTCGCGACCGGTGCCAGCTCGGCCGATCTGGATTTCGCCTCGGTACAGCGCGAGAACCCGGAAATGGAACGCCGCTGCCAGGAGGTCATCGACCGCTGCTGGCAGCTGGGCGACCAGAACCCCATCGCCTTCATCCATGACGTCGGTGCCGGTGGTATCTCCAACGCCTTCCCGGAACTGGTCAACGACGGTGGCCGCGGTGGCCGCTTCGAACTGCGCAACGTGCCCAACGACGAGCCGGGCATGGCCCCGCATGAGATCTGGAGCAACGAGTCCCAGGAGCGTTACGTACTGGCCGTCAGCGCCGTCGATTTCGAGCGTTTCCAGGCTATCTGTGAACGTGAGCGTTGCCCGTTCGCAGTCGTCGGCGAGGCGACCGAAGAGCCGCACCTGACCGTTACCGACAGTCACTTTGGCAACACCCCGGTGGATATGCCGCTCGAGGTGCTGCTCGGCAAGCCGCCGCGCATGCACCGCAGCGCCAGCCGCGAAGCGGAGCTCGGCGATGACTTCGATGCGGCTACTGTCGATCTGAGCGAAGCCGCCACCCGTGTGCTGCGTCACCCCGCGGTCGCCAGCAAGAGCTTTCTGATCACCATCGGTGACCGCAGCATTACCGGCCAGGTGGCTCGCGATCAGATGGTCGGCCCTTGGCAGGTGCCGGTCGCCGACTGCGCCGTCACGGCTACCAGCTACGACGTTTACACCGGCGAAGCCATGGCGATGGGCGAGCGTACGCCGCTGGCGCTGCTGGATGCTCCGGCATCGGGCCGCTTGGCTATTGGCGAAACGCTGACCAACCTCGCAGCGGCACGCATCGATAAGATCTCCGACATCAAGTTGTCCGCCAACTGGATGGCCGCCGCCGGCCACCCTGGCGAAGACGCGCGGCTGTACGACACCGTGCGCGCCGTCGGCATGGAGCTGTGCCCGCAGCTAGGCCTGACCATTCCGGTGGGCAAGGACTCGATGTCGATGAAAACCCGTTGGAGCGAGGAGGGCGCAGAGAAAAGCGTGACCTCGCCGATGTCGTTGATCGTTTCCGGCTTCGCTCCGGTAACTGATATTCGCCAGACCCTGACCCCGCAGCTACGCCTGGACAAGGGCGCCACCGACCTGATCCTGATTGATCTGGGGCGCGGGCAGAACCGCATGGGCGCTTCGATCCTCGCGCAGGTATACGGTCAGCTTGGTCGCCAGGCACCCGACGTCGATGATGCCGAAGACCTGCAGGCATTCTTCGCCGTGGTCCAGGGGCTGAATGCCGACGGTCTGTTGCTGGCTTACCACGACCGTTCCGATGGTGGTCTGCTGACCACCGTGCTGGAAATGGCATTTGCCGGTCACTGCGGCCTGAACCTCAATCTCGATGGTCTGCTGGAAAGCGCCGCAGATGTCGCACCCATGCTCTTCAACGAAGAGCTTGGCGCGGTGATCCAGGTGCGTCAGGACGACACCGAGATCGTACTGGCGCAGTTCAGCGCTGCCGGTCTGGGTGACTGCGTCGCAGTCATCGGTCAGCCAGTCAACAATGGCCATGTGTCGATCAAGCACGGCGAAACCGAGGTATTCAGTGGTGATCGCCGGTTGCTGCAGCGTCAGTGGGCGGAAACCAGCTATCAGATCCAGCGTCTGCGCGACAACGCCGAATGCGCCGATCAGGAGTTCGACGCGCTGCTGGATGAGGACAACCCGGGTCTGAGCGCCAAGCTCAGTTTCGACGTGAACGAAGACATCGCCGCGCCCTACATCAAGCGTGGCGTTCGTCCGCAGATTGCGGTGCTGCGCGAGCAGGGCGTCAACGGCCAGGTGGAGATGGCCGCGGCGTTCGACCGTGCCGGTTTCGCCGCTGTCGACGTGCACATGAGTGACATTCTTTCCGGACGTGTCAGCCTCGAGGAGTTCAAGGGCCTGGTCGCCTGCGGTGGCTTCTCGTACGGCGACGTGCTTGGCGCCGGTGAAGGCTGGGCCAAGTCGATTCTATTCAACGCGCGTGCACGAGATGGCTTCCAGGCCTTCTTTGAGCGCAAGGACAGCTTCGCCCTCGGCGTGTGCAACGGCTGCCAGATGATGAGCAACCTGCACGAACTGATCCCGGGCACGGAGAACTGGCCGCACTTCGTACGCAACCGCTCGGAGCAGTTCGAAGCTCGGGTGGCGATGGTCCAGGTGCAGGATTCGCCATCGATCTTCCTGCAGGGCATGGCGGGCTCCCGTATGCCTATCGCCATCGCCCACGGCGAAGGCCATGCGGAATTCGAGAGCGAAGAGGCCATGCTGCAGGCGGATCTCTCCGGCACCGTGGCGCTGCGCTTCGTGGATAACCACGGCAAGGTCACCGAGCGTTACCCGGCCAACCCGAACGGCTCTCCACGTGGTATCACCGGTCTCAGCAGCCGCGATGGCCGCGTGACCATCATGATGCCGCACCCGGAGCGAGTGTTCCGTGCCGTGACCAACTCCTGGCGGCCTGACGAGTGGCATGAAGACGGTGGTTGGATGCGCATGTTCCGTAATGCGCGGGTCTGGGTCGACTGACCGAACGGGGCTTTCTGACCGTTCCTGAAAAGCCCACCGATAGCATATCGGCGGGCTTTTTCATTTGTGACGAAGGTCTATGAACCGGCGGCGCTATGGGGCGTCTGAGCTATGACGCGGCGCACTATATGGCGCGCGCATGGATGGCAGTATGCCACTTAGCCCGACAGATCGAGGTCGGTTTCATCTGCATGGAGAGGTCGATGTACAAGCTGTGTTTCTATGTTCCAGACAGTCATCTGGAAGCGGTCAAGAAAGCAGTGTTCGCCGCGGGCGCTGGTCGCGTTGGCGCGTATGACAGCTGCTGCTGGCAGGTGCTCGGACAGGGGCAATACCGTCCATTGGAGGGCAGCCAGCCGTACATCGGCCAGATGGGGCAGGTCCAGCATGTACCTGAGTGGAAAGTCGAGATGGTGGTTACCGATGAGCTCATCCACGACAGCGTGAAAGCGATGAAAAAGGCTCACCCATACGAGACGCCGGCTTTCGACGTCTGGCGTTTGTCAGATATGCAGTTTTGACCTGCGAGCCGCAGCTCGCGCTGGCTTAGGTCTGCGCCTTGGGGCGTGCTACGGGCGAATCTCGATCAGTGTGCCGTCCTTCACCAGCGTCCATATCTCCCGCATGTCATGGTTGCTCAGCGCGATGCAGCCTTCGGTCCAGTCGAGAGTGTGAAAGAACCACTCAGGATATTCCTCATCCAAAGGTGTGCCGTGGAGCATGATCATGTTGCCCGGCGGAACACCTTCCTGCTGTGCGCGGGCCAGATCGCGGGCGTTGGGATAGGAGATGTGCATCGACAGGTTGTACTTGTCGCTCGTCTTGCGCCAGTCGATCCAGTAGAAACCTTCGGGTGTGCGCAGGTCGCCTTCGCGCAGTTTCGCTCCCCGCGGTTGCTTGCCCAACGAAACGCGATAGCTCTTGAGCGTCTGGCCGGAGCTGACCAGGTGAAGTTTGCGTTCCGACTTGATTACCAGCACCTTGTCGATCGGTGTGCTACCCAGGCTGGGAGTCGCATTGGCGTAGGAGGGCGCGGTAAAGGTGAGGCAGAGCAAAGCGAACAGCCAGCGCATCAAGGCATTCCTGGGAGACTTCATCAGACCTGTATGCGAGCGCGGCCGGCAAACGAATCAATCGGCATTTGCCTGGTTCTGCTGGCGGCTTCGATAGCCGGTCACGGCTTCATTGCGCACCGGGAAGGTCTGCTGCACCCGGTCGGCGAAGAAGCATTCTAGAGTACGGCCGATGGTGGGAAAAGCCAGCTCGGACCAAGGGATATCCTGTTGCTCAAAGAGTTTTACTTCCAGGCTCTCATCCCCGGCAGAGAAGTCCAGATCGACCAGTTGAGCGCGGAAGAACATGTACACCTGGTTGATGTGCGGCAGGTCGAACAGGGTATACAGCTGCAGATCGCGAACCCGCGCGCAGGCTTCTTCGAGCGTCTCGCGTACTGCGGCCTGCTGCAGGGTTTCGCCGTTCTCCATGAAGCCGGCCGGCAACGTCCAATAGCCCTTACGTGGCTCGATCGCGCGCCGGCAGAGTAGTACGCGGTCATCCCAGACGGGGACGCAGCCGGCGACGATTCTCGGGTTCTGATAATGCACGGTGTGGCAGTTGTCGCAGACGAAGCGCGGCCTGTTGTCGCCGTCCGGTATGCGGACCAGCACTGGGTCGCCGCACTGGTTGCAATATTTCATCGGTGCATTCCTATCGGTTAAGACGAATCTTGGTGCGTTCATGCCGATTCGGCAAGGAGTGCGCAGCGTTAGCCGGCTGGCTAAACGCTGCGCTGTACGCGTCAGTTACATCGACATCGCGGCGGTACATTTGACTGTTCGATAGACCTTTTCGAGGCCTTGGGCCGTTACGCCTTTCATGCCATGATGCCGGTCAAAGACGAAATGAGAAAATTCATGCTGGAGACAATACTCCACCGGGTGCGCGCTTATTCCCCGCATCTCCTGGAGCCGGAAGGCCGTCTGCCCGAGGCGGCAGTGTTGATGCCGATCACCCGTAGCGAATCGCCGGAGCTGGTGTTGACGCTTCGCGCCGCCGGCCTGTCCACCCATGGCGGAGAGGTCGCATTTCCAGGCGGTCGTCGCGATCCGGAAGACCGCGACCTGCTGCATACGGCGTTGCGTGAGGCCGAGGAGGAGGTCGGGCTAGCGCCGGGCATGGTCGAGGTTGTCGGGCCGCTCAGCAGTCTGATATCGGTGCACGGCATTCATGTCACGCCCTATGTCGGGCTGGTTCCGGACTATGTCGAGTATCGCGCCAATGATGCCGAAATTGCCTCGGTCTTCTCGGTGCCGCTGGAGTTCTTCTGTGAGGATCCACGGGAAGTTACGCACCGTATCGATTACCAGGGACAGAGCTGGTACATCCCGTCCTACCGCTATGGCGAATACCAGATATGGGGCCTGACGGCGATCATGATCGTCGAGCTGGTCAATGTCATATATGACGCCGGCATCGAAATGCGCCGCGCGCCTGCCGCTTTCATCGATCTGTCCGGGCGCAGCGAGCCCTGAACGGCTGCGCTGCATGGGTGATCGGCGATCCATCCGTACTGACAACAAGAAGAGGTGTGTCGTGAAATACCGTCTGGGAGAGTCGCGGGTCGAAGCGCATCCGCAAAGCTGGGTTGCGCCCAATGCCACCTTGGTCGGCAAGATCCGCCTGGACGCTGGCGCCAGTGTCTGGTTCGGTGCCGTTCTGCGCGGCGATAACGAGCTGATCCATATTGGTGAAAACAGTAACGTCCAGGACGGCAGCGTGATGCACACCGACATGGGGCATCCGTTGACCTTGGGCACAGGGGTGACAGTTGGCCACAACGCCATGCTGCATGGCTGCACGGTTGGCGACTACAGCCTGATCGGTATCAACGCCGTAGTCCTTAACGGCGCGAGGATTGGCAAGCACTGCATCATCGGCGCCAATACCCTGATTGCCGAAGGCAAGGAAATTCCCGATGGTTCGCTGGTGGTTGGTTCGCCGGGCAAGGTGGTGCGTGAGCTGACCGAGGAGCAGAAGAAAATGCTTGAAGCCAGCGCTGCCCATTATGTGCATAACGCTCAGCGCTACGCCCGCGACTTGGAATTGGATGAGTGAATACGCAGGAAAAACCGGTTGCCTCGCCGTGCGTCAGCCTTTGTGCCCTGGATGAACACGACCTGTGCGTCGGTTGTCAGCGCAGCGCGGATGAAATTCGCCGCTGGGGATTGATGGACGACGACGAGCGCCGCCAGGTGCTGCAGCGTTGCGGCGAAAGAGCTCGTCTCAGCGGCCAGCTGATGTAGCAGGGCGCTTGTCGCACTCGTTTGTTCTACGTTTTGAGGAGTTCCCATGCCACGAGTAGGCACACCATTATCTACCAGCGCTACGCGCGTCCTGCTTTGCGGAAGCGGCGAGCTTGGCAAGGAGCTGGTAATCGAGCTTCAGCGCCTCGGTGTCGAGGTGATCGCGGTAGATCGGTATGCCAACGCGCCGGCCATGCAGGTTGCGCATCGCAGTCATGTGATCGACATGCTTGACGGTTCAGCGTTGCGTGCCGTGATCGAGCAGGAGCGACCGCACTACATCGTGCCGGAGATCGAGGCCATCGCCACGGCCACGCTGGTCGAGCTGGAGCGCGAAGGCTACAGCGTGATCCCAACGGCTCCGGCTGCGCAGCTGACGATGAATCGCGAGGGTATTCGCCGCCTCGCCGCCGAAGAGCTCGGGCTGCCGACCTCACCCTATCGCTTTGCCGACTCGCTGGATGAGTGTCGGGAGGCAGCGTTGGCCCTAGGTTTCCCTTGTGTTATCAAGCCCGTGATGAGCTCCTCCGGCAAGGGGCAGTCGGTGCTGCGCAGCGAAGCCGATATCGAGACCGCATGGGACTACGCTCAGGCTGGCGGTCGCGCCGGGCGTGGTCGGGTCATCGTCGAAGGTTTCATCGATTTCGATTACGAAATCACCTTGCTGACCGTCCGTCACGCGGGCGGGACGAGCTTCTGCGAGCCGGTCGGTCATCGCCAGGAGAAGGGCGATTATCAGGAGTCCTGGCAGCCGCAGCCGATGGAGCCGGCGGCGATGGCCGAGGCACGGCGAATCGCTTTGGCCGTCACCGACTCGTTGGGCGGGCGGGGTGTATTCGGGGTCGAGTTGTTCGTCAAAGGCGATCAGGTCTGGTTCTGCGAAATATCGCCGCGCCCTCACGATACTGGCCTGGTTACGCTCGTATCGCAGGACCTGTCCGAGTTCGCTCTGCACGCACGGGCCATCCTTGGTCTGCCAATTCCGGTGATTCGTCAATTTGGCCCAGCCGCGTCGGCGGTGATTCTGGTGGAGGGCGAGTCCTCCGAGGTGAGCTTCGGCAACCTCGGCGGCGTGCTGGCGGAGCCGGATACAACGCTGCGTTTGTTCGGCAAGCCGGGTGTCAGTGGGCAACGTCGAATGGGGGTCGCATTGGCGCGCGATGTATCTATCGATGCAGCTAGGGAGAAGGCGTTGCGTGCGGCCGCTGCGGTAGCTGTCGAGCTTTGAAGGCTGCGGAGTCGGCGCCCTGCCGGCTCCGTCAGTTTTGCTGCTGGCTGTCCGCCGGTGAGTGGCCAATCGTCCAGGCGCGGACGCTTTTCACCCGATTGTCGGCGGCCTGCAGAATTTCCAGCCGATAGTTGCCGATCTGAAGGCAGATGCCGCTATCGGGCATGTGTTCCAGTGCTTCAGTGATCAGCCCGTTGAGCGTCTTCGGGCCGTCACAAGGCAGCTGCCAGTCCAGCGCACGGTTTACTTCGCGGATGTAAGCTGCGCCATCGATGACCAGTGTGCCGTCTTCCTGCGGGTGGATATCGGGGCTGCGCAGGGCGTCCTGATTGCTGAACTCGCCAACGATCTCTTCGAGGATGTCCTCCAGCGTGACGACGCCGCGCACATCGCCGTATTCATCGACCACGATGCCGATCCGTCGCTTCTGCTTCTGGAAATTCAGCAGCTGGGTCGAGAGTGGGGTGTTCTCCGGTACGAAATAGGGCTCACTGCAGGCCGCCAGCAGGCTCTCCTTGGTCAGCTGGTCATGGCTGAGCAGGCGGGCGATCTGCCGCATATGAACGATGCCTTCGATCTGGTTGATGTCGTTGCGAAACACCGGCAGGCGCGTATGAGGTGTGGTGCGCAGTTGACTGATGATCGACTCGAGGTCGTCATCGAGGTCGATGCCGGTGACTTCGTTGCGCGGGATCATGATGTCGTCGACGGTCACGCGCTCTAGGTCAAGAATGCCCAGCAGCATGCTCTGGCGGTTCAGTGGCAGATCGCTGCCCGACTCGCGCACGACGCTACGCAGTTCTTCGGTAGAGAGGCTGTCGTTGCCCTTGTTCGACAGGTCGACGCCAAGCAGCCTGAGCAGGCCGTTGCTCACCCAGCTCAGCATCGCGACCAGCGGGTAAAGCACCTTCTGCAGCATCTTCAGCGGCAGGCTGACCGGATAGGCGACGATCTCCGGGCGCAGCGCTGCCAGTGTCTTAGGTGTGATCTCGCCGAAGATCAACAGGATGATGGTCAGGCCGATGGTGGCGATGGCGATCCCTGCCTCGCCCCAGAGCTGCATGGCCAGCACCGTGGCAATGGAGGAGGCGAGGATATTGACGAAGTTGTTGCCGACCAGAATGGTGCCGAGCAGGCGGTCGGGGTGCGCCAGCAGCTCGCTGGCGCGGCGCGCGCCTCGATGGCCTTCCTTGGCCTGATGCCTGAGGCGATAGCGGTTGAGGCTGAGCATGCCGGTCTCGGAGCTGGAAAAGAAAGCCGAGCACAGCAGCAGAAAGACCAGCAATCCGACCAGAAAGCCGGGATGTAGATTTTCCACGAGTGACCTGTTCGCGTCAGATATGCAGGATGAATTCGCGGACCAGCTTGCTGCCGAAATACGCCAGCATCAGCAGGCAGAAACCAGCCAGCGTCCAGCGGATGGCCTTGTAGCCGCGCCAGCCGAGTTGCTGGCGGCCCCACAGCAGCAGGCCGAAGACGACCCAGGCGATCACTGAGAGGAGTGTCTTATGGACCAGGTGCTGGGCAAAAAGATCGTCTAGAAACAGCCATCCCGAAAGGAGTGAGGCGGATAGCAATACCCAGCCTGCCCAGAGGAAGCCGAATAGCAGGCTTTCCATGGTCTGCAAGGGGGGGAAATTGCGGATCAGACCAGAGGGGTGCTTGTGTTTGAGGTGGTGATCCTGCAGCAGAAGCAGCAAGGCCTGAAACACCGCGATGGTGAGCATGCCGTAGGCCAGAATCGACAACAAGATGTGCGCGAGGATGCCGGGCTCCTCGGTGATTGCTGGCGCTGTGCCGGATGGCGCGAACTGGGCGAAGAGTACGGTGAGGCAACCCAGTGGGAACAAAAGCAGCAGCAGGTTCTCCACCGGCATCCGGTGTAGCGCCAGCAGAATCAGCAAAATGACGGAGGCTGCGATCAAGCTCGAAGCATTGAAAAAATCGAGATGCAGGCCGCTGGGTGACAGCAGCTGAATGAACAGACTTGTGCCATGGGCAAGCAGCGCAAGCAGGCCGAGGCCTAGCAAAAGGCGCTTGTCCGGCGCAGCACGCTGTGCCAGACGCATACTTTGATAGCCCGTGACGCCGGCATAAAGAGCGGCTGCGGCAAGGCTGGGTAGCAGAGGGTGCATAGGTTCCGGTAACGGGCTCGAAAGGTCGTGAGTGTGGCACAAACACCGGAGGCACAAAAGCTGCGTCAAGGTTACGCAGCTCATGGCGGGAACTGCTTCGTGCGCGTCCGGCACTGGCGCACCTTCAGCGGGGGTTAATCGGTGGCACTGGTCGCGTCTGCTGCGAAAAGCGACGCTGGCGGGGGTACCGGCGGGGCGTCTGCACCTTCTATAATCCCGCCCTTCAGCACATCCAGCGTGGAATGGCTCATGTTCGAAAACCTAACCGACCGCCTCTCACAAACGCTTCGCCACGTCACCGGTAAGGCCAAGCTGACCGAGGACAACATCAAGGACACCCTGCGTGAAGTGCGCATGGCGCTGCTCGAGGCCGACGTCGCGCTGCCGGTGGTCAAGGAGTTCGTCAATCGGGTGAAGGAGCGTGCCGTCGGCACCGAGGTGTCGAAGAGCCTGACGCCCGGCCAAGCGTTCGTGAAGATCGTTCGCGCCGAACTGGAAGAATTGATGGGCGCGGCCAACGAGGATCTGGCCCTTCAGGTGACGCCGCCGGCCGTAGTGCTCATGGCGGGCCTCCAGGGTGCGGGTAAGACCACCACCGTGGGCAAGCTGGCGCGCTTCCTCAAGGAGCGCAAGAAGAAAACCGTGCTCGTGGTTTCCGCAGACGTGTATCGTCCCGCGGCCATCAAGCAGCTCGAGACCCTGGCAGCCGAAGTCGGGGTCACCTTCTTTCCTTCCGATATCAACCAGAAGCCGGTAGATATTGCCCAGGCAGCGATTCGCGAAGCCAAGCTCAAGTTCATCGATGTGGTGCTGGTGGATACCGCAGGGCGGCTGGCGATCGATGCCGAGATGATGGCCGAGATCCAGGCCGTTCACGCCGCGATAAATCCCGCCGAAACGCTATTCGTTGTCGACGCCATGACCGGTCAGGATGCGGCGAACACCGCCCGCGCGTTCGGCGAGGCGCTACCGCTAACCGGTGTCGTGTTGACCAAGGTCGACGGCGACGCCCGGGGCGGTGCAGCGCTGTCGGTGCGTCATGTGACCGGCAAGCCGATCAAGTTCCTCGGGATGGGCGAGAAGAGCGACGCCCTGGAGCCTTTCCATCCGGACCGCATTGCCTCGCGTATCCTTGGTATGGGTGATGTGCTCAGCCTCATCGAGCAGGCCGAGCAGACTCTCGATCGTGAAAAAGCCGAGAAGCTCACCAAGAAGCTCAAGAAGGGCAAGGGTTTCGACCTCGAAGACTTCCGTGACCAGTTGCAGCAGATGAAGAACATGGGTGGTCTTGGCGGGCTGATGGACAAGCTGCCCTCCATCGGTGGCGTCAATCTGTCGCAGATGGGCCATGCTCAGGGTGCTGCGGAGAAGCAGTTCAAGCAGATGGAGGCAATCATCAACTCGATGACCCCCGCTGAGCGACGTAATCCCGATATCATCAGTGGCTCGCGTAAGCGTCGAATTGCCATGGGCTCCGGTACTCAGGTGCAGGACATCGGTCGTCTCATCAAGCAGCACAAGCAGATGCAGAAGATGATGAAGAAGGTCACCGGCAAGGGTGGTATGGCCAAGATGATGCGCGGCATGGGCGGGATGCTTCCCGGCGGTGGCATGCCGAAGTTCTAAGTGGCTACAGGGCTGCGGCTGGGTGGTGGCGAGTCATTGACCGCCTGGCGCTGGATGCAGCCCCTGAGCAGTCCTGCTACATTGGTAAAAGAGTTTGCAAAATCCCCGGCATTCCTTAAAATGTGCGGCCTTTCGGGCCTAGGCCCATTTTAAGTAAGTGTGTGCCTTAAGTTAGCACCGACTACAGGAACGATGTTCACATGGTAACTATTCGTCTCGCCCGTGGCGGCTCCAAGAAGCGCCCTTTCTACCACCTGACCGTGACCAACAGCCGCAATCCGCGCGATGGTCGCTTCGTCGAGCGCATCGGTTTCTTCAATCCGATCGCCACTGGTGCGGAAGTGAAGCTTTCTGTAAACCAGGAGCGCGCCACCTACTGGCTGAGCCAGGGCGCACAGCCGTCTGAGCGTGTTGCTCAGCTGCTGAAGGAAGCTGCCAAGGCCGCTGCCTGAATCGCATGAACGCAACGTCTGCTCCGGTCGATGACCTGGTTGTCATCGGCAAGATCGTTTCGGTGCATGGCGTGCGCGGTGACGTAAAGGTGTATTCCTTTACCGATCCGATCGACAACCTGCTGGATTATCGACGCTGGACGCTGAGGCGAGGTGACGAGGTCAAGCAGGTCGAGTTGATCAAGGGGCGCCTCCAGGGAAAGATTCTGGTGGCAACGCTCAAGGGTTTGGATGATCGCGAAATTGCGCGTACCTACGCCGATTTCGAGATCTGCATTCCGCGCAGCGAACTGCCCGACTTGGACGACGGTGAGTACTACTGGTATCAGCTCCAGGGCTTGAAGGTCATCAATCAGGTCGCGCAAGTGCTCGGTCAGGTAGATCACCTGCTAGAAACCGGAGCTAACGACGTTCTGGTTGTAAAGCCTTGCGCTGGAAGCCTGGATGATCGCGAGCGTCTGCTGCCATATACCGATCAGTGCGTGTTGAGGATCGATCTGGAAGCGGGCGAGATGCAGGTCGATTGGGACGCGGATTTCTGAACGGCATGGCCGCTTTGCGCGTTGAAGTCATCAGCCTGTTTCCCGATATGTTCGCAGCGATATGTGACTACGGGATTACCAGTCGTGCAGTGAAGCAGGGGTTGTTGCAGTTGAGCTGCTGGAACCCCAGAAACTACACCGAAGACCGCCACCAGACCGTGGACGACCGCCCATTCGGCGGAGGTCCGGGCATGGTGATGAAGATCAAGCCGCTCGAGCTTGCTTTGGCTGACGCTAAACGAGCCGCGGGCGAGACGGCGAAGGTGATCTATCTGTCGCCGCAGGGGCGTCAGCTGAAACAGGCTGATGTCCGTGAAATGGCGAACGAGGATGCGCTCATCCTTATCGCTGGACGTTACGAAGGTATCGACGAGCGCTTCATCGAGGCGCACGTGGATGAGGAATGGTCGATCGGTGATTACGTGTTGTCCGGTGGCGAGCTGCCGGCAATGGTGCTGATCGACGCCGTGACCAGGCTGCTCCCGGGCGCCCTTGGTCATGCTGGTTCCGCCGAGGAGGATTCGTTTACGGACGGCCTGCTCGACTGTCCGCACTACACGCGACCTGAGGTGTATGCGGGTAAATGTGTTCCTGAGGTGCTGCTCAGCGGCAACCACGAACACATCCGACGCTGGCGCTTGCAGCAGTCCCTTGGAAGGACCTGGGAGCGACGCGCCGATCTTCTGGATAGCCGCTCGCTTTCTGGAGAAGAACAGAAGCTGCTGGCGGAATACATCCGCCAGCGGGACGATAGTTAACGTATCGATGGCAACCCGGTGGGTTGACCTTAGGAGCACAGCATGACCAACAAGATCATTCAGCAGCTCGAAGCCGAGCAGATGACCAAAGAAATCCCGCCGTTCGCGCCGGGTGACACCGTTATCGTTCAGGTAAAGGTTAAGGAAGGCGAGCGTCAGCGTCTTCAGGCCTTCGAAGGCGTCGTGATCGGCAAGCGTAACCGCGGCCTGAACAGCGCTTTCACCGTTCGCAAGATCTCCAACGGTGTTGGCGTTGAGCGTACCTTCCAGAGCTACAGCCCGATGGTTGATAGCATCAGCGTCAAGCGTCGCGGTGATGTGCGCAAGGCCAAGCTGTACTACCTCCGCGCGCTGTCCGGCAAGGCCGCCCGCATCAAGGAAAAGCTGGTCTAAGACCGCATTTCCGAAAGAAAAAGCAGCCTGCGGGCTGCTTTTTTCGTTTCTGGCTGGTGGTATTTGATCTGGGCGATAGTAATTGCGGCCTGGTGTCAGGGATTTTTGCCTACGGGCGTTTGGACCAGGCTTCGCCGGGCCTATCGTGAAAGTTCACATGCTCCTCTCATTGAAGCTGTCATGTCCGCACTAGACGATCCCGTTATCGACCGTTATCTCGATGCTCTCTGGCTGGAAAAAGGGCTGGCAGATAATAGCCGCGAGGCCTATCGCAGCGATCTTGCGTTGTTCAACGGCTGGTTGAATGAGCGAGGCGTCCGGCTTGCTGCGGCCGGACGCGAGATCATTCTCGACCATCTCGCATGGCGCCTGAACAATGGTTACAAGGCGCGCTCTACCGCACGATTCCTCTCCGGCTTGCGTGGCTTCTATCGCTACCTGCTACGAGAAGGCGAGATTGCCGTCGATCCGACCTTGCGCATTGATCTGCCCAGGCTCGGGCGGCCATTGCCCAAGGCTCTGTCCGAAGCCGATGTCGAGGCGCTGCTGGCTGCGCCAGATGTTGGCGATCCGCTGGGGCTGCGTGATCGCGCCATGCTCGAGGTGCTCTATGCCTGTGGCTTGCGCGTCACCGAACTGATCAGTCTGACACTAGAGCAGGTCAGCGTGCGCCAAGGCGTGCTGCGCACGTTCGGGAAGGGCAACAAGGAACGGTTGGTGCCGCTGGGTGATGAGGCGTTGCACTGGCTGCAGCGCTACCAGCGCGAAGGGCGTGAACTTTTAATCGCCGGCAAGGCCAGTGATGTGCTGTTTCCCAGTCAGCGTGGTGACCAGATGACACGTCAGACCTTTTGGCACCGAATCAAGCTGCACGCCAAGGTTGCTGGTATCGCTACGTCGATCTCGCCGCACACTCTGCGCCACGCCTTCGCCACGCATTTGCTCAACCATGGTGCGGATTTGCGTACCGTGCAGATGCTGCTCGGCCACAGCGATCTTTCGACCACGCAGATCTATACCCACATTGCTCGTGCGCGGCTGCAGGAGCTGCATGCGGAGCATCATCCGCGCGGGTAGCGCATTCGCTGGCTATGGCTCCAGCGCTGGCGGCAGCGTCCGGTCGCGCCTGTCGGAGAAGCAGTCAGCGTTTGCGCAGGATGGCTATGGTAGTCTTTGCGCCTTCCTTTGATCGTCGCTGCCAGGAGTTTCCATGGGCGTGATTCGTTTGTTTGCTGCCACCGCCGTCGGTCTGGTCAGCACCCTTGCAATGGCCGCTGATCCGGATCAGGCAATTCGTCAGGCACTGCAGAAGATCCAGCCGGATATGCCTATCGAGGCGGTCGCTGAAAGCCCGATGCCTGGTGTTTATCAGGTTCAGCTGGAGGGTGGTCGGCAGCTGTATGCCAGTGGCGATGGTCAGTTTCTGATTCAAGGCTATCTCTATCAGTTCAAGGACGGTCAGGCCGTCAACCTGACCGAGCAGGCGCAGAGCAAGTCGGTCGCAAAACAGATCAATGCGATCCCTGCGAATGAAATGGTCGTGTTTGCACCCAAGGATCCCAAGACGCATATCACGGTATTTACCGATACCGACTGTGGCTATTGCCAGAAGCTGCACAGCGAAGTGCCGCAGTTGAATCGTCTCGGTGTCGAGGTTCGTTATGTCGCCTTCCCGCGACAGGGCATGGGTAGTCATGGGGCCAATACGCTGACCAGCGTCTGGTGCGCCAAGGACCGGCAGGAGGCAATGAACAAGGCCAAGGCTCGCGAGGATCTGCCAGCAGCCAGCTGCGATACACCCATCGCCAAGCAATATCAGCTTGGCCAGATGATCGGCGTGCAGGGCACTCCGGCGATCGTTCTGGCCAATGGACAGATGATCCCCGGCTATCAGCCAGCGACCCAGCTGGCTGAGGTGGCGCTCGCTGCTGAGTGATGTTGCCAGGGCCATTGGTCCGATTGTCTTGGGCCAATGGCTCATGGTGCAGCTAGGCGTCCTATCGTGTTCAGCCCAACAGGTTTGAACGAGGTGGGTCGCAATGAAGCTCGAAGGTTCCTGTCACTGCCAGGCTGTGCGGTTCAGTCTTGAATCCGCTCAGCCTTATCCGTTCATGCGCTGCTACTGCTCCATTTGCCGCAAGACCGCGGGTGGCGGTGGTTATGCCATCAATCTCGGCGGCGACTATCGCACCTTGCATGTCGAGGGGCGCGAGCATCTCACCGTCTACCAGGCGCGGTTGGTCGATCCCGAAACGGGCGAAATCAGCATCAGTGAAGGGCGTCGACATTTCTGCAGCGTTTGCGCCAGTGCGCTGTGGTTGTGGGACCCGAGCTGGCCTGACCTGGTGCACCCGTTTGCCTCTGCCATCGACACCGAATTGCCCGTACCGCCAGAGCATACGCATTTGATGCTCGACTCAAGAGCAAGTTGGGTGGAGCCGCAGGTACAAGCGCGTGATCGCTGTTTTGCGGAGTATCCGGACGAGTCGCTTGCGCAATGGCATCAACGGTTGGGCCTTGGCGGTTGATCGTGCTAGCCGCAAGGCCACGGTTGATTGACTAAAAGCTGCTCGCTTCGTAATGTGCGACTCTTTTGTCGATCGGCAGGTCCGGTCGTTTCGCTGTGAATGGGGAGTTCAGCTTGAAACCGGTGAAAGTTGGCATCTGTGGGCTGGGAACCGTCGGTGGCGGTACCTTCAATGTGCTCAAACGCAACGCCGAGGAGATTGCCCGCCGTGCCGGGCGCGGAATCGAGGTTGCGCAGATTGCCACCCGTCATCCGAATGCCAAGTGCGACACCGGTTCGACACCCATTACCGCCGACATCTTCGATGTCGTGAACAATCCCGAAATCGACATCGTCGTCGAGCTGATCGGTGGCTATACCCTGGCCAAGGAACTCGTCCTCAAAGCCATTGAGAATGGCAAACATGTGGTCACCGCCAACAAGGCGCTGATTGCAGTGCACGGCAACGAGATCTTCGCCAAGGCGTGCGAGAAGGGCGTCATCGTGGCCTTCGAGGCGTCGGTCGCAGGTGGTATCCCGGTCATCAAGGCGATTCGCGAAGGGCTGGCTGGCAACCGGATCAACTGGCTGGCCGGCATCATCAATGGCACCGGCAACTTCATCCTCACCGAGATGCGTGAAAAGGGACGCACCTTTGAGGACGTGCTCAAGGAAGCCCAAGAGCTCGGTTATGCCGAGGCCGACCCGACCTTCGATGTCGAAGGCATCGATGCCGCGCACAAGCTGACCATTCTGGCTTCCATCGCCTTCGGCATTCCGCTGCAGTTCGACAAGGCGTACACCGAAGGCATCGCGCGGTTGACCACGGCTGATGTGAACTACGCCGAGGCGCTGGGTTATCGCATCAAGCACTTGGGCGTCGCCCGTCGCACCGATGCCGGCATCGAATTGCGCGTCCACCCCACGCTGATTCCGGCCGACCGCCTGATCGCCAACGTCAACGGCGTGATGAACGCCGTCATGGTCAATGGCGATGCGGTCGGCAGCACGCTCTACTACGGTGCCGGTGCCGGTATGGAGCCAACCGCTTCGGCGGTGGTGGCCGATCTCGTCGACGTCACCCGAGCGTTGACCACCGACCCGAACAATCGCGTGCCGCATCTGGCGTTCCAGCCCGACTCGCTATCCGATCATCCGATTCTGCCGATCAGTGCCTGCGAGAGTGCCTATTACCTGCGCATCCAGGCCAAGGACCATCCGGGCGTGCTGGCTCAGGTCGCGACCATCCTCTCCGAGCGTGGCATCAACATCGAGTCGATCATGCAGAAAGAAGCCGAGGTCCAAGACGGCCTGGTTCCTGTGATCCTGGTGACTCATCGCGTGGTCGAGCAGCGTATCGACGATGCCATCGCGGCACTCGAGGCCCTCGATGATGTGGCGGACAAGGTCGTACGCATTCGCGTCGAACAGCTCAACTAACCAAGCCGCAGGCCGCACGTTGCAGGCAAAGGACAGCCTGATACCTGCAGCACCAGCCTGCCGCTCGAACCGAAGGTTTGAACAAATGCGCTACATCAGCACCCGCGGCCAGGCGCCGGCTCTGAACTTCGAAGACGTCCTGCTGGCTGGCTTGGCCAGCGATGGCGGCCTGTACGTACCGGAGAACCTGCCGCGCTTCACTGTGGAAGAAATTGCCTCCTGGGCCGGCCTGCCTTACCACGAGCTGGCCTTTCGGGTCATGCGCCCGTTCGTTGCCGGCAGCATTCCGGATGCCGACTTCAAAAAAATCCTGGAAGAGACCTATGGGGTCTTCGCCCACAGCGCCATCGCCCCGCTGCGCCAGCTGAACGGCAACGAGTGGGTGCTAGAGCTATTCCACGGCCCGACGCTGGCGTTCAAGGACTTTGCCCTGCAGCTACTTGGTCGCCTGCTCGATTACGTGCTGGCCAAGCGTGGCGAGCGTGTGGTGATCATGGGCGCGACCTCCGGCGATACCGGTTCGGCGGCCATCGAAGGCTGCCGTCGTTGCGAGAACGTCGACATCTTCATCCTGCACCCGCACAAGCGCGTTTCGGAAGTGCAGCGTCGGCAGATGACCACCATCGCCGGCGAGAACATCCACAATATCGCCATCGAAGGCAACTTCGACGACTGCCAGGAGATGGTCAAGGCCAGCTTCGCCGATCAGGGATTCCTCAAGGGTACCCGGCTGGTTGCAGTCAATTCGATCAACTGGGCGCGGATCATGGCCCAGATCGTCTACTACTTCCACGCTGCGCTGCAGCTCGGCGGTCCGGCGCGCTCGGTGGCGTTCTCGGTGCCTACCGGCAATTTTGGCGACATCTTCGCCGGCTACCTGGCGCGCAATATGGGTCTGCCGATCAACCAGCTGATCGTCGCCACCAATCGCAACGACATCCTGCATCGCTTCATATCCGGCAATCGCTACGACAAGGACACCTTGCACGCATCGCTGTCGCCTTCGATGGATATCATGGTGTCGTCCAACTTCGAACGTCTGCTGTTCGATCTGCATGGTCGCAATGGCAAGGCCGTGGCGGAGTTGCTGGATGGCTTCCGTGCCAGTGGCAAGCTTTCGGTGGAAGAGGATCGCTGGACCGAAGCGCGCAAGCTGTTCGACTCGCTGGCGGTAGATGATGAGCAGACCTGTACCACCATCGCCCAAGTCTTCAAGGAGACTGGCGAAGTGCTCGATCCGCACACCGCCATCGGCGTTCATGCTGCGCGGGAATGCCGCCGCAGTCTGAGCATTCCGATGGTGACGCTGGGTACCGCGCACCCGGTGAAGTTCCCGGATGCGGTGGAGAAAGCAGGAATTGGCCAGGCTCTCGCGCTTCCTGCGCACCTGGCGGACCTGTTCGAGCGTAGCGAGCGCTGCGCCGTGCTGCCGAACGAGCTGAAGGCTGTGCAGGAGTTCGTCGGTCAACACGGCAACCGCGGCAAGCCGCTCTAACGCCGCGGTTATACGAAAAAGGCCAGTCTG
The DNA here is from genome assembly GCF_000661915.1 of Stutzerimonas decontaminans. Lineage (NCBI taxonomy): Bacteria > Pseudomonadati > Pseudomonadota > Gammaproteobacteria > Pseudomonadales > Pseudomonadaceae > Stutzerimonas > Stutzerimonas decontaminans. Next base: position 3,424,745 of record NZ_CP007509.1, on the reverse strand, counting down.
ACTGGCCTTTTTTGTTTGTGTCGGCGGAAAAGGTTTGAAGTGGGCCTTTGCCGGCCTGCTTCAGGGTAGCTCGTTATTCGTCGAACTCTTCCCAGCCGCCCATTTCCCGCCAGCGATTGACGATGCCGCAGAACAGCTCCGCCGTCTTCTCGGTGTCATAACGAGCCGAGTGGGCCTCGCGCCCGTCGAAGTCGATCCCGGCAGCCTGGCAAGCCTTGGCCAGTACGGTCTGGCCGTAGGCGAGGCCGGCGAGGGTGGCGGTATCGAAGCTGGAAAATGGATGGAACGGGTTGCGCTTTATCTCACAGCGGGCGATCGCTGCGTTGAGGAAGCCGAGGTCGAAACTGCTGTTGTGGCCCACCAGAATCGCGCGTTTGCAGCCGGCGGATTTCACCGCCTTGCGCACGCTGCGGAAGATATCGGTGAGCGCCTGCGACTCGGGAACCGCCATGCGCAGCGGATGATCGAGCTTGATCCCGGTGAATTCCAGCGCCGCGGGCTCGATGTTGGCGCCAGCGAACGGCTCGACACGGTAGAAGAGGGTGTCCTGGGGGTAGAGCAGGCCCTGTTCGTCCATACCGATGGTGACGGCAGCGATTTCCAAGAGGGCGTCCGTGGCGCTGTTGAAGCCGCCACACTCCACGTCGATCACCACGGGCAGGAAGCCACGGAAACGCCGAGCCATGGGCGAACGGGGTTTGCCGGGCAGGTGCTCCTCGAGTTCATCTTCGAAGTGATCTTCACTCATGCGCTTGCCTCCAGGCGCCAGTGCAGCCGCTCACCGGCACGCAGCGGTACTACGACCTGCTCACCGAATGGCAGATTGGCCGGCACGTTCCATTCCTCGCGCACCAAGGTGATATGCGTGGTGTTGCGCGGCAGACCGTAGAAGTCCGGGCCGAAATGGCTGGCGAAGGCTTCCAGCTTGTCCAATGCCTGACGCTGCTCGAAGGCTTCGGCGTACAGTTCGATGGCCGCATGGGCGGTATAGCAGCCGGCACATCCACAGGCGGCTTCCTTGGCATGTTGCGCATGCGGGGCCGAATCGGTGCCGAGGAAGAATTTGGGGCTGCCGCTGGTGGCGGCATCCAGCAAGGCCTCCTGATGGACGTTGCGCTTGAGCACCGGCAGGCAGAACAGGTGCGGGCGAATGCCACCAACCAGCATGTGATTGCGGTTGTACAGCAGGTGATGCGCAGTGATGGTAGCGCCGACGTTGCTGCCGGCGGCCTGGACAAACTGCACGGCATCGCGGGTGGTGATGTGCTCGAATACCACTCTCAGCATCGGGAACTTCGTGGTGACCCGACTCAGCTGTTCGTCGATGAAATACTTCTCGCGATCGAAGATATCGATCTCCCCACGAGTGACTTCGCCATGCACCAGCAGTGGCAGGCCGACTTCGGCCATGGTTTCCAGTACGCCGAAAATATTGTCGATAGCGGTGACGCCGGAGGCCGAGTTCGTGGTGGCGCCGGCCGGATAGAGCTTGGCCGCATGGACGAAGCCGCTGGCCTTGGCGCGGCGGATATCGTCGGGGCTGGTACTGTCGGTGAGGTAGAGCACCATCAATGGCTCGAAAGCGCTACCTGCCGGACGCGCTGCGAGGATGCGCTGGCGATAGGCTTCGGCCTCATCGGCGTTGCGTACTGGCGGCACCAGGTTCGGCATGATGATGGCGCGGGCGAACTGGCGAGCAGCGTCCGCGACGGTGTGAGGCAGGACGGCGCCATCGCGCAGATGAATGTGCCAGTCGTCGGGGCGCAGCAGGGTGAGTCGGTCGGACATGCGGGCTTTCCAGGCGGGCGAAACGTGCGCGAATGCTACCGGAAAAGCCCGAGCACGGCATCTTGCCTTCGCCCGCCGGAGTGGTGCGCTGGCGCCGCTGCGCTCAAGTTTGCCGGCCCGGCACCGATACCAAGAGGGAATACGCATCCTCTCGGAGTTCATCGTGCGCCTGCGCCCCCTCGTACTGTTGTGCCTGCTCGCTTCACCGGCCAACGCCCTGACATTCCAGACACGGCTGGAGCGGGTGCAATGGCAGGTGGAAGGCGACCAGTTCGAGTGCCGGTTGACGCAGCCGATCACCGGCTTCGGCAGTGGCGAGTTCGTCCGTCGCGCCGGCGAGCAAGCGGTGTTCCGTCTGCACTCGCCAGAGCGGTGGCTTGGCGCTGGGTCGGCCACTCTTCTCGCCGCCGCGGCACCTTGGCAGCCGTCACGCAGCGATATCAATCTTGGCGTGGTATCGGTGAATGGTGGCGATATTCCGTTCAACAGCACCCAGCTACAGGCTGGACGTTTGCTAACCGGTTTGCTCGAAGGGCGTAGTCCTGTGGTTCGGCATCGCACGCTGCACGGCGGCGATACGCTGGAGATTCGTCTGTTGCCCGCCCGTTTCGGCAAGGCTTACGAAGACTATCGCGCCTGCACGGCCAAATTACTGCCGGTCAACTTCGACCAGGTTCGCCAGTCTCAGATCGGCTTCCCGAGCAGCGATGTAGTGCTCGATGCCCAAGGGCGCGCCAGGCTCGACGTTGTCCTTCAGTATATGCGTGCCGATCCCAGCGTGAACCGCATCGAGCTGGACGGCCATTCGGACAATAGCGGCAACCGCCTGCTCAATCGCGACTTGTCCCGGCGTCGCGCACTGGCAGTGCAGGAATACCTGGTCGCCAACGGGGTACCGGAAGAGCAGATTACGTTGCGCTTTCATGGCGAACGCTATCCGCTAGTTGCCAACAACAGCGAGGCTAATCGCGCCAAGAATCGGCGGGTCACGTTGCGCCTGCAACGTGAAGCGGCGCCGTTAGCGTCCACAGCCATCGGTGCCCCCTCATCTTGAGTGCGAGCGCAACGGCGCGCCCCTGTAAAAGCCAGCCCATGACCGGTAGAATCGCAGGCTTTCCGTACAACCCGTGGAGCTGATGGCATGGCGGACGTTAAGAAGGTAGTTCTGGCCTATTCCGGTGGCCTGGACACCTCGGTGATTCTCAAGTGGCTGCAAGACACTTATAACTGCGAAGTGGTGACGTTCACCGCCGACCTCGGCCAGGGCGAAGAAGTCGAGCCAGCGCGCACCAAGGCGCAGGCTCTGGGCGTCAAGGAAATCTACATTGATGACCTGCGCGAAGAGTTCGTCCGCGACTTCGTCTTCCCGATGTTCCGCGCCAACACCGTGTACGAAGGCGAATACCTGCTGGGCACCTCTATCGCCCGTCCGCTGATCGCCAAGCGCCTGATCGAGATCGCCAACGAAACCGGCGCTGATGCCATCTCCCACGGTGCCACCGGCAAGGGCAACGACCAGGTGCGTTTCGAGCTGGGCGCCTACGCGCTCAAGCCGGGCGTGAAGGTCATCGCTCCATGGCGTGAATGGGATCTGCTCTCGCGCGAGAAGCTGATGGACTACGCCGAGAAGCACGCCATCCCGATCGAGCGCCACGGCAAGAAGAAATCGCCGTACTCCATGGATGCCAACCTGCTGCACATCTCCTACGAGGGCGGTGTGCTGGAAGACACCTGGACCGAGCACGAAGAGGACATGTGGAAGTGGACGGTCTCTCCTGAGGCAGCCCCGGATGCGCCAACCTATATCGAGCTCACCTACCGCAAGGGCGACATCGTTGCCATCGACGGCAAGGACATGACGCCGGCTCAGGTGCTGGCCGAGTTGAACCGCATTGGTGGTGAGAACGGCATCGGCCGTCTGGACATTGTCGAGAACCGCTACGTCGGCATGAAGTCCCGCGGCTGCTACGAGACGCCCGGCGGCACCATCATGCTCAAGGCCCACCGCGCTATCGAGTCAATCACCCTCGACCGCGAAGTGGCCCATCTGAAAGATGAGCTGATGCCCAAGTACGCCAGCTTGATCTACAACGGCTACTGGTGGAGCCCCGAGCGCAGCATGCTGCAGCAGATGATCGACGCGTCCCAGGTCAATGTGAACGGCGTAGTGCGCCTGAAGCTGTACAAGGGCAACGTCATCGTCGTTGGCCGCAAGTCTGATGACTCGCTGTTCGACGCCAACATCGCCACCTTCGAAGAAGATGGCGGCGCCTATAACCAGGCGGATGCCGGTGGCTTTATCAAGCTCAATGCTCTGCGCATGCGCATCGCTGCCGGCAAGGGCCGCACCCAGTTCTGATAAGCTGGCGCGCCTGAGCCAACCGACCCCGGCCACGTGCCGGGGTTGTACTTTCTGCACCGCCATAAGCGTTGTCGAACGAGGAGACCTGAATCATGAGATTGCTGCATACCATGCTGCGCGTCGGCGATATGGATAAGTCCATCGGCTTCTACACCGAAGTGCTGGGCATGACCCTGCTGCGTCGCAAGGACTACCCGGAGGGCAAGTTCACCCTGGCCTTCGTCGGTTACGGCGATGAAGCGCACAACAGCGTGATCGAGCTGACGCATAATTGGGGCGTTGAGAAGTACGAGCTGGGTGACGGCTACGGCCATATCGCTCTGGAGGTGGAGGATGTCTACAAGGCGTGTGAAGACATCCGGGCGCGCGGTGGCAAGATTACCCGAGAGCCTGGGCCGATGATGCATGGCTCCAGCATCCTGGCGTTTGTCGAGGATCCGGACGGCTACAAGATCGAATTGCTGTCGCCCAAGCGCGCAGATTGATCGGCGGGCATGCAATAAGCGGATAACAAAAAGCCCCTCTCGGGGCTTTTTGTTTTATAGGTCGAAGTCGAAGTCGTTCAACTGCTTTTGCAGGCGGCGTTCCTCGAGCAGGTTGTCGATGATCCGGCGCTTGGTCAGATTGGTCTTGGCGACCTCGACAGGTGCTTCGCTACTTTCGTCGTCATCTTCGGCGATGAAATCGTCTTCGATCTGAATGTCTTCTTTCTCGGCCACTTGTTCACTCCACGGCTACGGGGCGCTCTTGGCGCACCTTATAGCCGCAATTTCGGAGTCGGTAAAAAAGTTTTTTTCAATCGCGGTACAAGCTTTTCACTAGCGCACTCAATCGTCGGAAGTCTTGTGCTTGTATTCGCACAGGTCCTCGATCCGGCAGCTGCCACATTGCGGCTTGCGCGCCTTGCAGACATAACGCCCATGCAGGATCAACCAGTGGTGCGCGTCGAGCAGATATTCCTTAGGCACGAAGCGGATCAGCTTGCGCTCGACTTCCAGAACATTCTTGCCAGGTGCGATGCCTGTGCGGTTGCTGACGCGGAAGATGTGGGTGTCCACGGCCATGGTGAACTGACGGAACGCTGTGTTCAGCACCACGTTGGCGGTCTTGCGGCCCACTCCGGGAAGCGCTTCCAGATCCTCACGATTGTCCGGCACCTGGCCGCCATGCTTCTCGATAAGAATGCGGCAGGTTTCGATGACGTTCTTGGCCTTGCTCGGATACAGGCCAATAGTGCGGATGTATTCGCACAGCCCGTCGTAGCCGAGCGCATAGATCGCCTCTGGGGTGTTGGCCACCGGGTAGAGTTTGGCGGTGGCCTTGTTTACTCCGACATCGGTGGCCTGCGCTGAGAGGATCACCGCGATGAGTAATTCGAAGGGCGTGCTGTAGGCCAGCTCGGTCTTCGGCTCAGGGTTGTCTTCATGCAGGCGGCGGAAGATCTCCCGGCGTTTTTCGGCATTCATCCGATCGGTCTCACTCGATCACGCCGGTTACGCGTACGCGCCGGCTCGCCGCCGGCGCGGCTGGTTGCGACGCGAGGGCGCGCTCGGCGAGCTGCTGGTCGATACGGTTCTTCAGGGCGATCAGCAGGCCGAGCACGATAAACGCGCCTGGCGGCAGGATCGCCAGCAGGAAGCCCTTGTAGTCGCTGAACAGGGTGATCTGCCAGTCATTGGCGATGGGGCCGAACAGCAGATGCATGTTGGCGAACAGCGCACCGGTGCCGAACAGTTCGCGCAGGCCACCGAGCACCACCAACACCAGGCAGAAGCCGATGCCCATGACCAGGCCATCGAAGCCGGCGATCAGCGGATTGTGCTTGGCCGCGAAGCCGTCGGCGCGGCCGAGGATCACGCAGTTGGTGGTGATCAGCGGGATGAAGATGCCGAGGATCTGGTACAGCTCGTAGGTGAAGGCCTGCATCAGCAGCTCGATGCAGGTGGTCAGCGCGGCGATGATCATCACAAATGCCGGCAGGCGCACCGCGGTGTTGACCACGCCGCGCACCAGCGACACACCGATGTTCGAGCAAGTCAGTACCAGCATGGTTGCCAGGCCGAGGCCGAGGGCGTTGACCGCCGAGTTGCTGACGCCGAGCAGCGGACAGAGACCGAGCAGCTGCACCAGTGCCGGGTTGTTTTTCCAAAGGCCGTTGACGGTCAGTTCGCGGTAGCTGGGTGTGCTCATGGCTGATCCCCTTGCGGCTCGGCTTCAGGCTCGGTGGTATGCAGCTCGTCGCGGGTAGCGGCGCTGCCAGCACGGGAGTGGACAGTCGCTGCGGCCGGCTCGCTGCGGCCTTCCAGAGTGTCGATCGCCGCTGCACCTGGGCCGCCGTCGACTGCCAGCAGCTCGGCCTTGTGCGCATCGAAGTAGTGCAGGGCGCGATGCACGGCGCCGACGACTGCCCGAGGTGTGATGGTGGCGCCGGCAAATTGGTCGAATTCGCCGCGATCCTTCTTTACCGCCCAGCCTGCGTTCTCGGGATTGCTCAGTGACTTGCCTTCGAAGCTCCGAATCCATGGGCTCTTGGCGAGGTCGATCTTGTCGCCCAGGCCAGGGGTTTCACGGTGGCCGATAACCCGCACGCCAGCTACGCGACCATCGGCGTGAATGCCGACCAGCAGATGGATGGCGCCGCTGTAGCCATCCGGGGCGATGGCCTGGAGGATCACGGCGGACGGCCGGCCGTCCTTGATGGCGATATAGGCAGGCAGTGGGCTCTTGTTGCCCAGCAAGCGATCCTGGATCAGCACGCTGTTATCGAGCAGGTGATTGTCATAGCTGCCTGTAGGCAGGATTTCGCCTAGTGCGCGTACCTGTGCAGCTCGTTCGGCGGCCTGGATACGTTCGGCAGTGCCTTGCTGGAGCAGTGTCACCGCGCCCACCGTGACGACTGCGAACAGGCCCAGCACCGCGGCGTTCTTCAACATCGAGCGACTGATTTCCGGAAGCATCATGATCATTCGCCCAGCTTGAAGCCGCGCTCGGCCTTGCGGTGGCCGTAGGTGCGCGGACGAGTGTAGTAGTCGATGGTGGGGGCAGCCAGGTTCATCAGCAGGACGCCGAAGGCCACGCCGTCCGGGTAGCCTCCCCAGGCGCGAATGACATAGACCAGAATGCCGACACCGGCACCGAAGATAAGGCGCCCGCGTGGGCTAGTGGCGCTGCTGACCGGATCGGTAACGATGAAGAACGCACCGAGCATGGTGGCGCCGCTGAGCAGATGGAACAGCGGCGAGCCGTTGCTATCGGAGCCCGAGCCATTCCAGAACACCAGGCTCATCAGCACCAGCGCGGCAAGCATGCCGACCGGTGCGTGCCAGCTGAACAGCCGCTTATGCAACAGGAACAGGCCGCCTGCCAGGAAGGCCATATTCACCACTTCCGAGCCGATGCCACCGAAGTGGCCGAACGCCGGGTTGCTCCACAGTTCGTCGATGGTCAGGCTTTTGTTCACCTTCAATACGTCCAGGGCGGTGGCCTGGGTCCAGCCGTCGGGCAACGAGGCGATGCCAAGGATATGCTGCAAGCCGGCACCCAGCCCGACGCTGTGCGGCACTGGCCAGGTGGTCATTTCGACCGGGAAGGAAATCAGCACTACCACGTAGCCGATCATCGCCGGATTGAAGGGGTTCTGGCCGAGACCGCCGTACAGCTGCTTGCCGAAGACGACAGCGCAGCCAGTGGCAATCAGCGTCAACCACCAGGGCGAATAGGGTGGCAACGCGAGCGCCAGTAACACCGCGGTCACCAGCACGCTACCGTCGCGCAGAAAGAAGCCCACGGGGCGCTGGCGCAGCTTCAGAATCGCTGCTTCGAAGCCGAGTGCGGCCAAGCAGGCCCAGGCCAGATTGATAAGCGTGCCAGCGCCGTAGAGCCAGGTCAGGGCGACCACACCGGGTAGCGTGGCTGCGAGCACTAGCAGCATGACACGCTGGGTACGGCTGGGGCCCTTGGCATGGGGCGAAGTGATACGGGGCAGGGCCATTGGCTCTCCGGGTCTAAAGCGTTGTCGTAGGAAGGCTACTTAGCCCTCCTCGAGTCTGATGCGTTGATGTCGGTGTTGGTGATGCGCACGTCGAGGCTGCGTCGCGGTTCATGAGCTCTGGTAGTCCGCCAGTTGACGTTCCGCTTCACTCAGTCGGACTCGGGCGGCTTCGACCGCAGAAGGCTCGGCGTTTTCGTCACGCTCAAGCTTGCGCAGGTCGGCTCGGGCAAAGGCGAGCTCGGTCTTGAGCGCGCGCTGGCGATCATCGACGCCTGGTTTGCTGGTCCGTATAAGTTCCGGTGCAGGCTTTTGCGACGAGTCCTCTGCGGCATGCAACGCCTGTTCCGCTGTACCCAAGGCATCGCGCAGGCGGCTTAGCTCGGCTTCCTCGGCGCCGGACTTCTCGGCTTTCCTGAGTTCGGCGCGTTTCATCGCCAGTTCAATCTTGGCTTTCTTCAGGGCATCGTCATCGGCAGGTTTGGCGACGACGGGGGCGGGCGCTGCGCTTTGGGCGGCGCTCAACGCCTGCTCGGCTTCGTGAAGTTGCTGGCGCAGGCGGGCAAGCTCGGCCTGCTGGTCGTCGTCCGGCGACTCGACCTTCTCCAGCTTGCGGATCTGCGCCTTGAGCATGGCGGCTTCGATCTTGGCCTTCTTCAGCGCCTCGTCATCGGCAGGCTTGGCGGCGGGAGCTGGCGCAGCACTCTGCGCGGTGGCCAGGGCCTGCTCGGCTTCGTGCAGTTGCTGGCGCAGGCGGGCAAGCTCGGCCTGCTGGTCGTCGTCTGGTGCTTCGATCTTCTCCAGCTTGCGGATCTGCGCCTTGAGCATGGCGGCTTCGATCTTGGCCTTCTTCAGCGCCTCGTCATCGGCAGGTTTGGCGGCGGGAGCGGGCGCAGCACTCTGCGCGGCGGCCAGGGCCTGCTCGGCTTCGTGCAGTTGCTGGCGCAGGCGGGCGAGTTCGGCCTGGTGGTCGTCGTCTGGTGCTTCGATCTTCTCCAGCTTGCGGACCTGCGCCTTGAGCATGGCGGCTTCGATCTTGGCTTTTTTCAGCGCCTCCTCGTTGGCCGGCTTGGCGGTGGGTCCAGGGCTGGCGCTTTCCTGCATGGCGGCATCGAGGGCCTGCTGCGCTGCTTCGGCGGCTTTGCGCAGATCGGCGACCTGGGCTTGCAGTTCGGCCGTGTCATGTGCGGCAAGCTGCTTTTCGGCCTTCTTCAGGGCGACCCGGGCCATGCTGGCTTCGATCTTCAGCTTCTTCTGGGTTTCCGAGAGCCCTGACTTGGGCGCGGCGCTCGGCGTCGCCGCAGTGGTTTCGGACGCTGCCGGTACGCTCTCGCTTTGCTCTGCCTTGGCTCGTGCAGCACGTTCGGCACGCGCCTTGCGCTCGGCTTCCTTCTGCTCTTCGGCCCGGCGCAGGCGTTCCTGGCGCAGCTCGAAACGCTGTTTGGAGTGCTCGGCTTTCTGCTGCTTCTGCTCCAGCTCGCGAATCTCACCCTTGGCGGCACGGTAGTACTGCACCAGCGGGATGTTGGAGGGACAGACGTAGGCGCAGGCGCCACACTCGATGCAGTCGAACAGGTGATGGGCCTTTAGCTGTTCGTGCTCCTGGCCGAGGGCAAAGAAATGCAGCTGCTGCGGCAGCAGGCTGACCGGGCAGGCCTCGGCGCATTCACCGCAGCGGATGCAGGGCAGCGCCGGCGGTGGCGGTGGCAATTCTTCCAGGGTGCTGGCGAGCAGACAGTTGGTGGTCTTGACCACCGGCACCTCGAGAGATGGCAGGGTGAAGCCCATCATCGGGCCGCCCATGATCAGGCGATTGAGCCTGTCCTGCTCGAGACCAGCGAAGGCCAGTAGCTCATCCACGGGGGTGCCGATCAGCACCTCGACGTTCATCGGCCGCGCCAGCGCTTGGCCGGTAAGGGTAGTGATGCGTGAGATGAGTGGTTTGCCGAGCAGTACGGCGTCATGGATGGCGACGCAGGTGCCGACGTTCTGGCAGAGCATGCCGATGTCCGCCGGCAGACCCCCACTGGGCACCTCTTCACCGGTGAGGATCTGGATCAGCTGCTTTTCGCCGCCGGACGGATACTTGGTCGGGAATACTTTCAGCCCGAACGGCCGCTCACCGATGGCCGCTCGCACAGCCGCAATCGCTTCGGGTTTGTTGTCTTCGATGCCGATCAGCACTTCCTGCGGCTGGATCAGGTGCGCAAGGATCTCGATCCCCGCGACCAGCTCGGTCGCCTTCTCACGCATCAGCAGGTCGTCAGCGGTGATATAGGGCTCGCACTCGGTGCCGTTGATGATCAGCGTGCGGATCGTTTGGGTCGGCGGCGGGCTGAGTTTCACGGCTGTGGGGAAGCCGGCGCCGCCGAGGCCGCTGATGCCGGCTTGGCGAATCAGTTCGAGCAGGGCGGGGCGCTCGAGTTCGCGGTAATCCGGCTGCGGAGGCAGATCGATCCATTTGTCCTCGCCATCGCTGTCGATGACGATCGCGTTCGCAAGCATGCCAGACACATGCGGGTAGGGCTGCGGGCCGATGAAGCTGACCACGCCAGAGGTCGGAGCATGCAGCGGGGCGCTGACGAACCCGCTGGCGACGGCGATCTGTTGACCTTTGAGTACGTGTTCGCCGAGGGTGACGCAGGGCTCGGCCGGAGCGCCGAGATGCTGCGCCAGTGGCAGGACCAGGCGCCTGGGCAGCGGGGCCGGCTGGATCGGGGTGCGGTTGGACAGATCCTTGTGTTCCGGCGGATGAATGCCTCCGTGGATGTCCCAGATCTTCAACGAGGTCATGCCGCCTGCTCCCGATCAGTTGCAATCAGCTGGCCGGGCGCCAGCGGCCGGTTCCATTTCCAGCTCTGCAGGTTGCTGCCGACTTCGATCATGTCGATGCAGTCCACCGGGCAGGGTTCGACACACAGATCGCAGCCGGTGCATTCGGAAATGATCACGGTATGCATCTGTCGCGCGGCGCCGACAATGGCGTCCACCGGGCAAGCCTGGATGCACTTGGTGCAGCCGATGCATTCGGCTTCGCGGATGTAGGCGACCATCTGCGGCTTCTCGCCACCTTCGGCGTCCAGCGGTTCCGCCTCGACGTCGAGCAGGTCAGCCAGCGCCTGGATGGTCGCTTCGCCGCCTGGAGGGCATTTGTTGATCTTGTCGCCGCCGGCGATGGCTTCGGCGTAGGGTTTGCAGCCCGGATAGCCGCACTGGCCGCACTGAGTCTGTGGGAGCAGGGCGTTGATCTGCTCGGCGATCGGGTCACCTTCGACACGAAAGCGCACCGCGGCGAAGCCGAGAATGGCGCCGCCAAGCAGGCACAGGGCAAGCAGGGCGAGGACTGCGATGAGGACCGCGCTCATAGCTTGATCAGCCCGGTGAAGCCCATGAATGCCAGCGACATCAGGCCGGCGGTGACCATGCCGATCGCCGCCCCCTGAAATGACTTGGGCACGTCGGCGATGGCGATGCGCTCTCGCATGGCGGCAAACAGTACCAGCACCAGCGAGAAGCCCAGACCCGCAGCGAAGCCATTAACGGTAGCGGTGAGAAAGGTGAACTCGGCCTTGTTAGCGTTGAGCAGAGCTACGCCGAGCACGATGCAGTTGGTAGTAATCAGCGGCAGGAAGATGCCGAGTACGCGGTACAGCAGCGGACTGGTCTTGTTCACCACCATCTCGGTGAACTGTACGGTCACGGCGATCACCAGAATGAAGCTGATGGTGCGCAGAAACTCCAGATCCAGCGGCTTGAGCACGTACTGCTGGACGAGGTAGCTGCACATGGCGGCGAGCGTCAGGACGAAGGTGGTGGCCAGCGACAGGCCGATGGCGGTTTCGATCTTCTTCGAAACACCCATGAACGGGCACAGGCCGAGAAACTGCACCAGTACGAAGTTGTTGACCAGGATGGCGCTAACCATGATCAGGGCGAGTTCGGTCATCTAGGGTCTATTCCCGTTCCGTCCGCTCTGCGAGAGCCGTGGGGCTAAAGGGCCGCTATTATCGGGAAGCGGCCGTAGCCATACAAGCTGCGGCAGCCAGTCGCGGTGATCGGGCGACGTCTGGAGCAAGTCTTTGAGGGGCGGTGGTGCCAATTGTCTGCCGGTTCAGCAGCCACGCCGTCGTTGTGGTCTCATGAGTAGAAGCCTGTGAAACCATCGGAGGTGGTGTCCATGAGCATTCGTTCATTTTTGATTCTGCTGTTCATTGGCCTCGGCACGAGCCTGCAGGCACAGGCGGATCGTCGAGATGGCGTATGGGTATTTCAGGCGGAAAGCCCGCGTTACTACAATCAGGGCCATGGTGCCGGTTACGGCCAGGGCTACAACCGGGGCTACCGTCAGGACAGTCGTCCCCATCAGTACGATCCCCGTAGCCCCTACTCGCACTATCCTCAATATCCGCGCAACCTGCCGCCGCGCTATCAGAGCCAGCTCCCTCCGCAGTACTACGATCGCCACCGTGGTTTCGAGCGCCGGGAGCATTGGCGGCAGGATCATCGGCACCAGCGTCCGCCGCTGATCAGAGATGGGCGCGATTATCGGCTACGGCCACACTATGAGCGAGGCGCGCGGTACCAGCAGTACCGGCGCTGACTGGTTCGTTCACGACAGATCGATCAGCGGGTGCGCGCCGGTCCATGTCGGCTCGAAGTGCGCGTCGATGACTGCTGACGGAATGCTGTGAACGTCCGGCCAGTGCCAGTTCGGTTGGTTGTCTTTATCGATCAAGCGGGCGCGAACCCCTTCGGCGAACTCGGGATGGCGACAGCAGTTCAGGCTCAGCGCATATTCCACCTGCAGTGCCTGCCCCAGCGATTGCTTGTGGCCACGATCCAGCTGTCGCCAGATCAAATGGGCGCTCAGCGGGCACCCATGGCGAAGGCTGCGAGAGGCTTGGGCTAGCATTTCGTTCTCATCCTCTTCCAGGGCCGCCAGTGCTTGCCAGGCATGGGGCAGCTCGGTCACATCCAGTAGTTCGTCTATTTGCTCGCGTCGCGGCAGCAGCCGTGCTTCGGACAGCTGTTCGGCAGCTTGCCTGGCCAGAGCGCGCAACAGGCTGTGCAACTGAAAGGCTGCCTGTTCCCGCCAATTGATCTGTACCAGTCCTTCGATCAGCTCAGGTTGTTGCTCGCTCATCAGGCAGCGATCTGCAAGTCCGGTATCCAAGGCATCGCGGGCATTGAGGCTGGTGCCAGTAAGGCCGAGAAACAGCCCTAGCTTGCCCGGCAGGCGTGGTAGGAACCAACTGGCTCCGACATCGGTATGCAAACCAATGGCGACTTCTGGCATCGCCAGCTGGCTTTCCGGGGTGACGATACGGATCGTTGCTCCCTGCAGCAGGCCCATGCCACTGCCCATCACATAGCCGTGGCCCCAGCAGAGCAGTGGCTTGGGATAGTGGTGCACCAGCCTGACTAGACGATACTCATCAGCGAAGAGGCGTTCGGCCAGGGCTGGTACTGCGCCAGGTGCCGTTTGGCAGGCCTCGGCCAGGCGGCGAACGTCGCCGCCTGCGCAAAAGGCCTTGGCGCCATTGCCTCGCAGCAGCACACAGACGACACCCGGGTCGCTGGCCCAGCGAGTGAATCGATCGAGCAGTGCTTCGATCATCGGCAGGCTTAGAGCATTGAGTTGCTGCGCGGCATCCAGAGTGGCAATGGCGATCCGCGAGCCATGCAGTGAAGAGCGTTCTTCGAAAGTCACCTTCATGGGCACCCCCGTCGCCAGGTTCTTGAGCGGGCGTTTACAGCCCCGTTCCCGCTGATCAGGTAGTCATCGGTTGCGCCAGCGAGGGTCCCGTTTCTCCAGAAAGGCATTGACGCCCTCGAGGGTGTCTTCGGACTCGAAAAGCTCAACGAAGGCTTCGCGCTCTGCTGCACCGAAGGTATTGGGCAGGCGCTTGCGAGCGCCATCAATCAATGGCTTGATTGCTCTCACCGCTACTGGGCTTTGTCGTGCAACTCGGGATGCAAGCAATAGCGCGTGACCGCGCGCCTGCCCAGACTCGACCACCTGTTCTACCAGGCCGATGCGCAGCGCGGTTTCTGCCGTGATGCGTTCACCGCAGAGAATCATGCGTTTGGCCCAGCCTTCGCCGACCAGCCAGGCCAGCGCCTGAGTGCCTCCGGCGCAAGGCAGCAGGCCGACCGACGCTTCAGGCAGCCCCATTTGTGCTTGCTGCTCGGCGATGCGCAGGTCGCAGGCCAGTGCGCATTCAAGGCCGCCACCCAAAGCGAAACCGTTGATCGCTGCAATGGATACGCCACGAAAATCGCGCAGTGCCTCGAAGGCTTCGCCGAAGCGGCGGGCCATCTCGCGGGCGCGACCACGGTCGCCATCGGCGAACAGCTTCAGGTCGGCGCCGGCGCTGAAGAATTTCTCGCCCTGGCCGCAGATCACCAGCGCATAGATTTCATCATCGTGGTTAAGGTGCTCGATGATCTGTTTGAGACCGATAAGCGACTCTCGATCCCAGGTATTGGCGGGCGGATGATTAATGGTGATGAGGGCGGTGTGACCGTGCTTTTCCACGGTCAGCTTGTGGGTCAGGTCGAAGACGCCGGCTTGGTAGGGCTCTACTGCAGTGCTCATGGTCGAAATCCTCGTAGCGTGCCAGGCTCGGCTGACAGGCGACACGGAAGCGTCGCGCTGCTTTGGATTCCTCTCATGTGGCGAGGTTGCAGCGTCCGATCGGTCAGCGGAGCGGCACGTTGCACCTGGGCGATTCGATTGCCCAGGTGCAACGTGTATCTCTCACTGTAGCCTAGTCGGCTGCCCGCCCGCGCGGCGCTCTTCCTGCCATTCGGTCAACGTAGGAGCGGCTTGTTCGCCCGACAGCCGATGGACGATTTCGAAGTAGTCCTGTTTGAAGCGGTCCTTGAGCACTTCCTCGCGCGGTTTCACACGAACGGCATAGACGGTCTGCACATTCTGGTGGTCGAACCCGCGCCACTGCTGCTGGCCCTTGAGCAGGCTGTAGCTGTGGTTTTCCAGCGCGGCGATGACCTGCTCGCTGCCGATGCTCTTGGCGCGGGTGGCGGCATCTGCCCATTGATAGACGATGCTGTACGCCGATGCTGCGGAGCTGGAAGGGTGGGTCTGATAGCGTTCGCCGAAGTTGCGCACGAACCCCTTGCCACGCTCAGAACCTTCCAGTTCAGGGACCCGCCAGGTCCAGGGTTCGGTGCCAAGCACGCCACGCATGATGTCGGGGCCCGCCAGCTCGACCATGGAAAGCGTCAAATTGGGGATGGCGATCTGCATCTTCTTGTTCAGGCCCAGTTCATCGGCAATGCGCATGGCGCGCACCATGTCTTCGCCGAACAGTACGAGCACCAATACCTCAGCATCGCTATTGGAGGCTTTTTCCAGAGCCGCACGGTAGTCGGAAAGACGTGCACCAGGGAAAGCGGTCTTGACGCCCTGATGTTTGTTTTGGTCGACGGTGCCGGTCGCCTGGCGTAGCGAGCTCTCGCTGGTATGGCCCCAGGTGTAATCCGAGGTGATGTAGAAGTAAGTCTTGCCTGGCATGTTCTCGTTAAGGTACTGCCCCAACACCCGAGCGCTCATCCAGGCGTTGTTGCACTCGCGGAACATGTAACGGTGGCCATCCTTGCCTGTGGTGTCGTTGGAATAGGTCAGCGTACCGAAATAGAGCAGCCCGCGTTCCTTGGCCCGCTTGCTGGCGGCGATCGCCACCGCACTGGAAACGCCGCCAAAGAGCATGGCGACACCCTCGTCAGCCATCTTGTCGACATTCGCGACGGCCTTGTCTGGGCGCGAGGCGGTGTTACGGCTGATCAACTGCAAGGGGCGACCGAGTACGCCGCCAGCTTGGTTGATCTCGTCTATGGCCATCAAGGCACCGCGCATCTGCGCCAGACCCTCTTCCTTGTAGCTGCCAGTACGGGGGTAGTTGAGGCCGAGCGTGATGGGGTCGGCAGCCTGAGCCGTAAGACAGAACCCCAGCCCTAGCGCCAAAAGGGTAATCCGGTTCATTGCATGTTCCTTGTTATCGCTTTTGTTATTGGTTTATTGGCAGTGGGCTTTTTTACCCCGCGGCTGGTCCTTGCGTCACTCTTTATGTGCGTCTTGGAAGCCATGTCCGTGTCAGTACGTGAGCCAGGTGTGATTATGACTAAAGGAGGGGGGGTGATATTGCGATAGCGCAACGGCTGCGCTGTTTTGACGTTGACATTGAGTGGTGGGTTTCTTAGGGTTCGGCGGCTTGGCCACCTGGAAATAGCTATGACCCAAGACGATCGCATCAGGCTCGAGGCTGGCTGGAAGGATGCGCTGCGCGAGGAATTCGACAAGCCATACATGCTCGAACTCGGTGCATTTCTTCGGCGCGAGAAGGCCGCCGGGAAAATCATCCATCCGCCAGGGCCGATGATCTTCAACGCGCTTAACTCGACCCCGCTCGATCAGGTCAAGGTGGTGATTCTCGGCCAGGATCCCTACCACGGTCCTGGACAGGCCCACGGCCTGTGTTTCTCTGTGCAGCCGGGAGTGGCGCCGCCGCCGTCGCTGCAGAATATCTTCAAGGAACTCAAGCGTGATCTGAATCTGGACATTCCGCGCCACGGCTATCTGCAACATTGGGCAGAGCAGGGCGTGCTGATGCTCAACACATCGCTCACCGTGGAACAGGGCGTAGCGGGCTCGCATGCAAAGGCGGGCTGGCAGGCGTTCACTGATCGAATCATCGAGGTGGTTGGTGAGCGGCGCCCGCACCTGGTATTCATGCTTTGGGGCGCGCATGCGCAGTCAAAGGCAAAACTGATCGATGCGACACGGCATCTGATGCTGAAGTCGGTGCATCCCTCGCCGTTATCGGCTCACCGGGGATTCATCGGCAATGGTCATTTCAGTCGCGCCAATCTGTTTCTAACGCAGCAGGGGATGCTGCCTATCGATTGGAGATTGCCCGCAGAAGCATGACCCGATGCCTGTCAGCGGCATCGGGCCTGGAGGATCAGTTCTTGTCGCCGTGCTTAGCCTGCAGCTCTTTGGCGTGCTTCAGATGTTCTTCGAGCTTGGGCAAGCTCTTCTGCGCAAACTGCTTGAGGTCGGCATTATCGCCGCTCTCTACGTACTCTTGATACAGCTCGATGGTCTGTTCGTGCGCAACGACTTGGTTGTTGGCATAAGCCTTGTCGAAGTTCTCGCCATCACGCAGCTTCAGAATCATGGCTTTGGCCTTGTCCATGAGCGTTGCTTCGTCGGACATCTCAAGATCTTTCTGTTGCGCCAGTTGTGCGAGCTCCTGATTGGCCTTGGTGTGATCATCGATCATCTTTTGCGCAAACTGTTTCACGTCTTCGGATGTGCCTTTGTCCAGCGCCATCTTGGCCGTTTCGATTTCCGCTATTCCCTTGGCTGACGCCTCATCGACGAAGTTGTCACCCTCGGCGGCAACAGCCATGTTTGCGGCCAGGCCGACCAGCAAAGCGAAGGCACCTGAGAAAAATGTCTTGGTTGTTTTGGTCATTGCGTTCTCCTTACTTCATCTGGCTTGTGTCGGCCGGCTGGTCGACACAAGGCGCGATGCGGCGAGATTGCCGTCCTTTTTTGTGACTAGGCGCCACGGGGACGGTTCCTCGCTTTCGGGCGAACGGCAGGGGCGGGGCTCTGTGCTTACTGGAGCATGCTCATCGCAGCGTCCATGGCCGCGGACAGGTCCTCGTCTTCCTGCATAAGTTCACTTGGATCGAGGCCCAGTTTGGCAAAGGCCGGAATTTCGCTCCAATCCAGTTGCGCATAAGGATGTTGGGTGCCCATGTAGCTCTGAAGGGTCGCCACCTGCACGATATCTACGTAATCGGCCTTGGTCGAGTCGCGCTGGAAATCCGTGTACTGCCCGGCGACCGCCGCAATGGCCTCCGGGAAGTCCCAGGCGCGCAGGATCTTCTCGCCCACAATGGGGTGGATCTTGTCGATGACGTAGTTGAGGCTGAACGAGTCTGCTAGTAGCGCGCTGTGTTCCTCAGCGTAGGTCAGGATTGGCAAAATCCCGATCTGGTGGACCAGTCCGGCGAGTGTCGCTTGGTCCGGCATCAGGCGAGTGTAGTGGCGGCAGAGTACGTGGCTGATCGCCGCGACCTCGGTGCTCTTATTCCAAACCTCGCGCATCTTTCGATCAACGACGTCGGTGGTGGCCTGGAACATCTGCTCCATCGCCAGGCCGGTGGCGAGGTTGCAGGTGTAGTTGATGCCCAGGCGGCTGATCGCCATCTGCAGGTCGTCGATTTCGCGGCTGCTACGCAGCAGAGGGCTGTTGACGACTTTGATGATGCGGGCAGTAACGGCCGCGTCGTTGCCAATCACTTTGCTTAGTGCCGGGATACTGATGTCGGGATCTTCGGCTGCCTCGCGCACGCGTAGTGCCACCTCCGGCAGCGTAGGCAGGACGAGTTCATCATTCTCGATCGCGAGGATCAGTTCGCGCTGGACTTTCTCTGCAAGGGTGCTCATGTCATTCCTTTATGGTGTCGGTCAGTGTCGCTTGGACGCTTCTGGCCTGCCAACTTCGGCATGAGCCTATGGTGCGCCTCTTGGGAATACGCTTTCTGGCTCCGGTTCGCACTAGCGCTGGATTTCTTGATCCGGATTCAAGCTGTACGGGAGCTCGAGCAGGGTCATGGGTAGACCATCCGGCGAGCCGAGGTACAGGCGACCATCGGCGGCGGCGTCTTCCTGCACGACTGCGAGGAGTTCGATTCCTTCGGCAGAGCTGGCGGCCATGACCACCTCGCCAACGCTGGAACCGTGAACTGGCGAGAAAATCTCTACCCCTGCTGCCGGCAAGTCATCCTGCATGCCTTCGATCGAAAGGTGATGCAGGCGACGTTTGAGTTTGCCCAGATACTGCATGCGCGCGACGATTTCCTGGCCGGTGTAGCAGCCCTTCTTGAAACTCACGCCCCCCAGCGCCTGAAGGTTGATCATCTGTGGGATAAACAACTCGCGTGTGCTGCCAAACACTTGGCCTATGCCGGCACGAACCTGATCGAGCTGCCAGCGATTGACCGGTGCTTCATGCAGCTGCGCGGCCAGCCGTGCTCTGGTCTGAGCGGCGTCGACATGGGGTACCCATAGTTCGGCGCGGCCGTCTGTTAGGCGGATGGCGATCATGCCGGTGTTTCGCGCGACGCTGTCGGCGGTCTGCGGTAGATCCAGGCCGAGACTGACCAGCGAGCCATCGCCACCAGCGAGACCGAATCGGCACCATTGGCTGCTTTCATCACTCAGGCGTGACTTGGAGAAAGCTGCGTATTTGCTCAGATCGGCCTGTTGCGGCTGTAGCAGCTCGCCTGCCATCGCCAGCAGATAGCCATCCCCGTCCAGCACGATGCGGAAACTCGACTGCATGCGCCCCTTGGGTGTGCAGCGGGCGCCCAGGCTGGACGTTTCGGCGGTGAGATAGTTGAGGTTGCAGGTCAGCTGACCCTGGAGAAACTTGCTGGCATCCGGGCCGCGTACGGCAAGGACGCCTTCATGCGACAGAACGCAGAAATAAGCAGTGTCGGTCATGATCGGTCGTCTTCAGAATCCGGGGTGGGCATCATAGCAGGCCGATGAAAAGGGTTGCGTAGTGGCCGGTTTGCAGCACAACGAAAAAAGCGGCTGATGGGCATGGCACAGTCGCTATAATGCGCGCCTTCTCAAAAGGAGCCGATGTATGGCTGAGCAATCCGAACTCAATCGTCTGTTTTGGCAAAGCCGTCGCGGCATGCTGGAGCTGGATGTTCTGCTGGTGCCTTTCGTCAAGGAGGTCTATCCAGGTCTCGATGAGGAAGATCAGCGTCGCTATCGCAAACTGTTGAGCTGCGAGGATCAGGACATGTTCGGCTGGTTCATGCAGCGCGGCGAACCAGAGGACGAGGACCTGCGGCGCATGGTTCGAATGATCCTCGATCGTGTCCAGCCCGAGTAGCACACCCTTCGAGTGCCGATGGCGATCTTCCGGTCTGCTATTGGTGCTTTATCTTGCCGCCCAGGCGCTTGCCCTGGCGGCGATCCTGCTGTCGTCTGCGCCGTTCTGGCTGCAGCTGGCTTGCCTGTTTCTGTGCCTCGTCCACGCGGTGTACGTATTACCGCGCAGCATTCTGCTGTCCAGTCGGAATGCCTGGCGCGGCCTGCGTCATGATGAACGTGGCTGGTCTCTCTGGAGTGAGCGGCAAGGGTGGCGGCCGATCCAGTTGCTGCCTGAAAGTCTCGCACTGCCGCTCGTGGTGGTTCTGCGTTTTCGTCTGCCGGGGCGGCGTGTAACCGGCAGCGTTTGTGTGCCCTGCGACGCGCTACCGCGAGAGCAGCATCGTCGCTTGCGGGTTCGACTCAAGTTCAGTCGACGTAGGTGGGCGGCGCCAGAATAGTGTCAACAGCCTGGGGCAGCAGTTCCGGGTAGTCGAGCGTGTAGTGAAGCCCGCGGCTTTCCTTGCGCTCCATGGCCGAGCGAATCATTAGGTCGGCTACCAGTGCGAGGTTGCGCAGTTCTAGCAAATCGCGACTGACCTTGTAATTGCTGTAAAACTCGTCGATTTCGCTCAGCAGCAGGCGCACCCGGTGTTGTGCGCGCATCAGTCGCTTGTTGGTGCGGACGATGCCGACGTAGTCCCACATGAAGCGCCGCAGCTCGTCCCAGTTGTGCGCGATGATGACGTCCTCGTCGGAGTCGGTGACCTGACTGGCATCCCAGGCGGGTAGCGTTGCGCTGTTGGTGGCTTTTGGCAGCTCCCGCAAGATGTCCTGAGCGGCGGCGCGACCATAGACAAAGCATTCGAGCAGAGAATTGCTGGCCATGCGATTGGCTCCATGCAGGCCCGTGAAGCTCGTTTCACCAATGGCATATAGCCCGGGAATGTCGGTGCGTCCCGCCTGATCCACGACCACGCCGCCGCAGGTGTAGTGTGCGGCGGGGACTACCGGGATCGGCTGGCTGGTGATGTCGATGCCGTATTCCAGGCAGCGCTCATAGACGGTGGGGAAGTGGTTTCTGATGAATTCGGCCGGCTTGTGGCTGATGTCCAGATAGACGCAGTCGATGCCCAGGCGCTTCATTTCATGGTCGATCGCGCGCGCGACGATGTCGCGGGGGGCAAGCTCCTCACGGGCATCGAAGCGTGGCATGAAGCGCTCGCCGTTCGGCAGCTTGAGCAGTGCGCCTTCGCCGCGCAGGGCCTCGGTTACCAGGAAGCTCTTGGCTTGCGGGTGATAGAGGCAGGTTGGGTGAAACTGGTTGAATTCCAGGTTGCCGACACGGCAGCCCGCGCGCCAGGCCATGGCGATGCCGTCGCCGCAGGCGCTGTCCGGGTTGCTGGTGTACAGGTAGACCTTCGCCGCGCCGCCGGTAGCCAGCACCACGAATCGTGACTGGAAGGTTTCCACTTCGCCAGTGCCGCGATTAAGCACGTAAGCACCCAGGCAGCGCCTGCCTGGCAGGCCAAGTTTGTGCTCGGTGATCAGGTCTACTGCGACGCGTTGCTGTAGGAGCTCGATATTGCTCTGTTTTCTGGCCTGTCCAAGCAGCGTATTGAATATGGCTGCGCCGGTGGCGTCGGCGGCATGAATGATGCGTCGATGACTATGGCCGCCCTCGCGGGTGAGGTGGAATTCGAAACTTCCATCCTCGCGGTCAGGTGCATCGTCGCGGGTGAAGGGCACGCCCTGCTCGATGAGCCACTGTATCGCTTCGTTGCTGTGCTCGACGGTGAAGCGGACGGCATCCTCGTGGCAGAGCCCGCCGCCAGCAACTAGCGTGTCCGCGACATGAGATTGCACGGTATCAGTAGTGTCCAGCACTGCCGCGACGCCGCCTTGGGCCCAGTAGGTGGAGCCGTTGGACAGGTCCCCCTTGCTGAGTACCGCTATGCGAAGATCTGTCGGCAGGTTGAGCGCCAGAGTCAATCCGGCGGCGCCGCTTCCGATAACCAAGACGTCGTATTGTAGAACCTGGTTCATGTCCAATTCCGCGCAAAAACGAGCCCTAGTATATAGACGGGAGGTAGCGTCAAAATAGATCGCTGTGCGGTTGTCTTCTAAGGCGGGGAACTTTTGTCCCGCAGGGCAGCTCAATAGGCAGTTGTGAATGCAAACCGGCTGGCCATCGTGAATGGGCGGTACGAGTTTGCTATGGACACCAGGACGGCGTCGTCAGCAAATCTGGCGTAGCGCTGTGGTGTAATCGCCGTCAGGTATTGCAGGATAGCTTGCTAGGAGGGGGAGAACTTTTGCGTAAAGCCCGGGTCTATTCTGGCAGGTCGGTTCACTGGTGTGAGCGACGCTACTCCGCTTCCGGGAGGGCTCGTTCATGTTGACTCAGGAGCAGGACCAGCAACTGGTTGAACGAGTGCAGCGTGGGGACAAGCGGGCGTTTGATCTGCTGGTGATGAAATACCAGCACAAGATCCTTGGTTTGATTGTGCGATTCGTGCATGACTCCCATGAGGCTCAGGATGTCGCTCAAGAGGCGTTTATCAAAGCCTACCGCGCACTTGCTAATTTTCGCGGCGACAGCGCGTTCTATACCTGGCTGTACCGCATCGCCATCAATACGGCGAAGAATCATCTGGTGGCGCGTGGAAGGCGGCCTCCAGATAGTGATGTAAGTTCCGAGGATGCCGAGTTCTATGAGGGCGATCATGCCCTCAAGGATATCGAGTCACCGGAGCGCTCGCTGCTCAGGGACGAGATTGAAGATACCGTTCATCGAACCATTCAACTTTTGCCGGAAGATTTGCGTACTGCTCTAACACTGCGCGAATTTGATGGTCTTAGTTATGAAGACATTGCGAGCGTCATGCAATGTCCGGTGGGCACTGTGCGATCTCGGATATTTCGAGCGCGCGAAGCCATAGATAAAGCCTTGCAACCCTTGTTGCATGAATCCTGAGACAGCGGCGACAGCCAAGAGAGGAACCGCTATGAGTCGTGAAGCCCTGCATGAATCGCTGTCCGCGGTGATGGATAACGAAGCGGACGAGTTGGAATTACGTCGCATGCTAGCAGGCGACAACCCGGAGCTGCGTGCTACCTGGTCGCGCTATCAGCTTGCCCGTGCCGCCATGCACAAGGAGTTGATTGAGCCGCGTTTGGATATCGCTTCGGCGGTGTCGGCTGCTCTTGCCGATGAGGCTGCTCCGGTCAAGGCGCAGCGCAATGGCTGGAAAGGGCTGGGTCGTTTGGCAGTTGCAGCTTCGGTTACCGTGGCTGTCCTGGCCGGTGTGCGTCTGTACAATCAAAACGAGGTTGCTGGCCCGCAGCTGGCCCAGCAGGCACCTCAGCCAAGTATCACTGTTCCGCAGGCCAGTCAGGGGTCGGCAGTGTTGGCCGGTTACAGCGAGCAGGCAGACGCGACCTCGCAGACTGCAGCAGAAGGTGCTCCGGTTGAGCGCTGGCACGAAGAGCGTCTGCCTTCGTATGTGCGCCAGCATGCGCAGCAGGCTGCTTTTAGTAATGGATCGGAGAGCGCGCTGCCTTACGCTCGCGCGGCCAGCATGGAAGAACGTTAGGGAGAAACATGCGCGTATTACCGCTGTATGTGGTGATTGGGGGCTGGCTATCTATGCCGGCCCTTGCTGCTGATGCTGAGTCTTGGATGGGCCGTCTCGCCGTGGCGGAGCAGAAGCAGAGTTACACAGGTACGTTCGTATATGAACGTAATGGCAGCTTTTCCAGCCATGCGGTTTGGCAGCGCGTCGAAGCCGGTCGTGTGCAGGAGCGCTTGCTCCAGCTGGACGGTGCGCCTGCCGAGGTTGTGCTCGTTGATGGCCGGATGCAATGCGCCACCGACGAGCTTGCCACACAGGTGCGCGAAGCCCAGGCGTGGCATGGGCAGCGTCTGGACCCAAAGGCGCTTTCCGAGTGGTATGAGTTTCGCCAGATCGGCGATTCCCGAGTTGCCGGCCGCGCTGCCGTCGCTCTAGCTGTTGTTCCGCGGGATCAACACCGCTACGGATTCGAGCTACATCTTGATCGTGACACTGCGTTACCGCTCAAGTCGCTGATGCTCAATGAAAAGGGTCAGTTACTCGAACGGTTTCAGTTCACCCATTTTTCTCCTGATGCCATCGATGCACAGCAACTGACGCCCAGTGCCGAATGCAAGCCGGTCTCGGTCAACAAGCGGGAAGCCAATCTTTCCTCGATTTGGCGGTCCGATTGGCTGCCTGAGGGGTTCAAGCTGCTTGACGCCAACGAGCGCCCTAGCCCCGCGTCATCGGAAGTCGTTTCGTGGCTATCTTACGGCGATGGTCTGGCCAGATTTTCTGTGTTCCTGGAGCCTTTGCGCGGCGCGCTGGTAGAAGATGCGCGCAGCCAGATGGGGCCGACGGTGGCCGTATCCAAGCGCATCAGTACAGCCGATGGGGATGTCATGGTGACCGTGGTTGGTGAAATCCCGCTGGGTACGGCCGAGCGTGTAGCGCTTTCCATGCGAACCGGTGCAGAACAGGCACAGCGATGATCGAAGAGCCGGGTCGGGTGGTTGCGCTGGATAGTGGCGCCGTATGGGTTGAAACTCGGCGTAAAAGCACCTGCTCCGGCTGCTCCGCAAAAAACGGTTGCGGGCAAGGGTTGATGGATAGCCTGGGTGTGCGCGAGCGCCGCGGGCTGATTCGCGCGTTGAGCGATCTTCAATTGCAGGTTGGTGATTCGGTGATCGTCGGTATCCGAGAGGATGTATTGTTGCGTGGTGCTGTCCTTGTCTATCTTTTCCCCTTGATCATGCTGATGACTGCGGCGGCGACTGCGGCCCAGTTCTCGGCGCATGAGCCTATCGTCATTCTCGCCGGGCTCGGGGGGTTCTTCGTATCCTGGCTTTTCGTGCGTATACGGAGCCGTAATGCGGCGAACGATCCGAAACTGCAGTCAGTGGTTTTACGCGCGATGCTCGTGGGGCCTACGAGTCCCTGAGCGTCTTGTTTTGTCAGTGGGGAGACTTGTAGTCATGTTCAATCGAAACAGCTGCTTCGCCTTTATAGCGGGGCTGGCAATGCTCGGGCAGGTCGCGGTTGCCCAGGCAGACTTGCCGGATTTCACGCCGCTGGTCGAAAGCGCCTCACCCGCCGTAGTCAACATAAGCACCAAACAGAAGGTGCAGACGCGAGGTGCTACGGCGCAGATGCCCGACTTGGAAGGGTTGCCGCCGATCTTTCGTGAATTCTTTGAACACAGCATCCCACAAATGCCGGGTGCGCCTGGGCGTGGGCAGCAACGTGAGGCGCAGTCCCTAGGCTCAGGTTTCATCATTTCCGACGACGGCTATGTGCTGACCAATAACCATGTGGTCGCTGGCGCCGATGAAATCATCGTGCGTCTGCCTGATCGCAGCGAGCTAGAGGCGAAGCTGATCGGCGCCGATCCTCGCTCCGACGTGGCGGTCCTGAAGGTCGAGAGTAAAGGCCTTCCCACGGTCAAGATCGGTCGCTCCGATGAGCTGAAGGCGGGCGAGTGGGTGCTGGCCATCGGCTCACCGTTTGGTTTCGATCACACGGTCACTGCCGGTATCGTCAGTGCTACCGGCCGTAGTCTGCCCAACGAAAGCTATGTGCCTTTCATTCAGACTGATGTGGCTATCAATCCGGGCAATTCCGGTGGGCCGCTGTTCAATCTCAAGGGTGAAGTGGTCGGTATCAACTCGCAGATCTTTACCCGCTCTGGCGGCTTCATGGGGCTTTCCTTCGCTATTCCAATTGATGTTGCGATGGATGTGGCCAATCAGCTGCGCACCGATGGCAAAGTCAGCCGTGGTTGGCTCGGTGTGGTGATCCAGGAAGTTAACAAAGATCTGGCCGAGTCCTTTGGTCTCGAGCGGCCAGCAGGCGCGCTGGTGGCTCAGGTAATGGATGGCGGCCCGGCTGCGCGCAGTGGGCTACGCGTCGGCGATGTGATCCTCAGTCTCAATGGCAAGCCGATTGTCATGTCGGCGGATCTGCCGCATCTAGTCGGTGCGCTCAAGCCTGGCAGCAAGGCTCGAATGGAAGTGGTGCGTGATGGCGATCGAAAAATGCTCGATGTCAGCATCGGCGCCATGCCCGAAGAGGGCGAGCCGGTTGCAGCTTCCGGGGGTGGCCAGGAGCGCAGCGACAATCGTCTGGGTGTGAAGGTCACCGAGTTGACCGAGGAACAAAAGAAGAGCCTCGATCTGCCCGGCGGCGTAGTGATTACCGAAATCCTCAATGGACCGGCGGCGATGATTGGTCTACGTCCCGGCGATGTGATCACTCATCTGAACAACCAGGCAATCAATTCCGCGGCGACCTTCGGTCGAGTCGCGGAGCAGTTGCCGAAGAACCGCTCGGTTTCGATGCGCGTGTTGCGGCAGGGGCGCGCGAGTTTCATTACGTTCAAGCTCGCCGAGTAACGCTAGCGCAGGGCAATGAAGAAGGGCGGTTTGGACCGCCCTTCATTGTTTTTCGCATCCGGCAAGGGCCATTCTGGGCCTGATGATCCGCACGCGGGCGGCTTGCGCGTGGCACTGCAAGGGCTGATCAGTTACACTTCGCGGCTATTTTCGGCGGGCAATCGGCCCGCGTCTTTTCCGAGTGTTGAGCTGTGAGTGACCTGAGTCATATCCGCAATTTTTCCATCATCGCCCATATCGATCACGGCAAGTCGACCCTGGCAGACCGTTTCATCCAGATGTGTGGCGGTCTGACCGAGCGTGAAATGGAAGCCCAGGTGCTGGACTCGATGGATCTCGAGCGCGAGCGCGGCATCACCATCAAGGCCCACAGCGTCACGCTTTACTATCCCGCCCGCGATGGCAAGACCTACCAGCTGAACTTCATCGACACGCCCGGTCACGTCGACTTTACCTATGAAGTCAGCCGCTCGCTGGCTGCCTGTGAAGGTGCCTTGTTGGTGGTGGACGCTGGCCAAGGTGTCGAGGCGCAGTCTGTCGCCAACTGCTATACGGCGATCGAGCAGGGCTTGGAAGTGATGCCCGTGCTGAACAAGATGGACTTGCCGCAGGCCGATCCGGACAAGGTCAAAGACGAGATCGAGCACATCATCGGTATCGACGCCACCGACGCTGTGGCCTGTAGCGCCAAAAGCGGTATGGGTGTGGATGAGGTGCTAGAGCGCCTGGTTGCGGTGATTCCGCCGCCGACCGGCGATATCGAGGCGCCGCTGCAGGCGCTCATCATCGACTCCTGGTTCGACAATTACCTGGGCGTCGTCTCGCTGGTGCGGGTACGCCACGGCCGTATCAAGAAGGGCGACAAGGTGCTGGTGAAATCCACCGGCAAGGTCCACCAGGTGGACAGCGTCGGCGTCTTCAACCCCAAGCACACCGCCACCGCAGACCTCAAGGCGGGCGAAGTGGGTTTCATCATCGCCGGTATCAAGGACATTCTCGGCGCTCCAGTGGGTGACACGCTGACATTGTCGAGCACGCCGGACGTGGAAATGCTGCCGGGCTTCAAGCGCGTCAAGCCTCAGGTTTATGCCGGCCTATTCCCGGTTAGCTCGGATGACTTCGAAGATTTCCGCGAAGCGCTGCAGAAGCTGACCCTCAACGATGCCGCGCTGCAGTACGAGCCGGAAAGCTCCGACGCGCTGGGCTTTGGCTTCCGCATCGGCTTCCTCGGCATGCTGCACATGGAGATCATTCAGGAGCGCCTCGAGCGCGAGTATGACCTGGACCTGATCACCACGGCTCCGACGGTGGTCTACGAGCTGCTGTTGAAGAACGGTGACACCATCTATGTCGATAGCCCATCGAAGCTGCCCGACATGTCGTCCATCGAGGACATGCGCGAGCCGATCGTGCGGGCCAATATACTCGTGCCGCAGGAGCATCTGGGTAACGTCATTACGCTATGCATTGAGAAGCGCGGCGTGCAGCGCGACCTGCAGTTCCTCGGCAGCCAGGTGCAAGTTCGCTACGACTTGCCTATGAGCGAGGTGGTGCTGGACTTCTTCGATCGTCTGAAGTCCTGCAGCCGTGGTTACGCCTCGCTGGATTACAGCTTCGAGTGTTTCCAGTCAGCCAACCTGACGCGTCTGGACATCCTCATCAATGGCGATAAGGTCGACGCGCTAGCGTTGATCGTCCACCGCGACAACGCCCATTACAAAGGTCGCATCCTCGTTGAGAAGATGAAGGAGCTGATCCCGCGTCAGATGTTCGATGTTGCGATCCAGGCAGCCATCGGTGGCCAGATTGTCGCGCGCAGTACCGTCAAGGCGCTGCGCAAGAACGTTCTGGCCAAGTGCTACGGCGGTGATGTCAGTCGTAAGCGC
Source organism: Stutzerimonas decontaminans (assembly GCF_000661915.1). Lineage (NCBI taxonomy): Bacteria > Pseudomonadati > Pseudomonadota > Gammaproteobacteria > Pseudomonadales > Pseudomonadaceae > Stutzerimonas > Stutzerimonas decontaminans. Next base: position 3,396,350 of record NZ_CP007509.1, on the reverse strand, counting down.
AAGCTGCTTGAGAAGCAGAAGGCGGGCAAGAAGCGCATGAAGCAGGTCGGTAACGTCGAAATCCCGCAAGAGGCCTTCCTCGCCGTGCTGAAGGTGGATAGCTGACATGTCGATCAACTTCCCGTTGTTGCTGGTTATTGCGGTGGCCGTGTGTGGCCTGTTGGCGTTGAGCGATTTGTTGTTCTTCGCACCTCGTCGCCGGGCTGCGATCGCCAACTATGAAGGGCGCACCGGGGAAATCGATCCATCGACGCTCGAGGCGTTGAACAAGGAACCGGTACTGATCGAGTACGGCAAGTCGTTCTTCCCGGTACTGGCGATCGTGCTGGTGCTGCGTTCGTTTCTTGTCGAACCTTTCCAGATCCCGTCCGGTTCGATGATCCCGACGTTGGAGGTTGGCGATTTCATCCTGGTGAACAAGTTTGCCTACGGCATTCGTCTGCCGGTGGTGGATACCAAGGTGATCGAGGTCAGTGATCCGAAGCGCGGCGACGTTATGGTCTTCCGCTACCCCAACGAGCCGAGCATCAACTACATCAAACGGGTCGTCGGTCTACCTGGTGACGTTGTGCGCTACAGCAGCGATCGTCGTCTGTTCGTCAACGACCAACCGGTCGCCGAAACGTTGGTCGGCGAAGAGCCAGGCAGCCTGGGCAGCGCGGTGCTGTATAGGGAGAAGCTGGGCGAGATGGAGCACCTGATTCGTAAGGAAATGGGGCGTTACCGCATCGAGCCGAGCCGGCAGTGGACCGTTCCGGACGATCACTATTTTATGATGGGCGACAACCGCGATAACTCGAACGACAGCCGTTATTGGCAGGACGAGTCGATTCCCTCCGAGCTTGCCGGCATGGTCCCGGACCGCAATATTGTCGGCAAGGCGTTTGCCGTCTGGATGAGCTGGCCAGATCCTAAGCTCAGCAACCTGCCAAATTTTTCCCGCGTGGGCCTGATTCACTGAAAGCTGTGAATTGCGGCCCTCGCTGAGCGAACCGGGCTCGCTATATTTGTCCTGCCCCGATCGGTGGGTATCAAAACGACATAGAGGTCGACATGAGTTTTGCGCGTTCGCAAAAAGGGCTGTCCATGCTGAGCTGGATCATGGTCCTGGCGGTTGTGGCATTTGTAGCCAGTACCGGGTTCAAGATGTTCCCGCATTATTTCGACTACATGTCCATGGACAAGATCATTCAGTCCGTGGAAACCGACGAAGCGCTTGAGATTCGCAGCGTCCGGGAGTTCTATAGTCATGTCAGCAAGGGGATGCAGGTCAACGGCATCCAGAACATCGATCTGAAGGAAGCGCTGAAGGTCGAGATCCAAAACAACGAGTTCAGGGCGCACCTGAAATACGAAAAACGCGAGCCGCTGATCCGTAATCTCGATCTGGTGGCGAACTTCGACAAAGAATATCGCCTAAGGATGCCGTGAGCACTTCGTTAGCCCGTCTCGAGCGTAGGCTCGGTTATCAATTCAAGGATCAGGAGCTCATGCTCCTGGCCCTGACCCATCGTAGCTATGCCGGACGCAACAACGAGCGTCTGGAGTTCCTCGGCGACGCCATCCTCAACTTCGTCGCCGGTGAGGCGCTGTTCAACCATTTTCCGCAGGCGCGCGAAGGGCAGCTGTCGCGGCTGCGTGCCCGGCTGGTCAAGGGCGAGACGCTGGCAGTGCTGGCGCGTGGTTTCGAACTTGGCGACTATCTGCGGCTGGGCTCTGGTGAACTCAAGAGTGGTGGTTTCCGCCGTGAATCGATTCTTGCGGACACCCTCGAAGCACTGATCGGGGCCATCTATCTGGACGCCGGTATGGACGTCGCCCGTGAGCGGGTCGTCGCCTGGCTGGCCAACGAGTTGCAGGGGCTGACCCTGGTCGATACCAACAAGGATCCCAAGACGCGACTGCAGGAGTTCCTGCAGTCGCGTGCCTGCGAGTTGCCACGTTACGAGGTGGTGGACATCCAGGGCGAACCGCATTGCCGGACCTTCTTCGTCGAATGTCAGGTGGCGTTGCTGAACGAGAAAACGCATGGGCAGGGCGCCAGCCGCCGCATTGCCGAACAGGTTGCCGCGGCAGCCGCATTGATCGCCCTGGGCGTGGAGAACGGACATGACTGACGAACAGCTACAACCTGAAGACGTCAGCCGTTGCGGTTATGTCGCGATCGTCGGTCGGCCGAATGTTGGCAAGTCGACCCTGCTCAACCATATCCTCGGGCAAAAACTCGCAATCACCTCGCGCAAGCCGCAGACCACCCGCCACAACATGCTCGGCATCAAAACCGAAGGCAATGTGCAGGCGGTTTATGTCGACACCCCCGGGCTGCACAAGAACGGTGAAACCGCACTGAACCGCTACATGAACCGCACAGCAGCATCGGCATTGAAGGACGTCGATGTGGTGATCTTCGTCGTCGATCGCACCCGCTGGACGGATGAGGACCAGGCGGTGCTCGAGCGTGTCCAGTATGTCACCGGGCCGTTGATCATCGCGGTGAACAAGACCGACCGTGTCGAAGACAAGGCCGAGCTGCTGCCGCACCTGCGTTGGCTGGCTGAGCAACTGCCGAACGCCGAGATCGTGCCGATTTCTGCGCAACACGGACAGAACCTCGAAACGCTGGAAAAGCTGGTCGCCGACCGGCTGCCCGAAAGTGAGCATTTCTTTCCGGAAGACCAGATCACCGACCGCAGCAGCCGCTTCCTCGCCGCTGAGCTGGTACGCGAGAAGATCATGCGTCAGCTCGGTGCCGAGGTGCCGTACCAGATCACCGTGGAGATCGAGGACTTCAAGCAGGAAGGCCGCGTGCTGCACATCCATGCACTGATTCTGGTCGAGCGTGATGGGCAGAAGAAGATCATCATTGGTGACAAGGGCGAGCGCATTAAACGCATCGGTCAGGAAGCGCGCAAGGACATGGAGGTGCTATTCGACTCCAAGGTCATGCTTCATCTTTGGGTCAAGGTGAAGGGCGGCTGGTCCGACGATGAGCGTGCGCTGCATTCGCTGGGTTACCAGTAAGCGCCGACCCGTAATCTTTGGTGCGCGACGCGCACCTTCTGGCCTGTCATGCACCAACCTGCGTTCGTTCTGCACAGTCGCCCGTACAAGGAAAGCAGCGCGCTGGTCGACCTGTTCACACCACAGGGCCGGCTGCGCGCCGTCATGCGTGCGGCGCGAGGCAAGGCCGGCAGCCTGATTCGTCCCTTCGTATCGCTGGAAGTCGAGCTGCGTGGCAAATCCGAACTGAAGAGCGTTGCCCGCCTGGAAAGCGCCGGCCCATCGCATTGGCTCGATGGCCAGGCGCTATTCAGTGGCATGTACCTCAACGAATTGCTGATCCGCCTGCTGCCTGCCGAAGACGCGCATCCCTCTTTGTTCGACCATTACGTTGCGACACTGTCAGCCTTGGCCGCGCACCGACCGCTGGAGCCGTTGCTGCGTGCCTTCGAATGGCGGCTGCTCAGCGAGTTGGGCTATGGTTTCGCCCTCGATCTGGATCTTTCTGGCCAGCCTATCGACCCTCAGCGACTGTACCGCTTGCTGCCAGACGCCGGCTTGGAGCCGGTCGGCGGGTTTCAGCCGGGGCTGTTCAACGGTGCGGAGCTATTGGCCATGGCCGAGGCCGATTGGCAGGTGCCTGGGGCGCTCGCCGCGGCCAAGCGTCTGATGCGCCAGGCTCTGGCACCCCATCTGGGCGGTCGACCGCTGGTCAGCCGCGAATTGTTCATGAATCTGAAGGAGGCCCCGCGTGACTGAAGCCAATCGAATCCTGCTCGGCGTCAACGTCGACCACGTCGCTACTCTGCGTCAGGCCCGCGGCACTCGTTATCCGGACCCGGTCAAGGCCGCGCTGGATGCCGAGGAGGCCGGCGCAGACGGCATCACGGTGCACCTGCGCGAAGACCGCCGGCATATCCAGGAACGCGATGTGCTAATGATGAAAGACGCCCTGCAGACGCGGATGAACTTCGAGATGGGCGTCACCGAGGCGATGCTCGCGTTCGCCGAGCAACTGCGTCCGGAACACGTCTGCCTGGTCCCGGAAACGCGTCAGGAGCTGACTACCGAGGGCGGGCTGGATGTGCTCGGGCAGGAAGCGCGCATTCGCGAGGCCGTCGAGCGTCTACGTGGCTGCGGTGCGGAGGTCTCGCTGTTCATCGATGCCGACCCGCGGCAGATCGAGGCGGCGGCGCGTGTCGGCGCACCGGCCATCGAACTGCACACCGGCCGTTATGCCGATGCCCACAGCGTGGCCGAGCGGGCCTGCGAGCTGGCCCGCATTCGTGACGGCGTCGAAGCCGGCCTCAGCCATGGGCTGATCGTCAATGCCGGTCATGGCCTGCATTACCACAACGCCGAGGCCATCGCCGCCATCCGTGGTGTCAATGAGCTGAACATCGGCCACGCCATCGTCGCTCATGCGCTGTTCGTCGGCTTCAAGCAGGCGGTCAAGGAAATGAAGCATCTGATCCTCAGCGCGGCGGCACGCGGGTGAAGTACCGAGGTGGAGAGCTGCGCAGCACCTCCACCTCCGCGGCGATGACGCCCAATGGGCAAGCTTTGCGTTGCTCTGCTGTGCGGGTGTTATAGGCGGGCTGGCCCGCTTCAACGGAAGCGCTCTCAGCGGCGGAACAGGTTGACCAGCACGGTCAGCAGGACGCTGAGGATCACCATCGAGGTAATCGGCACGAAGACCCGGCCGCGTTCGGATTCGATGCGGATGTCGCCGGGCAGCCGGCCGAACCAGTTCAACAGCCATGGATAGTAGTGCCACGCGACGCCGAGCAAGAGTAGCGCTGCGCCTGCGATGATCATCCAGCGTGCCATCTCGTCTCCTCGTTTGGCTCGGCTCGACGGCCGCCGCGCGGGTTTCGATATTCGACGAACGCGGCGATCACCTGTTTTGCCAGGATGTCGACCGCTTCGCTCCTATTGCTGCCGCGCAGCAGATTGATCCGATAGTCGCCCAACTGCGGTAGCCCGTATTGCCCATCCAGACACTGCAGGGGAGGGCGTAGCAGGCTCGCGGGGTAGGGCGCGATTGCGAGGTCGGCGATCATCGCCGCTTCCTGGCCGGAGGTCTGCTCACTCGAATAGGCGATGCGGTAGTGGCGACCGATCCGATCGAGCGCATCCAGTGCCTGTCTGCGCCAGGCACAATCGGGGCTGGCCAGGGCCAAGGGCAGCGGCGAGCGCAGCGCTGCAATACCGCCGCTACGGCCGGCCCATACCAGTGGTTCACTATGTACTGGCTCGCCTCTGGAGTCGTCCTGTCCGAGGTTGCCGACGGTGACTAGGGCGAGGTCCAGTTCCCCTGCATCGATGCGCTCGATCATGTCGATGCTGCGCGCGACCGACACATCCACTTCGACTCCGGGGTGGCTGCGAGCGAACAGCGCCAGCAGGCCCGGCAGGATGCGCGTCCCGACATCCGCCGGCGTTCCGAAGCGCACGCGGCCCTGCAGCGCTGGCTGGAGGAAGTGCGCGATGGCCTCTTCGTTGAGCTTGAGCAGGCGTCGGGCATAGCCAAGCAGCGTCTCGCCGGCTGGTGTCAGGCGCACCAGCCGCGCCTCGCGGACGAACAGGGAGCGCCCAAGGGTTTCTTCAAGACGCTTGATCTGCATGCTGACGGCCGAGGTACTGCGATAGACCTGCCCGGCCGCACGGGTGAAGCTGCCGCTTTCGGCGATGGCAACGAAGGTGCGCAAGACATCGCTTTCAAGCAGCGGCGTTGAGGAGGTAGTGGATTGCTCAACCGGCTCGGTCATAGGAAAGGCTTCAGTTTTTTTGAACACAGGCTTTCATATTAGTCGTTTGTTTGAACGACTGATGCCCGCTCATCCTGTAGTCAACGGTGGCGTCACAGTCCGTGGCCACCGCGAGCGAAGCGGAGGTGAGCATGCCTGGTGAACGACGCGATACCTGTGTACGGCAACAATCCGAGCCGCAGATGCCGGATTTCTACATGCCCGCCATGTGGCCGCTGGACCTGCAGCGTAGCCTGCACGACTGGTTCAGCGCCTGGCGGCAGCGACGGCTGTACCGACAACTGCTGAAGCTGGATGATCGCGAGTTGATGTCGCGGGATCTGGATCGGCGCCGGCTTGGTGAAATGGCTCAAGCGCCGTTGCGCCAGTTGGTAGCACAGCGGCGCAAGCGGCGCAGCCCTACAAGCCCCGCTCGTTGAGGGAGAGTCGGGCCGTCAAGGCTTGCGTGCCAGTAACACCGCGCGCATGGGGGCTGGCAAGCCTTCGACCGTTCGGCCGTGATCCTGCGGATCGAGAAAGTCCGGTAGCGACTGGTAACGCATCCACTCCGTGCTGCGCTGCTCCTCAATGCTGGTCACGCTGACGTCGACGCAGCGCACGTCAACGAAGCCGGCGCGGCGCAACCAGCGCTCCAGCGCCTTCACCGAGGGCAGGAACCAGACGTTGCGCATCTGCGCATAGCGGTCTTCCGGCACCAGTGCGGTGTTCTCGTCGCCCTCGACCACCAGCGTCTCCAGCACCAGCTCGCCGCCGCGTACCAGGCAATCCTTGAGGTCGAGCAGATGATCGACCGGTGAGCGACGGTGATAGAGCACGCCCATGGAAAATACCGTCTCGAAGCCTTCGAGCCTGGCCGGCAGCTCTTCCAGTGCGAAGGGCAGATGCCAGACCGGCAGCTCCTGCAGGTAGCGCTTCATCGCATGAAACTGGCAGAAGAACAGCCAGTTCGGGTCGACCCCGACCACGCTGTCGGCGCCGGCACCGAGCATGCGCCACATGTAGTAGCCGTTGCCGCAACCGACATCGAGGATACGTTTACCGACGAGGTTCAGGTGCGGCGCGACCCGGTCCCACTTCCAGTCCGAGCGCCACTCGGTATCGACATGCACGTCGAACACGTCGAACGGACCCTTGCGCCACGGCGAGAGCCCCATCAGCGCATCGTGGGTGGCCTGGCGCGTGGCGTCGTCACAGGTCGCGTCGAGGCGGAAGCCGTCACGCAGTTCGACCTGCACGGGCGCCAGCGCAGGCAGCGCGTCGACGGCGCGCCGCCAGCGCGGCAGATCACCGTGACCGACCGCGAGTTTGTCATCCAGTTGCTGCTGAACGCCGTTGGCCCAGGCGGCCAGCGGGGTGCCGGCCAGGCGCCAGGCGAGGGGAGTCAGGTCAAGATTCATGGCAGGGCGATCAGCGAGGCAAAGTTGAGGCATTGGAACCAGGGCACGACCTTGGAGAAGCCGGCATCCAGTAGCCGTTGGCGATGGGTTTCCAGGCTGTCGGGCTTCATCACGTTTTCGATGGCGCTGCGCTTCTGGGCGATTTCCAGTTCGCTGTAGCCATTGGCGCGCTTGAAGGCGATGTGCAGGTCGGTCTGCAACTGTTGCTCGTCTTCATCTTCGAAGCGAAGCTTTTCCGACAGGATCAGCGCGCCACCGGGCACCAGTGCCTGACGAATGCGGCTGAGCAGCGCCGGGCGCTGTTCCGGTGCGATGAACTGCAGGGTGAAGTTCAGCGCCACCAGTGAGCTTGGCCGGAACTCCAGCGCCAGGATGTCGCCTTCGATAACCTCGACCGGCAGCAGCTCCTGGAACATCGAATCCTGCGCGTGCAGGTACTCGCGGCAGCGCTCGACCATCGCCGCGGAGTTGTCCACCGCGATCACCTGGCAGTTGTTGGCTGTCACGTGACGGCGTAGCGCCTGGGTTACCGCGCCCAGCGAGCAGCCGAGATCGTACAGGTGGGTATCCGGTTGTGCGAATTGAGCAGCGATCACCCCGATGTTTTCGACAATCGTCGGATAGCCGGGAACGGAGCGCTTGATCATGTCGGGAAACACCCGCACCACGTCCTCGTTGAACACGAAGTCGGCGATCTGCGCCTGCGGGGTGGCATAGATTCGGTCGGGAAGTTGCGTCACAGCTGCGTTCCAGCGAAGCAAAAAGGCGCGTATTTTAGCCCAAGTGCGCGCCAGGTTTGCTTATTTCAGCTGGTCGGAAAGAAATTCGCCGGCGCCCTGCAGTGGCCCCAGCGGGTTGCGCTGGACCTGATAGCGTCGAATCTGCGGCTCACCATTGCTGACCTTGTGCACCAGCGTGTCGTCTACCAGCACGAACACCGCACGCAGGTTCCAGCCCTGCACCTGGCGGTTCTTGCGGAAGTTGAGTACGTCCGCCCAGAAGCTGCCGACGCGCTGGCTATCGGTCTGGGTATATTCGAAGGCGTAACCATTGCAGCGGTCCTTGGCCTGCAGACAGGTCAGCAGACTGTCCGGCAGGTATTCAATGGGTATGTTCGGTTGGACGAACAGCTGCCTCACATCCAGAAACGAGAGGACGCGCCCATTGCCGCCATGCTGTGGGTCGAAGCCCAGTTGAAACAGCTCGGCGCGGGTTGTGCTGCCCGGAATGGCGCGGGCGAAGCTGGTCTCGGCGTCCAGATAGTCGCGGAAGCTGGAGCTGACCTCGGCGCGCTCGCTGGGTAGCAGGTTGCCGCAACCACTGGCCAGTATTGGCAGTGCACAACAGAGCAGACACATCCTGAAGCCGTCCATGACCGTTCCCCCCGACTACTTCGCCCCTGTAATCGGTATAGGCGATTTTCAGCCGTGACGCCGGGGATCTGGCCAGTTGATAGCGGTTATTTCACCCGGATGCGGCAGTCGAATCGCTGAGCCGGGGCGACATCCTGTTCCCATGGCCTCGCGTACTCGAGTGCCAGAGTTGTATCGCCGCTGCTGGCTGCGCGGAATCGCCAGGTCGACACCCCGGCGCCACCCACCACACCGGCTTTCTCTGGAACGGTGTAGACCTCCGGGCCGAGCAGTTTCAACTGAGGCGCACCATCGGAACGGAGTGACCAGCGGAAGCCGGTAGTCGGGTTGCTCGGCAAGCGCAGGTTGAATTCCTGGCCCTGGCTCAGCTGCATGGGCTGGCAGCTGCGGGCATGGTTATCCAGCGTAAGGGTGTTGGGCGTTTGCTGTGCACAGGCGCTGAGCAGCAGTGCGGCGGCGGGCAGTAACGCGCGACGAACGAAGAGCATGGAGCGGCACCGGTCGGATTGGTTGCGAAGAGGATAGCCGTCCCGGTGCTTCAGCCCAAGCCTAGAGTCCCTGCAGCCGAGGCTTCGAATGCTCTATCGGCCGGTGGTGATCGCCAGGCAAGTACCGCTTGCCTGGCGTTGCCTTCAGAACAGCACTTTGGCCACGTCGGCGAAACGCTTGGCGAAGTGCACCGTCAGGCCTTCCTTGAGGTAGTCGGGCAACTCTTCGAAGTCGCCGCGGTTCGCTTCCGGAAGGATCAGCTCGAAGATCTTCTGCCGCCGCGCTGCGATTACCTTTTCGCGTACTCCGCCGATCGGCAGCACGTGGCCGGTCAGCGTCAGCTCGCCAGTCATGGCCACGCCTTTTTTCGGCGGCTGGTTGCGCGCCAGCGACAGCAGCGCGCTGGCCATGGTGATGCCGGCGCTGGGGCCGTCCTTGGGCGTGGCGCCTTCCGGTACGTGCAGGTGCACGAAGGCCTGATCGAAGAACTGCGGGTCGCCCTTGAACGTCTTCAGGTTCGAGGTCACGTAGCTGTAGGCGATCTCTGCCGATTCCTTCATCACGTCACCGAGCTTGCCGGTGAGCTTGAAGCCGCGGTTCAGCGTATGGATGCGCGTGGCCTCGATCGGCAGGGTGGCGCCGCCCATGCTGGTCCAGGCGAGGCCGGTGATCACGCCGACGCCGGAGAGCACCTGCTCGCTGCGGAACACCGGTTTGCCGAGATAGCTTTCCAGGTCTTTCGGCGTGATTTTCAGCACCGCTTGCGGGTCTTCAAGTAGTTTTACCACTGCCTTGCGCACCAGCTTGCCGAGCTGCTTTTCCAGCTGGCGCACGCCGGCCTCGCGGGCATAGCCCTCGATCACCGCTTTCATGGCGCTGTCGCTGATGGCCAGGCGCTGCTTGGGCACGCCGGTCTTGTCCAGCAGCTTGGGCCACAGGTGGCGCTTGGCGATGGCCAGCTTTTCCTCGGCGATGTAGCCGGACAGGCGGATCACCTCCATGCGATCGAGCAGCGGGCCGGGAATCGAGTCGAGGGTATTCGCCGTGCAGACGAACAGCACCTTGGACAGGTCCAGGCGCAGATCCAGATAGTGGTCGAGGAATTCGACGTTCTGCTCGGGGTCCAGCGTCTCCAGCAGCGCCGAGGCCGGATCGCCCTGGTAGCTGCTGCTGAGCTTGTCGATCTCGTCGAGCATGATCACCGGGTTCATAACCTCGACGTCCTTGAGCGCCTGCACCAGCTTGCCGGGCAGGGCGCCGATGTAGGTGCGGCGGTGGCCCTTGATCTCCGCCTCATCGCGCATACCGCCTACCGAGAAGCGATAGAACGGCCGCCCCAGGGATTCGGCGATGGACTTGCCGATGCTGGTCTTGCCCACGCCCGGCGGGCCGACCAGTAGCACGATGGAACCGGCAATCTCGCCCTTGAATGCGCCGACGGCGAGAAACTCGAGAATGCGGTTCTTGATGTCATCGAGGCCGGCGTGGTGTTTGTCCAGCACCTTGCGCGCGCGCTTGAGGTCGAGCTTGTCCTGGCCGAACACACCCCAGGGCAGGGCGGTGGCCCAGTCCAGGTAGTTGCGGGTGACGGCGTATTCCGGCGAGCCGGTCTCGAGGATCGACAGCTTGTTCAGTTCCTCGTCGATGCGCTTCTGCGCGGCCGGTGGCACCACCTTGCCCTCCAGGCGGGCGCGGAACTCGTCGGCGTCGGCGCTCTTGTCGTCCTTGGTGATCCCCAGTTCACGCTGGATGATCTTCAGCTGCTCTTTGAGGAAGAATTCGCGCTGGCGCTCGCCGATCTTGCGATTGACCTCGCCGGTCAGTTCCTTCTGCAGCTTGCCGACCTCGACTTCCTTGCGCAGCAGCGGCAGCACTTTTTCCATGCGCTTGAGCACCGGCACGGTGTCCAGCACTTCCTGCAGTTCGACGCCCGGCGCGGTGGTCAGCGCGGCGGCGAAGTCGGTCAGCGGCGACGGGTCGTTGGGGCTGAAGCGATTGAGGTAATTCTTCAGTTCCTCGCTGTACAGAGGATTGAGTGGCAGCAGCTCCTTGATCGCATTGATCAGCGCCATGCCGTAGGCCTTCACCTCGTCGCGCGGGTCCTCGTCGCTCTTCGGATAGTCGACTTCCACCAGGTACGGTGGTTTGCGCCGCAGCCAGCCGCGGATGCGCACCCGCGCCAGGCCCTGGGCGACGAACTGCAGCTTGCCACCTTCCTGCGAGGCGTGGTGCACGCGGACCATGGTGCCGTGTTCCGGCAGGCTGTCCGGATCGAAGGTGGCCATATCCAGCACAGGCGAGTCGACGAAGAACAATGCCACGCGCTGATGCGGCGTCTTGGCCACGCGTTCCAGCGTCTCGGCCCAGGGATCTTCGTTGACGATCACCGGCAGAACCTGAGCCGGGAAGAAAGGACGGTTGTGCACCGGGATGATGTAGAGCTTGTCCGGTTGCTGTTGATCGGGCAGTACGAGACCGTTGGAGGAGATGATTTCCTGCTCGATATGATCCTGATTGACGTCGTCGTTCATGCGGCACCCGTTGCGAATACGTGCAACTTAGATGGGTGGTGGTTCCGATGATTTCAATCCCGTCAGCCAGGGGTGGGCACGTTAAGCCGGCTTCGGTACAGTGCTTGCACGCACAGGTGCCCATCATGCTCAACGCCCGTCTGCTTCGCCTGGATGACCAGACTCATCAGCACGCCCACGACTATCACCAGCTGGTGATGTCGCTTTCTGGGCGCGCGGAATTCGAGGTCAACGGCACGGGCGGCGAAGTCTGTCGGATGCGCGCCTGTCTGGTGCCGGGTGATGCCGATCATGGTTTCGCCGGCATGGGCGACAACCGCATGCTGATCATCGATCTCGACGAGCAGGATGTCGGCACCGAAGACCCGGAGCTGCTGGCCCGGCTGTTCGAAGCGCCGCGCTATCCAGCGCTGGATGCCGATTTCCAGAACCTGCTGGCCTACGCCGGTGCCGAGCTGGCGCGCTACGGCAGCGACCCGCTACTGGCCCGAGCGCTGGGCGGCGTGTTGTTGCGGGCGTTGCACTTGCGACTGTTCGGCGAGTCCGTGCAACGCCCGACCGGGCCGCTCGATCTGCAACGGCTGGACAACCATATTCAGGACAATCTGGCGCGGCGCATCACCGTCGCCGAGCTGGCCCAGGTGGTCTGCCTCAGCCCCAGCCACTTCCACGCCCAGTTCAAGGATTGCGTCGGCCTTACGCCGCACCAGTACCTGCTCAAGACCCGCCTCGACCGTGCCGCCCGCCTGCTGCGCGAAACGCCCCTGCCACTGGTACGGATTGCCGAGGAGTGCGGCTTCTCCAGTCAGAGCGCACTGACCACGGCGACCCGCCGCTACCTCGGTTTGACCCCTCGCGGATTGCGCAAGTCCGACTCCTGAGCGTTCTCCTGATCGCCCTGTTTGCGGGCTCTTCAGCTATCGGGCGCATATTCCTGCGCCATCCTGGTGCGCTTTTATTACCGCCGCGTTTCCGCACCCGGCTTTCGTAGTTTTTCGTAAAACTTCCGTAGTTTTGCGCAAGAACGTCGCGTCACGCTGCCCCTACATTCCGTCTCCCGACCTGGCTCTTCGTCTTGTGCTGCACCATCAGCCTGGCCGTGGACTAGACCTATAAGCAGACACAATCACAAGAGGAGCGGCGCATGTTCAAGGCCGGTCACGTGCTGGAAGGCGCCTTCGCCAACCAGAAAGCCGCGGAATTCTTCCCCGCCATCAGCGCCAACTACGCCGTTGACGAGGCGCAATATCTCACCGAACTGCTGCAGCTTGCCGATCCCGGCGAGGCTGGCATTGCCGCCATTCGCGAGCGAGCGCGCAGCCTGATCGAGGCGGTGCGCGGGCGTGACAATGCCGTCGACACCCTCGATGCGCTGCTGCGCCAGTACAGCCTGGATACCCAGGAAGGGCTGATGCTGATGTGTCTGGCCGAAGCGCTGCTGCGGGTGCCGGATGCCGCCACCGCCGCCGCGCTGATCCGCGACAAGCTCAACGCCGCCGAATGGGAACGCCACCTCGGCCAGAGCGACAACGTGCTGGTCAACTTTGCCGCCTGGGGGCTGGTGATGACCGGCAAGGTGGTCGATCCGGAAACCGCCGATGGCCGGCCGAAGAACGTCATCGGTCGCCTGCTCAAACGCTCCGGCGAACCGGTGATCCGCGGTGCGATGAACCAGGCGATGAAGCTGATGGGCAAGCAGTTCGTGCTTGGCCGGACCATCGCCGAAGCGCTGAAGAACGGCCGTCCCGAGCGCGAGAAGGGCTACACCTATTCCTTCGACATGCTCGGTGAGGCGGCACTGACTGCCGAAGACGCCGCCAAGTACATGGCCGACTACCGTCAGGCCGTGGAGACCGTCGGCGCCGAGCCGCAGGTCGGCAAGGGCCCGCGGCCATCGGTGTCGATCAAGTTGTCCGCACTGCATCCGCGCTACGAAGTCGCCCAGCGCGAACGCGTGCTCACCGAGCTGTTTGGCAGTGTGCGCGAACTGGCCGTGCTGGCGCGGCGGTTGAACGTCGGTATCACCATCGATGCCGAAGAGGCCGATCGCCTCGAGCTGTCACTGGAGCTGTACGAAAAGCTCCTGCGTGACCCGGCCATCGCCGGCTGGGGCGAGTTCGGTCTGGTGATCCAGGCGTACTCCAAGCGCTGCCTGCCGGTGCTGGTCTGGCTGACGCTGCTCGGCCGCGAGCTTGGCGAACGCATTCCGCTACGGCTGGTAAAGGGCGCCTACTGGGATAGCGAGATCAAGCAGTGCCAGGTTCAGGGCCTGGACGGCTACCCCGTCTACACGCGCAAGGAAGGCACCGACACCTCCTACCTCGCCTGTGCGCGCTACCTGTTGTCCGAGCACACCCGTGGGGTGATCTACCCGCAGTTCGCCAGCCACAACGCGCACACCGTCAGCTGCATCCTGGCCATGGCCGAGGAAACCTCGCAGCCGCGCGAGTTCGAGTTCCAGCGCCTGCACGGTATGGGCGATGCCCTGTACGACACGGTGATCGAGAAGTACGCCCGCAACGTACGCATCTACGCCCCGGTCGGCGCGCACAAGGATCTGCTGCCCTATCTCGTGCGTCGCCTGCTGGAGAACGGTGCCAATTCGTCGTTCGTTCACCAGCTGGTCGACCCGCGCGTGCCGGTCGAATCGCTGATCGATCACCCGGTCACCCAGCTGCGCAGATTCGCCGCGCCGGGCAACCCGCGCATTCCGCTGCCGCCGGCGCTGTTCGGCAACCGCAAGAACTCCCAAGGGATCAACATGAACATCCAGAATCAGTGGACCGAACTGGCCAGCGCCTATCAGCCCTTCCTCGAGCGCCAATGGCAAGCCGCACCGGTCATCAGCGGCCGGACCCTTGCCGGTACGCCGTCCGAGGTACGCTGCCCCTATGACCTGAACAAGGTCGTCGGCCAGGCCCAGTTCGCCAGCGCCGAGCAGGCACGCCAGGCGGTCGAGCGGCTGGCCGCCTACTGGCCGACCTGGAACGCGACACCCGTGGAGAGCCGCGCGGCGGTGCTTGAGCGTCTCGGCGATCTGCTGGAAAAACACCGTGCCGAGCTGATGGCGCTGTGTACGGTGGAAGCCGGCAAGTCGCTGCAGGATGGCATCGACGAAGTACGCGAGGCGGTGGATTTCTGCCGTTACTACGCACAGCAGGCGCGGCAGAAGCTCGGCCGTGAGGAGCTCAAGGGCCCGACTGGCGAGCGCAACGAGCTGTTCCATGAAGGCCGCGGCGTGTTCGTCTGCGTCAGCCCGTGGAACTTCCCGCTGGCGATCTACCTCGGCCAGATCACCGCGGCACTGGTGGCCGGCAACACCGTGCTGGCCAAGCCGGCCGAGCAGACCAGCCTCATCGCTGCGCGTGCGCTTGAACTGATGTTCGAAGCCGGTCTGCCGAAGGAAGCGATCGCCTTCCTGCCGGGCGACGGCGCCACCCTGGGCGGTGTGTTCTGTCGCGATCCGCGGGTGGTCGGCGTGTGCTTCACCGGTTCGACCGACACGGCGCGCATCATCAACCGCCAGCTGGCCGAGAAGGAAGGCCCGATCGCCACGCTGATCGCCGAGACCGGCGGACAGAACGCGATGATCGTCGACTCCACGGCACTGCCCGAGCAGGTGATCAAGGATGCCGTCGGCTCCGCCTTCACCAGTGCCGGCCAGCGTTGTTCGGCCTTGCGCGTGCTCTACGTGCAGCGTGATATCGCCGACCGGGTGATCGAGTTGCTCAAGGGCGCCATGGCCGAGCTCAGGGTCGGCCCGACCCATCTGCGCGAGAACGACATCGGTCCGGTGATCGATCAGGAGGCCCGCGAAGGCCTGCTGGCGCATATCCAGCAGCTCAAGAGCGAAGGGCGCCTGATCGCCGAGGCGACAGTGCCGGCTGGTCTGAACGGTCATTTCGTGGCGCCGGTAGCCTTCGAGATCGACGGCATTCACCAGCTCAAGAAGGAGCAGTTCGGCCCCGTGCTGCACGTGGTGCGCTACGACGCGGCTGACCTGGAAAAAGTCGTCGCGGCGATCAACGGCACCGGCTACGGCCTGACCCTCGGCGTGCACAGCCGCAACGAGGAAACCGCGGCGCGCATCGAGCAACTGGCGCGGGTCGGTAACCTCTACGTCAACCGCAACCAGATTGGTGCCGTGGTCGGGGTGCAGCCGTTCGGCGGCTGTGGCCTGTCGGGCACTGGCCCGAAGGCGGGTGGTCCCAGCTATCTGCTGCGTTTCGCCAACGAGCGCACCACCTCCACCAACACCACTGCGGTGGGCGGCAACGCCTCGCTGCTGTCGCTTGGAGACGATTGAACGTCGCGGCAGGCCTGCGGCCTGCAATCGCCGCGAGGGCGCGCCTCCCACAGCGGTGCGGTGTACGCCGGCAGCTTTTGTAGGAGGCCCGACCTGAGGCAATGCTTTTAATGGGTGGTTATGGTCTCGGCCATCCACCCAGTGAAAACGGCGGCTTAAGGCTGCCGAACACAACAAAAATTGGACAGTCGGCGGACGCTCTTCCGCCACTGACGGGCCCGGGTTGGGCCTGTCACAGGTGATGGCCTTTTCGCCATCGCCCTCTGCCAAGGTGAGGCGCGGGTCCGCTCGCGTTGCGCCAAACAACAACTAACGAGGGACACACATGAGCATCAGTACACCCACGCTGATCACCTTTCTGATCTACATCGCGGCGATGATCCTGATCGGTTTCATCGCCTACCGCGCCACCAAGAACTTCTCCGACTACATCCTCGGCGGTCGCAGCCTCGGCAGCTTCGTCACGGCGCTGTCGGCCGGCGCCTCGGACATGAGCGGCTGGCTGCTGATGGGGCTGCCCGGCGCGATCTTCGTCGCCGGCCTCTCGGAAAGCTGGATCGCCATTGGCCTGATCGTCGGCGCCTGGCTCAACTGGATCTTCGTCGCCGGGCGTCTGCGTGTGCACACCGAGCACAACCACAACGCCCTCACGCTGCCCGACTATTTCTCGCATCGCTTCGAGGACGAGAGCCGCATGCTGCGGATCTTCTCCGCGCTGGTGATTCTGGTGTTCTTCACCATCTACTGCGCGTCGGGCGTGGTGGCCGGCGCGCGGCTGTTCGAATCCACCTTTGGCATGCCCTACGAGTACGCGCTGTGGGTCGGTGCGGCCGCGACCATCCTCTATGTGTTCATCGGCGGCTTCCTGGCGGTGAGCTGGACCGACACCGTGCAGGCGACGCTGATGATCTTCGCGCTGCTGATCACCCCGGTGTTCGTCATCCTCGCCCTGGGCGACATGGGCACCGTGATGGCCACTATCGAAGCGCAGAACCCAGCCAACTTCGACATGTTCCGCGGGCTGTCCTTTGTCGCGATCGTCTCGCTGCTGGCCTGGGGCCTGGGCTATTTCGGCCAGCCGCATATCCTGGTGCGTTTCATGGCCGCCGACTCGATCAAGACCATCCCCAACGCCCGCCGCATCGGCATGACCTGGATGATCCTGACCCTGGCGGGCGCCGTCGCCGTTGGTTTCCTCGGCATCGCCTACTTCGCCGACCACCCGGATCAGGCTGGTGCGGTCACCCAGAACGGTGAACGCGTGTTCATGGAGCTGGTGAAGATTCTGTTCAATCCCTGGGTGGCCGGCATCATCCTTTCCGGCGTACTGGCCGCGGTGATGAGTACGCTCAGTGCGCAGCTCTTGGTCAGCTCCAGCGCACTGACTCAGGACTTCTACAAGGCGATGCTGCGAAAGAACGCCTCCCAGTCCGAACTGGTCTGGGTCGGCCGCGGCATGGTGCTGTTGATCGCACTGATCGCCATCGGCATCGCCTCCAACCCCGACAGCAAGGTGTTGGGCCTGGTGTCCTACGCCTGGGCCGGCTTCGGCGCGGCGTTCGGTCCGGTGGTGCTGATCTCGCTGCTGTGGAAGCGCATGACCCGTAACGGTGCCTTGGTTGGCATGCTGGTCGGTGCGGTCACCGTGGTGGTGTGGAAGGAGTTCATTGGCCTTGGGCTGTACGAAATCATTCCGGGCTTCATCCTCGCCAGCATTGCCATCCTCGTGGTGAGCAAGCTGGGCGCCGAACCGGCCCCGAGCATCGTCAAGCGCTTCGAGGAAGCGGACGCGGATTATCACGCGGGCTAAGAAGGGCAGGGTGCATTGACCGCGGCAGGATCATTTGCACCTTGAACGCCTGGCCGGCGTAGGCCATCACCTTGCGCAACCAGAACCCCGGCTAGCCGGGGTTTTGCTTTTCCGGTCGCCGTATTAGTCGTCCGCTACCAGGTTGGAGCGGTCGTCCACCGCACCCGCCGCGATCAGGTGTTCGGCTTCATCTTCCGGTACATGGATGCTGGTGCCGTCGATGTTCATCACCGACATCCGTGCTTGTGGATCGGTGGTGATGCGTACGTCCATCAGGGCGCTGCGGTGTGTATTGCCGTTGATGACCACGCAGCAGGTACCGGTGGTGGTGTCGATGTCTACGGTCATGATCTGTCTCCCGAAGCGGTGCCAAAGCCGCGCGCGGTTCGCACGGCGTTTCCATGTCGACCACGAACAGGGCGAATCCGTTGTGCTTGATACAGGAAAAACAGACTTAAACGTTACGATATAACATGTTAGATTCTCGCCCCGCGAAGCCGGCCCTCGCGAGCGGGGGCGGCGCACAGTCGTCTTCGGTTGCCTCGGAAGGCAACCGCCACTGTCTGGAGAGTCACATGAAACTGAAGCGTCATCCCCTGGCCTGGGCGATCAGCCTGGCCCTGATTCCGTCTGCCTGGGCCGTCGAACCGGTCGAACTGCAATCCGTGGTGGTCAGCGCCAGCGGCCTGGCCAAGCAGAGCCATGAGATGACCACGCCGGCTGCCGTGATGGAGGGAGATGAACTGGTGCTGCGTCGCGAGGCGACGCTGGGTGAAACCCTGGAAAGCGTGCCCGGCGTACGCTCCAGCAGTTTCGGTGCCGGTGCGGCGCGTCCGGTGATTCGCGGGCTGGATGGCGCCCGGGTCAAGGTGCTGAGCGATGGCGTGGAGTTGCTCGATGCTTCTACCATCAGCCCCGACCACGCGGTGACCAGCGAGCCGCTGCTGGCCGAGCGCATCGAGGTGCTCAAGGGACCGGCGACCCTGCTCTACGGCGGCGGCGCTATCGGCGGTGTGGTCAACGTGATCGACAAGAAGATCCCCACTCGCGTCCCGGAGAAGGGCTACGAAGGCGAGCTGGAGCTGCGCGCCAACAGCGTCGCCAACGAAGGGGCAGGGGTGTTCGGTATCACCGCCGGCAGCGGCAATTTCGCCGTGCGTGCCGAAGGCACCAAGCGCCAGGCCGATCCCTATGAAATCCCCGGTTCGCCGAAAAAGCAGGAAGGCTCCTACAACGACACCGACAGCTTCAATCTGGGTGCCAGCTTCATTGGCGAGCGCGGCTTCATCGGCGCCGCCTACGGTGAGCAGAACAACCGCTACGGGCTGCTGGCCCATGAGCACGCCGATTGCCACACCCACGGCAGCGACTGGCACTGTGGTGGCCATGATGACCACGACGATGACGACGACCATGATCATGACGAACATGGCAGCGTGCCCTATGTCGACATGCGCCAGAAGCGCTGGGACCTGCGCGGCGAGCTGAGCGACCCGCTGCCGGGCTTCGAACTGGCGCGGCTGCGCATCGGCCACAGCGACTACCAGCACAAGGAAATCGAAGGCGGCGAAGTGGGCACCCGCTTCAACAACGACGCTACCGACGCACGCCTGGAACTGACCCATCAGCCGCTGTTCGGCTGGCGCGGTGTGGTCGGCGCGCAGACCCTGCGTCGCGACTTCGAAGCCCTTGGCGAAGAGGCCTACGTGCCGCAGACGCTGACCCGTAACCACGGTCTGTTCCTGCTGGAGGAATACACCGCCGGCGCCTGGCGCTACGAGCTCGGCCTGCGTCACGAATGGCAGGACATCGATGCCGATGGCCGTCCGGATACCGACCACAGCGGCACTTCGATGTCCGCCGGTGCGGTCTGGACCTTCGCCCCGCAGTACTCGCTGGGCTTTTCGCTGACCCGTTCGCAACGCCTGCCCAGCGCAGAAGAGCTTTACGCCAACGGCCCGCATGCGGCGACCCGCACCGTCGAGCTGGGTAATGTCGACCTGGAAGAGGAAACCTCGCACAACGCCGAGATCACCCTGCGCAAGTTCGCCGGCCGCACGACCTTCAGCCTCAGCGTTTTCCGCAACGAGGTGGATGACTTCATCTATGCCGCCGACACCGGTAACGACATTGGTGGCGGCTACCGCGAGATCGAGTATCGCCAGCAGGATGCCGTGCTCACCGGCGCCGAAGGGGAGGTGCGCTTCCAGGCAACCGATGCCACCGCCTTCACCCTCTTTGGTGATCACGTGCGCGGCAAGTTGCGCGACGGTGGCGGCGACCTGCCGCGCATCCCGGCCGATCGCCTAGGCGTGCGGCTGGATCAGAGCTTCACGCCGGCGCTCAACGGTCAGCTGGAGTTCTATCGCGTGCAGCGTCAGGACGAGCTGGCCGATTACGAAAGCGAAACTGGTGGCTACAACATGCTCGGTGCCAGCCTGGGTTACAGCGGCTCGCTGAACCAGACGAACTACCTGCTCTACCTCAAGGCCAATAACCTGCTGGATGAGAAAGCCCGCCAGCACACGTCCTTCATCAAGGACGACGTGTTGCTGCCCGGACGTAACCTGACCGTAGGCATGCGTCTGGCGTTCTGATAAGGCTGATTGCCACGGCGCAAGGGTCGGCACCGGTTGCCGACCCTTTTTTCGTTTGCAGAGGCCAGACCCTGACAATGAAGAGCCGGCAGTCACGGGCGCGGATGTCAGCGACGCGCTATCCTTGCGCCCCTCGATTGCTCCGTTGCGGGTGCCGGTCGCATCCCGGGCTGTGGCGGAACGTCAGGACCAACAAGGAAAACAAGTCCCATGAACGTCAGCACTCCCACTCTGATCACCTTCGTGATCTACATCGCGGCGATGATCCTGATCGGCTTCATCGCCTATCGCGCTACCAAGAATTTCTCCGACTACATCCTCGGCGGTCGCAGCCTCGGCAGCTTCGTCACGGCGCTGTCGGCCGGTGCCTCGGACATGAGCGGCTGGCTGCTGCTGGGCCTGCCTGGCGCGATCTTCGTCGCCGGCCTGTCGGAAAGCTGGATCGCCATTGGCCTGATCGTCGGCGCCTGGCTCAACTGGATCTTCGTCGCCGGGCGGCTGCGCGTGCACACCGAGCACAACCACAACGCCCTCACGCTGCCCGACTATTTCTCGCATCGCTTCGAGGACGAGAGCCGCATGCTGCGGATCTTCTCCGCGCTGGTGATTCTGGTGTTCTTCACCATCTACTGCGCGTCGGGCGTGGTCGCCGGTGCGCGGCTGTTCGAGTCCACTTTCGGCATGCCCTACGAATACGCCCTGTGGGTCGGTGCGGCCGCGACCATCCTCTATGTGTTCATCGGCGGCTTCCTGGCGGTGAGCTGGACCGACACCGTGCAGGCGACGCTGATGATCTTCGCGCTGCTGATCACCCCGGTGTTCGTCATCCTGGCCCTGGGCGACATGGGCACCGTGATGGCCACCATCGAAGCGCAGAACCCAGCCAACTTCGACATGTTCCGCGGGCTGTCCTTCGTCGCGATCGTCTCGCTGCTGGCCTGGGGCCTGGGCTATTTCGGCCAGCCGCATATCCTGGTGCGCTTCATGGCCGCCGACTCGATCAAGACCATCCCCAACGCCCGCCGCATCGGCATGACCTGGATGATCCTGACCCTGGCGGGCGCCGTCGCGGTGGGTTTTCTCGGCATCGCCTACTTCGCCGATCATCCTGAGCAGGCTGGTGCGGTCAGCCAGAACGGCGAGCGGGTGTTCATGGAGCTGGTGAAAATCCTGTTCAACCCCTGGGTTGCGGGCATCATCCTCTCCGGTGTTCTGGCAGCGGTTATGAGCACCCTCAGCGCGCAGCTGCTGGTCAGCTCCAGTGCGCTGACGCAAGACTTTTACAAGGCCATGCTGCGCAAGAACGCCTCGCAGACCGAGCTGGTCTGGGTCGGCCGCGGCATGGTGTTGTTGATCGCACTGATCGCCATCGGCATCGCTTCCAACCCGGACAGCAAGGTGCTGGGCCTGGTGTCCTACGCCTGGGCCGGCTTCGGCGCGGCGTTCGGCCCGGTCGTGCTGATCTCGCTGCTGTGGAAGCGCATGACCCGCAACGGCGCGCTGGTCGGCATGCTGGTCGGTGCGGTCACCGTGGTGGTGTGGAAGGAGTTCATTGGCCTTGGGCTGTACGAAATCATTCCGGGCTTTATCCTCGCCAGCATCGCCATCGTCGTGGTAAGCAAGCTGGGCGCCGAGCCGGCCCCGAGCATCGTCAAGCGCTTCGAGGAAGCCGACGCGGATTATCACGCCGGGTGATCAGACAGTGCAGGTCGAGCGTTGCTGCTCGACCTGCACGGCGCCTTCGCCAGTCCGCTCAGCGCATCGTCTCTACTTGGCTATCTCTTCGGCCGCCAGGCTTCAATCCGTCACTTCGGAAAGGTCGATCCGCCGCCAGCGCGCTTCCGCGAAGCTGTACACGGCGAAGGCGAGCATGCCGACACCAATCGCCAGCAGTAGCACCCCGCCTGCGGGCAGACCCTGCAGGGCTTCCAGTGCTTCTTTGAGGCCGGGTGGATCGGTGGGCTCGTAGCGGCTGCCGCCCATGAACAGCAGCCCGGCGATAATCAGGAAGGAACAGCCCCGAGCAGCCAGCCCAACGCGGGAAACGGGACGGACCAGACGCATGGTGCGTTCATCGCACTGGAAGTAGCGTTCGAAATGCGCGCGCCAGGCCTTGATCAGGTGCGCAATGCCAACCCCTAGTGGAATAAGCGCGATCGTCCAGATCAGCCAGTGGGAGTGTTTGAGGCCGAGAACGCGCATCAGGCTATCGGTGCTTTCGCCACCCGAACCACCGCCGGCCTCGGAGAAACGATCCAGCCCGCTCACCAGCAGGCTCAGGGTGAACAGTGCGAGCAGCAGGTTCACCGCACCGCTACTCACCAGCCCGGTGCGAATCAGCAGCCCTTTGGCATCGTGACCGTGCCTATCGGTATCGCCGATGCCCTGCGTCAGCCGCCACGCCACGTGCGCCAGCAGGCCGATCACCACCAGCCAGAGCAGCACGCTGCCGAAGGGTTGGCCGAGCAGTTGCTGGACTGCGCCTTTGGTATCTACCGTCTTTCCTGCGCCAATCGCGGCCATGATGGCGAAAAATCCAATGATCACGTACACCACGCCCCGTGCCGCGTAGCCGCTGCGTGCCAGCCAGATCACTCCGCGGGTTACGTTCATCCACCATCCTCCATTGCGCCATGAGTACGTTGCCGCTTCGGCAACCTGTTCAATAGACGCCCGCCGTCCGGCTCGGTTCGGCCTGATAGCGGAGCGGGTAGGTGGTGCAGATGGGCGCCTGTGGGCCTCAGCTGGATGCGTGCTGGCGATTATCGGCCGCTGTATCGATAATCGCCCCACTGTCAGCAACCTGGGGTGTTCTGCCATGACCGATGATCCGCGTGTTCTTCAGCCATCAATGGCGCCACCCATTGTTGCTTCGCCTGCCAAGCGCATCGAGGCGCTGACCGGCGATCCCAACTTCATGACCTCGCTGGCGCGCGGACTGGCGGTAATCCATGCGTTTCAGGAGCGCAAGCGTCACCTGACCATTGCGCAGATCAGCCATCGCACGGAAATTCCCCGCGCCGCCGTGCGTCGCTGCCTGCATACGCTGATGAAGCTGGGTTACGTCACCACCGATGGACGCACCTATTCGCTGCTGCCCAAGGTGCTGACACTCGGTCATGCCTACCTGTCGTCGACGCCGCTGGCGGTGACTGCACAGCCGATCCTCGACCGTCTTAGCGAGCAGCTTCACGAGGCCTGTTCGATGGCAACCCTTGAAGGTGACGAAGTGCTCTATGTGGCGCGCTCGGCCACGCCACGGCGATTGATCTCGGTTGACCTGTCGGTGGGCAGTCGACTGCCGGCGTATTGCACGTCGATGGGCCGCATCCTGCTGGCAGCGCTGGATGACGCAGCGCTCGACGACTACCTGGGCCGCGCTGACCTGCAGGTAAAAACCAGTCGAACCTTGCATAGCCCAGAGGCGTTGCGCGAGAACATCGCCGAGATTCGCCGGCAGGGTTGGGTGGTCATCGATCAGGAACTGGAGATGGGGCTGCGCTCGTTGGCCGTTCCGCTCAAGGATTCCGCGGGCCAGGTGTTGGCCGCGCTGAACGTCGGCACCCACGCTGGGCGAGTATCACGCCAGGAACTGGAAACCCGCTTCTTGCCGGTACTGCTCGAAGCCAGCCGAGAACTCAGCACGCGGTTGTTCCACTGATCAAATGCGATGGCGGAAGCCCCGTTCAGGCCAGTCAAAGACAGGTTGCGGCGATTGCGCCATAGCCCGTCTAGCCCGCGAAGCGAGCCGCAACTGGAGTGGGTTCCAACTGAGCATACTGTTCGATTATCGAACGGTATGTCGATTATCGGATTGTGACTCGGTGATCGGACCGTTAACGTTTTCCCAACGCATTCGGCGTACGAAAACAATACGAGATCCGACTCATGGCTGAACTCCTCATGCTCCGCGAAGCCGTCGAGCGTTTTGTCCAGAACGGCGACACCGTCGCGCTGGAAGGCTTTACTCACCTGATCCCCACGGCTGCCGCTCATGAGATCGTCCGCCAGAACAAGCAGGACCTGACGCTGGTGCGCATGACGCCCGACCTGGTTTATGACCTGCTTATCGGCGCCGGCTGTGCGAAGAAATTGATCTTTTCCTGGGGTGGCAATCCTGGTGTCGGTTCGCTGCATCGCCTGCGCGATGCGGTGGAGAAGGGCTGGCCGCGGGCCCTGGAGATCGAGGAACACAGCCACGCGGATCTCGCCAATGCCTATGTCGCCGGAGCTTCCGGTCTGCCATTTGCGGTGCTGCGTGCCTACGCAGGCTCCGATCTGCCGAAGGTCAACCCGCTGATCAAGTCGGTTACCTGTCCCTTCACCGGTGAGGTGCTGGCCGCCGTGCCGAGCGTGCGTCCGGACGTCACCGTCATCCACGCGCAGAGGGCAGATCGCAAGGGCAACGTGCTGATTCGCGGCATCCTCGGCGTGCAGAAGGAAGCGGCATTGGCGGCGAAGCGTTGCATCGTCACCGTAGAGGAAATCGTCGATGACCTCCAAGCACCGATGAATGCCTGCGTGCTGCCGACCTGGGCGCTGACCGCCGTGTGCCTGGTGCCAGGCGGCGCTCATCCGTCCTACGCGCATGGTTACTACGAGCGCGACAACCGTTTCTACCAGGCTTGGGACCCGATCGCCCGTGACCGCGACGCGTTCACCGCCTGGATTGATACCCACATTCGCGGCACCACCGATTTCGCCGCCTACCGCGCGAAGATTGCCCAGCAGCAGGAGGCCAACTGATGAGCGCTCACCTCGGCAATGACTACAGCACCAACGAAATGATGACGGTGGCCGCGGCGCGCAATCTGGGCAACGGCAGCGTGTGTTTCGTCGGCATCGGCCTGCCGTCCAAAGCCGCCAATCTGGCCCGCCTGACCCATGCACCGGAAGTGGTGCTGATCTACGAATCCGGCCCGATCGGCGCCAAGCCGTCGGTGCTGCCACTGTCCATCGGCGATGGCGAACTGGCCGAAACCGCCGACACCGTGGTGCCCACTGGCGAAATCTTTCGCTACTGGCTGCAGGGCGGACGCATCGACGTCGGCTTTCTCGGTGCTGCGCAGGTGGACAAGTACGGCAATATCAACACCACGGTGATCGGCGACTATCACAAGCCCAAGGTGCGTTTGCCGGGTGCCGGTGGTGCGCCGGAAATCGCCGGCAGTGCGAAGAAGGTGCTGATCATCCTCAAGCAGTCCCATCGCACCTTCGTCGAAAAGCTCGCCTTCATCACCTCGGTCGGGCATGGCGAGGGCGGTGAGCACCGCAAGCAGCTCGGTCTGCCAGGGGCAGGCCCGGTGGCGATCATCACCGATCTGTGCATCATGGAGCCGGAAGAAGGCACCAATGAATTCGTGGTCACTTCGCTGCACCCGGGCGTTGCGCGTGAGCAGGTGATCGAGAACACCGGTTGGCAGATCCGCTTTGCCGACAATGTGGCCGTAACCGAGGCGCCACGTGCCGAGGAGCTGGAGGCGCTGCGCGCCCTGGAAGCACGCACGGCTGCTGCTCATGGTCAGTTGGGAGGTGAGGAATGAGTCGCGACGTATTTATCTGTGATGCCGTGCGCACGCCCATCGGCCGCTTCGGCGGTGCGCTGGCTGCAGTGCGCGCCGACGATCTGGCGGCGATTCCGCTGCGTGCATTGCTCGAGCGCAACCCGGGCCTTGACCCGGCAGCGGTCGATGAGGTCTTCATGGGCAGCGCCAACCAGGCCGGCGAGGATAACCGCAACGTCGCGCGCATGGCTTTGCTGCTCGCCGGTCTGCCGGAGACGGTTCCGGGCGTGACGCTCAACCGCCTCTGCGCCTCGGGCATGGACGCGGTCGGCACCGCCTTCCGTGCCATCGCCAGCGGCGAGCTGGAGCTGGCGATTGCCGGGGGCGTCGAGTCGATGTCCCGGGCGCCCTACGTGATGGGCAAGGCTGATACGGCCTTCGGTCGCACCCAGAAAATCGAGGACACCACCATCGGCTGGCGCTTTATCAACCCGAAGATGAAGGAGCTCTACGGCGTCGACGCCATGCCGCAGACGGCCGACAACGTCGCCGATGAATGGCAGGTCGGCCGTGCCGATCAGGATGCCTTTGCCCTGCGCAGCCAACAGCGAGCCGCGGCCGCGCAGCAAGCCGGCTTCTTTGCCGAGGAAATCGTCCCGGTGGTGATCAGGGGCAAGAAAGGCGAAACGGTTGTCGACACTGACGAGCACCCGCGCGCCGACACCACCGCCGAGGCACTGGCCAAGCTCAAGCCGGTCAACGGCCCGGACAAGACCGTCACCGCCGGCAACGCCTCGGGCGTCAACGATGGTGCTGCGGCAATGATTCTCGCCAGCCCCGAAGCCGTGCAGAAGTACGGACTCAAGCCGCGCGCCAAGGTGCTCGGCATGGCCAGCGCAGGTGTCGCACCATGCATCATGGGTTACGGCCCGGTGCCGGCGGTGCGCAAGCTGTGCGAGCGGCTGAACATCGCCGTGAGTGATTTTGACGTGATCGAACTCAACGAAGCCTTTGCCGCGCAAGGGTTGGCCGTGACCCGCGACCTCGGCCTGCCCGACGACAGCCCGAAGGTGAACCCCAACGGCGGTGCCATCGCCCTCGGCCATCCACTGGGCATGAGCGGCGCGCGACTGGTGCTGACGGCAGTCCATCAATTGGAGAAAACCGGTGGCCGTCTCGGTCTGGCGACCATGTGCGTCGGCGTGGGGCAGGGGCTGGCGCTGGTCGTGGAGCGCGTCTGACAGCGAAGCAGTACCGGTTGCTCGCGGGAGCAGTTTCGCGCACGGAGACTCGAGCGCAAGCAGGTTGTAGCGGCGGCCATGTGCGCAGGCGGATTGAGCTCCACCCGCTCGACATGCGAGCGCGCATCAAGCTGCCTGCGTGATTGGCCCACACCTGGTGAGACACGGCTCTTGAGAGAGCGGCCTGCCGAACATAACGCAAAGTGAGAAGAACAATGCCGAGCGTAAAACTGGCTGATGTCAGCCTGAACTATCGATTCGATGGCGCGGAAAATGCGCCCGTACTGGTGCTCTCCAATTCACTGGGCACCAACCTGCAGATGTGGGACGACCAGATTGCGGCGTTTGCCGAGCATTTTCGCGTGCTGCGCTATGACACTCGCGGACACGGCGGCTCCGGCGTGACGCCTGGTCCCTACAGCATCGAACAGCTGGGCCAGGATGTGCTCGGCATGCTCGATGCGTTCGGTATCGAGCGTTTTGCTTTCTGCGGTCTGTCCATGGGCGGGCTGATCGGCCAGTGGCTGGGCATCCACGCTGGCGAGCGTCTACAGCGTCTGGTGTTGTGCAACACCGGAGCAAAGATTGGCACTGATGAAGTTTGGAACACTCGGATAGACAGCGTCCTGGCCGGTCGCGAACAGACCATGCGCGACATGCGTGATGCGTCCATCGCGCGCTGGTTCACCGCCGAGTTCGCCGAGGCCAACCCGGCGGTTGCGGCACGCATCACCGACATGATCGCCAGCACCTCGCCGGACGGCTACGCCGCCAATTGCGCGGCGGTGCGCGACGCCGACTATCGTGAGCAGCTCGCCACGATCAAGGCACCGACATTGATCGTTTGTGGCGCCAAGGACCCGGTGACCACCGTCGAGCACGGCGAGTTCATCCAGGCCAGTATCCCCGGCGCCGAACTGGTCGCCTTCGAGGCTGCGCACCTATCCAACGTCGAAGCTGGCGATGCCTTTACACAGCGAGTGCTGACGTTCTTGCGCGGCTGAGTACGGTGATGGGCTAGCAACCTGACGACGAAGCGCCTTCGTAGCCGAACTCCATACGCTGGCACAAATGAAAAGGCCCCGCGCATGAGCAGGGCCTTCGAAGACTGGAGCGGGCGAAGGGAATCGAACCCTTTTGCTTAGTGTGTCGTTCCGGCTCAATGCGTGTCGTTATGCGGTTTCCAGACCGAACCGCCTGCTCGATTCGTCGCTATTCGGCACAGTGATTTCGACACTTTATCGACACCGCGTTTAGCAACGCGCTAAAGTGCTCTTGCCAATTTTTGCCAAACGGGGCTGCCGGCATGAGCACCATGAACATCTCCCTTCCTGAGACGCTGAAGAGCTTTGTGGACGAGCAAGTCAATCAGCGTGGCTACGGCACCAGTAGTGAGTACGTCCGCGAGCTGATCCGCAAGGACCAGGACCGCCAGCATCTTCGAGGTTTGCTGTTAGCAGGTGCCGCCTCGGCGCCGACTGCTCCCGTTGATGCCGATTACTTCGAATCTCTGCGTGATCGGGTTCGGAATGCGCGCGGATGAAGCAAAAGCCAGTCATCCCAAGAGCGCTAGCGCGCGAGGACGTTGATCGAGCGATTGCCTTCTACGTGGAGCAGGAGGCCGACAAGGCTGCGCTGGGCCTGATTGATGCGTTGGAGCATGCCTATAAACAGCTCAGCCGCCATCCCGAATCAGGCTCCAACCGCTACGCCCATGAGCTGGATATTCCTGGGTTGCGATCATGGCCGCTCAAGCGCTATCCCTACGTGGTGTTCTACGTGGAGCGTCCGAGCCACATTGAGATTTGGCGCATACTGCACGGAATGAGTGATATTCCGTCTTGGCTCCAAGATGATGTGCAGCGCTAGCTTTGTGAGAGTGTCGGTTACTCTTTGCAGTGGAGATGCTTAACATCCGCTGCCATGCCGATTCTTGCGTTTTCTTCTTTGCAGATCTAAGGATAGATATGCGCCCCGTAATGAAAAATAATCCGTGGCCGCGAAGACTTCAGCATGTCCCGATGGCTGGAATGCTAATTCTCATAGCGGTGCTGTCCACCAAGCCGATCACCCTAACAGGCCTCGCAATTGCCCTGTGTACTATTCCTTTTTTTTGTCTCGCTGTTTTCGCTGTAGTAAATCGTTGGGGAAAACGATTCGGTGGTAGCAAATTCATGAACATAGTTGCAATTATATTTCTAATTGCAATGGCGTCGGTTGTGCATTCCACTGCGAGTTATATGAAGCCTTATATTGGAGAGCATTTCTGCCAGGTTAAGCGGGCAACTTTATCGAAGTGCTATCCTTGGTAGATATGCTGCCGCGCACGCATGGAAAGACTCGTTAGGGATAGCTTCATCTGGTTGCTATGGTTTATACAGAAATAAATCTGTCCCTTTTTTTGCTCGTCCTTTTTTGCTCTTCCGGTTAAAGCTAAGTGGCTAGCCAGAACTAGTTTTCCTAGAGCACGCCGCCGAAACCGAAAAGGCGAATACCCACATAAAAAGAAAAAGAAATAACGAGGCGCCGAACCAATCTAGATATGTAGCCATAGTCATGGCTAATCCGTGGTATTTTGTACCTTCGCTCGCTGGTAAAAGGCCTAATGATGCTGGGAGGAAAGGAAGCGAAATGATTAATAAAAGTATGCGTCCTCTCGTTGGGATAGATATTGAGGTGAATCCATAGCGCCTAATCAAGATTATTGCTATTGGTAGTAAGGCAGTGTGAGCGATTGTAATTGAGGTAGCTAACCTGCTATTTTCAGTTAAATGGCTAATATATGTGTAAGAATTGATGCTGCCTATTTCGCTAGGGGTTATGAAACATAAGAGGTGGCCTAGCGCTATGCCGATCACAAGCCATGCAATAGAAATGTGGAATAGGTACTTCGAGTAGATGATTTTTCTAGGTGCTTTAGACATATTTCATGGCAGGTAATTATTTTCAGCGGCGCAAGCCGGTTTGTACCGGCTGCACATCCTCTTGAACGCAACCTTCGCACCTTTACGGCAGTCACGGTAGACCAGCGAGCCGCGTTTGTAGTTTTGGCACACGCTGTTGTAGTCGATCTGGCCGTTTACCACTGTCCACTCAAACTGGCCGCTGATGCGCTGTTTGTTGTGGCCGTTTTCCCAGCTCCAGTTGCTGAGGTGAGTCTGGCGGGAAACGGAGCGCTTTTGCGTGCTGCTGGTGGAGCTGGCTGCATAGTAGCGGGCCGGTGGTGGCTGCATCGTGTTGGCGACGGGGCGGGGCGTGTAGTTGCTATCGTTAAACGATGTTTGACGGGGCTGAACCGCTTCTGCTGTGCGCTCTTCGAACCATTCGATTTCTTCCTGGCTCAGCTGTCGCTGCTGGGGCGCTGGTGTTGGTTCTGCTGCCGGGGCTTCGTAGATTGCAACGGAAGGCTGGCTATCCGGCTGTATGGGCTGCTCTGGCTCTTGGTTAAACCAAGGCTTGCCGCCGACATGGATGCCTTGCTTGATCTGGTTTACGTCCAGTACAACCGGCTTGCCGAACGTAAACGCCAGTGCTGACAGTACCGCGGAACCGATACCCAGGATCGCCAGGAATCGCCAAGGGCTCGGTTGCTTTCTGTTGCGTAGGTAATCGGGTGCATCATCCCAATCTGATCTCATCAGGCCTCCTTGCTCAGTTATCGGGTTGTTAAATAAATCTTCCCCCTTTTTTCCAATTAGAAGGGGAGTTGCTCCTCTGAGAATAGCGCCTGAATTTTCATGGCTTCGAATTGTTGTTCTGAATGTCCTGTTTGTTGGTCGAGAGCAGAAAAACTAACTTCGTGCTTGAGCATAACTTCATAGGCTGGTGTTAAGTGCTTTTCTGCTAATCTCCCCCATTTTAGAAGTTGATAGGTTAGTAGCCAGTATCTATGCTGGTCATAGCCTTCTTCAAGACTATCTATTAATGGGATCGATGCTCCATGGTAGCTTTCAAAGTGCTCTAGCAGCAAAAGTGCAGTGCAGTCTTGCGATTTCACAATCGCTTCGGCACTTTTGTTTTCTAATTTGAGTTTGTGTTTGTGGATGTAGTAAAGGGGCCAGCACATACCATCGGAGCGGCCGAGATGATAATTTTCTAACAAAATATCATTGAGGTGTCTGGTATATTTCTCGGCGTTGACTTCACTGTCAGATAAAATTGAGTCGAGCAATGGAAGTAAATGCGGATAGGTGAATGACAGATTCAGTAGGTAGTGTGTAAAAGGCTCTTTAGCATCGCTATCTAATCGGTGCATGACTGACTTTGCAGCGAACTTAAGCACGCTGCCGTCGGGGTCTTTTTTATTTAGATGGAGAGCTAGCTCTAGGTGCCTAATGACATCGCGAGCGCTATGTTTGATGCTTATGGTTTCGTTGCTTTCTGTAGTTAAGTAACCGATAGGGCTTCTGGATTGGAGCTCTATAACCCAGGAACAAGCGTTACTCGATGGCAACTCAAGAATCTCTGTCTTACGAGGGTTTAAGGTGAGCTTGAATCTTTTTAACTGATTCTCAAGGTCATAGATAAAGCTAATGGCTTCACTGTGGTCTTTCGCATAGCACGTATAATCATCGATATAGCGATAATATGCGTATTTTTGACGAAGTTCCTGATCTATCTTGGAGAGTATTATTTCGGCAATAAAGTTTGAGATTGCCGGGCCGATCCCGATGCCTTGAGTTTCTCCTCTTTTTATAGTTCTTAAATTAGTGTCCAGTTTGTTGAACCAAAGATCCTTGCTTCGGTTCGCTTTAGCATGCTCAAAACCAACCAAGGCCCAGGGTAATGCATGTGTGTATATGCTAGGAAAGCAGTTGCTTATGTCTGCTTTAACCATAAACTTTTTGCCGAAGCTTTGTTCGACTAGTCTGTTGGTTTTTTCTAGAGGGTCTTCATAATCCATTGTTATTATTTTATCGCCATAATCTTGGCTGGGTTTTATTATGCTGTTTTCGTTTTTATATATTTGAGTGGCGCTTTCTATTTTGTCTAAGTTTTCGAATAGCGTGTGGCAGAGTATGGCGTATGCGTGGGGGTGAGGTATTGATAGTATTCTTGAAGTGGAGTTGTGGCGCGTTAGTCTAAACTCCACTTGGTCAAAACCATACTTTAGCTCGTTTTTTGTTAGGTTTAGATTAGACAGTTCCTTTGTAACGAGCGGGGTGAAGCTTTTGCTATGTAATAGAGGGGTGTACTCATTTTCTTTTTTTTGAGTGGGAAAGTAATTCCACCTTGTTAATGCCTCTAGAACAAAATCTTTAGATATACTGTTTTTGTCAATAGGGTTTATATCGTCCATGGCCGGCTCCATTGTCCTTGTCTACTGACCGCGCTGTTCAAAATCTGCGCTTTCCATACACATACCATCTATCAGCTACTTCTTTAGTAAGTGCTATACCGCGCTTTGATTGGGCAAGTTTGAATGGGCCTCTTCATAGCCTGGAGAGTATTGCCCCTGGGCCGGATCGACTTCGCCTTTCCAAAGCCAAAGCTCGTACTGCGGAAAAGCTTTCAGCAGCTCTTCCATGTCTTCGATCCTGGCTTTCACCTTTCTATTGGTCGCTACGGTCTGCCATCGCTGGCGTTCCTTGATAGCGGTGCTTTCGGCCAGCTTTGTCGCGCCGAGATGACGAACAAGCGTTCTAAGCCGCTCTTCTATCATTCCAAAAAGCTCTTAACAATGATGAATAATTTATTGATAAATAGTTCATCACTGGTACATTTGCCCCGTGATAAATAATTCATCAGCGCAGGTGCGCTTACTGCCACGAATAGTGACGGAACGAGCATGGAACTGGAAGAGCTAGAACCTTCAAAGCTGATCGCCCCACAGCAGGACGTGGAAACCGTCGAAGCCTGGGCGGAACGTAATGGCCTGACATGCTCCATGGCCCGCGCCTGGGTCTACCGGGGCGTACTCCCCACCGTAAAGCTCGGCAAGCGCCGCATGATTAACAGTGCGCTGCTGCGTAGCTGGCTGTTGGAACAGGAGTGGACTGCATGAATCCTCCTCTCTATACGCAAGCCGCCTTCGCCGCTCTGGCCGGTATATCCGTAGATATGGTCGCTGGCTGGGTCAGAACTGGCGCCGTCGAGAGCGTGAAGCTGGCCAACACCCGTCTGGTGCGGTTTCCGGGGGTGAACCAATGAGCCGCACAGACCCGCAATTCAAGCTGCGCATGCCTGCTGCACTCCGCGCCCAGGTCGAGCAGTCCGCTTGGGCTGCTCGCCGCTCCCTGAACGCCGAAATCGTCATCCGCCTGGAAGCGTCCTTCGCCCAGGTTGCGCCCAGCACCAATGAACAGGAGCGCTCCGCATGATCCGCGCCGTCTACGGAAAGCCAGGGGAGGGGATGACCTATGCAGAAGCCGGCCAGCTATCAACGCCTTCCGCACGCCCAGGACTGCGACTGCTCTGTCTGCTGGTCCAGACGCGAAATGGCGAACCCCGGTCCCTCCCGGTCCACACCCTGCGCCCAATGCCGCCCCGCCTATGCGCGGCCGATTCGCACGCTGCAAATGGGCTGCGTCGGTGGAACCTGGCAGCCTCTGCTTTCGGACTGGACAGTGGAACCGGCCTTTATCTGCGAGAAGCACACGCCACCCGACCGCCCCGCGAAGTGGTGGAGCGTTGTGCTCGACACTGGCAGGCCAACGCCTTTCGTCCCGATCCACGAACCGTTCGAGCTGGTGGGGTAGGGCGTAAGCGGATGCAGGTTCGTATCGCGTCGCCTAATTGGCATGAGATCGGGCGGGAGCTGACCGTTGGCGGAGAGCTGTACGGGCACGTTACCTATCGCCGCGACGTTCCGTTGTTCATTCCATTGGATGGCGGCGAGCCAACGAAACACCGGTCCCTCGTCGAGCTGCGTCGCTATGTCGCTGAGCGTTATAAGGCTGAGCGCGCAGCCGAACAGGTCCAGGGCCGCGCTCCCGGCTCGTCGGATCACGCCTCACCGATCCGGCGAACGGAAGCACGGGCGGAGCGCACCCTTGACCCTGCACGAACCGAAACAGCCTCCGCTCGTGAGTGCGGGAGCGCTTTTCCCTCCCGCGCTCCCGAGCCCTCGGCGGCAAGAGCGGGATTACAAGGGCAGAGCCCTTGGTGTTAAACAGCGTTGCGGATGATTAATTAAATTAATGTTTGCTCAAGTGGAAAGTGTCAATTCAGCACTATTCGTCTCATTAAGAAATGAAGTATTGAATGTTTTAATACTTGGTAAATAGTTGTTCCAAGAACGTTTAAATGCAGCTATAGATAACCCGCAAGCCAAGTAACAAGCCGGTCGCAGTGAAATTGCTTTTTCACTCGTTCGGAATCGCTCGGCCTGCAGAAAGCAAAGCAGCGCAATAAAGCGCAACTAGAGAGAGGAAACCCAAGATGGCACGTTCGACTATGGAAGTTGCATTTCTCGGCACTCAACGCTTCGACGGCGAAGCCGGCCAGAAGTACATCAAGGTCTTCTACGGCGATGAGCCGGACGGCAAGACCGAACACGGCCTGTCGATCATCGGCATGGCAGCAGCGGACGAAGTAGCCGACGAGATCTTCGCAGCCGGCGCCAAGTTCGAGCCGCTGCAACTGGTGCGTATCCATTTCGAGATTGCCCGTGGTGGGCAGAACAAGGGCAAGAATCTGGCGCTCCAGCTCGAAGCCGTTCAGACCCGCGTCGCTGCTGAAACCCCGCGCACCCCAGCTCAACCCCAGGCCAAAGCCGGCGACCCGGCCAAGGCCAACTAATCGGGAGGGGCGGCCATGCTGATCGATGACCGGGTGTACTGCGACTGCTGCGGAAACGACATGGGCAAGCTCATGGCGCTGCCCGCGCCGCAAAGCGACCTGCTGCCAGACCTCAGCCTGCCGCCCCACTTCGCCGTCTGCCCTGACTGCGAACCCTCCGAACAAACCGCCGACCTTGAGCAGGCCGGCGAATGAATTTCCTCGCCTGTGACGGTGACTGGCTGCAAGGCGCCGATGGCTCGCCCATCTGCTCCGGCTCGCTGGTCGCTCTCACGGTCGAGGAAATGCAAAGCCTCTACGGCTCTGCACTGACCTGGGACCAAGTCTCCGAGCTGCAAGGCGAAGCGATTGTTCTGTTCGCCACCGTGTTCGGTTTCCTGGTCCTGAAAAAAGCCCTGAAACAGTGAGGTATCACCCATGCAACTGAACAAGCACTTCATCAAGAAAATCGGCCTCGGCGCTGCCGTTGCCCTCTCGGCTGCTGCCGGCTCCGTCTACGCGGCAGTCCCGGCCGAAGCCACCGCGGCGCTGGATACCGCGGGCACCGACGTCGGCACCATCGGCTGGGCGGTGTTCGCCGTGATCATCGCCGCGATGGCGTTCAAGTACATGCGCCGCGCCCTGTAACCGGGAACCGCGCACTGCATGTGCCGAAGCAAACAAACCCCGCTCCGGCGGGGTTTTCTCTTCCAGGGAAACGCCATGAGCTACGAACTGTACGTCCTGATCCTCACCACCCTGGCGTTTTATCTCGTGTTTTTTGGGCGGGTGTAGGAGGCGTAATGTCCATTATTCGTCGCGGCTTATCGTCAGTTGCGCTGGTTGCCGCCTCGCTCTTTCTCGTCAATCCGGCATTTGCGGTTGATTACTACTGGACCACCACAACTGGCGGAACCCAGTACCCTGATCCGGAAACCGCCTGCCGAAACTACGTTCCTGCCGAAAGCGACAACTACTCCTATCGGCATGCCTATGCCCAGTTTGCGACCCCGACCCAGTACTGGTGCTATTTCATTCGCACCACTAAAAGTACCGGACAGGATGGCTCGCCCACTTACATCCTTTCGGGCACACCTCGGCGTGCCACTCGCTCAGGCGATAGCTGCCCTAACGGCGCCAATTACAACGCTTCAACCGGACTGTGCGAGGCCCCCAATCGCTGCGAAGCCACCATCGGCCAGGTCGTCACCCACGAACACAAGATGAAAGAAGCGGTAGGCCAGCCGGTGATCGAACCGCCGGGTTCGGTCTGCGCCAACAGCTGCCAGTACGCCTTTGGCTTCACTGCGGCCACCAACGTTTACGTCTACAGCAGCGGCAACCCGCCGGGCGTGTTTGGCGTTTACAGCTACACCGGCAACGGCGTCGAGTGCAACGAAGACACCCGCAAGGAACCGGGCAATCCCGGTCAGCAGACCGACCCCGACGAAACCCCAACACCTGATCCCGATAACAACTGCCCAGACGGATATGCCTGGAACGGCACCTATTGCAGCAAGGAACCGCCGCCGCCATGTGATCCCGAGGTCGAGGTGGGCGGCTGTGACAACACCGAGGAACCCGGCGAAGGGGATGGGGACGACGATGGGGATGGCGAGGGAGATGGTGAAGGCGAGGGAGATGGTGAGGGAGACGGCGAAGGCGAAGGCGAAGGCGAAGGGGACGGTGAGGGCGAAGGTGAAGGTGAAGGTGAAGGTGAAGGCGATGGCAAATGCGACCCTGCCAAAGACCCCTACAAGTGCGAGAAGCCCGGCGTAGAAGGCGAAGCCTGTGATGCCGAGGTGAAGTGCGTCGGCGATGCCGTCCAGTGCGCGATCCTCCGCCAGCAAAAGGAACTGCGCTGCCACGCCGAAGAACAGGCCGACTTCGAGAAGCACAAACCGGCCATCGAATCCGCCGTCCAGGGCGACAAGTTCAAGCTCGAGGAAGGCGCCGAGATTCAGCTGCCGTCCTTCGTCAACCAGGGCACTCGCTTTCTGCCTGCCACTTGCCCCAGCGCCGAAAGCTTCAGCTTGCGCACCGGTGGCGGGCGCTCTTTCCAGATCAGTTACGAGCCCCTCTGTCGCGCCGCCAGTGACCTGAGCGGCCTGTTCGTGGCTGTGGCTACCGTTCTCGCTGCCCTGTATGTGGGTCGCGGCGTAGGAGGTCAGTAATGCAGTTTCTCTTCTTCGTGCAGATGCTCGTCATCATCCTCGGCCCACTGGTGAAGATGGTGCTGAAGATCCTCGGCTTCGGCTTCGTCACCTACCTGGGCTTCAACCTCATCATTGGCCAGGCGCAGGATTACCTGTTCGGGCTGATGGGTGATGTCGGGCCGGTGATCCAGGGCGTTCTCGGGCTGGCCAAGTTCGATGTGGTGGTGAACCTGTATTTCGCCGCCATTTCGACGCGCTTCATGCTCGCCGGGATCGACAAGGCAACTGACCGTCGCCGCAATCAGGTCTGGCGCAAGCCGGGCGGCACCTCCATCGACGCATAAGGAGGCGCCGTCATGCTCGTTATCCGTACCGGCAAGCCCGGCCATGGCAAGACCCTGAACACCATCCGCGAGGTCGACCAGAAGGCCCACGCCGAAGGCCGTGTCGTCTACTTCCACAACATCAACGGCCTCAAACCCGATCAGCTGCAAGCGCAGTGGTTCGAGTTCGAAGACCCCGAGAAGTGGTTCGAGCTGCCGAACGATTCGATCATCGTCGTCGACGAAGCGCAGGGCTGGTTCGGTTCACGCGATCCACGGGCGCGGCCACCGGAGCACATCACCCGCTTCGAGACCATGCGCCACCAGGGCCATGAGGTTCACCTCGTCACCCAGGACCCGCGCTATCTCGATGTTCACCTTCGTCGGCTGTGCAACACGCACATTCACTACTGGCGCGTCTTCAAATCCGCCCAACTGCTGCGCTTCGAGTCGGAAGTCGTCGTAGAGAAGGTCGAGCTGAAGACCAGCTTCAAGGACGCCGACAAAAAGTCGCTGCGCCTGGATAAGCGCTACTTCGGTGCCTACACCAGCAGCAACGCCAAGCACCACTTCCAGGCCAAGGTGCCGACCAAGTTCATCTTGGCCATCTGCGTGCTGGTGGGTGCCGGCATCCTCGTTTATCGCGCCTACGAGCGCTACGCAGCCGAGAAAGCGCAAGCCGCGACCGCAACCAGCGCGCCGGCCGGCAGCATGGTCGATCAGGTGCGGGATACGGTCGGCGCCTTCATCCGGCCAAGCGCCGACACCGAACAGGCCGCACCGCTCACCGTCGAGCAATATCTGGGCAAGCGCGTGCCCAGGGTGCAGGACCTGCCGGCATCAGCGCCGGTGTATGACGCACTGACCGGACCGCAGACCTTCCCGAAGCCCGTGTGCATCGCCACCACCGACCGCGACCTGATCGCCCGCAACTACAAACGCATGCAGGTCGGCGACAGCGATGAAGGGCTGACGGGGTGTCGATGCAACACCCAACAAGGCACGCGCCTGGATGTGTCGTTCGGCTTCTGCAGGTCGGTCGTGCAGAACGGCTACTTCGACGACACCAAGCCCGACCCAGAACCGCCGCAGGGGCCGATGCACGCCAGCAGTCCGCCTCCGGCATTTGAACAGGCGGTCGCCAGCGGCCTGCAGTCAGCCCCTAAAGGCTCGTCCGTGGTCGTGGTGCCCTATGAGAAGGGGAAATTCCTGTGGTGATGACCGTCAGCGCGCGTGCGCTCCGCGCTCTTTGCACGCGCGGCGAGGCACGAGCCGGCGTGCAAACGCGCGCGCTGACGTCCCTGTAACACGTCAGATAAACCCAACTGAACAGTGTCAATTCGTTGCAATTTGGAGCACAAGAGAATGAGCGTTAAAGACCAAATTCGTGTTGATCAGAACTTCCAAGAAACCCTAACCGGGCGACTGTTCTTCGATAGCCATTCGGCCAAGCTGACTGACCTGTCAGGCGTTCGCTTGCTGCGTTGCGGCGTCGATACGGTCCGCCAGCTGTACCGCGGCCTGATCCGTCCAGAGATCATGGCGCTGTTCGAGAAACCGGGCGTCATGGTCGAGTTCGCCGGGGAGTTCTGGCACGCCGGACGAGTAGGGCGGGACTCGGGCTACCAGTACAAGCTCCAGAATGCTGACCTCGGGTTCATCCTGCTCATCAAGAACTTCAACGCTAAGCTCGAGAACATCGGCCCGCACTTGAAAATCGAAGTGTCGCCGCACGCCATCGACGCGCTGTCGCCTGAGCGCTTGCAAGAGCGGATGGACTACTACGCTGCAGCCGTGATGACACACCGCGAACGCAACCAGTGCGCTGTCCATCTGGCGTTGGATCTTCAGGGCTGGAAGCCTCCGGTGGATCTGGTGGCACGCCTGCACTGTCGCGCGCGGACGCACCGGGATATCTCGGGTATCAACGAGATCAACTGGGCGACCAAGTCCAGCGTCTACGGTCGTGGTGAAACGTCCATGTTCGGCTCTGCTGGTGGCGTTCAGCTCTGCATCTACAACAAAACCGAACAGGCCCGCGCGACCGATAAGCTCGACTTCTGGGAAAGTGTCTGGCATCGCCGTGATTCGTTCGATTCGACCGATCCCGATAACTACGACCCGACCCAAGATGTATGGCGGGTCGAGCTGCGCTATCACCATTCGGTCATCCAGCAGTTCGCTAGCGGGTCGATCAGTGCCAAGACCGGTGAGGCCATTGAAACGAATTCGTTTGCAGCGTTCTCCGCCCACTTGGACGGCCTGTGGCGCTACGGGCTTTGCCAGTTCAAGTTGTTGCACCGCCCAGGGCAATACGAACCGATCTGGACGCTGATGCGTGATGACGTGCGGGTCGATGTGGCGGTCGATTCTCTGGTCGATGAAACGGAGTACAAACGCTATTACAAGACTTCACGGGGCTTCTCTGGCAAGAACGTGGAACTGTTCCTGGGAAACTTCGTAAGCCTGCTGGCA
The DNA here is from genome assembly GCF_000661915.1 of Stutzerimonas decontaminans. Taxonomy (NCBI): domain Bacteria; kingdom Pseudomonadati; phylum Pseudomonadota; class Gammaproteobacteria; order Pseudomonadales; family Pseudomonadaceae; genus Stutzerimonas; species Stutzerimonas decontaminans. The sequence goes on along the minus strand of NZ_CP007509.1, from coordinate 3,356,658 downwards.
CGGGAGCGAGTGGGCGCTAAAACCGCATTTGATCGACTGAAGGATTGGGAATGCTGGCCGGTCATTCGTGACCACTACGCCGCCAAGGACATGAGCGAGCGTGATCTGTACAAGCACATCAAAACGTTGCTTCAAGAACGCCACGTTCGATGGGGCAGAGCGGTCTGATGGCGATCCAGCAGCTCTCTGACGGTCGCTGGCGGGTCGACGTCGAGCCGGTCAAAGGCAAGCGGTTCCGCAAGACGCTGAAGACCAAGGCCGAGGCAATGCGCTTCGAGGCGACCTGTCGAGCCAAGTGCAGCGAATCTAACGATTGGGCACCGCGGCCAAAGGACAAGCGCAGGCTGTCAGAGCTGGTCGAGCTATGGTTCGACCTTCACGGCGTCTCGCTCTCCGATGGCGTTCGTCGTGTGGCGATCCTGCGGGCGTGTGCAAAGGCGATGGGCGATCCGATAGCACGTATGGTCGATGGCGCGAAGATCGCCGCCACGCGCGCGCGTTGGATGTCAGCTGGTGTCACCGGCAAGACGGCGAACAATCGCCTTGGCTACCTGAAAGCGGTTTACAACGAGCTGCACAAACTCGACGTGATCGACTATCCCTGTCCGTTCACACGTATTCGTCCGGTTCGGTTGCAGGAACGGCCCTTGGCCTACCTGACCAAGCCGCAGATCTCCGAGCTGCTCGATGCACTTCTGGCGCGGACCACGTCTCCGCATCCGGCGATGGTGGCGCGGGTCTGCTTGGCGACCGGGGCGAGGTGGGGTGAGGCTCAAGCGCTTCGACCGGAGCGGATTCGAGGCAACGCCCTGGTGTTTGCCAATACCAAGTCGAAGCGGGTGCGGATGGTCCCAGTAACGCCCGAGCTGGTGGCGGCGATCAAGAAGCACTGGCAAACCTACGGGCCGTTCACCAACTGCATTGGCGTGTTTCGGCTGGTCCTGCTCTCGACCTCGATCAAGCCACCACGCGGACAAGCAAGCCACATCCTGCGCCACACCTTCGCGGCTCACTTCATCATGGGCGGTGGCCATATCGTGACGCTGAAGGAGATCCTGGGGCATGCCTCGCTGAACATGACGATGCGCTACGCACACCTCGCGCCTGAGCATTTGCATGATGCGATCAGGTTAGGACCGTTGGCCGGCATCACGTTACCGCTCGCCTGCCAGTAATCGAATCAATTGAAGGAGGTGCGCCACTGGCGTACTATTCGTTTATGATCTTTATCGAGACACCGATCTTCTCCAAGCGTCTGCGGGAGCTGCTTAGCGATGACAGCTATGCGGAGTTTCAGCGGCAACTGGCCGACCGGCCGGACATGGGCGATGTGATTGAAGGTACTGGCGGCATTCGCAAGGTTCGCGTTGCGTCTGGTGGTCACGGCAAGCGGGGCGGGTCCAGGGTCATCTACTACCACTTCACGGCGGCTTCGCAGATCGCATTACTGCTGATCTATCCGAAGAACGAGAAGGACGACCTGACGGCAGACGAGCGCAAGGTGCTCAAGCAAATCATCGAACGGTGGAGGTAATCACCATGAGCAAATTCTTCGAAGACCTTCTGGAAAGCGTCCAGCAGATGGACGAGATTCACCGTGGCGAACGTCAGCCCTCGCGGGAATTCGTCGTCGACTCGCTGCAGGTGAAAGAGATCCGCAAGGCGACCGGGCTGACCCAGGCCAAATTCGCAGCGATGATCGACGTTCAACTGGGTACGCTGCGTAACTGGGAACAAGGCCGACGCGAACCGACCGGACCAGCAAAGGCCCTGCTGCGCGCCATCCATAACGATCCGAAGCACGTCATCCAGGCGCTATCGTCCGTCTGATCACCGCCTAGTCGACTAGACGCTAGCTACGGAAATTCCACACTTTGGGCAAGGACGCTGACATGAATTTAGACGTGCTTCTTTCCAGATCTGCTGCTCTAGAGCAGTCGCTATATAAGTGCTTTTCAGTACCTGTATATGACTCGTCCCCTAGACTGGTTGCTAGCAAGACATTGTCTGCCCTTGCTTTCGAGCATTCACAGGCGATAAAGCACTTAATAGCCGCCGGCCTTTACACGCCTGCGGCAGCGTTGTTAAGGGTCCAATATGAGTCGCTGGTTCGCTCTCTTTGGGTGCTTTATGTAGCGTCCGACTCACAGGCGGAGCTGATCATTTCAGACCTTACATACGATAGCGCGAAGAAGGGGTCCACTATTCCGATGCTCAGTCAGATGCTCGTTGCCATCGAAGAAAAGGCACCGCACGCACCGATTGAGATGCTAAAGGAATTCAAGCATTACTCTTGGAAGCCTTTAAGCTCATACGTCCATGGTGGAATTCATGCGGTGAATCGCTTCAGCCGAGGATTTCCGGCGCCGCTTGTTCACGCCATGGTCATCCATTCAAACGGGCTATTAACGATTGCGGCCAACCTTGGACTAATTGTTTCTGGCGCCCCGCCTACTGATCAGATCCCAAAAATTCAAAGAGAATTTGGAGACTGTTTGCCACCTCCTGCCGTTCCGTGCCCAGCCGCGACTGAGCCATCGCATTAGGCTGACCGGAATTCGTGGAAGGGTCTTTTCGACACTTCTTCGACACCATCAAAAGCCAGAAACGAAAAAGCCCTGTAAAAACAGGGCCTTAACGTTAGGTGTCTGGAGCGGGCGAAGGGAATCGAACCCTCGTCATGAGCTTGGGAATCTATAACGGGCCAAATATCAGGGTATAACGCGAGGTATCGTAAAGGCGCTACAATCCCCGTCCTGTATGGGCTGGGGCTTCCGGCTCAGTCTCATTCTGTCCCGCCGAATTTCGTGTTAGTTCGGGACAACTGTCACCGGAAACTGTCACGCATGCTAACCGAAAAGCAGATCCGTTCGCTCAAGCCAGAAGACCGCGACTATGTGATGTCCGACGGGCGCGGTGCGCGCGGGGAAGGGGTGCTGCTGCTGAAGGTTCGCTCCAACGGCACGAAGGAGTTCTACTACCAGTGGTTCGTGGCCGGCAAGAAGAAGCAACGCAAGCTCGGTGTGTGGCCAACGATGTCGCTCACCGTTGCGCGGGACAAGTGCAAGGGTGCGTCGCCGCAGAGTGAAGCGGAGGGCACGCTGCAGAACCTGCTCGATTCGTATGTGGCCAAGCTGAAAGCCGAAGGCGCGGCCTCGGCCGGCAACGTGGAGTGGTCGCTAAAGCACTATGTCTCTGAGCCGTTCCCGCACCTGGTGAAGAAACTGGCCAGTGCCATCGAGCCCGGGGATATTCGGGACATTATCTCCGCGATGATCAAGGCGAAGGTGACCACCTACTGCAACCGGGTGCGGTCGCAGCTGCATGCTGCGTTCCAGCACGGACTCAACCAGGAATACAACCCGCGGGACTACCTCAAGTCGAAGGTGCGCTTCGGGTTGACCTATAACCCGGTGGCGAGCATCCCGGTGCAGGGCGATTGGGAGCGCCCCGGCCAGCGCGTGCTGAGCAAGGAAGAGCTGGCGGCGCTGTGGAACCTGCTGCCCGAGGAGCTGAGCCTGGTCACGGCGGAGCTGATCAAGTTCCTGATCGCCAGCGGCGGGCAGCGGCCGGAGCAGGTGGTGGCGTCAGACCGCACCATGTACCGCGACGACTACTACATGATCCGCAGCAAGAAGGGCGTAGAAGGCGAGCGCGAGATTCATGTGGTGCCGTTCAACGGCCTGAGCCGCGCATGCCTGGAGCGGCTGAAACCGATCTCCGGCGAAGAGGCCTTTCCGTTCATGGGCCGGTACAAGAACAACTCGATCAACGTCCAGTCCGTGTCGAGGGCGGTGACGAAGCTTTGCGCGCGGCACCCGGACACGTTCAAGACGCCATTCACGCTGCGCGACCTGCGGCGAACCTGCAAAACGCTGATGGGTGTGGCGGGGATCAGCAAGGAACTGCGCGATCGCATCCAGGGGCATGCGTTCAGCGATGTTTCGTCGAAGCACTATGACCGCTACGACTACCTGAAAGAAAAAAGCCAGGGCCTCGAGGATTGGGCTACCTGGCTTGTAGATGTGGCTGGCGTGAAGCCATAGCCGTCACGCCGCCTGTTTGCTCCACGCTTCCGGATCCTCCAGCCAAAGGCGCAGGTCGGATGCCCGCCAACCGACGCGCCCTGGCGAAAGCCGGACCTGTTTCGGGAAGCGCCCGGCCTTGATCTCGCGCCAGAGCGTGGCGTGGGAAAGGGTGGTGACCTCCAGCACCTGCTCCTCGCGCAGGTATCCTTCAAGCGCGACCACGGCGTTTCCCTCCCTTGCGATGCTTCTTGGTGCCGCCGTGGCAGGTCAGGCGGTAGCTGATGAACGTGGCGAGCTCGCCGATTTCCGCTTTGATGTCATCGATGATGGCGCCCATGATCGCGTTCACCTCCTCGTAGGTGGCGCGCTGAATGGTGCGGGAGTTGTCGACGTGGGTCTTGCCGTCCGGCGTCTTGACCAACCATTCCATTGTCCAGCGCTGCGGCTTGCGTGGCAGGCGCCCGCTGACCTGGGCGATGTCGTTCGGCATTTCGGTGCTGTAGAAGATGGAGTAGGTCATGCTGCATCCTCTGCTGATGTCCCGAAGTCGAACATTTGTTGTTGCTGTTTCTGCGGTGCGACGGGTGAGGCAGTGGGGCTCTGCTCTGCAGGCTGAACCCTGGGCGGGGCGCCGCGCACTGTGATGAACGAGGAGCTAACGAGCAAGTTGGAGGCGCGCATGGCCTCGCCTATCCATCGACCTCTGCGATAGACCTGGATCAGGTGATTCTCGTCGTCTGGTCGGTAAAAACTCCCGCTCTCCTTACCGACATGGGTGGCGCCTTCGGGGGCTGGACCTGTGTGTACTGGCGTAGGCTGCCGGCGCTCTCGTTCAGCTTTGGCGCATTCCACAGCCTTCAGATAGCTGCCAGTGTGTTTGTGCGCGCAGCGCCAAAGGATGTTGAACGCGGCGTCGCGTAGGCAGCCTTGCCATTGATCCGGGGTGCGCTGGGCCGCCGAAACGATTAGGGTCTGGCTCATGCAGCCACCTCGCTCGGCTGCACGTCCACGAGGTTGGCGCGGACGAGGGCGGCGGCTACCGGTGGGCAGACGCTGTTGCCGCACATGCGCACCTGCGCGGCCTTGCTGAGCTTCTTGCCGCCGGCGGTGCGGTCGTGGATGTAGTCGGCCGGGAAGCCTTGGGCGGCGAAGAGTTCGTGCGGCTCTAGCATGCGCATGCCGATGTCGACGATCTGGTAGGGCTCGCCCTTGATCATCACCAGTGCGTGCCGGTCCTTGGTGGTGACGGTGTGCAGTGGTTCCTGCAGCGGCTGGCCGTCGCCAGTGCCGTAGTACTTGAGCAGGAAGGCCCGCACTTCGCCCATATGACCACCGGTGGTCAGCGTGTGGACTGGCTTGCGCAGGTCCTGGCCGATGCAGTTGTTGCGGAGCTTCACCAGGTGGCTGGTCACCAGTGCATTGTGGTCGACGGTCGTCGCGGTGGGCAGCGGGCTTTCCAGACTGCTGCCCGGGCCGGTGTAGTTGCCGCCGTAATGCTTGGCGAGGAAGGCGGCGACGAGGCCGATCGGCGCAGCTCCGCCCGGCTTTTTGATGAAGCTGTTCGCGGTGACCGTTGCCAGCGGCTTTTCGACCGATGAGCCCCGATCATTCGACCGGAACTTGGTGATCACTGGTGCTACCAGCGCGAAGTGACCGCCTTTCACCTGGGCGCAGATGGTGCGCAGCGGCGCATCGGCCGGCATGTTGCGCTGGGTGCTGCCGTTGGCGTGCTCCGTGATGAAAGGTGCTATGCCCTGAACAACGAAGGGCTGGTTCGATTCGATCACATAGCGCTGAATGCCCCGGGCGATGCGGCGCAGGGTGTTCTCGGCCAGTGGCTTCTTGCGGGTGAAGATCGACGGGCAGGGCAGTGACCAATCGATGATCTCTGCGGCGGTGCGCCATGGCTTCAAGCGCTTGGCCTTGACCGCTTCGCTCGCTGGGTCCCCGTGGGTGGGCTCGGGCCAGACGATCGGCTGGCCGTCGCAACGGGCGATGAGGAACAGGCGCTTGCGGATGGTCGGCGCGCCGTAGTCGCAGGCGCGCAGTTCGCGCCAATCCACCTGGTAGCCAAGACGGCGAAGTGCGTTGACGAAGCTGGTGAAGGTGCGGCCCTTGTTCTTTGGGCAGGGGCGGCCGTCGGCGGCCAGCGGCCCCCAGGTCACGAACTCTTCGACGTTCTCCAGCATGATGACCTTCGGCTTGGCCGTAGCGGCATAGCGGATGGCGACCCAGGCGAGGCCGCGGATCTCCTTCTTCACCGGGGCGCCGCCCTTGGCCTTGCTGAAGTGTTTGCAGTCCGGGCTGAACCAGCACAGATCGACCGGGCGACCGTCGACGACAACGCGTGGGTCGACCTCCCAAACCGATTCGCAGAAGTGCTTGGTGTGCGGGTGGTTGATGTCGTGCATGGCCACGGCTTCGGGGTCGTGGTTGATGGCGATGTCGACTGGGCGACCAAGGCCCAGCTCGATGCCCGTAGAGGCACCACCGCCACCGGCGAAGTTGTCGATGACCAGACCGTTGAAGTTGAACGCCGGCTGCGGGTGAAGGCGGTAGAGGTTGTTCATGGTCGCCTCACATGCACATCGCAGCAGGCTGCGTGCCGAGGGTCGCGTCTACGCGCTCCCAAGTGGAAAGCGGGGTGGTGTTCCAGTAGCGGTCAGCGATGGCGATGGCGGCGAGGGCCAGCTTGCTGGCGTGGGTGCCTTGTTCGGAGCCCATCTTGGTGAACACGGTGGCGGCCAGGTTGAGCTTGGCGGCGATCTCGGCGAGGGTTTCGGCGTCCTCTGCGGTGAGTGCGCGGCGCTGGGCGTCGGCAAGTTCGGCGCGCAGGGCGTCCAGCTCCTCGGTCAGGTGCTCAAGGGCTTGAGCGGCGTTGAGGCGGCTGATGGTGTGTTCGTGCTGGGCGCGTTCGGCGCGGTGGCGCAGGTTCTCGACCAGCTGGCGGTTGGCGGTAGCCAGGTGTTCGAGGTCCTGCCGGGCGGCGCGGCGGCCTTCGAGGTAGCCGAGGCCGAAGACGATGGTCATGGCGGCGACAGCGCCGACGAAGGCCAGAATCTGGATGGTTGTGAAGTTCATTGCTGTGTCCCTCTGATGTAGAACCGCCGGCTGGTAAGGCCGGCGGGTAGTTGCTGCGCTTACTTGCCGAGGCTGAAGGTGCCGATGCTCAGCGGCACGATGCCGCCCTGTGCTCGATGACGCCTGCGGCGACGTCGCAGAGAGCGCGGCCTACCTGGTCGGCGAACACGCCGGCGTTGAGGCTGTTGATGAACTCGCCGGTGTCGGTTGCTTTCATTTGCTGTGTCCTTGTTGCGGTTGGTTACGCCACCTGGTCAGTGGCGGGTTGGGTGTTGCTCGGGTCGTGGGCGTCCAGCCAGGCGGCCAGATCGCGCAGGTAAACAACGGGTGGCGCCTTGCGGGTGACGTCCGTGCGGGTGTAGCGCAGGCGGACGCGGCCCTGGTGGATCAGCTTGATCAGCGACTCGACGTCGCCGATGTGCGGCAGGTACTCGGCGCGCACTTCGTCCAGCGGCAGGCAGGGCCGGTCGTAGCGGCGCAGCAATTGCTGGTAGGTGCTGCTCACGGGGCGGTCCCTCCGATCTCCCCGCGCCCCTCTGAGGTGCGTGCCGGGCTGGGCGCGATGTGGCGCAGGCGGATGAGTTCGGTGATGCCTTCGATGGTCTTGCCCAGCTGGCGATCGACGATGTTGCCGGCGGCATCGGTGATGACGCAGGCGTAGGGCGTGGCCGGGTCGGTGGTCAGCGTGACGTAGGGCAGAAAGCTGCGCGGCAGCACGGCGAACAGGGCGCACCAGAGCCGGCCAAGGTCATCCGCGTGCGGTTGGTTGGCGCGCAGGTGGATGATGGCCTCGGTGCAAGCGCCGCGCAGGGTGTCGGCAGATACCACGCTGGGGTGGTCCAGATACAGGCTGGTGAGCTTGAGCGCGCCGATTGCGTGTTGGTTGGCAGAGATTGTCATGCGGCGGCGTCCTTCTTGGTAACGGTGATGCCCAGCTGTTCGGCCAGCCAGCCGATGCCCGCCTCGGTGGCCATGACCACCCCGTAGTGGGTGTAGCTGTTGATGGCCGGGTTCCAGCGGCTGCGGGTGTCGACGAACAGCCGGCCCTGGCCACGTTCGGTGCTGATGAGCTCGCCGGCATGGTTGAGCAGGCCCAGCTCCCGCAAGCGGGTGCGCAGCTTGCGCGGGCCAATGCCTAGCACGGCGGCTGCCTGGTCGAGGGTGCGGTTCATGGTGGCGGCCTCAGGCTGTGGGGCTGGGGGCCGGGGCGGCGCGGAGCATGGCGTGCCACTGGCTATCCGGGCTCTCGCCATAGCCATCTTCGTAGCGCTCGGTCGCCGCGTGAAACGCCTCGCGCATTGCCTGCGTCGGCTCCATCGGCACGAGCTGCCATCCATCTGGAGCCTGGGCTGGCTTTGCCTTCGCGTTCAGCTCACTGGCGGCAGCGTTGAATGCCGCCGTCGCAGCCGACAAGTCGCTAGGGTCAGTGCGCTGCGGAATGGCCTCGGACGTATCCAGCGTGCCGTTGGCGATGGCCTCGACCCAATCAGCCAGGTGCTGGACGTTGGCGCCGTCGTTGCGCTGCAGGGTCATGCTGTGTCGCTGCTCGCGCATGAACAGCACGGCCAGCAGCTGATCGCCACTGTCGCTGGTAAACGGCTCGATGCTGAGTTCGGCGCGCAGCTCGCGGGCGGGCTGGGTGAGCAGCAGGGTTTCGCTGCCGGCCTGGCTGGCGAGCATGCCAAGGGCGGCTTCGCTGCCTCTGGTAAGGGAGAAGGTGCTCATGCTGCGCCACCGAACGGGCCGAAGTCCTCGAAGGCGGGCAGGGTGTGGCGCTTGAGTTGTGCGGTGCGAAGGGTGACGTGAGCGGTCAGGCCGGTTTCACGTTCAATGCGGCGTACGGTGAAGGGGTTGGATGCCGCTGCCGGGTGCAGAAAGACCGGGCAGCGGGTGCTGCTGTGCTGTGCTGTGTCCATTGTCGCGATCCCGTGGTAAGTGGGTGTGCGACAAAATATGTACTAACGGTTCATTACAGTCAATACTGAGTTCGAATTATTATGAACCACAGGTTCATAGTTCGGGCTCGAGGGAACGCCAAGTAACATAGACGCTGCCGTCGTTGCGCCTGGTCATCGCAACGCCATCAGCCTGCTGGATCTCGTCGAGTAGGCGGTCCCAGTCGTCGGGCTGGTCACCGGGTTCGCGGGCGAGGTTAGCCTGGCGCTCCCGCTGGGCGCGAGGAGTAGTGATGGCCCGGTTAACGCGGCGCACCAGCCGGTGGTAGGTGGAGAGGTGGGATGGGTGGGAAAGCGCAGCGTGCCCTTGCATGAAAAGCCTCCTTTTTACTGTGCATATACACAGTAGTTGTGAGGATTAAGCCGGGCAACCCTAAGCTTTGGTGGCGCGATGACACATGTAAAGAAACTGAGCAGACTGAATAGAAAAGCCCCGCCGAAGCGGGGCATAAGTTCACTCAGACTCTCTCTGGAAATTCATTCTTAACTGCGCAGCAGCCTTGCGATGCTCCAATACGCGTACTACAGAAAACTCGGTTTTGAATGACTCTCCAGCAAGGCTCTGCACCCTACGAAGGCGTACCTTCAGGATGTCGCCCTTAGTGAAGCTCGTCGCACTGGCTGCTACCTGGCCAGCGAATGTCTCATCAAGCATGTCGGCGTAAAACACGCTCGCGCCATCGCTGAAGCGCCATTTGTTTCCGTCTTGGAACGAGATGCTGACGATCTGGAGGTTTACGTCTGACTCATCATCGGACAGGACTTCGGGCTCAGTATCTGGTGTTTTGAAAAAGCTGCGCTCTGCTTTTTTGATTTCGATGAAACGCTGCTGCTGTTTCAGGTCCGTCACAGCAAAAGTGTCGATTCCCTCGCTTTCTAGCGGCTTCAGGACAGCTTCTAGCGCGCTACGAACTCGAAATTGGCGGTATAGCTCCAAGACCTTTTGCTCTGTCTCAATATCCTCTTCATCGAGAACAATCTTGATCTTACCGTTATCAAGCAGGACTACCTGATTGATTCGCCGACCGCGGATCCGCTTGATTAACCACAGCAGGCCAGCCCCGCCTGCGATCAGATTTCCAGCATGATCTTGAATCAGGCCAAGCCATTCCAGCAGCTCTTTGGCGGTTGCTACAGCGTCGTGCGCAAATAGGCTCTGGGCCTGTTGGAGCAACGACTGCGCGACGTCCAGTTCAATTCCGAAGCAACCTGTCTTGAAGCTGGCCTTGACCTGGACAGCGATTTGAGCGCGCCCAGCGTTAACTACAGAGTTTGCCTCTTCCAGCAGCTCGCCCAAGGCTAGGAGCGCCGGCGCCAGGTCGCGGACATCCATCTCGCTGTTGGCGAGTGCAGGGCCATCGTATAGGACGTTGAAAGATGCTTTGCTCATGTCGTCTATTCTCTGCCCGCCCGCATCGTCTGTCCATTCACGTTCCATTACAGCCAGTTCCCTTTGTTTGCAGGTAGCACTGCAGTTAAACCCTAACCTTGCTCTGTACCAGTTTCGACCTCACGTCTCCTCTAGCTCACTTCGCAACACTTGAAGGTCAAGAGGCGCGTCGATGGTCAGACGCGCTTTGCTGCCTTTAATCTCTTTGACGGTGATGATCACGCCGTCCAGCAGGAGCTGCTCGATCAGCTCATCGGCATTTGTACCCGGCTGAACGCGGATGACGATCTTTTCGCCTTCTCGGCGGGTGAGGGTGAGGTTGCCCATGGTTTTGCTTCCTTGCTTGCGGTGTTCGGTCAGAGCCTGACTTTGCTGGGTGGCAGAATGGCCCCGACGTAGTGGATGGCTTCTATCTGCTCGACCGGGATTGTGCGCCGGCCGAAGGCGTCGTTGACAGACATGACGCTGACTTCCGTGTCGTTAGCGTAGAGCAGCTCTTTGACCATGCACTCGCCTTCGACGAGGCGGATCATCACATACTCACCTGGCACCCAAGAGTGGTTGGGTTCACAGACGGCGATCCATCCAGACCGTATGGCTGGGGCCATAGAATCGCCGCGTAGGCGCAGTGCGTAGGCGCCGGGGTCGCGGGAAGGCACGTCGACAAAGCCATCTGCCTCGTCCATTGCGTACCAGTAGCCCTCACTGCCCATTTGGGCGGTGCCTACTATTCGAATTTCTCTAAAGGGGCTGACGATTGGTGGTCCAGACTCAACATTAGAACCATGATCGGGTTGTGCGGCTGACATCGCGCCTTCTTCGTACTGAAGCCACTCCCGACGAACCCCCAGCTCATTGGCGATAGCCAGCAACTTGCTAGGCCCAGGGATCGCTTCTCCATTCAACCATTTGCTCGCAGCCTTGGGCGTGACGCCCGCAACTTTAGCTAGCCGCGCGCCAGCTCCCCAGGACTCAACGCCGTGAGCGGCTAGAGCTGCTTTGAGGCGCTTAGAGAACGCCGTGCGAATTTCTTCATGCTGAACCATAGGTTCAATTTCGCATGCCCTTGCATGAACTTTCAGTTCCGTCATAATATGTACCGCAGGTTCACATATTGGTTTGGAGGCTCTCTATGAGCTCAGTGAAAGAAGCGGTGCGATGCGCAGGTGGCGCTAAAGCTGTCGCACTGGCCTGCGGAGTGAGCGTGAGGGCGGTCTATAAATGGATTGCTGCCAATGCACTCCCCCGTACCGAGTACACCGGCGAAACGGGTTACCTAGCGAAGTTGGCGACATTAGCTGGCGAGCAAGGCGCTTCGTTTGACGTTGCCCGACTAAAAGCAGCAGCGGCGCCGCGAAAAGCCAACACCCCTGATCACGAGACGCTTCAGTCGCTCGAGCGGCGTTCTGGGGAACGGCGGAGCAATGAGCGCCGAACAGCAGAGCGCCGCCAGGAAGACCGCCGCTCCTAGCCGAATCACAGCCCGCCTTCAGGACACAGCACAGCTGCACCAAATATCAGGCGGGAGCCGGCCCGAGAGTCTTACCAACGCCATCGGGCCGGCGCCGGGCAAGCAGCCCAGAAACACAAAAGCCTGTCGCTACGGCGGCAGGCTTGTATAGAGGTCGAGAACTGGGGACCCACTTACCACAGCAAGAACCCCAGCCTCGACGGTCCGGTAACCGGTTACCAGCCGGCTACCTCAACCCGCGACCCGTGGACACAGCAGTCATGAGGGTCGCGTGCTGTAGGTGAACTGTAGGGCAACGGCCCGGCGGTTGGCTACAGCGTTACAGGGGCATTAACGCTATGAGCCGTAAAGACCTTCTGCCGGGCGCCGGCCCGGTGCTGACGACCCGCCAGGCGCTGTACCGCGCCACGCGCGATGCGGTGGGTGGGCAGAACGCGGTGGCACTGACCATCGGCATCGACCCCGACGAGCTGAGCAAGCGCGTCAACCCCACGGGCAACCGCCCGCTGCACCCTGAGTTTCTTGAAGAGATCGTGGCGACCACGCGCGATCCGCGCCTGCTGGCGGCTTTGGTACGTCCGGCCGGTGCTGTGGCGTTCGTGCCGCAGCCGGTACCGGCTACGCGCGATGCGCTGAAGGCGTTGGGCGCGCTGCTGCAGGCCGAAGGCGAGTTCGTCGGCAGCCTGCACGATGGCGCCGAGGACAATTGCTGGGAGCGGCACGAGGTGGAAGCGCTGCGCTACCACGCGAACAAGATGATCGGCGAGATCCTGGGGATTGTGGCCGGCGCTGAGCAGGCGATGGAAGCGGAGGCGGTGTGCCATGGATGAGCATCTGATTGAACGCGCCCAGCGGGAGCAGGACGAGGAGCTACAGCGCCTTATCGCAAGCCGCGTGCAGTACCAGGGGGAGAGCCTAACCGAGTGCGAAGGGTGCGGCGGCGAGATTCCGCAGGCCCGGCGCGACGCGGTGAAGGGGTGCCGGATGTGCTTTGACTGCCAGCAGGTGATCGATAAGCGGAATGCGGGGGTGCGGCGTGGTTGAGCGCGTTCCTCTTACGCTGGCCGACCTGACCGAGCTGCTGCAGTACATCCCGGCCGATGACCGTGATACCTGGTTGCAGGTGGGCATGGGCATCAAGGCGGAGTTCGCCAGTGCTGGCTTTGACGCCTGGGACACCTGGAGTGCGACGGGCGCAGGGTATAAGGCGGGCGATGCGAAGACGGTTTGGCGGAGCTTCCGCAAAGCCGGCACGGGCATGGGCACGGTGATCAAGCTGGCGAAGGATAACGGCTGGCGGCCACGCCGGGAGCCGATGACTGCCGAGGAGAAACGCCGGCTGAATGCCGAGGCGGAAGAGCGCCGAGCAATGCGGCAGGCGGAGATCGAGGCGGACGAAGCCAGGGCCTCGGTTATGCGTGAGGCGGTGGCCAGCGCGTGTGAGCTGATCTGGACGAAGCACTGCAAGCCGCAAGGCGAAAGCCCCTACCTGGAACGCAAGCAGGTGGGGGCTTTTGGTGTGGGCTACTTCCATTACACCGTTGTGCTTTCCGTCGATGACGAGCGGCAGCGCTGCGATGTGTGGGTGGGCAGCGAGACGCGCGAGTTCTTCGCAAATCTGCCGAAGCCGCGGCCGGATTCGATCAGCTTTCTGATGTTCAAGAAGGGCAGCATTGCCATTCCGCTGCGCGATGCGGCGGGGAAGCTGTGGAGCCTGCAGGCGATCAATGAGCAGGGCACGAAGCTGTTCCCGAAGTACGGGCGCAAGGCGGGTTGCCGGCATGTGCTGGGTGACCTGGACGGGGCGGCGGTAATCGGCGAGGCCGAAGGCTATGCGACGGCTGCCAGTGTGCATATGGCGAAGGGCTGGCCGGTGGCGATGGCGCTGGACTCCGGCAACATGCCGGCGGTGGCGCGTGACCTGGCGGCGCAGTACCCGGAAGCGCTGCTGGTGGTGACCGGTGACGATGACCCGACGAAGCCGGGCAACCCGGGCCGCAAGAAGGCGGAAGCGGCGGCGGGTGAGGTGGGTGGCATTGCTGCCTTCCCGATGCTGCCGGCCGAAGGCGAGTTGGGGCAGGACTGGAACGATGTTCATGTGGCGTGGGGCCTGGAGGCGGTCGCGCAGCAGCTCGATGCGGCTGTTGCGGCTGGCAAGCCTTCCCCGGCCCCATCCGCTGACGAAGCCGCTGCGCCGGCCGGCTCCTCCGACAACGGGGGGCAGGGGGCGGGCTTCACGCCCGAGCAGGTGCTGCGGCGGTTTGCGCTGGTTGAGGGCACGACGCAGGTATGGGACCAGGATAAGAAAGCGGCGATGAAGAAAACCGCCTTCGAGGCGCTGGTGGGCAAGCCGCTGGCGAAGACCTGGCTGGATGACACGAACAAGAAGCTGATCGGCGCCGACGCTGTGCGCGAGATCGAGCAGGCGCGGCGCATGGCGGGCAAGAAGGCCGGTGCGCTGGGCATGCCGCCGACCGAGCGCTATGTGTACATCGACGGGACGAAGGATGTGTGGGACCGCGAGAAGAAGCGGCGCATCCCGGAAGGTGCGGTGAAGATGGCGCTGGGCGATGCCTACGCGCTGTGGCTCAACAGTGCCGAGCGCCGCACGGTGGACGTCGATCACATCGTGTTCGACCCGACGATGACGAAGGACCCGGCGACGTACATCAACACGTTCGAGGGGCTGCCGCTGGAGCCGGTGCGCGACGATGCGGCGTGCGAGAACCTGCGCTGGCTGATTTCGTTTCTCTGTAACCATGACGGCAAGGCGCTGGACTGGCTGACGAAGTGGTTGGCCTTTCCGTTGCAGCATCCGGGCGCCAAGCTGGACACCGCTGTGCTGATGCATTCGGTGATGGAGGGTTCGGGTAAGAGCCTGTTCTTCGCGGACACGATGGGTGCTCTGTATGGGCAGTACGCGGCGACGGTGGGGCAGACGCAGCTGGAATCGAACTTCAACGCGTGGCAGAGCCGGAAGCTGTGGGCGGTGTTCGAGGAGGTGGTCAGCCGCGATCAGCGTTACAACCAGGTGGGCAAGATCAAGCATCTGATCACCGGCAAGACGGTGCGGATGGAGTCGAAGTTCATCAATGGTTGGGAGGAAGCCAACCATATGAATGCGGTGTTCCTCTCGAACGAGATTCTGCCGTGGCCGATCAGTGACAGTGACCGCCGGCTGTTGGTGATGTGGCCGCAGGAGACCTTGCCGCCGGAGCGGCAGCAGGCGATCGGGCGCGAGCTGGCTAATGGTGGTGTGGCGGCGCTGTATGCGTGGCTGCTGGCGGTCGACCTGGGCGACTTCAACGAGCGGACGCGCCCGCCGCATACCGATGCGCGGCAGCGCCTGGTGGCGTTGAGCCGGGCCGGCTGGCAGACCTTTCTGCACCAGTGGCGTACGCAGGAGCTGGGGCGCGGTTTGTGGGGTGGCTGCCTGTCGAGCGACCTCTATTCGCTGTTCCTTGAGTGGTGCCAGCGCAACCGTGAACACGCGATGAGCCAAACGAAGTTCTCGCTGTTCATCAGTTCCGAGGTTGAGAAGACGGCGCGGCCTATCCCGTGGACGGACGGCAATTCGCGGCGCTTTGGTGCGTTCTTCATTCCTGACGATCCGAACTCTTCCCTGCCCCCATCTCTGACGAGCGCTGCGCTCGGCCAGTTGGTGAAGGATTGGCGTGCGAAGGCGCGGGAGGCGGGCTGGGACGTTGACGGCTGGGATCATGTGAAGGGGAAGGCAGCATGAGTGCGCGCGATTGTGTGTCGGGTGTGTTGGGTTGTGTCGGGTTTGGTTTTGCGACCCAACACAGCGCGGAGCAAGCAACGGCGGGGCTTTGCGGCGTGTGTGCGGGGTGTGTTGGGTTTGACGCGCGCGCAGGCGTGCATGCGCCGATTCGTTTGGCTGTTTCAAAGGTGGCGCTGTTTTTTTCTTATGCGAGGGCTGAAAAACCCAACAAACCCAACACACCCGACACAGATGCTTTGAACCGCCCCGGGAATTCCGGAGGCTCTTTGGTGTGAGTCATGCCGCTTGGGCCGACTCGGTAAGTTGCTGATAGTAGATCGCTTCGGCCTCTGCCGGCGGCATGTTCCCGATGGGCTCCAGTAGCCGTCGGTGGTTGAACCAGTCCACCCACTCCAGCGTCGCCAGCTCCACTGCCTCCCGATTCTGCCAGGAACGACGATGGATCACCTCGGCCTTGTACAGGCCATTGATGGTCTCGGCCAAGGCATTGTCATAGGAGTCGCCCACGCTGCCCACCGAGGGCTCGACCCCAGCTTCAGCTAGGCGCTCGGTATAGCGGATCGAGACGTACTGCACGCCACGGTCGCTGTGATGGATCAGGCTGCCCTGGCCGACCGGTCGGCGGGCATACAACGCCTGTTCCAACGCATCGAGAACAAAGTCTGTGCGGGCTGAGCTGGACACGCGCCAGCCGACGATACGCCGGGCGAATACGTCGATAACAAAGGCCACGTAGACGAAGCCCTGCCACGTGCTGACGTAGGTGAAGTCCGACACCCAGAGCGCGTTTGGCCGCTCGGCGCGGAACTGGCGATTGACCTTGTCCAGCGGGCACGGGGTGGCCTTGTCGCTGATCGTAGTCTTGACCGGTTTGCCGCGTACGACACCTTGTAGACCCAGTCGCCGCATCAGTCGCTCCACCGTGCAACGGGCCACCACTACGCCTTCGCGCTTGAGTTGCCGCCAGACCTTGCGCACGCCGTAGACCTGGAAGTTCTCCTCCCAGACCCGCTGGATATGCCCGCTCAGTACCTCGTCACGCCGTGTTCGCGGAGAACGCCGCTCGGGAGCGGCCTGGCAATGTGCATGGGCGTAGTAGGTCGATGGAGCGATCGGCAGTACCCGGCAGATCGGCTCGACTCCATAAACCGCACGATGCTCATCGACGAACGCCTTCATGGCTTGAAGCGGCGGTCGAGCTCCGCCTGGGCAAAATACGCGGACGCCTTGCGCAGGATCTCGTTGGCCTGGCGCAACTCACGCACCTCACGTTCCAGCGCCTTGATCCGCTCGCGTTCGCTGCTGGTCTGGCCTTCACGTTTGCCAGTATCGCGCTCGGCCTGGCGTACCCAACGGCGCAGTGTTTCGGCGGTACAACCGATCTTGGCAGAAATCGAGCAAATCGCTGCCCATTCCGACTCGTGGTTGCCTTGATGCTCCAATACCAGTCGAACCGCTCGCTCGCGGACTTCCGGGGAGTACTTCGTCGTCGTCTTCATGGCTCCATCCTCTCAAGAGTTGGAGCCTCCGGGAAAGCCGGGGCGGTTCACTTTGAAAGTATTGATTTGTAAGGGTTTTGAGTGTGTCGGGTTTGTGTCGGGTTGGGCGTTTGTGTGTCGGGTTGGTTTTGCAGGGGAGGTGGGCCGTGATTGAGGCAGTCGAGGCGTTGTTGCAGCACTGGGGAGAGCGGTGCCGGGGCGGGCTGGGTTCGCCTGGCGCGTCGGGTTCGTCACCGCTGGCGGCGGCGATGCAGTACGGCGGGATGATCCCCTCTTCTGGTCGCGGCTCGATGGGGCTGGCGGGCGCGGTCGATCAGGTTGCCGAGGAGGTGGATGCTGCCATCGGGACGCTCAAGCAGGCGGGGCTGGTGCAGGACCGCAAGCTGGCGAAGGCCTGGCGGCAGGCTGGGAACACGACTCGACCGCCGTTCTGCCTGGAGACACAGCTGGTGAAGCTGGCGATGGTGCGCTACCTGCCTGACCCGATCCCGACGATTAAGCAGCAGATGCGGCGGGTGCGCATAGGCTCGGAGCGTACCTATCACGAGCGCGTGCAGCAGCTGCACGAGCGAGTGAGGGCGGAGCTGGAATGCCGCCGCCGGATGCAGCGGGTGCATGGCGGGCGTTACGTGGCTTAATTCCTTCGACGCTATTGGCGGAAGATAAGCGGCAGATAACCATCATATAACCGGAACATTGCAGGGTGGCGTTAACTCACCGTTTACGCCACCGCAGTCGGGGGGTACAAAGCGCATAACAGGTCAGAGCAGCGCCAAGGCGATGACCGAAACGAGCCTAACTTGCTGTGTCAGGCAAAGGCCGGTTCCCCTGCCGGTCACCTCTCAAAGCCCCGCCATCGTGCGGGGCTTTGTCTTTTCTGGCTGATGGCGCCGCCATCGCCCTTGCCCGTCGCCATGCGGGCTTTTTTATTCGCAGTTCAGGAGTGCGGTGCATGTCGACCGAACAGCAGATGCAGCAGTCGCTGGCAGACCTGCCGGCGTGGATGCTGATCCTTGTCGCGCTTGCCGGGCTGACTGGCGAGATGTGGCGCGCCGAGGCTGCTGGTGTGGCTGTCGGGGTGCTGGTCAAGCGGGTGCTGCTGCGCTTCGGCAGCTCGGCGCTGTTCGGTGTGTCGATGCTGATGTTCGTCTACTGGCTCAAGCAGGACTATCTGCTGGCCGGCGCGATGGGCATCGCCGTGGGCCTGATCGGCGCTGACATCGCCGGTGGCATCTATGCGCGCTACCTGGCCAAGAAGGCGGGCGTCTGCAATGTCGAGCGGCAGGGCTGACCGGCGCGGCACGGCTGCGTCACGCGGGTATGGCTACCGCTGGCAGCTGGCCCGTGAAGATCACCTGAGGCGCAATCCGTTTTGCGGGGAGTGCAGCAGCCCAGCCCGCCCGGTGCTGGCGCAGGTGGTCGACCACAAGACGCCGCCCCGGCTGAAGGAAGCGAAGGCGAGCGGTGACCCCGAGCGCATTGCGGCTGCCTGGAAGTTGTTCTGGTCGCGGGATAACTGGCAGTCGCTGTGCACCAACTGCCACAGCTCGGACAAGCAGCGCTTCGAGAAGTCGGGGCGTCAGGCAGGGTGCGGCCCCGATGGCCGCCCACTCGACCCTCGCCACCACTGGCATCGGCCAGGGTAGGGGGGGTGAAAAATTCAGCCGGCGACCCGCTCTAGACCAGTCCCCCAACTCCGTGTGCAACGGCGGGAAAAATGGATAGGGGGGGTATCCGGAAAACGAAGCGAATCAGAGGTTATTTATGGCCGGAAACAGTAACTCGGGCCGCCCGGGCAAGCCGGCGCACCTGCACCTGCTGCAGGGTAACCCGAGCAAAAAGAACGCCGACCAGTTGCTGGCCGAGGTGCGGGAGCCGGCCGTGCCGGTCGACGCACCGCCGAAGCCTGACTGGCTGAGCGCCGAGGCTGCGGCCGAGTGGGATCGCGTGGTTACGGACCTGCTGACGCTCGGCTGGATCAGCAAGTTGGACATGATGGCGCTGGCCACCTACTGCGAAGCGGTAGCGGACTGGCAGCGCTTCCGCCGGCTGATTGCCGAGCACAACGCCAAGGCCGAATGCAGTGGCGACATCCAGACATTCGCCACTGGCGCCAAGCAGATCAGCGTGTGGCGGCAGCTGGCCAACGACGCCGAAAAGCGCGCGAACGCGGCCGGCGCCCTGTTTGGTTTCTCGCCGATGGCCCGCCGCAACATGAAGGCGGCGGCCCCGCAAGGTGAGCTATTCCCCAATGAACAACGAGACGCTGCCGCCAAGTACTTCAGTTGACCGCGTAACCGCATTCGCCCAGGCGGTGCTGGCCGGTGAGCTGGTCGCCGGGCCTGACGTACGCAACGCCTGCAAGCGCCACCTGCGCGACCGGGATACCGCCGAACTGCGCGGGCTGGTCTGGGATCAGGCCGCGGCTGACAAGGCGCTCGGCTTCTTCGAGGAGGTGCTCTGCCTGAACGGCGGCGAGTACGAGGGCGAACCCTTTGTGCTGGCGCCCTGGCAGGCCTTCGTGGTTGGCAGCCTGTTCGGCTGGTACACCGTGGACGGTTACCGCCGCTTCCGGATGGCTTACATCGAGACGGGCAAGGGCTCCGGCAAATCGCCGCTGGTGGGTGGCATCGGCCTCTACGGGCTGGTCGCCGACGACGAGCAGCGCGCCGAGATTTACGCCGCTGCCACCAAGCGCGACCAGGCGATGATCCTGTTCCGCGATGCGGTGAGCATGGTCAACATGTCGCCCGCGCTGGTGCGACGGCTGGTGCAGTCGGGGCGGGACGAGAAGGTCTGGAACCTGTTCTATCCGAACACCAACAGCTTCTTCCGGCCGATCAGTTCGGACGATGGCCAATCCGGCCCGCGCCCGCACATCGGCCTGCTCGACGAACTGCACGAGCACAAAAGCGCCACGGCTGTGAACATGATGCGTGCCGGCACGAAGAACCGCCGCCGCGCCATGATCGTGATGATCACCAACAGCGGCAGCGACAAGAACAGCGTCTGCGGTCAGTACCACGAACTGGGCAAACGCATCTGCGCTGGCATCGAGGACAACGACAGCCTGTTCGCCTTTATCTGCTCCCTGGACGAAGGCGACGACCCGTTCACCGATGAGAGCTGCTGGGCGAAGGTCAACCCCTCGCTGGACTTCGTAGCTGATCCAGAGCGGCAAACCGAGGGCATTCCCGGCCGCAAGTACCTGCGCGAACAGGTGGCCGAAGCGCGAGGCCTTCCGGCGAAAGAGGCGGTCGTGCGCCGCCTGAACTTCTGCCAGTGGACCCAGGCGGACAACCCATGGATCGGCTGGGACGTATGGAGTGCAGCCGAAGAGCGCGTGCCCATGCGCCTGCTGCGCACCCGCCCTGCGGTGGCGGGGCTCGACCTGTCGAGTACCACAGACCTTACGGCGTTCGTGTTGCTGTTCTACCCGATCGAGGCCGACCCGCATTGGCGGCTGCTGCCGTACTTCTGGATTCCGGATCATCAGCTCGAGGAGCGGGAGCGCCGCGACAAGGTGCCCTACAGCGTCTGGATCAAGGATGGGCATCTCGAAACCACGCCGGGCAAGGCCATCAGCAAGCTGCATGTGCTGCGCCGGCTGCAGACGATCTGCGACTACTTCGAGGTGCACCAGATCGCTTACGACCGCTGGCGGATCGAAGACCTGCGCGAGCTGATGAACGAACACGGCATCACGCTCCCCGAGCTGACCCCGTTCGGCCAGGGCTTCAAGGACATGGGACCGGCGGTGGATGAGTTCGAGCGCCGCCTGCTGGGTACCGTTGCGGAACCTGACGTGCTCGACCTCGACCCCGGCGACTATCAACTGGTACCGCGCGAGGCGGCGGAAGTCGAAACGCTGCGGCACGACGGCAACCCGGTGCTGACCTGGAACGCAGGTAATGCCATCACCGTGTCGGACCCAGCCGGCAACCGCAAAGTGGACAAGCAAAAGGCGATCGGCCGTATCGACGGCATCGTCGCCGCAATCATGGCCACCGGCAGCAGCGGCGCGGGCAGCGTGAGCAGTGGCACCTCAATCTACGAAGAAGGCACGGGCATATGAAACTGATGGTGCTTTCCTGGCTGGCCGGGCTGGCTGGGTTCGGCCTACTGGTGGCGGGTGTCGCCCTGCTTAGCATTCCCGCCGCGCTGATGGTGGCCGGTGGTGGGCTGCTCGGCTGGTCCTATCTGGCCGACCGCGCTGCTGCCAAACTCAAAGCAAAAGGGGGCTGACATGTTCTTTTCCAGCCTTCTCGGCGACACGCGTGGCAGCGTCACCGAAAGCAACGACTGGTGGCGCGGGCTGATCGGCCGTGGCAAGAACAGCAGCGGGATGGTCGTCACGCCGGAAACGGCGCTGGGCATCCCGGTGCTGCAGAACTGCGTCACCCTGCTGGCCGAATCCATCGGCCAGTTGCCGCTCGAGCTGTACCGCCGGCAAGGGCAGGGCCAACGCGAAGCCGCCATCAACCATCCGCTGTACGACGTGCTGCGCTACCAGCCCAACGGCTTTCAAACGCCTTACGAACTGCGCGAGTGCACCCAGCTTTCCGCCGGCCTGCGCGGCAACGGCTTCCAGCTGATCGAACGCCGCGACGACGGCAACGTGGCTGCGCTCTGGCCGCTGGATACCGGCAAGGTGATCACCTACAAGGGCGGTGACATGCTGCCCTACTACCAGGTGGGCAACCATCCGGAGCGGCTGCCGATGCGCATGGTTCACCATGTGCGCTGGCACACGGTCAACCACTACACCGGCGTGTCACCCATTGAGCTGCACGCCGAAGCGGTGGGGCTGGCGCAGGCGGTACGCCAGTACACCGGCAAGAGCTTCGCCAATGGTGCGGCGGTTTCCGGCGTCATCGAACGGCCCCGCGAGGCGCCGCCGATCAAGGATCAGGCGAGCATCGATCGCATCCTGGATCAGTGGGGTGACAAGTACGGCGGCATGGACAACGCCAAGAAGGTCGCGCTGCTGCAGGAAGGCATGGCCTTCAAGCCGATCAGCATGAGCCACGTCGATGCCGACATCGTCAACATCCTCAAGCTCAGCGGCACCGACGTAGCGCGGATCTACAAGATCCCGCTGCCGATGGTCAACGATCTGGAGAAGTCGAACTACAACACGCTGGAACAGCTGCTGATCCAGTTCGTGGTGTTCGCCTTGCTGCCGTGGGTCAAGCGTCACGAGCAATCGATGATGCGTGACTTCCTGCTGCCCAAGGATCGGCGTGATCACTTCATCGAGTTCAACCTGTCCGGCCTGCTGCGCGGCGACCAGAAGAGCCGCTACGAGTCGTACGCCATTGGCCGTCAATGGGGCTGGCTGAGCGTCAACGACATTCGGCGGCTCGAGAACATGCCACCGGTTGCCGGCGGCGATGTGTACCTGCAGCCGCTGAACATGGTCGATGCCGGCAAGGGCATGCCCGACCTGAACAACCCCAACGTCCGCGCGCAGCTCGAACTGCAGCGCGCTGAAATCGAGAGGATCCTGGCGCAATGAAAGCCTATCTCAGAGCAGCCAGCCTGCTCTTCAACCAGCCGCTGCTGATCACCCCGGACATGCTCGAACTGGGCGTGCGCTGGGCCAACCAGGCGATGAGCCTGAACATCGTCAACATCGGTGCCAGTGACGGCGCCCGGATGATCGAGGACGAAGGGCACAGCGACCGCATCGCGCTGGCCGAGGAAAGCCGGCGTCAAACCATCGCGCGCACCGGCATTCAGGTCATCGACGTGCACGGTGTGCTGGTTAGCCGCGGGGCGCACCTGCAGCCCTGCGAAACCATGACCAGCTACGAAGGGCTTCGCCAGCAGCTTCGCGCAGCGGTCGCTGATCCGATGGTCGAGCACATCGTGCTGGACATCGACAGCCCGGGTGGCGCCGCTACCGGTGCCTTCGAGCTGGCTGCGGACATTCGTGCCATGGCACAGCAGAAGCCGATCACTGGGGTGATCAACTTCAGCGGCTACAGCGGCGGCTACATCATCGCGGCGGCCTGCAGAGAGATCGTCGTCAGCCAGACCAGCGGGGTCGGCTCGATTGGCGTCATCGCCAGCCACTACGACCGCAGCCAGATGAACGAAAAGCTCGGCGTGAAGGTGACCACCGTTTACGCCGGCTCGCACAAGAACGACCTGACGCCGCATGAGCCGATCAGCGAGCAGTCGCTGAAGGTGCTGAACGACCTGGTGCAGGACAGCTATCAGCTGTTCGTCAACGCCGTGGCCGATTACCGGGGGCTGTCCGTGCAGCAGGTCATCGACACCCAGGCAGGTCTCTACCGTGGCAAGGCTGGCATCGCCGCGGGGCTAGCCGATCGGCTGCAAAGCCCGCAGCAGGCCGTGGATGAGATATCCCAGGCCATCGCCCAGGCGCGAGCCCAGCGCAGCCCGACGCGGATCGGCATGCGCGCCGCCGCAGCCGACTTGCAAACCCGATTCTGACCGCGTTCGCGGCAGCTAACCCGAGCCCGCCCAGTGCGGGCTTTTTCATGCCCAGGAGACACCCGATGTCCAAAGTACTTCAACTGCGAAGCGAACGCGCCCAGCTCAACACCGAGCTGCAAGCGTTGGCCAAACTCGAGGCTGACGGTACCAGCCTCAATGCCGAGCAGCTGGCCAAGTTCGGCGAGCTCGAAGCACAGATCAACACCCTGTCCGACAAGATCAGCCGTGCCGAAAGCGCGGAGCGCGCCGCCGCCTCGTCCGCCGTACCGGTGAACGAAGGCGCCCAGGGCATTACCAGCCCGCCGGGCAGTCGCGTGGAAGGCCCGTACAACCAGCCGACCAAGCCCGATGTGGCCATGGCACAGATGGTGCGCCTGCTGGTTCAGGCCCAGGGCAACCAGCAGCAGGCCGCCGAGCTGGCGAAGGCGAACGGCTTTGGTGCCGACGTGCACATGGCCCTGAGCACCGTTACGCCGGGCGCTGGTGGCACGCTGGTGCCTGAGAACTTCAGCTCCGGCGTCATCGAGTCGCTGCGCCCGAAGTCGGTCGTTCGCCGCATGGGGGCGGTCAGCCTGCCGCTGAACAACGGCAACATGACCCTGCCGCGCATCAACGGCAATACCTCGGTCAGCTACATCGGCACCGAGCAGGATATCCCGCTGACCGAGATGACCTTCGCTGACCTCAAGCTGTCGGCCAAGAAGGCAGCGGCCATTGTGCCGATCTCCAACGACCTGCTGGCGTTCTCCGGCGTCAACCCGCGCGTCGACGCGCTGGTCAGCAGCGACCTGGCCACCAGCATGGGCCTTTCCGAGGACCTGCACTTCATTCGTGGCCCGGGTGTCGACCCGCTGCCCAAGGGCCTGCGCTACTGGGCACCGGCTGGCCACATCGTGGCGCAGCCTGCCGGCGTGACCCTTGCTGACGTCGATACCTTCCTCGGCGGCCTGATGCTGCGCCTGGAAGTGGCCAACGTCGATTTGGCTGCCTGTGGCTGGATCATGCATCCGCGCACCATTCGCTGGCTGCAGAGCCTGCGCGATGGCAACGGCAACAAGGCCTATCCGGAGATCGATGCCGGTCTGCTGAAAGGCTACAAGTGGGCGCTCACCACCCAGATCCCGACCAACCTGGGCGCGGGCGGCAACGAGTCCGAGATCTACTTCGTCAACTTCGCCGACTGCTACATCGGCGAGGTGGAGCAGCTGGCCATCGCCATCAGCACCGAGGCCTCCTATAAGGACGGCGAAGGCAACGTGGTCAGCGCCTTCCAGCGCGACCAGACGCTGATCCGCGTGGTCAGCAAGCACGACTTCGGCCCGCGCCATGTCGAGTCGATCGCCATCGGTACCGGCGTCACTTGGGGTGCCGGCATGTAACTGACTGCCCCGCCAGCTGGCGGGGCGTCCCTTGAACCAAGCGAGACTCCAACATGAGCAAGCCGACCATCATCAAGTTCAAGAAACCCTGGCAGGGCTACGGCCCGAACGAAGTAGCCGGGTTCGCCAAGGAAAAGGCCGATCAACTGATCGAAGCGGGCGTGGCGGAAGCCTACGCCAAGGGTAAGGGCGCCGCGGCCACGCAGCCTGCCGCACCCAAAGGCGGCGCCGCCGGAGCTACAAACACTGGTGACAACACCGCCGAAAACAAAACCGGCGATAACGACGCCGTCGACGAAGAAAAGAAGCCCTAAGCCATGGCCAAGCGAATCGCCTACACCGGTCCGCCGGTTCTGACGCTCGAAGAAGTGGCCCGGCAATGCCGGGTCGAAGTCGAAGACCTCCAGCCGGAGCTGATCGAGCTGATCATCATTCCCGGCGTAACGGCCCAGTGCGAGGCGCGGACCGGTGCGGCGATTCGTGAAGCCACCTATGAAGAGGAGTGGCCGCCGGCCTACGGCTCCGGCCACGCCCTCGACGTGGGGCAGGTCAAGGAAGTGCAGTCGGTGAGCGTGCGCGAAAGCGACGGCTCATTGACCGCCCTGCAGGTGCCGCATGTGCTACAGCACAGCGCCCGCGAAAGCTTCCTCATCTTTCCTGCCGGGCGTCCTCCGGGGCGCTTGGTGATCCGCTACAGCGCCGGGGTCGATCTGGATGCTTACCCGGGCGTGAAAAGCTGGATGCTGATGCATGCGGCGACGGCCTTTGAGAATCGGGAAACCCTGATTGTCGGGACCATCGTTGCAGAACTTCCGACCAGCTACATGGATTCCTTACTGGCTGAAGTAACCGTTCCGCCGAGGTTCTGATATGGCACAGGCTGGTTTCCGGGCGGGTCTGCTCCGCCAGCGAGTAGTCATCACTCGTCGACAGGACGTGCCGGACGCCTTCACCGGCCTCGATGCGCAACACCTGGCGCCGGTAACCGTATGGGCGGCGCTGCTGCCAGTCTCCGGCGCGACGTGGATCGGGTCGCAGCAGGTTGGCAGCCAGATCACCCACCGCATCGTCGTCAGGCATCGCCCCTTGCTCACAGCTGACCATGAGGTCACCTACGGCAGTCGCGTCTTCCGTATCCGTCGCGTAAGCGATTGGGAGGAGCGTGGGCGCTGGACGGTGCTCGATTGCGAGGAGTTGCAACGATGACAGTTTACCGCTCGCCTCTGGTTCGCGTTGCGACCAAGGGCTATCTCGGCTGGAAGCTGGACACGCGGTACATCCGCAAGCTGGTCCGCGAAACGGCGGGCAACATTCAGCGGGACTCCACCGCGCTGCTGGAAGGCAGTACCGGTGCCGGCCGGCTGTGGTACCGCCCGGGTGGCGGCCAGTACCGGGCCTCGGCGCCTGGTGCGCTGCCGGCGCGCCGTACGGGCCATCTGGCGCAGAGCATCCTTGCGCGCGTCAGTAAGCGCGACGGGCTGAAGGCCTGGATCGGGCCCAGCCGCGGTTCGTACAAAAAGGGCGAGTTCTACCCCGAGTTTCTCATCTCCGGGCGGGACCAGATCGAGCGCCGTCTCAGCGCCACCAGCGTGGCCGGCCGCAAGCATCTGGCGCGGTTCTCTCGTGAACTGAAGAAAGCGATGGAAAAAGGCATCAAGCCTGAGGCCGCGAAATGAACCTCGACAATGTGATAACGCGGCTGCGCGTAGCGTGCCCCAGCTTCGCCGGGCGGGTGGCGGGTGCTGCCGAGTTTGCGGGCCTGCCGCCAAACTCGAAAGTCGCGCTGCCGGCGGCTTTCGTCATCCCGAATGCCGACCAGGCTGGCCAGCAGCAAAGCCAGAACCGCTACCGGCAGACCATTACCGATCGAATCGCCATCGTCGTCGTGCTGGATAACAGCGCCGACCGGCGCGGCCAGGCGGCGGTGGCGGAGATTCACGACATCCGTGCCGAGCTATGGCGCGCCTTGTTGCTATGGCCGCCGGGCCCGGAATATGACGGGCTGGTGTACGAAGGGGGGCAGGGCGTCGACATGGATGCCGCGCGGCTCTACTACCAGTTCGAGTTCTCTGCCGAGGCCGAAATCGGCATCGAGGATACCGCGCAGCCCGGCATGGTCGAGCAGATGCCACGGCTTGCCGGCATCGATATTCGCACCGATGTGATCGACCCCATGTACGACCCCAACCTGGCATCACGCGGGCCAGACGGCCGCATCGAAGCCGGCGCTGACATCACCCTGGAGTAACCCATGCACCTCAAACCCGCCCGTAGCCGCGTCGTTATCGACCCGGCTACCGGCCAGCCTTTGCCCGAAAACGGCGCCAAGGTTGAGCCGACCCAGTACTGGTTACGCCGTATCGCTGATGGCGACGTGACTGAAGCCAAGCCCTCGAAGGAGAAAAAGTAATGTCGTCGATGAGTTTCAGCCAAATCCCTGCGGGGCTGCGGGTGCCGTTCTTCTACATCGAACTGGACAGCAGTAAGGCCAACAGCTTCAGCCAGACCATGCGGGTGCTGCTGATCGGCCTGATGGCCGCCGATGCGACTGCCGAGGCCAATGTGCCGGTCATCTGCCCCAGCGCCGAGCAGGCGCGCAGCCTGTTCGGTAGCGGCTCCATGGCGGCCGCCATGGTCGAGGCGTTCCGTGCGGGCAACCTGTTCACCGAATTGTGGGTGGCCCCCGTAGCTGAGCCGGCAGCCGGTGTTGCGGTGGTGCGCACCATCACCTTCACCGGAGCCGCGACTGCCAGCACCGTTGCGGCGCTGTACGTTGGCGCTGCGCGCGTGGCGATCACAATCCGTGCTGCTGATACCGCCGCTGACGTCGCGACTGCATTCGCTGCCGCCGTGAATGCAGCGCCGTCGCTGCCGGTCACTGCAACCGCGCTGGATGGCACGCTGACGCTCACCTCGCGCTTCAAGGGTGAAGCGGGCAACGGCGTGCCGTTGGCGCTCAATCGCCGCGGCCTTGCGGGGGGCGAGTCGTTCCCGGCTGGTATCAGTGCCGGGCCGGTAACAGTCGCGACGGCCGGCGCGGGGGCGCCTGATCTGTCCGGCGTGATCGCCAACCTGGGCGATGAGGAATACGACTTCATTGGTTGCGCCTTCAGCGATGCTGTCAGCCTCGACGCGCTGCGCGCGGAGATGGATGACACCGCCGGGCGTTGGAGCTGGGCGCGGCAGGTTTACGGTCATGTCTACAGTGCCCGCCGTGGCACGCTGGCTGAGCTGCAGGCCTACGGCGCCACCCGGAACGACCAGCACTGCACCCTGTTCGGCGTCGAGCCGCGAGTAGGTGCATGCGACCACGAGTACATCGCTGCCCGGGTTGCCCGGGAGGCCTCGCTGCTGTCCGCACACGTAGCCCGGCCCACCCAGACCGGCGAGATCAGCGGCGTGCTGGCGCCGGCTTCGCATGAGCGCCTCACCCTGACCGAGCGACAGACGCTGCTTTCCAGCGGTATCGCCACTCACTACAGCGGCAAAGACGGCGTGGTGCGCATCGAGCGCTCCATTACCACCTACCAGAAAAACCCCTGGGGCTCGAACGACACCAGCTATCTGGACAGCGAAAACCTGCACCAACTGGCGTACGTCATGCGCTACCTGCGCACCGGCGTGACCACCCAGTTCGGCCGGCATGCGCTGCGCAGCGACGGCATCCGCGTGCCGGAAGGCGTGGCCACCCCGAGCATGATCAAGGCGCGCCTGGTGGCGGATTACGCCGCGATGGAGCGGGCCGGCATCGTCGAGCGTTCGGACCTGTTCGCTGAAAACCTCATCGTCGAGATCGACGAAACCAACCCCAACCGGGTGAACGTGCTGTATCCGCCGGATCTCGTGAACCAGCTGCGCATCTTCGCGGTACTCAACCAGTTCCGCCTGAATTACTGATAGGAGCCATCCATGAAAAACCGCATTGCAGGCACCTGCTTTGTCAGCGTCGACGGCGACCAGCTGGAGCTTGGTGGCTCGCTGAGCCTGTCGTTGAACAGCTCGGAAAAGGAGGGGCTCGCCGGCCTCTCCGGCGTTGCCGGTTACAAGGAAACCCCGCGGGTGCCCTTCATCGAACTGGAATGCTTCGTGCCCAAGGGCTTCCCGCTGGCCAAGATCCGCGACGGCGACGGCCTGGTGATCACCGCCGAGTTGGCCAACGGCATGACCGGTGTGCTGTCCGAAGCCTGGCTGGCCGGTGAACTCGCCATCAACGGCGCCGAGGGCAACACCTCGCTGCGCTTCGAAGGGAAGGAAGGCAAATGGATCTGACCATCACGCTCAAAAAGCCCATCGAAGCCCACGGCCAGACGGTCGAGCAAATTCACCTGACCGAGCCGACCGGGCAGCACGTCATCAAGCTAGGCGAGCCATTCGTCATGGGCGGCGGCGGTGGCGGGAGCATTCGTGAGCTGCCGGAAATCACCGTCAACTACATCGTCAAGCTGGCAAAGATTCCCCGTAGTTCCGCCGAGGCGCTCGCACCGAGCGACCGCAAGAAGGTGTTCTTGTGGCTGCTCCCTTTTTTGATGCCGGAGGACGTGGAGGAACAGGCAGCGGATCAGGAGGATTGATCGACTGCTGTTTCGAAATCGCCCGTTACTTCGGCGTGTCCCCTCAAGTGGTGCTGGACTTGCCGCACTCGGAGCGCGAGCTCTGGGAGCGGCAGGCCCTGCGCCTGGCTCAGCTTGAAAACGAGGCCGCCAATGGCTAAGGCAAGTTTCACTGCCGTACTCGACGTCATCGACCGGGTCACCCGGCCGCTGAAAAAGATGGAGCGGCAAATGCGCCCGTTCAAGCGGGCGTTTCAGGACATCGGCCGAGCCACCTCCGGGCTGCAGGCGACCATAACCGGACTGGTGGCGCCGCTCGGCGCCGTATTCGGTGCGGCGGGGCTGGGCAGCATCGGTGCGCTCGGCACCAAGGTCGTCAGCACGTCGGCCCAGTTCGAGCGCTTCGAAACGATCCTCTCGACCATCGAGGGGAGTTCGGACAAAGCCAAAGCGTCGATGGACTGGATCAGCCAGTTCGCCGCCCAAACGCCCTATGAGCTGGCCGGGGTCACCGATGCCTTCGTCAAGCTGAAGGCGTATGGCATCGACCCACAATCCGGTGCACTGAAGTCGGCGGGTGACGCTGCTGCCGCGATGGGCAAGCCACTGGAGCAGGCGGTGGAGGCGCTGGCCGATGCGATGACCGGCGAGAACGAGCGCCTCAAGGAATTCGGTATCACGACTGAGAAAGCCGGGGACAAGATCGTCTATCGCTGGCAGCAGAACGGCAAAGCCATGGTGGCCACCGCCAAGGCCAACTCGCGGGAGCAGATTCAGGCGGTAATCCAGGGTATCTGGAACGGCAACTACGGCGGTGCGATGGACAAGCTGTCGACCACCTGGGACGGCATGTGGTCCAACCTGCAGGACACCTTTACCCGCGTCTTCAAGATGATCGGCGATGCCGGCATCTTCGATGTGCTCAAGGGTGAACTGAAAGGCGTGCTCGATTCCCTTCAGGCGATGGAGGCCGATGGTTCGCTGAAGAAGTTTGCGCAGGGGGTATCCGACAACCTCGTCAGTGTGTTCCGCGAGCTGAAGGGCTGGGTGATGGCCATCGACTGGCAGGGCGTCTGGGATAGCGTAAAGGGCTTTACCACTGGCGTGATCGATGTGACCAAGGCACTCGGCGGGCTCAAGGGAATCGCCATCATCATCGCATCCATCATTGGTATGCAGGTGCTGTCTTCTGTTGTCGGATTGACGATGGGGCTGTTCTCGCTGGGTGTCACCGCCGGCCCTGCACTGATGGCAGTCGCCACCGGGTTCAAGGGGGTGCTGCTCGCCATGGGGCCCGTTGGCTGGATCCTCGCCGGTATCGGTACTGCTGCCGCGCTCATCTATGCCAACTGGGAAACGGTCGGCCCGTGGTTCGCTGCGATGTGGCAGGGCATCAAGGATGTGGCCTCGGCGACCTGGGATTGGCTGAAGGACGTATTCTTCAGCTTTAGCCCGCTCGGCCTGGTGATCAAGAACTGGGAGCCGCTCGTTGGCTGGTTCTCTGGTCTTTGGGATCGGGTGAAGAAGTTCATCGAACCCATTACCGGCGCAGTGAGCAAGGTCGGCGGCTGGTTCGGCGGTGACGAAGAAGCGGCGCCCACGGCAGCATCAGGAGCCGGAGGCGGTGGGGTTGCTCCACCCGGCGCGGTCACCGACGCCATTGCTCGCCAGCGTGCGTTGGTTTCCGGGAATCGCCAGAGCCTGGATGGGCAGATGGTGGTCAAGTTCGAAAACGCCCCGGCAGGCATGCAGGTGCAGGCAGCGAAAACCAATCAGCCAGGGCTCGCCATGGAGGCGGACGTGGGGTATCGGGCGTTGGCGCTGCCGTAGAGGATCTCCCCGACGAAAGGCAACCGGATAGTCATGCTCTCATACATAGCGTTACTACAATTACGATGAACGATAGAGGTGTTTCGAACGTGCATTACAGCTCGGTTTGCCGACCGCCGCTGTGAAGTCCTGGCGCATGCAATTAGAGGTAAATCTACGATGAAATACCCTGTGGCGCTTTGTGCTTTGCTCTTTTCGGTTGCAGCTCAATCCTTTGCGCAAGATGGGCAGCCAGTTCAAGGGCAATCAGTGAAATCGACCCATTCATCGGGCCAAGAGGTAGTTGCCCCGCCAGATGATGCTGAAATAAAACCGCAACGAACCAATTGCTGGACCAGCGAACCTGGGTGCGCTGGTCTAGCTAGGTTTGTGAATACTTACTCGAATCGGCACATTGCTTGTACTGTCTTCTTTGATAATGGAAAGAATGGATCTAGCGGTTTTGTAATGCCACCGAACCAAGGGCATCAGATTCACGTAAGAACGGGCGATACTTGTGCCTGTGTGTTCGGGAACGCGGCGCCCCCTTCCAATGCGCAAAGGGGCTGGATTTGGGTTCAGTAACGGACGAAATGTTTATAGAAACCCCGCCTCGGCGGGGTTTTTTATTGCCCGGAGAAAAGCCATGGCGTGGCGTGATCGGCTGCAACCCGCCTCGTTTCGGGGCGTGGCGTTTGAATACCAGTCCGATGACCTGGGTGGCATCGGGCGGCGCAACGTGGTGCACGAGTACCCCAAGCGCGACGTGCCCTACGTCGAGGACATGGGGCGCAGCGTCGAGGAGATCAGCCTCGAGGCCATCGTCATCGGTCCCGACTACCTGACCCAGCTCGACGAGCTGCTCAAGGCGCTGCGGGCCGAAGGCCCCGGTGAGCTGGTCCACCCATTCTATGGGCGGATGCAGGTAGTTGCGTCGGGCTGTCGGGTGCGGCACACCTTCGAGGAAGGCGGGCTGGCTCGCGTCTCGATGACGTTCACCGAGGCCGGCGAGAACCAGTATCCGGCGGGCGGGTCCGTTCCGCAGTTGGAGATCGCCACCTTCCGCGAGTCCCTGCTGCAGTCCGCCTTCAATCGCTTCACCGAGAAATTCGGCATCGATGGTTGGCCGGACTGGGTATCGACCGACAGTCTGTCGGCGGTACAGGAAGGCTTCACCACGGCGCAGCAGCTCTATGGCGATTTCGTCTCGGGCGACTATGCCGGCCTGCTCGGCGGCATGCCGCTACCGGGCTGGGTCGACCGTGCCGTGTTGGATGAAGTGGCCGGCGTGGTCGGTTACGCGCAAACGGCGGTTGGCAAGATCCTCAACGGCACCTGGCCTTCCTTGATGGGCGCGCCGGGAGCATTGGCGACCGGCATGCTGGCCTTCGTCTCGAGCTTTGGCGGCGGGTCATCCGCGCGGTCGTATCGCCGCGCCACGGGCCCGACGGCGGCGCTGAGTCTGGCGCAGGCATACAGCGCCCAGCCACGCCTGCCGGCGGCGCGTGCTTCCTCCGCTGCGCTCACTCAGGCGCGGGGCAACATGGCGGCCGTACAGGACCTGTTCACCCAAGCGGCGATCGCCAAGGCGGCGGTCGAGCTGGCTGCGGTCGAGGAGCCGGTTTACGACGACCTGCAGGGCTGGAAGGGCCAGCTGGTCAGCGTGATCGACACCGAGATCGGGCGGCCCGGCCAACCACAGCCCACGGTCGAGGCGCTGGCTGAGCTGCGCGGCGCGGTCAGCCGCTATGTGCTCGCCGAGGCCGGTACCGCCTCGCGCCTGGTCGAACTCACGCCGCGGCAGGTCACGCCGGCCGCGGTGCTGGCCTATGACCTCTACGACGACGCCAGCCGGGGCGAGGAGATCACCCGCCGCAACGGCTTGGCACATCCCGGCTTCGTACCGCCGACCACGCTTAAGGTACTCAACGCATGAAGGCAACCGAACGCGTGCGGCTGGTGGTCAACGGCCACGAGCATGCTGGCTGGAAGGAGGTACGGCTGTCGGCCGGTATCGAGCGCCAGTGCCGCGACTTTTCGCTCACCGTGACCGACCGCTGGCCAGGCAACGAAGGGATTCGCCGGGTTCGCCCCGGCGACCTGTGCGAAGTCTGGTTCGGGGCGGACAAGATGCTGACCGGCTACATCGACGCCACGCCGATCAGCTACGAGGCGGGGCAGGTGACGGTATCGGTCAACGGCCGCAGCAAGACCGCCGACCTGGTGGACTGCGCCGCGCAGCACCGCTCCGGCCAGTGGCGCAGCGCGAGCGTACTGCGCATCGCGCAGGAGCTGGCGGCGCCCTACGGCGTCACGGTGCTGGCAGAGGTCGAGCCGGGCAACATCGCCGAGCATCAGCTCGAGCCGGGCGAAACGGTGTTCGAAAGCATTGACCGGCTGATCACCCAGAAGGCGCTGCTCGCCACGGATGATGGCGAGGGGCGGCAGATTCTCACCCGCGCAGGCCGGCTTCGCGCCGGTACCGCACTGGAAACGGGGGTGAACATCCTCACCGGCTCGGCCTCGCTGGACTTCAAGGAACGCTTCTCTGAGTACATCTGCAAAGGGCAGCGCGCCGGTAACGACCATGACTTCGGCGCAGCGGTCGCGCAGTCGGCCGCCAGCGTCACCGACGCCAGCATCACCCGCCGCCGCGTCATCGAATTGCGCGCAGAAGGGCAGGGCGATATCGCCGCCTGCCGTGATCGTGTGCGCTGGGAGGCGGCCTACCGCGCCGGCAAGAGTTACCAGACGACGTACACCGTGCAGGGCTGGCGCCAGGCGGATGGCGCGCCGTGGCTGCCGAATCAGCGGGTGCAGGTACGCGACGCGGTGATCGGTTTCGATCTGGAAATGCTCATCGCCGAAGTCGAGTACAGCCAGAGCGAGTCCGGAACGATCGCCACGCTCACCGTGGCGCCGGTGGCCGCGTTCGAGCTGCTGCCCGAGGTACCCAAGCCCAAGGGCAAAAAGAATAAGGGCAGCGGGGGCTTCTCCCTGCTGCCCGGTGAAACCCTGGTGGAGTTCAACTGATGCGCAGCATGCGACGACTCAGCGAAAAGATGCAGCGTGGCCTCGGCAATCTGCTGGCCCGCGCGGTGCTGGCCGGTGTGCAACAGAACCGGCTGCAGTCCCTGCAGCTGCAGCTGCTGGCCGGCGAGGTGAAGGATGGCGTCGAGCTGTTCGAGCCCTACGGGATCACCGGCCACGCGCTGCCAGGTGCAGAGGCGGCGGTGGCCTTCATTGATGGCAGCCGTACCCACGGCATTGCCCTGGTGCAGACCGACCGGCGCTATCGCCCCGTTGACCTGGCGCCTGGCGAGGTAGCCCTGTTCAACCACGAGGGCACCTGTGTGGTGCTGCGTAACGGCGGGCGTATCGAAATGACCGCCGCCACTGAGGTGGCTATCCAGACCGGGCGGCTCGCGCTGACCGGCGATCTGGCGGTCACGGGCAATACCACCTTCACCGGCACCGTGACCGCGAACGGCAAGCGCATCGACGAATCGCACCGCCACCCCGGTGACAGCGGTGGCACTACGGGGGCCGTGCTATGAGCTTCGACTTCCCGCTGATCCTCGATGGCGCCGGCCGCAAGCTGCAGGACACGCGCCTGGCCAAGGCCGTCATCAATAGCCTGTTTTCCTGGGCTCGGGCGCGCCCCGGCGATGAGCTGCCTACCCCGGAAAGCCCGCGCATGGGCTGGTGGGGCGACAGCTATTCGCCCGTCACCGGGGATCGGTTCGGCTCGCGCCTCTGGCTGCTGAGCCGTGAAACCCTCACCGCCGCGACCGTTGCCAAGGCGCGGGATCTGGCGCGCGAGGCGCTTGCCTGGCTCACCGAAGATGGCCTGGCCGTCCGCGTCACCGTAGAGGCCGAACGCATCGGCAATGACACATTGGGCATGCGCGTGCTGATCGACCAGCCGGACGGGCAACGCCTGGACATCCGTTTCGCTGACATCTGGAGTGCAATCCGTGGCTGAAACCAGTTTCTCTCGCCCAACCATGGCGACGCTGGTCGCGCGACAGCGCACCGACCTGCTGAGCCGACTCGACCTCTCCGATGTGCGCCGCGACGATGCCGAAGTATTCGCCCGGGTGCAGGCCGAAGGGCTCAATGGGCTCTATGCCTACCTGGAATGGCAGGCCGAACAGTACCTGCCTGACCTGGCGGCGCAAGGCGGCGTAGAGCGCTGGGCGCGACTGCTTGGCTTGTGGTACGCGCCGGCCAGCGCCGCGACTGGCGATCTCACTGTAACCGGTGTGGTCGGCAGCCAGATCGACGTCGATGCGCAATGGCAGACTGCGGCCGGCGTCATCTACCGGCCCGTCGATGCGGTAACGCTCACCGCCGCCACCCAGGTAGTTGCGGTCATGGCGGCGGAGGCGGGTACGGCGGGCAACCTCGATGCAGGAAATGTGCTGACGCTTATCTCGCCCATCGCCGGTGTTCAATCCCAGGCCGCGGTGGCGGCTGAGGGGCTCAGTGGCGGTGCCGATCAGGAAAAGGTCGAGTCGCTGCGCGCGCGGGTGCTGATGCGCCTGCGTCAACCGCCGCGCGGTGGCAGTCGCGGCGACTACGAAAGCTGGGCGCTCGCCGCCCATGCCAGCGTGACGCGGGCGTGGGTTTACCGCCACGAGCTTGGACCGGGCACGGTCACCGTTCGTCTGGTGTGTGATCGCCTGGATGATCCGATACCGCCCGCTTCGGTGCTCGACGCGGTGGCCGCCTACATCGAGCAGGTCCGCCCGGTTACGGCCGAAGTCTACGTCGTGGCGCCAGTGGCGGTGCCGGTCGACTTCACCCTGCGCGTCATTCCGGATACCGGCGCGGTCCGCGCGGGAGTGCTCAGCAGCCTGGCTGATCTGTTGCGCCGCGAGTCCGAGCCGGGCGGCACGCTGCTGCTGAGCCACATCAAGGAAGCGATCAGCCAGGTGGCCGGCGAAACCGACCATGTGCTGAGCGCACCCGCTGCCGACGTGGTGCTCGGTACCGGCGAGTTCGCCGTCATGGGGGCTATCACATGGCTATGAGCGGCGACGACTACCGGCAGCAGCTGACGGCACTGCTACCGCCTGGGCCGGCATGGCAGCCGGAAGCGAATGCCTTCCCCGAGGCGCTGCTGGCGGGCTTCGCGGCCGGCCTGGCATCGGCCCATAGGCGCGCTGACGACCTGGTGAACGAAGCTGACCCGCTCACCGTGCATGAGCTGGTTCCCGATTGGGAGCGGGTGATGAACCTGCCTGATCCGTGCCTGGGTCCGTCTCCTGCGCTGGAGGACCGCAAGCGCGCCATCCGCCAGCGATTCGCCGAGCTCGGTGGCCAGACCCCGGAGCGGTACGAGCAGATCGCGGTCAGCCAGGGCTACGCCAATGCCCGAGTGATCGAGCGGCGCGCGCCGCGCTTCGGCCGTGCGCGCTTCGGCCGTTCGAACTTCGGCACCTGGGCCGCACAGCATATGTGGACGCTCTACACCGGTGCCAGGCTTACCGGCGGCCGCCGCTTTGGCGGCAGCTACTGGGGCGAGCGCTTTGGTGCAAACCCCGCGCAGGCGCTCGAATGCCTGATCAGACGCGCCGCCCCGGCGCACACCATCGAAACCATCCTGTATGAAGAGGCGCCCTAATGGATTACCCGAAGAGCGTGCCAGGCGTCGGCCTGGTTGACGGCAAATTCGTCGATGAGAACCAAGTCACGGGCGAACCCGGCTCGCTGATTCCTGCGGCCTGGGGCAATGCGGTGACGGCTGAAATTATGGCCGTCATCAGCGGCGCCGGGCTCTCTCCTAGTGAGGGCGACAACGAGCAGCTGCGCCAAGCGATCAGTGGGCTTATCGGAAAAGCAACGGTTGACTTCGGCCTTGGTTCGTTGTCGCTGCCCCTACTGGCTTCAGTCAACGATCAGGCGATTTCGAGCGGTCTTTACCGTGTGGCAGCTGCTGCGATCGGGCTGCCGATTGCGGAGCCTGGCTTTGTTGATATTCGCCGCGAAGATGACGGCAAGATCAGTCAGCGTTACTACTCGCGCACCAGTGACCGGGCGTTCTTCCGCCGCGCCAATGGTTCGTTTGGCCCCTGGTTGGAAAAACTCCACGCCGGCAACCTTGGTTCGGCCACGGAAATGGCGACCGGGACCAGCACAAGCAAGCCGCCATCCATCGCCGCTGTGATGAGCCTGTTTGCGAAGCGTTCGTTCGCTGCTGATGACTTTGTGCGAATTCCTGATGTGCCGGGCGGCCTGATCGTCCAGTGGGGGCGCTCGCCCAACGTGGCCGCCGACGCCACCCGCGAGGTCATATTTCCCGTGGCGTTCCCTAATGCCTGCCGGGGAATGCTTGCGTGCTTGCAAAGTGCGGTGGCAGGAACCAACCCGGTCGCTGTCTACGCCGCGCCTACGAGCCTTTCCGCCGGTCAGGTGGTGCGCGACGTGGCCACCTCGCCTTATGCGGCCGGCGAAATCGTATATCTGGCCTTTGGCAA
Source organism: Stutzerimonas decontaminans (assembly GCF_000661915.1). Lineage (NCBI taxonomy): Bacteria > Pseudomonadati > Pseudomonadota > Gammaproteobacteria > Pseudomonadales > Pseudomonadaceae > Stutzerimonas > Stutzerimonas decontaminans. Next base: position 3,318,807 of record NZ_CP007509.1, on the reverse strand, counting down.
CTAATGGAGCTGATGCAGTGACCTATTTTAGCGAATCGCTCGGCGGCTTCATTCCGGCCGCTTGGAAGAATGACGGCACCTATACCACCGAAACCTGGCCCGCCGACGCGGTGCTGTTGACTGATGAGGAGAGTGATCGCTATTGGCGGCAGCCAGCGCCGGTCGGCAAGAAGCTCGGGAGCTCGGGCGGCCGCCCCGCATGGGTCGATATTCCCCCCCCGTCCCCGCCGACCCGCGCCCAGGTCGAGGCGCAGCGTCTGCGTGCGTACGCTGACCCGCTGATTGGGTCTGATCGCTATTTCGCAGAGGCGCAGCGCGAAGGCCTGATTGGCAATGCCGAGGCCGCCGAGGTAGCCAAGGCGCTCGGGCTGGCCCGCTTCGCCGAGATTCAAGCCGAACACCCATGGCCGGCTGAATAGGCTGCCCACCGCCCCCGAAGAGCCCTGCCCTGCGCGGGGCTTTTTCTTTCTGATTCCGCTTGTTGCTCGGAGAGAACCATGCGCCCCCTGACAGTGCAGCAGCTGCTGCACATCCTTCCCACCGCCCGCCCTGTAGCGGGCGTTTTTGTTCCTGCGCTCAATCGAGCAATGAACCGTTACGAGATTGAGAGTCCAATGCGCCGCGCGGCATTCCTTGCCCAAGTCGGGCATGAGTCGGGCCACCTGCGGCGCTTGGTGGAAAACCTCAACTACAGCGCCTCCGGCTTGGCCTCGAGCTGGCCCACGCGCTTTCTCGCTCCCGACGGTCAGCCGAACGCACTTGCGCAGCGCCTTGAGCGGCAGCCAGAGCGAATCGCCAATCACGTATATGCCAACCGCTTGGGTAACGGAACCGTCGAGAGCGGCGATGGCTGGCGATTCCGTGGCCGCGGGTTGATCCAGCTCACCGGCCGAGCAAACTATCGCGCGTGCGGCGAGGCGCTCGGCGCTGACCTGCTGGCGAGCCCCGAGCTGCTGGAACAGCCCGAGTGGGCGGCGAAGTCGGCAGCCTGGTTTTGGTTCGCTAACGGTCTCAACGCGCTGGCAGATGGAGACCGCTTCCTCGATATCACCAGGCGCATCAACGGTGGTGCCAATGGCATCACCGAGCGCCGGCTGCTGTGGGGCAAGGCGCGGGAGGTGTTGGGATGCAACTGACCGACCTGATACCGGCCCAGTTCCGGCGGCTCGCAGTGGGGCTGCTTGCGGCGTGCCTGTTTGGCGCCGGTTGGCTTGCCAATGGGTGGCGACTTGGTGAGCAACTAGCGAAACAAGGTCGGGCGCTGGAAGAGCAGATAGCTCAGCGCGATCTGCTCCATGCCAACACGCTGGACGAAATCGCACGCGCCTCATACGCCCAACTGCGCACCGAGCAGGACAAGCGCTTGCAGCTGGAGCTGCAGCTGCAGAAATCCTCCGCCACCCGCCACAAGGAATCTGTCGATGCAAAGACCGTTGCTGATCGCCTGCGCGATCGCCTCGCTACTACTGAACTCCGGTTGTCAGTCCTCGTCGACTCAGCATCTGGAGGTGCGCTCTGCGCAGTGCCAGCCCGTGCCGCAGCCGGAGGCGTGGTTCATGGAACCGCGCGAGCCGAACTTGACGCAGCGCATGCTCAACGAATTGTCGGCATCACCGACGATGGCGACCAAGGACTGATCGCCCTGAAAGCCTGTCAGGACTATGCGCAGAAAGTCTCTGCCTATCGTTGATTGGTAAGGTGTCAGCGAGGGTTAAGAATCTCTGCTCGCAGGGACTATGCAGAGTGCTAACCATTCATAGGCTCAAATGCTACTTACCCGAAGATTTGGCAATGCCATTGTCGGTCATGGCTTTTTCCCCAGCAGTGGCCTCTTTCGCCTCGCGCGCGTCTTCAAATACTTGGCGGAACATCGGCACCAGCAGGCTACTACCGCGCTCACTCAAGTGGTCATCATCGTAATAGAGAGGTAATCCATCGACGTCGCCCCAGCAACGACCCTCCCGGCAGAGGTATGGCAAGGGGTCGAGGATCTTTACGCCGCACTGACTAGCTGCCATATCCTGTGCTTTCCATACGAAGTTATGGCGCTGATGGTATTCATCTAGAGAAATGGAGACTCTAGTGGGCTGGCCCATGATATGTGAACGCCCCATCGTAGTGGGCACGTTTAGCTTGAGCTCAGGGATTGGCCGGACCATATAGACCTGCCTCGTCTTTGACAACTCGCAAGCAGTATCTATTATTGCCTTTCTCATTTCATTGAGGAAGTCCTTGTTTACACTGTATTGAGGCGAGCTTATGTAGAAGGCTGGAGTGCCGGCTTCGCTCTTTCGCTCTGGCTCGTTTGGGCCGAAAATATAAGTTGATGTCCTGTTGATTATTACAATCGGTGCGCTATTGGGGATTAATATGGATTTTTCTATGTTTTCGGATATAAACTTGCTGCAGATATTGGAAGAAGGTTTTACCGTTTTTATGCCCGAGATTGTTGGGCAGCTTGACATTGTCCAGTCTAGAACCTTGATGCTAGCATCTGGCGTTGATTTTTCTACTGAGCTGATTATCGCTTCAGCATGACTATCGCCGATAACAATAGCGCCGATTTGGTCTGGGTCAAAGCTGCATCCCTTGGATGATGAGTCTCCAGAAACATGACATTTTTCCCGTTTAGGGCGCTTGTTGTTAGCCTCTTCAAAAATTGCATTGGTCTGGGCTGTATGCCTTGAAGGGACGCCGCTATTTATTATGACAACCTGGGCGGTTAGCATTATGCTCGCGACGGCGAAGATAATAGTTGTTGCTCCGGCTAATCTAGATGTTTGGTTTAATCTGGTGCGTGCTGGTTTTTCAATCAGTCGATACGAAAAAACGCTGAGTAAAAACGTCAGGGTGATTCCAACGAGGATTGCTTCTGCTTGATCCTGCAGTTGCATGTAAACCAAGGCGACAACGAAAGGCCAGTGCCACAGGTATAGCGAGTAGGACCAGTCGCCCACAGCTTGTATAGCCCGATTGCCGGTCCAGAACGAATGTTGACGAGATGCAATGAGTACAAGCACCGTGCCTGCTACTGGGATCAATGCCTTCCAGCTAGGCCACGTGCTATTTGCATCGAAGATGAAGATGGACGTGATAATTAAAATAAAGCCAATTGCTTCGAGAGCTTTCTTATGTTGAGCCGAAAGATTAATCGATGGGGCAATAAAATAAATTAGGGCGCCTGCCAGCATTTCCCAAGCTCTAGTTGGGAGTAAATAAAATCCTGCGGTTGGGTTTTTCGTGGAGGCATAAATCGATAGCAGAAGTGAAATTGCGAGTCCAAGCGTAATCATTATGCTCAAGGGCGTTCGCCCAGGCTTGGTCTTCCAAACTGCTACGAGAAATAAAGGAAATATTAGATAGAACTGCCATTCAACTGATAGCGACCAAGTATGCAAAAGAAATTTTTCATGGGATGACGCGTCGAAATACCCAGCCTCACTGAAGAAAGTTATGTTGGAGAAAAAGCCAAGTGCGCTGATGGTGTGCGTGCTAAGTGTGCGATAGTCCGCGGGTGATAGGAAGAACCATCCGGCAATCATTGTCGCAATGCAGACGGCCAGCAAGGCTGGGATGATTCGTTTCGCTCGTGATAAGTAAAAGTCCATGATAGAGAAATGTTTTTCTCTATCACTTTTTGAACTTTTCTCGATCCCGTTTACTATGATTCCTGTCATCAGGAATCCCGATATCACGAAAAATACGTCGACACCAATAAAGCCACCGGAAAAACCCGCGATCCCGAAGTGATAAAGAATGACCGCTATTACGGCCCAGGCGCGCAGGCCATTGATGTCTTTTCTGAAGGTCATTTGTTGTGTCATGTTCTAAGGTAGGGCAGTGATACAAATTGGTTAGCTTTTCCGGGCGGCAGCGTAGGGCGGTTCACTCATTGATGCAAGCTGGTCTAGAGAGCAGTTGGCCATTAATACAGTGTTGCCGGGAGCTGAAACCCTAGCACTTTGGTTTCCGTAGAAAATGCGAGCCGAGTCAGGTAAGTTTTTGCGACTCATTTAGGATGTAAAGGAAAGGCCTCGCGGATCGCTCCGTGAGGCCTTTTTTGTGTTTAGAACGTCACACATGGTTGTTTGCGTGATCGCATGCTGCCTGTTCTGCATGGACCCGTAGGGGTTAGAAATGGTCGAAAAGCGGGCTGCTGGTGACGGTTTGCAGCGGATCGGCGAGGCAGTAACTGTCGCCGTTACTGTCACCAAATAAAAAGGGGCCTCGATAGAGGCCCCGTAGAATCTGGAGCGGGCGAAGGGAATCGAACCCTCGTCATGAGCTTGGGAAGCTCAGGTAATGCCATTATACGACGCCCGCTCAGGGGTGCCTTTGTACCAGAAGGTTTGGGTGAAATGAAGGCTGGCGTGGGCTTTTTCTGGCAGGTGGGCGAAAAGGGTTCAGATTTGGGCGATCTCGTGCTCGGTTAGCGGCCGATAATCACCAGGCTCCAGTGCTGTGTCCAGTATCAGGTGGCCCATGCGTTCGCGGTGCAGGGCGGTAACCTTGTTGTTGAAGTGGCCAAACATGCGCTTGACCTGATGGTAGCGGCCCTCGTGCAGGGTGAGGCGGGCCTTGTTTGAAGCGAGTATCACGAGTTCGGCGGGAAGGGTGGTGAGGTTTTCGAAACGGAAGTACATGCCTCGGGCAAAAGCGTCGACGCACGCTGGGTCAATTTCGTCTTCGGTTTCAACCAGGTAGACCTTGCCCTGCAGGCTGGTCGGTTGGGTCAGGCGGCGGGACCACTGACCGTCGTTGGTGAGCAGCATAAGGCCGGTGGTATTGAAGTCGAGGCGGCCGGCGATGTGCAGGTCTTGCTTGTCCGGTTCGTCGATCAGGTCGAGCACGGTTCGGTGTGTCGCGTCCTGAGTAGCGCTGACGCAGCCTGCCGGCTTATGCAGCATCAGGTAGCGTGCCGCTTTCCCCTCTTGCAGTAGTTCTCCGTCCAGCTCGATTCGGTCAAATACGCGGATTTCCAGATCCATGATCTGGCTGGTTTCACCGTTCACCTGCACTCGGCTTTCAGCTAGTAAACAGCGAACGTCCTGACGACTTAGGCGTGCGCGGTTGGCGAGATAGCGATCAAGGCGCATCGGGAGTGGCGGATTCGCCGCGGGCGCAGCGCGGGCAGATGCAGGCCTGGTTTCTGTGCGTGGCAGGAATGCGCTCGAGCACGCGATCGGGGATGGGTATTGTGAAGCACCAGCAAGGCTGGGCTGCTGCTGGGTCGCACTCGCCGCACTGGTTGGGCTGACCGCAGAGCGGGCAGTGGGAAGGATCAACAGTCTCGCTCATGGCGTATCCGTAATGGCGTCGAGCTTCGCGAGCCGGATGGTTGATCCGGCTCGCGAGGCGCGTTACATGACGCGCTGGCCTGGCTTGGCGCCGTTATCGGGGCTGAGCAGGTAGATCTCGCTGCCGCCTGGGCCGGCCGCAAGGACCATGCCTTCGGACATGCCGAATTTCATTTTGCGCGGCGCCAGATTGGCGACGTAGAGAGTTAGACGACCTTCGAGCTTGCTTGGGTCCGGGTAGGCGCTCTTGATGCCGGAGAAAACGTTGCGCTTGGCATCACCGATGTCCAAGGTCAGACGCAGAAGCTTGTCGGCGCCTTCGACGAACTCGGCCTTCTCGATCAGCGCAATACGCAGATCGACCGCGGCGAACGCATCGAAGTTGATTTCCGCGGCGATCGGTTGCTTGGACAGTTCGCCATTACCTGCCGGGGCAGCTGAGGCTTCGCTGGAGGCGAGGTCTTCTTTGGAAGCTTCGATCATGGCTTCGATCTTCGCCGGCTCGATACGAGTCATCAGTGGGGTGAAGGCGTTGAGTTGGTGATTGGCCAGCAGCGTTGCGTGATCGTTCCAGCGCAGCGGCCCAACATTGAGGAACTGCTCGGCAGCGGCGGCAAGGTTCGGCAGCACCGGCTTGAGGAAGATAACCAGCTGGCGGAACAGGTTGACGCCGAAGGCGCAGATTTCCTGTACCTCGGCCTGCTTGCCTTCGACCTTGTTCAGTGCCCAGGGCGCCTTGTCGGCGATCCAGGCGTTGGCACGGTCAGCGAGCGCCATGATTTCGCGCATGGCCCGGGCGAAGTCGCGTGCTTCATAGGCATCGGCGATACCCGGTGCAGCTTCCTGGAAGGCGGTCCAGAGTTCGGGCTCAGGGTTGGCATCGACCATCACTCCGCCATTGCCCTTGTGGATGAAGCCCGCGCAGCGGCTGGCGATGTTGACCACCTTGCCGACGAGGTCGGAATTGACCTTTTGCACGAAGTCCTCGAGGTTCAGGTCGAGATCGTCGACGCCACGGCCGAGCTTGGAGGCATAGTAGTAGCGCAGATACTCGGGATTGAGATGATCGAGATAGGTGCGTGCCTTGATGAAGGTGCCGCGCGACTTGGACATTTTCTGTCCGTTCACCGTCAGGTAACCGTGCACGTTGACGGCGGTCGGCTTGCGGAAACCCGCGCCTTCGAGCATGGCCGGCCAGAACAGGGTGTGGAAATTGATGATGTCTTTGCCGATGAAATGGTACAGCTCGGCAGTCGAGTCCTTACTCCAGAAGGTATCGAAGTCCAGCTCCGGGCGGCGTTTGCACAGATTCTCAAAGCTGGCCATGTAGCCGATCGGCGCATCCAGCCAAACGTAGAAGTACTTGCCCGGCTCACCCGGGATCTCGAAGCCGAAGTAGGGTGCGTCGCGGGAGATGTCCCATTCCTGCAGCCCGCCGTCGAGCCATTCGGCGATCTTGTTGGCGACCGACTCCTGCAGATTTGTGCCGCGTTCGTTGGAGCCGCGGGTCCACTCCTTCAGCATGGCCTCGAAATCCGGCAGCTTGAAGAAGAAGTGCTTGGAGTCCTTCAGCACCGGCGTGGCGCCGGAGATCGCCGAACGGGGATCTTTCAGCTCGGTCGGCTCATAGGTGGCGCCGCATTTTTCGCAGTTGTCGCCGTACTGGTCCTCGGCGGCGCACTTCGGGCAGGTGCCCTTGATGAAGCGGTCGGCGAGGAACATGCCTTTCTCAGGGTCGAAATACTGGGTGACCGAGCGGGTGGCGATGTGGCCGGCGTCGCGCAGGCGGGTATAGATCAGCTCGGCCAGCTCGCGGTTTTCTTCCGAATGGGTGGAGTGGAAGTTGTCGAAGTCCACCAGGAAGTCGGCGAAATCACTGCCGTGTTCGGCCTGCACGTTGGCAATCAACTGTTCCGGCGTGATGCCTTCCTTCTCAGCGCGCAGCATGATCGCCGAGCCGTGGGCGTCGTCGGCGCAGACGTAGATGCACTGATTGCCGCGCAGCTTCTGGAAGCGCACCCACATGTCCGTCTGAATGTACTCGAGCATATGGCCGAGGTGGATCGAACCGTTGGCGTAGGGCAGTGCGCTGGTAACGAGAATCTGGCGAGCTTCGGACATGGGAAATCTGCAGTCGGAATTGCGAAAGAAAGTCTGCAACTATAAAGGTCCGGCGCTTATTTTTCACCCGCATTGCCCCATCTGGCGGGCGTGATCGCGTCTCCCGGTCGTCGGTGGGCTCGGAACTAGCGGGCGGGGTAAGATGCCTGTCTGATTTGCTCGGTCTTTCTAGGAGTAACCATGTCCGTCACCCGTGAAGCTGTGGAAACCGTACTGCGCCAGTACACCGATCCCCATTTGAATCAGGATCCGGTAAGCGCAGGCTGTGTGCGTTCGATCGATGTGCAGGGTGATCGGGTCAGTGTGCAGCTGGAGCTGGGCTACGCCGCTGCGCTGTTTCGTAGCGGCTGGGCGCAGATGTTGGCAATGGCGATCGAGCAGTTGGAGGGCGTCAGTCGTGCCGATGTCCAGGTCGATTGCGTGGTGCGTCCGCACAAGGCGCAGGACCAGGTGCCGGCTCTGGCCAACGTGAAGAACATCATTGCCGTAGCCTCGGGAAAAGGTGGGGTCGGCAAGTCCACCACTGCTGCCAACCTTGCCTTGGCGCTGGCGCGCGAGGGTGCGCGGGTGGGCGTACTGGATGCGGATATCTATGGTCCGAGCCAGGGCATTATGTTCGGCATTGCTGAGGGCACGCGCCCGGAGATTCGCGACGGTAAGGCGTTCATTCCGCTGGAGGCTCATGGCGTACAGGTCATGTCCATGGCGTTTCTGTCCGATGACAAGACACCGATGGTTTGGCGTGGACCGATGGTTTCCGGCGCGCTGCTGCAGTTGATTACCCAGACTGCCTGGAACGATCTTGATTACCTGGTGGTGGACATGCCGCCGGGAACGGGCGACATCCAGCTGACCCTGGCGCAGAAGGTCCCGGTGACCGGCGCAGTGATCGTGACCACGCCACAGGATCTAGCACTGCTCGACGCGAAGAAAGGTGTGGAGATGTTCCGCAAAGTGAACATTCCGGTGCTCGGTGTGGTGGAGAACATGGCGATTCATATCTGCTCGAACTGCGGCCATGCGGAGCATCTGTTCGGCGAGGGTGGCGGTGAGAAGCTGGCGGCGCAGTACAACGTCGATCTGCTGGCATCGCTGCCGTTGTCGATGGCGATCCGCAGCCAGGCGGATGCAGGTAAGCCGACGGTGATTGCCGACCCGGAAAGCCAGATCGCCATGATCTATCAGGAAGTGGCGCGTACCGTTGGTGCGCGCATCGCCCAGAGCGGGCAGATCATTGCGCAGTCGATGCCGAAGATCGTTATTTCCGAGGACTGATCTCTGGCGACGGTGGCGCCAGGCGCCACCGTCCGTACTTCAACGATAAATCGCAGGCACAAAAAAGCCCCGCCGAAGCGGGGCTTTTTCAGAGAAGACTCAGGTTAGATAACCTGAACTTCCTCAGCTTGCATGCCCTTCTGGCCGCGGGTAGCGACGAAGGAAACTTGCTGGCCTTCTTTCAGGCTCTTGAAACCGTCGCCCTGGATGGCGCGGAAGTGTACGAAGAGGTCGTCACCGGATTGCGGAGTGATGAAGCCGAAGCCTTTCTCATCGTTGAACCACTTAACGGTACCGGTTTGGCGATTGGACATTTGATGTCTCCTTGAACCAAGTTTTGAAGAATAAAGTGCGGACTGAAAGGGTCCGAACATCACTGTGTGCAAGGAGATAGGAGTCGTATCGATATTTGGATCGAAATCTAAACATGTAGCGATTCACGGTGACACATGCAGCAGCAGCCCAGTAACAATACCTTTTTTCTGGAGCAAAGCGAGCTTTATTTTGGATTTCTTCTCCAAGAGGCATCTCCCGGATGTGATGAGCTCTGCGCCGCGCATGCTGGCCATGCTTTAACAGGCGCACGAGGGTCGGTAAGATGCGCGTCTTCGCACGCCCATTTCCCCAAACAGGACGCCAGCCATGAGCATCAAATCGGACAAGTGGATTCGCCGCATGGCCCAGGAACACGGCATGATCGAGCCCTTCGTCGAGCGCCAGGTGCGCACCGAAGGCAATGATCGGCTGATTTCCTACGGCGTCTCCAGCTATGGCTACGATGTGCGCTGTGCCGATGAATTCAAGGTGTTCACCAACATCAACTCGGCGACGGTCGACCCGAAAAATTTCGACGAGAAGAGCTTTGTCGACATCAAGAGCGACGTCTGCATCATTCCGCCAAACTCCTTCGCCCTGGCGCGCACCGTCGAGTACTTCCGTATTCCACGCAATGTGCTGACTATCTGTTTGGGCAAGAGCACCTATGCACGTTGCGGCATCATCGTTAACGTCACGCCGCTGGAGCCTGAGTGGGAAGGGCATGTAACCCTGGAGTTCTCCAACACCACCACGCTGCCGGCAAAGATTTACGCGAATGAGGGTGTGGCGCAGATGCTGTTCCTCGAGTCCGACGAGGAGTGTGAGGTGTCCTACCGCGATCGCGGCGGCAAATATCAGGGCCAGCGTGGCGTGACTTTGCCCAAGGCCTGATGGCGAAGAGCGATACGAAAAAGCCCTGACCATTGGTCAGGGCTTTTTTTGCGTCGCTGGGTACATGGCTGGTACAGCTGCCAAGCATTTGGTGCCATTACCAGCCTGGCACGCCCCTCATGTCTGGCAGCTTGTGCGCGATGCCTTTATGGCAATCGATGCAGGTTGCCTCACCGTTGGCCAGTGCAGTGGAGTGGAACTCCGATGCGCGCTTGCCCTGCCGGGTGAAATCCATATAGCCGAAATCATGGCAGTTGCGGCATTCGAGCGAGTCGTTGGCTTTGAGACGTGCCCACTCGTGTTCCGCCAGTTCACGACGCTTGTCGAGGAATTTCTCGCGGGTGCTTATGGTGCCGAAGATCTTTCCCCAGACCTCCTTCGAGGCCTGCATCTTGCGCGCGATCTTATCGGTCCACTGGTGTGGCACGTGACAATCCGGGCAGGTTGCTCGCACCCCGGAGCGGTTGCTGTAGTGGATGGTGTCCTTGATCTCCATGTACACGTTGTCTTCCATCTCGTGACAGGAGATGCAGAAGGCCTCCGTGTTGGTGGCTTCCAGCGCGGTGTTGAAACCGCCCCAGAAGATGATGCCGGCGACGAAACCGCCGAGCGTCAGCGCACCAAGGCTGTAATGGACGCTGGGCCGGCGTAGGACGCCCCAGTAACGTGTGAGAAACGACTTGATCGACTTCATCCAGGCCCCCTCAGTTTCCGCTGGTGGATGGTGAGGTTTCCCGGTACAGCAGCTCGTCGATGTTCTTGAAGCGGTTTTCCACCAGTGGCTTCACATCGTGCTGAGGCACGTGGCACTGCGTGCAGAAGTAGCGACGCGGTGCGACAGCGGCCAGGGTCTGGTGATCGCGGTCGGTGTAGTGGGTGATGCTGATCATGGGCGCCTGCGCACGTGCGCTGTTGGCCCTGCTATGGCAGCTCAGACATTTGTTGGCGTTCTTGTCGACGTGGTAGCCGCGGATGCTGTGCGGGATGGTCGGCGGTTGCTCCGGATAGTTGCGCTCGCGCCTGATGTCCTTGTTTTCCTCGTCATGCAGCTTCGGTGGGGTGAACTCCTGGGTAATGGTCCCGCCTGGGCGGCGTCCGTCCGGAGCCGGAGCGTCCAGCGGATAGTTGGTTTCGGCAGCGATGGCCAGGCCGAACACCGCAAGCAGGGTCAGCGGCAGTAAACGGAATTTCATGGCGGTTCTCCTCAGGCGATGCTGACCACTTCGATCTTCACGGCGCATTTCTTGTAATCGGTCTGCTTGGAGATCGGGTCGGTGGCGTCGAGGGTGACTTTGTTGATCAGCTTGTTGGCGTCGAAGAACGGCACGAAGATCAACCCCATCGGAGGTTTGTTGCGGCCCCGTGTTTCCACCCGCGCCTGCATCTCGCCGCGCCGGCTGATGACCTTGACCACGCTGCCGCGGCGCGCATTGAGCTTGCGGGCATCCTCCGGGTGCATGTAGACGAGCGCATCGGGAACCGCCTGATGCAGCTCGTCGACCCGCTGGGTCATGCTGCCGGTGTGCCAGTGCTCGAGTACCCGTCCGGTGCTGAGCCAGAAGGGGTAATCCTTATCCGGTACTTCGGCCGGGACGTCATAGGGCAGGGCGAAGATGATCGCCTTCTTGTCGCCGTAGCCGTAGAACTGCACCTCGCTGCCGGCTTCGACATAGGGGTCATAGCCTTCACGGTAGCGCCACTGGGTTTCCTTGCCGTCGACCACCGGCCAACGCAAACCGCGGGTTTCGTGGTAGGTCTCGAACGGAGCCAGATCGTGGGCGTGGCCGCGGCCGAATTCGGCGTATTCCTCGAACAAACCTTTCTGCAGGTAGAACCCAAAGGCTTCGGCCTCGTGGTTTGCGTATCCCTCAGCGATTTCGTCGCTGGGAAACTTGTCCACCTGCCCATTCTTGAACAGGACGTCGTACAGGGTTTTGCCCTTGAGCTCTGGTGATTTGCTGAGCAGCTCGGCCGGCCATACTTCGTCGACGTTGAAGCGCTTGGAGAACTCGACCAGCTGCCAGAGGTCGGAGCGCGCTTCCCCAGGCGCGGTGACCAACTGATGCCAGAACTGGGTACGGCGCTCGGCATTGCCATAGGCGCCTTCCTTTTCCACCCACATGGCGCTGGGCAGGATGAGGTCGGCGGCCTGGGCCGAAACGGTGGGGTAGACGTCCGAGACGATGATGAAGGTTTCCGGGTTACGCCAGCCCGGCAGGATTTCCTGCATGACGTTCGGACCGGCCTGCATATTGTTGGTCACCTGGGTCCAGTAGACCTTCAGTACGCCGTCCTTGAGCTTGCGGCTCTGATCGACCGCGTGGAAGCCAGGCTTCTCCTGGATGGTGCCTTCCGGCAGTTTCCAGATCTTCTCGGCGATGGCGCGGTGCTTCGGGTTGGCAACGGCCATGTCTGCCGGCAGGCGGTGGGAGAAGGTGCCTACTTCACGGGCCGTGCCGCACGCCGAAGGCTGGCCGGTGAGCGAGAAGGGGCTGTTGCCCGGCTCGCTGATTTTTCCGGTGAGCAGGTGGATGTTGTAGATCATGTTGTTCGCCCAGACACCTCGGGTGTGCTGGTTGAAGCCCATGGTCCAGAACGACATCACCTTGACCTTCGGGTCGGCATAGAGTTCGGCTAGCGCCTGGAGCCGCTCGGCCGGCACGCCGGATTCTTTCGTGGCGTATTCCAGCGTGTAGGTTTTCAGAAACTCGGCGTAATCCTCGAAGCTGATGTCGGTCCAGGTGTTCGCTACCGCAGCATTCTCGGCTTTGAGTTCAAGCGGGTCGGTCGGACGTAAGCCATAGCCGATGTTCGTCGCGCCTTTAGCGAACTTGGTGTGTTTCTCGATGAAGTCCTTGTTTACCGCGCCGCTCTGAATAATGTGATTGGCGATGTAGTTGAGGATGACCAGGTCAGTCTGCGGATTGAAGATCATCGGGATGTCGGCCAGCTCGAAGCTGCGATGCTCGAACGTCGACATGACCGCCACCTTGACGTTCGGCGCGCTCAGGCGGCGATCCGTCACGCGGGTCCAGAGCACCGGGTGCATCTCCGCCATGTTCGAGCCCCAGAGAACGAAGGCGTCGGCGGCCTCGATGTCCTCATAGCAGCCCATGGGCTCGTCCATGCCGAAGGTGCGCATGAAGCCGAACGCTGCCGAGGCCATGCAATGACGTGCATTGGGGTCGATGTTGTTCGAGCGGAAACCGGCCTTCATCAGCTTGTTCGCAGCGTAGCCTTCCCAGATCGTCCACTGTCCCGAGCCGAACATGCCGATGGCTTCCGGACCGCCTTGCTTGAGCGCCGCCTTGTACTTCTCCTCCATGATGTCGAAGGCCTGGTCCCAGGTAACCGGCTGGAACTCGCCCTGCTTGTCGAACTTGCCGTCCTTCATGCGTAGCAGTGGCTGGGTCAGGCGATCCGAGCCGTACATGATCTTCGACAGGAAGTAGCCTTTAACGCAGTTGATGCCGCGATTGACCTCTGCCTTCACGTCACCATGAGTGGCGACGACGCGACCCTCGCGAGTCGCCACCATGACGCCGCAGCCGGTGCCGCAAAAGCGACAGGGGGCCTTGTCCCACTTCAGGTTGGTGGCATCGGCTTCGGTCACCAGATTGCTCGCCGTAGAGGCGATGGGCATACCGGCCACGGTTGCAGCAATCGCTGCTGCGTTGGCTTTGGCGAATTGGCGTCGGGTAAGGCTCATCAGGCGTCTCCTTCGAGGAGTTCTTCGTGATAGATCAATGCGGCATTAAGCACGCCAGGTAATTGCTGGATGTGGTCGATCGCGGCAAGGATGCGTGATTCGTGTTCGGCTTCCAGGACTACCACCAGCTTGCCGCTGGCGTTTTCCTGGTGCAGCTCAAGGCCGGGCAACAGTTGCAGGTTGGCCTTTACTGCCGCCAGCCACTCAGGACGGCAGTGCACCAGCAGGCTGGCGATATGCAGGGGGGTACCCATCAGTTATTCCGTTTTTTATTGGTGATAGGGCGACGTGCGGTTCTATCGGCAACGGTCGGCTTACGCCGGGCCTGGCGGTCCGAAGATCATCTGCACGATCCAGACGATGAAGCCGTAGCCGCTCACCAGCACGACGCTAAGGATGGGAAACAGGAATACGATCAGAAAGACGAAGAGGCGGGTTTCATCCCGCTTGATCGAGGTGGGGGTGGGGCGGGTGTCATTCGGCGTTACTGTCATTGTTTTACTCCGACTGGCATATAGGGAGTCTAGTCAGAGACCCGTGGAGGGCAACGTTCGTTTCGACCGTTGGCACGGATTAGCTCTTTATTGGCGATCAGCGGTGCGCTTCGGAAGCTCTGGCATGCGCTTTTGCGCGAGGTTGTGCTAGCCTGCGCGGTTTTTTTTTTGCGGGCCATGCAGCGCGGGAAAAGATTCTGATGATTGTCGACAGCACCCACCTCAAACGCGGTACGCCTGCCTATCGGCGCGCGACGTTGGCGCTTTTCTGTGCCGGCTTCGCTACTTTCGCCCTGCTGTATTGCATCCAGCCGTTGCTGCCCATGCTGGCCGCACACTTTTCCGTGTCCGCTGCCAGCAGCAGCCTGGCGCTGTCGCTGACGACGTTGTCGCTCGCGCTTTGCCTGCTGATCTCGGGTGCGCTTGCAGAGAGCTGGGGGCGCAAACCGGTGATGGCGGCCGCGCTCGGCTTGGCCAGCCTGCTTGGGTTGGCCTGCGTGCTGGTGGAGTCCTGGCAACTGCTGCTGGTGTTGCGTGCGTTGCTGGGGTTGGCGCTCAGCGGTTTGCCGGCGCTCGCGATGGCGTATGTCGGTGAAGAGTTCGAGCCGGAGTCGCTGCCTGCTGCAATGGGGCTTTACATCGGTGGCACCGCGCTAGGGGGAATGCTCGGGCGCCTTTTGTCGGGCTTGCTTAGCGATCTGGGTGGCTGGCAGCTGGCCCTTGGTGGCATCGCGTCGCTGGGCCTGCTGGCGCTGGCGTTATTTGTCTGGTTGTTGCCGGCATCCCGGCATTTCAGGGCGCAGCCACTCTCGCTACGTAATCTGTTGGCAAATTTCCGCCTGCATCTGCGCAACCCCACGCTGCGCAACCTGTTCCTGCAGGGGTTCCTGCTGATGGGCGGCTTCGTCGCGTTGTTCAACTACATCGGCTTTCGTCTGGCTGGCGCGCCGTTTGGCCTGTCCTCGACGCTTATCGGTCTGCTTTTCGTGGTCTACCTGGCTGGCATCTTCAGCGCTGGATGGGCGGGGCGCCTGGTGCCACGCTTCAGCGCGCGAAGAGTGTTGCGGGGCGGGGTGGCGTTGATGCTGCTCGGCGTAGGCTTGTGCGCGACGCCCTGGCTGGCGGCTATCGTGCTAGGACTCGCGCTGTTCACCCTCGGCTTTTTCGCCGCGCATGCAGTAGCCAGCGGCCAGGTCGGCAGCCACGCGAGGGAGGCGCGTGCGCAAGCATCTGCACTGTATCTGTGCGCCTATTACCTGGGTTCGAGTGTGGTCGGCTATGGCGCAGGCTACGTCTGGGATCATGCCGGCTGGTTGCCGTTGATGGCGCTGCTGGCGGCGCTGTTCGTCGTTGCTGGCTGGAGGGCGAGGGCGCTCTAACGACGCCGGAACGGCATCATTCGCGGCGCTGTTCGCCGGTGAACGACAATGTCGTCTTGCAGCGGCGGCAGTAGTAGCGGCGGCCTTTTGCCACGAGCGCATGGCGCTGGGGCGTAAAGTCGAAATCCTGATCCACGCAGCTGCACCGATAGACATAGCGGGTGCCAGCTCGACGTTGAACGGCATAGGTATGGCAGCGATCAGGTGGCAGCTCGTACACGCCACGCATGATCAGCTGCCATTCCTCGCCGTGCGGCTGAATCCGTGAGCCGAACATCTGATGGGCGACCAGATGCGCCACCTCATGGGCGACGGTCTGGCGCAGGAAGTGCTCGGTGTTCTCCCGATACAACTGTTCGTTAAAGCGAAGCAGGTTCTGCTGAAGGTGGGCCACGCCGGCTTTCTGGCCGCGCAGCTTGAAGCTCACCTCGGGACGCCGAAAGCGTCGGTTGAAAAACTGCTCGGCCAGCGCATAGCAGGCTTCGACACGGGCATTGAGACGCTCGGGCATTGGGCAACTCCTGAGAGCGCTGCATTATGCCAAACGATGCCCGGCCAAGCAGTATCGCTTCGTCACTCGTTGGGGCGCTCGTTGAAGCGGCGTTCATTATCCACGCCACCCGGTTCCTCTTGCGGTCGATTCTCCTCGAAGCCATAGCTCTGATTCTGCGGAATATCGCGCTCGTAGGTTGGGTCGAGTGCGAGCATCCAGAACAGGATCATCGGCACTTTCAGGTTGACCAGTACCAGCAAGCCTACGCCCCAGGTGCAGGCGCCGTAGAGGAAGGTGTTGCGGTTGTCGAGGCGCATGAAGGTCGGCAGGCCTACGAAGAGCAGGTAGGTCGAGTACGCCCCCGCGGCCACCAGCACCAGGATGGCGATCCAGCGGGTCGGGTAAAGCGCGCCAAGCCCGGCCAGGAAGAACGGTGTGATGACGTAAGCGATGAAGCCGACGCACTGGTTGAACGTCGGGCGGGCATCGAAGGTTCGCGACATCCAGCGCAGGAAGAAGCCCATGATGAAGGTGCCGGCGATGATGGTGATGTAGATCAGCGCGCTCAGCTGAAAGGCGCTGCGGGTGTCGAGCCAGATACGCTCGTCTTCCACCAGGCTCCAGCCCACGTAGCGCGTACCGATGAACATGCAGATCGCGGGCAGCAGGGCCCAGAGCAGCAAGTGGACAAGGTAGTTGGAGCTGTTCTTTTCTTCGTCGCGGCGAATGTCGGCCCACGCCTGATCGGGGCGGGTGAGCAATGTTACAAAGTGCGGGATCATACCGAGTCTCCGTCTGCCTTGAGGGTCGCTGAGACAGGAGTCAGCAGCGGTGTTATGGCTTTAGAACGGCAGATGCGGTGAGGGTTTCCCTTGACAGGTCTCGCGCTGCGTCATGGGCTTCGGTGTTTGGCAAACGAAAAGGCCGCCCGGAGGCGGCCTGGCAGAGGATTGCGCCGGTCAGCGCACGTATACCGGGCCGATGCCCATGCCCCAGGTGATCACCGACAGCGCAATGATCGCCACCAGCACTACCAGCCCCACGGCAAGCACCGAGCTGGAGAACATGAAGCCCTCGTCTTCGGGGATGTTCATGAACTTAGGCAGGCCCACATAGAGCAGGTAGGCCGTGTAGCAGACCGCTGCCGTACCGACCAGCATGCCGAGCCACAGGTGCGGGTAGAGTCCGGCAAGCCCGCCTATGAATAGTGGGGTCGCGGTGTAAGCGGCGAAGACGATGCACTGGGTAAGTGTCGGATTGGCGTCGTAGGTGCGCGCCATCCAGTGGATGAAGCCTCCCATCACGGCAACGCCAGCCAGCATGGCGAAGTAGGAAAGTATCGCCAGCTGCATGCAACTGGCCTGCGTCAGCTTGACTGGCTCTCCACCACCGATGCTCCAGCCCACCTGCGTGGCTCCGATGTACGCCGATATCGCCGGAATCGCAGCGAGCAGCAACACATGCGTCAGGTACATGTGGCTGACGGTTTCCTCTTCGCCGCGGATTTCGGTCCACTCCTGGCCAGGGTGAGTGAACAAACCCCAAACGTGATTGATCATGCCAGCGTCTCCTCTGTTTATGGAGGGTCGCTTCGCCTGGCGGTCGTCATCGAGGACGGCGCGTGCGACCTTATGTCGCAGTATAGGAATGACAATCGGCAATGCATCAGCGAGGTTAGAGCGTTTCGAAGCTATAGCGTCAGCGGTAATAGCGCTCGAGTATTTCCATCGCCAGATTAATTGACTGCAGGCGCTGCGTGCTGCCGCCGCGATCCGGATGGTGGAGGCCGACCAGCTGACGATAGCGCCGCTTGATAACTTCAAGCGTAAGCGGGTGAACCGAGCGATCCAGTTCGAACAACTCCAGCGCAGCACGCTTCTCGTCGCTACCCTGCATGCGCGTCCAGAAGCTTGCGAGCAGGCGCTCGACGTCGTCTTCGTCGGTATTTCTCAGGTTGGAGAGATCAAGATAGTACGCGCGCAGGGCGTCCTGCTCGGCTATGCCGGCGCTGGCGCTCGTATAAGGAAGCAATTGAACATGCAGCGGGCTGATCTGCAGATGGCCAGTAGTATTGGCCCAGAGTCGGTCGCGCAGCAGATAAAGCGCGTTGAAGACCAGAAAGTGCGTGCGAAAGAGCACCAACTTGTCGGTCAGCGGCAGATTGGGCACGTGCGTGCTGTGCCGGCGCTTGAGCTGTTGAATCAGCTCGTATTCGCTGCAGCCTGCGGGGTTTTCCTGCAGCAGTATGAGCAGGTGATCCGGCAGATCCAGTGCGGGGGAGAGGTCGTCCATCAGGCGAGACTAGCACAGCACCGCGGGTGCTCATTCGGTGCTGGTTCACATCGGCGCAGGCGGCGAACGGGCTGCGGCCAGGCGTGCTTTGCGCGTAAAATGCGCGCCTTTCGCATCTCACCCGGACACCTGACATGGGCAACCTCTCGGTCAACCAGAACAAACTGCAGAAGCGCCTGCGCCGCCTGGCCGGCGAGGCCGTCACCGATTTCAACATGATCGAGGACGGCGACAAGGTCATGGTCTGCCTGTCTGGCGGCAAGGACAGCTACACCATGCTCGACGTGCTGCTCTATCTGCAGAAGGTCGCGCCGATCAAGTTCGAGATCGTTGCCGTGAACATGGACCAGAAGCAGCCCGGCTTCCCCGAGCACGTTCTGCCCGAGTACCTGAAGTCCATCGGCGTCGAGTATCACATCATCGAGAAGGACACCTACTCGGTGGTGAAGGAGAAGATCCCGGAAGGCAAGACCACCTGCTCGCTGTGCTCGCGCCTGCGCCGCGGCACGCTGTACACCTTCGCCGACGAGATCGGCGCGACCAAGATGGCGCTCGGGCATCATCGCGACGACATCCTGGAAACGTTCTTCCTCAACATGTTCTACGGCGGCACGCTGAAGGCCATGCCGCCCAAGCTACTCTCCGACGATGGACGCAACGTGGTGATCCGCCCGCTGGCCTATTGCAACGAGGCGGACATCGAGGCGTATTCGAAGATGAAGGAGTTTCCGATCATCCCGTGCAACCTCTGTGGTTCGCAGGAAAATCTGCAGCGCCAGGTGGTCAAGGAAATGCTGCAGGAGTGGGAGCGCAAGTCGCCAGGGCGCACCGAAATCATGTTCCGCGCGCTGCAGAACGTAGTGCCTTCGCAACTGGCCGACCGCAACCTGTTCGATTTCAAGAGCCTGCGTATCGACGACAGCGCCACGCCGCGCTTCGTCGATGTGATGAGCCTGTAATTGGGCGCACTCAGCCGAGCCAGCCACTTTCTTTTGCCGTGCCGGTTGAAAGCGGCCGTCTCGGCGGAGTATGGTTCGACCATCTTCTGGAGATCAGCATGTCCCTCAACCCTGTAGCCCTGAACGTATCCGATGCCGGCGCCATTCGCGTCGCGGCCGGTCGTGGGCAGCGGGTTGCAGCCGCTGGTTATTACTTTGGGTATTGGTTTAGCCACAGGCGCGCCTGATACCCCACAGGCGCCCTAGCAAGCAGGGTCGCCACCAGAGCAGTTTTCGAACCCCCGGTCGGCCACCCGACCGGGGGTTTTGTTTTTCGGCCACGAATGGCCCAACGCAACGAGGAATACAGCATGACCACTTACCGCACTGATCGTTATTACCGCTACGACTGGCGATTTAGCCGCTTCGACGCCGAACAGACATCACGCGAACGAACACCCGACTAGCGCCGCTGCGGACTACCCGCGCCGGCTGAAGGAACCGCCAGATCATGAATGCATCCGCCACCGTACTTGCCAAACAACCCGCCGCCACCGCCGAAGCCAGCGTCGCCCGCCGCAGCGCGCAGCCGCTGCCCAGCCCCGCCGTTCTGCGCCAGCGTCTGCCCTTGAGCGACGCCCTTGCCGCACGCATCCATAACGACCGCAACGCCATCCGCGCGGTGCTCGATGGCCGCGACCCGCGCCTGCTGGTCGTCGTCGGGCCCTGTTCCCTGCACGATCCTGTCGCCGCGCTCGAGTACGCCGAGCGTCTCGCCGCGCTCGCGCCCGAAGTCAGCGACCAGCTACTGCTGGTGATGCGTGCCTATGTGGAAAAGCCGCGCACTACGGTCGGCTGGAAAGGCCTGGTCTACGACCCGCACCTGGACGGCAGCGGCAACATGGCCGAGGGGTTGCACCTGTCGCGCCGCCTGATGCTGGATGTTCTTGAGACCGGCCTGCCCATCGCCACCGAGCTGTTGCAGCCGATGGCTGCCGGGTACTTCGACGATCTGCTCGGCTGGGCCGCGATTGGTGCGCGTACCAGTGAATCGCAGATTCATCGTGAGCTGGTCAGCGGGCTGGACCTGCCGGTGGGCTTCAAGAATGGCACCGATGGCGGCCTGGGCATCGCCTGCGACGCCATGCGTTCAGCGGAACATCCGCACCAGCACTTCGGCATCGACGACCTCGGCCACCCAGCGCTGTTGCAGACCCGTGGCAATCCGGATACCCACCTGGTCCTGCGCGGCGGCCATGGCGCACCCAACTACGACGCGGACAGTGTCGCTGCTGCTCGTCGCGCGCTGGAGAAGCAGGGCATCGCGCCGCGCATCATGGTCGATTGCAGTCATGCCAACAGCGGCAAGAATCCGCTGCGCCAGCCAGAAGTGCTGGAGTCGGTCATCGCACAGCGCCTGGCCGGCGACGCTAGCCTGCGCGGTGTAATGCTCGAAAGCCACCTGTTCGATGGCTGCCAGCCGCTGTCCGGTGAGTTGCGCTACGGCGTGTCGATCACCGACGGCTGCCTGGGCTGGACGGCCACTGAGCAAATGCTGCGGCAGGCGGCACAAAGCCTGCGCGGCTGATACGTGGAGCCCGCTGCAACGTTAGAGCGGGCTCGCACGCGAATGACGTTCTGCTTGTAGGGTGGACAACGCGAAGCTTGTCCACCATCGGCTCCCCCTACGTGTGGAGACGCTACGGGCTTTATCCACGGAGTGTCCATCGATCCCACGCCAGCCTCCAGTAAACGCAGGCATGCGCATTCGCGGAGGCTGACCAGCCCGGCCCCAAACGCTCGTGGCTCAGATGGAGCGGCCTCGGCGATGGGCTTGCGGGGCTGGCTCGTCACCGGCACCCTGTGCCGCTGCCGTCACCATCGGATCTGAACCATGCATGACTACAAATGGCTGCACGAATACTGCCTCAACCGCTTCGGCTCGTCCGCGGCACTGGAGGCACGGCTGCCGCAACCGAACAGTGCCGATGAGTTGCGTAGCGTTTCGGATGATCGCTACCTCTCGCTGATCAGCCTGCGCATCTTCCGTGCCGGCCTCAAGCACAGCCTGGTGGATGCCAAGTGGCCGGCGTTCGAGCAGGCCTTCTTCGGCTTCGATCCGGAAAAGGTGGTGCTGATGGGCGAGCACATCGAACGACTGATGCAGGACACCCGGCTGATCCGCCATCTCGGCAAGCTGAAGAGCGTGCCGCGCAACGCGCAATTCGTGCTCGATGTGGCCAAGGAAAAGGGGAGCTTCGGCAACCTGCTGGCCGACTGGCCGAGCAGCGATATCGTCGGCCTGTGGCGCTACCTGGCCAAACATGGCAGTCAGCTCGGCGGCCTATCGGCGCCGCGGCTGTTGCGCATGGCGGGCAAGGACACCTTCGTCCCCAGCAATGACGTGGTCGCCGCCCTCAAGGCGCAGCACATCGTCGACAAGGTGCCCAGCAGTCAACGTGATCAGGCGGCGGTACAGGCGGCGTTCAACCGGTGGCACGCCGAAAGCGGCCGCCCGCTTTGTCAGTTGTCGGCAATGCTGGCGTTTACCGTCAACCATTGAGGGGGCTGCGACGGTTTAGCGCAGCGCCGTTGTGACGCGCGCGGTGTAAAGTCGAAACATGACCATCATCAAAGACAAGCGTGCGCAGATCGTATGGGTGCTTCTCACCTGCATCCTGCTCAATGCTTTTGTCTGCAGTCTGAACCATGCCACTCACGTGGGCTTCGGGCTGGCCATGGGGCAGGACGCTTTCTGCGTGACTGGTGATGATGGCGGCACAAGCATCGCTGCGCTGCCCTCCGACGCCCACGACTTGTCGCAACATGCCCTCGACTGCCCGCTGTGCAGTTCGGTCTTTCTCGCGATCGTAGTGCTGTTCGCTCTGGCCTGGCTGGGCCGTCGAACGGCAAACGCGACGCCGCCACCACCGCTTGAGCGCCATGGCCCGCGCCACCATTGGCCGGCCCTAAACCCGCGCGCCCCCTGAGCCCCCGTTGACGTATCTCGCTCGTCCTGCTGCCGCGTAGCGGCGAACAGGATGGCCAACGGTCGGAGCTTTCCGACGACACCGTCAATCCAGGGGCTTTTCACCATGACTATGATGGAACGATTCACCCGCGCCGATAGCCGCGTCAGCTACCGGCTGCCCTTCCCGGACTATCCCAGCAACGCCCGAAACTTCGTCCATCTGGACGCCAAGCTCTTGCCGTACTGGCACGCTCTGTTCGACGTCTGCCCGCAGCTGCTCAAGCTCGACCCTCCCGATGGGCTGGCGATCTTCCGCCAGTTCATGACCTGGGCCTATGGCTGTCAGCTAGCGCTGGACTGGACCTTCCACCTCAGCGTCTGCCGCTGGTTGCTGGCTTCCGGATACCGCGACCTGATCGAGCCGGAGCATATCGAGGCCATGATGCTCGCCGCCGCGGCGCGCTGGGTCGCCAGCGATGACAGTCCGGCAATCGGCATCGTGCTTGGCTGGCGCGGCAGCAGCGAGCATGTGTTCGACTGGAAGCCGCGGGTGCGGCAGGGCGGACGACCGCTCGCCGCCGAGGCAGAGGAGTTGCCGCCGGCGCCATGGGACTTCGCCTGGAGCCCGATGTCGAGCACCGCGGGCAACGGGTTTCGTCGTTGGTTGCGTGTGCCATGAGTGCGACAGGACGCCGCAATTACCTCTGTGCGTGGCGTTGCGGCCAGCGTTTGCCGCGCCTGCAGCTACGCTCTGCAAGTGAGGCGGCAAATCTTCGATCGCTGCTTTTGGCGGGTGAGGCGGGTTGTCGCAGTTGTCGGGCTGCAGACCTGGCGGGACACTTTGATTGCCTCGAATCCGAGCAGCGCTTCCACGGGTGGGTTCGAGGCAGAGCGATTGAGTCCAGGCAGTCACGCCGGGATTTCGGCCCCACCCCAAAGGGGGCCTTCAATCGCTCATGCTGCCCGAGTGCCAGGTGCTCGGGTAGTCACGCAAGGAGGTAGGCATGTTCAAGTCATCGCTCAGGCGAGACGTCGTGCTGGTAGTGCTGGTCAAGGTCGCGATCCTCATGATTATAAAAAACGTCTGGTTCGATGCTCCCAGCATTCCCGAGAACGGTTCGGTGCGCGTTGCCGACCATTTGCTTGATTCGCGGGGTTCGAACCCCGAGGGAGGGCCGAGATGATCTCGGAAAGCGTTGTCGATCTATCACGCCTGCAATTCGCCATGACGGCGATGTATCACTTTCTCTTCGTGCCGTTGACCCTGGGGCTGGCCTTTCTGCTGGCCATCATGGAATCGGTCTATGTCATGACCGGCAAGCAGGTCTATCAGGACATGACCAAGTTCTGGGGCAAGCTGTTCGGCATCAACTTCGCTCTGGGCGTCACCACCGGGTTGACCATGGAGTTCCAGTTCGGCACCAACTGGGCCTACTACAGCCACTATGTCGGTGACATCTTCGGTGCGCCGCTGGCCATCGAAGGGCTGATGGCGTTCTTCCTCGAATCCACCTTCATCGGCCTGTTCTTCTTCGGCTGGGATCGGCTCTCCAGGGTGCAGCACCTCGCGGTGACCTGGCTGGTGGCGCTGGGTTCGAATCTCTCGGCGCTGTGGATCCTCATCGCCAATGGCTGGATGCAGAACCCGGTCGGCTCGGAGTTCAACTTCGAAACCATGCGCATGGAGCTGGTGGATTTCGGCGCGCTGCTGTTCAACCCGGTGGCGCAGGTCAAGTTCGTCCACACCGTTTCGGCCGGCTACGTCACCGGTGCGATCTTCGTGCTGGCGATTTCTTCCTTCTATCTGTTGAAGAAGCGCGACCTGGGCTTCGCTCGCCGGTCGTTCGCCATCGCCGCGGTGTTCGGCCTGGCCTCGACCATCTCAGTGATCATCCTCGGCGACGAGTCCGGCTACGAGATCGGTGACGTGCAGAAGGTCAAGCTGGCCGCCATCGAGGCCGAGTGGGAAACCCACCCGGCGCCTGCAGGCTTCACCCTGTTCGGCCTGCCCAATCAGCAGGAGATGCGCACCGACTACGAGGTGAAGATTCCCTACGCGTTGGGGCTGATCGCCACGCGCTCGGTGGACGAGGAGGTCAAGGGCATCAAGCAGCTGATCGCCGAGCACGAGCTGCGCATCCGCAACGGCATGCTCGCCTACGAGCGGCTGCAGGTGCTGCGTAGCGGCGACAAGTCGGCCGAAGCCATCGCCGCGTTCAACGAGGTCAAGCAGGACCTGGGTTACGGCCTGCTGCTGAAGAAGTACACCGCGGATGTGGTCGATGCCAGCGAGGAGCAGATCAAGCTGGCTGCGCTGGATACCATTCCCAATGTGTTTAGCCTGTTCTGGACCTTCCGCGTGATGGTCGCTGCCGGCTTCCTCATGCTGGTGCTGTTCGCCCTGGCGAGCTGGGCCTCGATCAAGCGCAATGCCGAGACCAAGCCCTGGTTGCTGAAGTTCGCCTTGTTCAGCCTGCCGCTGCCGTGGATTGCCGCGCAAACCGGCTGGTACGTCGCCGAGCATGGTCGTCAGCCCTGGTCGATCGCCGAGGTGCTGCCGACCCACTTGTCCACATCTACGCTGGCCGCAGGGGATATTTGGGGCTCGCTGATCGCCCTGGTGGCCTTCTACAGCCTGCTGCTGGTGATCGAGATGTTCCTGATGATCCGCTTCGCACGGCTCGGCCCAAGCAGCCTGCATACCGGGCGCTATCACTTCGAGCTCGAGACGGCTGCCGCCAATCAGGTACAGCGGCTCCGTGATGCAGTCACCAGGCCGGCAGTTAGCAAAGACGCCCCTACTGAACCTACCGCCGTGTGAGGTAAACGAGATGTTCGATTACGAGGTTCTCAAGCTCATCTGGTGGGTGCTGATCGGCGTGCTGCTGATCGGCTTCGCCCTGACCGATGGCTTCGATATGGGCGCCATGGCGCTGATGCCCTTCGTCGGCAAGACCGACCACGAGCGGCGCGCGGCGATCAATACCATCGCTCCGCACTGGGATGGCAATCAGGTGTGGTTCATCACGGCCGGCGGGGCGTTGTTCGCCGCCTGGCCAATGGTCTACGCGGTGGCCTTTTCCGGGTTGTACTGGGCGATGCTGCTGGTGCTGTTCGCGCTGTTCTGCCGGCCGGTGGGCTTCGACTATCGCAGCAAGGTGGAAGACCCCCGCTGGCGCAGCGCATGGGACTGGGCGCTATTCGTCGGTGGGGCGGTGCCGGCGCTGGTTTTCGGTGTGGCCTTCGGCAATCTGTTCCTCGGCCTGCCGTTCCAGCTGGATGAGCTGATGCGCTCTACCTACCAGGGCTCCTTCTTCGCGTTGCTCAACCCGTTCGCGCTGCTGTGCGGCATCGTCAGTCTGAGCATGCTTAGCGCCCACGGTGGCGCCTGGCTGATGTTGCGCACCGACGGCGCCCTGGCCGAGCGCTCGCGGCAGGCCACTCGCCTGTGTGCACTGGTGTTCCTGCTTGGTTTCGTCGCCGCTGGCCTGTGGCTGGCGCTGGGGATTCAGGGCTTCACACAATTGTCGGTCACCGATCCGGGCGCGGCACTCAATCCATTGCTGGATAAGCAGGTCGCACAGGATAACGCTGGCTGGCTGGGCAACTACAGCCGCTATCCAATCATGCTGATCGCGCCAGTCGCCGGGATCGTCGGTGCACTGCTGGCCCTGCTCGGCTCCAGCCGCAACAGTGGTGGGGTCAGCTTCGTCGGAACCAGTCTGATGATCGTCGGCAGCATCTGCACGGCCGGCTTCGCGCTGTTTCCCTTCGTCTTTCCGTCGAGCCTTGATCCCGCGTCGAGCCTGACCATCTGGGATGCGGTTTCGAGCAAAAAGACCCTGGGCATCATGTTCGTCGTGGCCTGCATCTTCGTGCCGCTGATTCTCTGCTACACGCTGTGGAGCTACATCCGCATGTGGGGCCGGATCAATCAGAAGACCATCGAAGCCAACCCTCACGGCCTGTACTGAATGAGCAAGCGGGCCGTCTGCGCCCGCTTCGCCCCAAGGAGAAACGACTATGTGGTACTTCACCTGGATTCTCGGTGTGCTGCTGGCCTGCAGCTTCGGCATCATCAATGCGCTGTGGCTGGAGGCCACACAGGATCTGGACGCCGAGCCGTGAGCAGCATCGCGCACAGGCGGTTCTACGGGTCGGCCAGTCGCGTGCTGTCATTGCTGCTGGCAGCGCCGCTGGCGCTGGTGTTGCTGATCCATCCGGCAGCAATGTTGGACGGGCAGGGCGGTTACAGCCATCCGCAACTGATGCTGGTGATGTTGGGCATTTCTGTGGGCTTTGTGCATGGCGTTGGTTTCCTGCCCCACCATTGGCTATGGCGCCTGCTGTTTCATCCGCTGATTGGCTGGCCGCTGATGGGGCTGGGTTACCTGATCCTGTGGCAGGCGCAGTTTTAGAGGTGGCAGCCGGGTGCCATGACTCACGCAAGAGGTAATGTTTTGAATACTTCCCTTGATCTCACTCCCTACCAACAGCTGGGCGGGGATGGGCCGCTGCGACAGCTGGTCGACCGTCTGTATGACGTAATGCTCAGCGAGCCAGATGTCCGGGTGGTGCGCGACATGCATGGCGACGACACCACGGAGATCCGTGAGCGGCTCTTCGACTTCCTATCCGGTTGGCTGGGCGGGCCTTCCCGCTTTATCGAAAAGCACGGACACCCGCGCTTGCGCGTCAGGCATCGCTTCTTCCGAATCGGAGAATCCGAGCGGGACCAGTGGATGTTCTGCATGCGCAGGGCCTTGGCGGACACGCCGATGGACGCCAGTCTGCGAGATCGCCTCGAGCAGGCGCTTGCGCAGATGGCCGATTATCTGCGAAACGATTCGCAAAGCTCGCCTGGCTGTGGCGCGGCCAGCTGTGCAGTCGAGCAGAAGCCCGCCGAGCGGTGCGGTTGCTGAGCGGGCCGCGCAGGCATGACTGCTGGTTGGGATATCAAAACGCGCCTGCTGCACTGGGCCATTGCGCTGACCGCTTGTTTTCAGCAGTTCAGTAGTCTGTGGATGTCCGACCCTGGCAGTCAGTACCTGTTTCCCTGGCATCGCCTGCTTGGTGCACTGACGGCGCTCATCGTGTTGCTGTTCTGGCTCTATAGCTACGCCGTTTATGATCTTCAGCGCCTGTTCCCCTGGGGGCGTGCCGGCCGGCTGCTGGTGCTGCGCGAAGGGTTTGGCCTGTTGCGCGGTCGTCTGCAGGCCAGCGGCCCGCGGCGGGGCTTTCGAGCTTTGTGCATGGCCTCGGGCTGCTGGCGCTGAGCGGCTGCGCAGTCACTGGCATGATCATGTTCGCCATGATTCCGCCAGGGCATGTCGGGCCGCCGGCGGACGGGATGGCCTTCACGCGCTATACACTGCAGCACAAATTCTTCGGCCAATTGCTGTGGCTCTACTGGTACGGCCACGTGGCAGTTGCGGTGGTTCACCAGCTCAAGGGGAATAATGTGCTCGGCGCCATCTTCGGGCTGCGCCGCGTCCAGAGCGCAGCGTCCAGCGATCAGGCTGAATCGAACTCCGGCTGAAGAACGGACCGCAGACGTTTTGTCGCAGGCAGCCGGTCACATTTCGTCCGATTGAATTTGATCATCGAAGCGATAGCGGGCATAGTCGCCGGCACTTTGAAATCAACGACACGGTCGTGCCCATGCGCCAACGCTTCGCACCCCTCGTGCCTCTCGCACTTATCGCCCTGCTGACCGCCTGTGCCGGTCAGCCGGTACAGACCGAGCAGCAAGCCAATGCGCCTCGTCTGTCGCAACATCACCCCCTGGCTGGATTCGACTTCGATGCGCTCGACAAGAGCGAGGAAGAGTCGCTGGCCGAGCTTACTGATGAGCACGATTACCAGCTGCCGCAGCTGGCCGATAGCATCCTCGAGCGCGGCTTCACCCTTGTCGGCACCCCGTATCGCTACGGCGGCAGCTCGGTGAAGAGCGGTTTCGACTGCAGCGGCTTCGTCGGCTTCCTGTTCCGCAAGGAAGCCGGCCTCAAGCTGCCACGCTCGACCCGCGAGCTGATCAACCTCGACGCGCCGGTGGTCAAGCGTAACGAGCTGGAGCCGGGTGACGTGGTGTTCTTCAACAACCGTGGCCGTGGCCGGGTCAGCCACGCCGGAATCTATATCGGCGATGACCAGTTCATCCACGCTTCCAGCAGTCGCAGCGGTGGCGTTCGTGTAGACAGCCTGGACGACAAGTACTGGCGCGCCAGTTACATGGAAGCCAAGCGTGTTCTGGCATTGGCTTCGGACCTGACACCACACACCGCCCAGCGTTGATCCGGCGATCTGCGGGGGTTGCGTCTTCCCCCGCATGCCGGCAGAGTGATGGCTCATTTGCCTGGACCGCTCTGCGATGCACTACCTGGCCCGTCTCACGCTTGTTGTCCTCTTTGCGCTGCTGGCCGCCTGTGCCGGTCAGCCACCGGCGCCGCCAGTTATTCAGGAACCCGCTACCTCTCACCCCATGCCAGGTGTTGCCGAGGATGTACTTTTCAGTGCGCTCGGCTTGGTCGGCACGCCGTACCGCTGGGGCGGCAACACGCCCGACAGTGGTTTCGATTGCAGCGGCCTGATCGGCTATGTCTATCGCGGCGCTGCCGGCATCAACCTTCCTCGCACCACTCAGGAAATGAGCAATCTGCGCGGCCCGGCCGTGCGCCGTCATGCGCTGCAGCCGGGTGATCTGGTGTTCTTTGCCACCAGCGGTGGCCGTCGTGTCAGCCATGCCGGTATCTACGTTGGACAGGATCGCTTCGTCCACGCGCCGTCCTCGGGCGGCACGGTTCGCCTGGACAGCCTCGCCGCCAGTTACTGGCAGAAAAACTATCTGGGCGCGAAGCGGGTGCTCGATCACGAGCAGCTTGCACGCAATCCCTGAGTGGAGGCTCTTCTAGCCTCGTGACCGACAGCGCTTCGTTAGCGTTATTCACATTCTGAAATACTCTGCGTTTGACATGCGGTGATTCCGCTCATCTCTGCGTTTGGCTACCATGCGCTGCCCAATTTCCTTCCGTGCGCAGCCCGCTGTGCACAAACCCCTTTCCTTACTTCTCCATTAGGTGAGTTATGCCTGAGTTGCTGACGTACGTGCTCATCGCGCTGGCGGTGGCGGCACTGCTTGGTGTCGTGCTTGAAGAAATTACCCATGTAAACAAGGCCAAGGTGACGCTGTTCTTCGGCACCCTGGCCTGGCTGCTGCTGTTCATCTTCACGCCGATGGGCGAAGCGCGGGAAGCCGTGCTGGAAAGCCTGAACGAGAACATCGCCGAAATTGCCGGATTGTGGATATTCCTAGTGGCGGCGATGACCTTCGTTGCCTACCTGAACAAGAAAGGCATGATCGAGAACCTGATCTACCTTGTGCTGCCGCGGCGGATCAGCGAACGAGCGTTACTGTTCCTCACTGCGACCTTCTGCTTCGTGTTCTCGTCGCTCGCCGACAACATCACCGCGACGCTGGTCTCCATCACGCTGATCCTTTCGCTGCAGCTGGATCGGGCGAAGACCATCAAGTTCGCCACGTTGGTGGTCTTCTCCGTCAACTCCGGTGGCGTGGCGCTGATTACCGGCGACGTCACCACGCTGATGATCTTCCTCGCTGGCAAGGTAGCGATCCTCCAGCTGTTGGTGCTGGCGGTACCGGCCTTCGTCGCGGTCATGGTGCTAGCTGCCATGCTGTCGATCGGTATGAAGGGGGAGGTGGCCGTACAGGGCCAGCGCAACGATGTACGTGGCGTGGACGTGGCGATTGCGCTGATCTTCCTCTGCACCATTCTCAGCACCATCGTTGGCAACTTCCTGTTCCAGATTCCGCCTGTACTGACCTTCCTCGCCGGCCTCTCGGTGATGTTTCTGGTGGCGCGCTTCTTCAGCGACGACAACGACTCCGATCCGATTCTCGAGTACGTGCGGCAGGTGGAGTTCGAGACCCTGTTCTTCTTCCTCGGCATCCTCCTGCTGGTGGGCATGCTCAAGGAAATCCGCGTGCTCGACGGGCTGGTACATATCTATGACCAGGTGCCCGCCGTGATGGCCAACTACCTGATGGGGGTGATGTCCGCGGCGATCGATAACGTGCCGCTGACCGCCGCGCTGCTCAAGTCCGGACTGGAAATGGGCGTCGCCGAGTGGATGGTGCTGACCTATGCGGTCGGCGTCGGCGGTTCGCTGCTGGTGATCGGCTCGGCGGCTGGCATCGTCGCCATGAGCAAGGTGCCGGGGCTGACCTTTGGCAGCTACCTGCGGCACATGCTCTACCTGTTCATTGCCTTCAACATCGGCTTCGCCGGGGTATACCTGATCGGCCTGTCGATGGGCTGATGGCGCTGCCGCGCTACCAGCTCAGGTTGAAGTGCGAACCCAGTACGAAGCGGTCGTCGAGCAGATCCCAGCGCTCGACGCAGACCTTCTTCTCTTCGCCCGGATGCAATTTCAGCCGGTTGAAAGAGTTCGGTGAGGTGCCGCGCAGGCGGGTCGAGAGTGTGGTGCCCGCCTGCACCATCCAGATCTCCCGCGCGAGGCCGGCGTACTGTTTGGACAGCGGCAGCACGTAGGGCAGGTGGATGTGCCCGCCCATGACCAGATCCAGCCCGTGCTCGGCCCAGCGCTGCAGCGCGGGTTCGGCGCCGTGCTGCAGGTTGCGCAGATCGCTCGGCACCATCGCGCCGAACGGTTGGTGGGCTACGACGATGCGAATCTTGCGTGGATCGCCATCGGCCAGCCGTTGCGCCACCCGCTCCACCTGCCGCGCCGTCACCACGCCGTCCTTGTGCCGGCGCGGATGGGTGGTGTTGAGGCCGACCACCAGCACGTCGTCGTTCTCGAACACCGGCTCCAGCTCATCGCCGAAGTGCCGCCGGTAGTTGCCGTAGGGCGTGAACAGGCGGGCGAAGAGGTTGTACAGCGGGATGTCGTGATTGCCTGGAATTACCAGCGTATCGCCGACGCCATTGGCTTCCACCCGTTGCACGAAGGCGGCGGCACTGGCGAACTGGCCGCGGCGGGCGCGTTGGGTAATGTCGCCGGAGAACACCAGCAGGTCGGCGCTGTGTTCGCGTATATGATCTTCCAGCGCCTGAACCACGCTGGCTTGTTCGGTGCCGAAATGGGTGTCGGAAATCTGCACGATGCTGGTCATGGGCGTCGGATATGGGTCCTGGCTGATTGCTGGCATTGTTGCATTCGAAGCCTTTCGGCGTCCGCCGTTCCGAGTGGCGAGATGCAAGCGGAAATTGCAGAGCGCTGCGACAACCCTGCGGTTGCGTCACGCCCGGCCTTGGACTAACCTCCGCGTCGCCTCAGGTGCCCCCTCGTCGAAGAGGGGGTGAAACAGGGAAGCCGGTCCATTCTCACGAAGATTCCGGCGCTGCCCCCGCAACGGTAGGCGAGTTGAGAAACCGTAACAGCCACTGTGCTCACGCATGGGAAGGCGCGGTTTCGGAACGCTGCAAGGCGTACGCTCGCAAGCCCGGAGACCGGCCTGTCGCATTCACTGACAGTGCGGCGGGCGCTGGGCGGGTGCATATCGTTCGATATTCACTTCTCTTTGCTGTTCCTCCGTCTGTCTTCGTCGACTTTCAGTCGTGCGGGTGGGCACGACGGAGACCTGAACCTTGATTGGCAAGCCCCGTTTCAAGCCAGCGGCCTATGTGTTGCTCGGCATTTCCCCCTTTTCCATTGGCCAACTGGCCGCGGCCCCGCTGGATCTCCAGCAACAGGTGGTGACCGCCACCCGCACCGCACAGACGGCTCAGCAAAGCCTCGCTGCGGTGACCGTGATCGACCGTGAGCGCATCGAGCGCAGCCAGGCGAGTTCGTTGCCCGAGCTGCTCAAGCAGGTTCCCGGCGTTTCGCTGAGCAACAACGGTGGGCCTGGCAAGTCCACCTCGCTCTTTATGCGCGGCACCGAATCCGATCATGTGCTGGTGATGATCGACGGCATCAAGATCGGTTCGGTGACTGCCGGCGGTGCCGCACTGCAGGACCTGCCGCTGGAGCTGATCGAGCGCATCGAAGTCGTACTCGGCCCACGTTCCAGCCTGTATGGCTCGGAAGCCATCGGCGGGGTGATCCAGATCTTCACCCGCAAGGGCGAGGGGCAGGGCGTCAAGCCGTTCTTCTCGGCCGGTTACGGCACCCACGACACCTACAGCGGCAGCGCCGGCGTTTCCGGTGGTGACGGTCGTGGCTGGTACAGCCTGGGCGTCAGCGGTTCGGATACCGACGGCATCAACGTCAAGTCGGCAGGCACCAGTGGCTACGAAAACGACGCCGACGGCTATCGCAACCTGTCAGCGACGCTGAGCGCCGGCTACCGCTTCGACAACGGCCTGGAGCTGGACGCGAACCTGCTGCAGGCCAAGTCGCACAACGATTACGACAGCGTGAACCGGGCTCGCACGTCCGGCTTCGGCGCCAATGCCGATGGCGAGTCGAGGGTCTTCGGCACCCGTGCGCGCTTCAGTCCGCTGGAGCCCTGGCTGGTGACGCTGCAGGCCGGGCGTAGCGAGGACAAATCCGATGCCTATCAGGACGGACAGTTCTATTCACGCTTCGACAGCCGTCGCGACACGTTCAGCTGGCAGAACGATATCGAGCTGGCCGCGGGGCATACGCTGATCCTGGGTGCCGACCACCAGCGCGACGAGGTCAACGGCACCACGGAGTACGCCGAGGACTCGCGAGACAACGACGGCTATTTCGCTCAGTACCTGGGCGAGGTCGGCCGCCATGACTGGCAGCTGTCGCTGCGTCGTGACGACAACGAGCAGTTCGGCCAGCACCACACCGGCAACATCGGCTACGGCTACGCGCTGACCGACTGGTTGCGCGGCACCGTCAGCTATGGCACGGCATTCAAGGCGCCGACCTTCAACGAGCTGTATTACCCCAACTACGGCAATCCTGAGCTGGATGCGGAAACCTCCGAGAGCCTCGAGGTCGGCCTCGCCGGCCAGCATGGCTGGGGCCACTGGGCGGTGAATGCCTATCGCACCGTGGTGGATGACCTCATCGCCTATGACGCCAGCATTTCCGCACCGGCCAACGTGCAGGAAGCGCGTATCCGTGGCGTCGAGCTGGTGCTCGGCAGCCAATTGCTGGGCTGGGACTGGAATGCCAACTACAGCCTGCTGGAGCCGGAGAACCGCTCTGCGGGCGCCAACCGTGGCAACGAACTGGCGCGCCGGGCCAAGCAGCTGTTCAACCTCGACCTCGACCGCCGGCTCGGTGCCTTCAGCGTCGGCGCCAGCCTGCACGCCGAGGGGCAGCGCTACGACGACCTCGCCAATACCAAGGAGCTGTCCGGTTACGCCACCCTCGATTTGCGCGGCGAGTACCGCATCACCCCTGAATGGCGCCTGCAGGCACGCGTCGCCAATCTGCTCGACGCCGACTTTGAGACCGCCGAGGGCTACAACCAGCCCGGACAGGCCGCTTACCTGACCGTGCGCTACCAGGCGCTGTGAACCCGAAGGCGCGCGGACGTCCCGCGCGCCGCATCAAGGAGATTGCAATGATCAAGCTTGCCCCGAGATACCAGCTGCTGGTGGGCCTCGCGCTCGCTGCGCTGTTGGCCATGACCCGCGGACAGCACTTCGCCAGCGTGAACCTGCCGAGCGCATCCTGGGCCGTGTTCTTCCTCGCCGGTGTGCTGGTGCGGCCGAAGTGGGTGTTTCCGGCACTGTTTCTCGAGGCTTCGCTACTGGATTTCGCCGCCATCCAGTGGGCCGGTGTCAGCGACTGGTGCATGTCGCCGGCCTACTGGATGCTGGTGCCGGCGTACGGTTCGCTGTGGCTGGGCGGCCGGCTCTACGCTCGTTGGCATCGTGACCAGCTGAGCAGCCTGGCGACCCTGGCGCTGTGCGTGATGGCGAGTGCCTTCGTCTGCTACCTGTTCTCCGGCGGCGGCTTCCTCTATTTCTCCGGGCGCTACCCCGAGCCGAGCCTGATGTTGCTGGCCGACCGAATCGCCACCTACTACCCGCGCTACCTGTCGACCCTGGCGCTGTATGTCGGCGTCGCCGCGCTGCTGTTCGCCGGTCTGCGCGCCTGGGTCGGGCAGCGTGACGAGGCCCGGGCATGAGCGAATCGAGCGAGCGCGATGATCGCCACAAGGCGCGCATGCAGCGCAAGAAGGCGCTGATCGACGAGAAGATTGCCGAGGCGCAGGACGAGTACGGCCTGCTGCTGGTGCACACCGGTAACGGCAAGGGCAAGAGCAGTTCCGCCTTCGGCATGGTCGCGCGTGCGCTCGGCCATGGCATCAAGGTCGGCGTGGTGCAATTCATCAAGGGCGCGGCCAGCACCGGCGAGGAGGCATTCTTCCGGCGCTTCCCGGACGAGGTGCGCTACCACGTGATGGGCGAGGGCTTCACCTGGGAAACCCAGGATCGCCAGCGTGACATCGCCAAGGCCCGCGAAGCCTGGGCGGTCGCAGCCGAGCTGCTGGCCGATCCCGAGATCGGCCTGGTGGTGCTCGACGAACTGAACATCGCCCTGAAGTACGGCTACCTGGAGCTGGCGCCGGTGCTCGCCGACATCGAGTCGCGGCCGCTGTTGCAGCACGTGGTGGTCACCGGCCGCGGCGCCCCGCCGGGTCTGGTCGAGGCGGCGGACACCGTCACCGAGATGGCGTTGGTCAAGCATGCGTTCAAGGCCGGCGTGAAGGCGCAGAAAGGCGTCGAATTTTGATGCCAGCGCTCAAGACATTCACGGACCGTTGCATAGGGTGGATGACGTCTGTTTCATCCACCATCGGCGTGGTCGGTGGATGGGTGAAGCGTCATCCACCCTACGATGCTGATGAGAGACCGCGATGACCAGTAGAAACTGCCCGGCGCTGTTGATCGCCGCACCTGCTTCCGGCCAGGGCAAGACCACCGTCACTGCGGCTCTGGCGCGTTTGCATGCGCGGCAGGGCAAGCGCGTACGGGTGTTCAAGTGCGGACCGGACTTTCTCGACCCGATGATCCTCGCGCGTGCCAGCGGCAAGCCGGTCTATCAGCTCGATCTGTGGATGGTTGGCGAAGAGGAGTCGCGGCGCCTGCTCTGGGAAGCGGCGGGCGAGGCCGACCTGATCCTGATCGAAGGCGTGATGGGCCTGTTCGATGGTTCGCCCTCGGCGGCGGATCTGGCGCGGCGCTTCGGCGTTCCTGTGCTGGCGGTGATCGACGGCTCGGCCATGGCGCAAACCTTCGGCGCAATGGCGCATGGGTTGAGCAGCTTCCAGCCGGACCTGCCGTTCGATGGCGTGCTGGCCAATCGGGTCGGCAGCGCCCGGCACGGCGAGATTCTGCGCGACAGCCTTCCGCAGGCGATCCGCTGGTACGGCGCCCTGCCGCGCAGCGTCGAGGTAGAGCTGCCAAGCCGGCACCTGGGCCTGGTGCAGGCCGAGGAACTGGCTGATCTGGACGCCCGTCTGGATGCCGCGGCCGATGCCCTGGCGCTCAGTGCGGACACCGAGTTGCCTGCACCGGTCAGCTTCGCCGCGCCGGCCAGCGCGCCGCTCGAACCGCTGCTGGCGGGTGTACGCATCGGTGTCGCACGCGATGCGGCCTTTGCCTTTCTCTACCAGGCCAATCTCGACCTGCTACAAGCGTTGGGCGCCGAGTTGCTGTTTTTCTCGCCGCTGCGCTTCGCCCGCCTGCCGGCCGTCGACAGCCTGTACCTGCCGGGCGGTTATCCCGAATTGCATCTGCGTGGCCTGTCGCGCAACCGTGCCATGGCCGACGCCATCCGCGCGCATCATGAGGCGGGCAAGCCGATCCTCGCCGAGTGCGGCGGCATGCTCTATCTGCTCGACGGGCTGACTGACCGTGCCGATGAGCGCGCGCAGATGCTTGGTCTGCTGCCCGGCGAGGCGCGCATGCAGAAGCGTCTGACCGCGCTGGCGTTGCAGGAGGTGGAACTGCCGGAAGGGCGGCTGCGCGGCCACACTTTCCATCATTCCGCGCTGGAGTCGCCACTCGAGCCGCTGGCTCGCGGCGAGTGCCCGAACTACAAGCGCACAGCCGAAGCGGTTTATCGAGATGGCCGGCTGACGGCGTCTTATATCCACTTCTATCTGCCGTCCGATCCGGTGGCGGCCGCGGCGCTGTTCCGGCCGTGAGCGTGCATGCCTTCAGCCAGCAGGAGCGCGCGGCGGTCTATCGCGCCATCGGTGAGCGCCGCGACATGCGCCATTTCGCCGGCGGCGAGGTGGCGTCGGAGCTGCTGTCGAGACTGCTCAACGCCGCGCATCAGGCACCCAGCGTCGGCCTGATGCAGCCGTGGCGCTTTATCCGCATTACCCGCGCCGAGTTGCGCACGGCCATCGCCGCTCTGGTCGGTGAGGAGCGCCAGCGCACGGCTCAGGCGCTCGGCGAGCGTTCCGCCGAGTTCATGCGGCTCAAGGTCGAGGGCATCGAGGATTGTGCCGAGCTGCTGGTCGCTGCGCTGATGGATGGCCGTGAGCAGCACATCTTCGGTCGCCGCACGCTGCCGGAGATGGACCTCGCCTCGCTGGCCTGCGCGATCCAGAACCTCTGGCTCGCGGCGCGGGCGGAAGGCCTGGGCATGGGCTGGGTGTCACTGTTCGATCCCGCCGCGCTGGCCGCCTTGCTCGGCATGCCGGATGGCGCCAAACCGGTGGCGATCCTCTGTCTCGGGCCGGTGCATGAGTTCTACCCGGCGCCGATGCTGGCACTGGAAGGCTGGACCACGCCGCTCCCGCTGCACGAACTGGTTTTCGAGAATGCCTGGGAGGCGAAATGAGCAAGGGGCCGCAGCGCATCGTCTGCCTGTCCACCGAGACCTGCGAAACGCTTTACCTGCTGGGCGAGCAGGCGTGCATCGTCGGCATTTCCGGCTTCACCGTGCGTCCGCCGCAGGCCCGCAAGGAGAAGCCCAAGGTCAGCGGTTTCACCAGCGTCAAGCATGAGCAGATTCTCGCCCTCGAGCCGGACCTGGTGCTCGGCTACAGCGACCTGCAGGGCGACATGCTCGCTGAGCTGGCCCGCGAGGGGCTGGAGGTGCATTTGTTCAACCAGCGCGATGTCGCGGGCATCCTGCGCATGATCGAGACCCTCGGTGCGCTGGTGCACGCTGGCGAGCGCGCGCGAGCGCTGATCGGTGAGCTGCAGGCGGGGCTGGACGTCATCCGCGCCAGCGCCGCTGCCTTGCCGCGCCGGCCGCGGGTGTACTTCGAGGAATGGAACGAACCGCTGATTTCCGGCATCGCCTGGGTCAGCGAGCTGATCGAACTGGCCGGTGGCAAGGACTGCTTCGCCGAGCTGGCGCCATGCAAGCGTGCCAAGGACAGGATCATCGACGACCCGAAGGAAGTGGTACGCCGCGCGCCGGAGCTGATCGTCGGTTCCTGGTGCGGGCGCCGCTTCCGGCCGGAGCAGGTTGCCGCTCGGCCAGGCTGGCAGGCGATTCCGGCGGTGCGCACGGGCCAGCTGCACGAGATCAAGTCGCCGGACATCCTCAACCCCGGCCCGGCGGTGCTGACAGACGGCGTACGCCAGCTGCATGCGCTGATCAGTGCCTGCGCGCAGAGGGCCGAGTGAGTCTTTTCCTCACCGTTAGCGCGGCGCTGCTGCTGGATGCGCTGCTCGGAGAGCCGAAGCGGGCGCATCCACTGGTGGCCTTCGGTCGCCTGGCCGATCGCCTGGAGCAGCATTTCAACGGCGCTGCTGCGCGCGGCTGGCGCAGCCACGGGGTGACCGCCTGGTGTCTGGCGGTGCTACCGCTGACGCTGCTGGCCTGGCTGCTCAGCCTGTTGCCGGGCATCGGCTGGCTGGTGGAGATCGTGCTGCTCTATCTGGCCCTGGGTCTGCGCAGCCTGGGCGAGCATGCGCTGCCGGTGGCGCAGGCGCTGTGGCGGCATGATCTGCCAGAGGCACGCCGCCGCGTCGGTTGGATCGTCAGCCGGGACACCACGCAGCTGGACGAGGAGGGCGTGGCCCGTGCGGCCACCGAGTCGGTGCTGGAGAACGGCAGCGATGCGGTGTTCGCCGCGCTGTTCTGGTTCATCGTCGCGGGCGTGCCGGGTGTGGTGCTGTATCGCCTGAGCAACACGCTGGACGCCATGTGGGGCTATCGCAACGCGCGCTTCGAGCGCTTCGGTTGGGCCGCGGCGCGCATCGACGACGTGCTCAACTACCTGCCGGCACGGCTGGTCGCGCTGACCTATGCATTGCTTGGACGCACCCGCCGCGCGCTGCGTTGCTGGCGCACCCAGGCGCCGCTCTGGGACAGCCCCAACGCCGGTCCGGTGATGGCGTCCGGGGCTGGAGCGTTGGGTGTGGTGTTGGGCGGTGCTGCGATCTATCACGGTGAAGTGCATGCGCGGCCCGAGTTGGGCCGCGGCGAGGTTCCGCAGGCGCGGCATATCGAACATGCGCTGGACCTGGTCTGGGGTGGCGTCGGCGTCTGGCTGCTGGTGCTGCTGTTCGGTGGCTGGCTCTATGCTTGAGCACGGTGGACGACTGCGCGCAGCCGCACAGCGCTACGGCATTCCGCTTTCGGATTGGCTGGATCTGTCCACTGGCATTGCCCCGTATCACCCGCCGTTACCGAGCGTTTCCAGCTGTGCCTGGACACGTCTGCCGGAGTCTGACGATGGTCTTGAAGCCTCGGCGCGACAGTACTACGGCGCGCGCGCGGTGCTGCCGGTGGCCGGTTCGCAGAGTGCCATCCAGGCATTGCCACGCCTGCGTGGGCTGGCGCGGGTCGGCATCGTATCGCCCTGTTACGCCGAACACGCCGAGGCCTGGCGTCGCGCCGGCCACCGGGTCGTCGAGCTGTGCGAGGCCAGCGTGCCGCGTGCGCTGGATCAACTCGACGTGCTAGTGGTGGTCAACCCGAACAATCCCACCGGCCAGCTGATCGCGCCGCAGCGTCTGCTGGAATGGCGCAGCGAGCTGGCGGCCTATGGCGGCTGGTTGGTGGTGGACGAGGCCTTTATGGACTGCACGCCGCAGCACAGCCTGGCCGAGCATAGCCACCTGCCGGGGCTGATCGTGCTGCGCTCGTTTGGCAAGTTCTTCGGCCTGGCTGGTGCGCGACTGGGTTTCGTACTGGCTCATGCCGGCCTGCTGCGGGCGCTTGCCGAGCTGCTCGGGCCCTGGACGGTGAACGGCCCGACACGGCAGCTTGCTGCCGAGCTGCTGGCTGATCAGTCCGCTCAACAGCGCCAGCGCGAATGCCTGCACTGCGACGGCCAGCGTCTGGTTGATCTGCTGCGCCGACACGAACTGGCGCCGTTGGGTGGCTGTGCACTGTTCCAGTGGTGGGTAAGCGCCGACGCTGCGCTGCTGCATGAATTTCTCGCCCGTCGAGGCATTCTCACGCGGCTTTTCGCTCAGCCTTCCAGCCTGCGCTTCGGCCTGCCGACCGGTGCCGGCT
This sequence comes from Stutzerimonas decontaminans, assembly GCF_000661915.1. Lineage (NCBI taxonomy): Bacteria > Pseudomonadati > Pseudomonadota > Gammaproteobacteria > Pseudomonadales > Pseudomonadaceae > Stutzerimonas > Stutzerimonas decontaminans. Next base: position 3,279,223 of record NZ_CP007509.1, on the reverse strand, counting down.
GGGCGCGACTGGATCAGGCGCTGCAATCCTTCAGGGAGCAACATCCATGACCACGCTGATGGTGCAGGGCACCACCTCCGATGCCGGCAAGAGCACGCTGGTGACCGCGCTGTGCCGCTGGCTGGCACGCCAGGGAGTTGCGGTGGTGCCGTTCAAGCCGCAGAACATGGCGCTCAACAGCGCGGTGACCGCCGATGGCGGCGAAATCGGCAGGGCTCAGGCGGTGCAGGCGCAGGCGGCGAATCTTGCGCCGCACACCGACATGAACCCGGTGCTGTTGAAGCCCAACAGCGACATCGGTGCCCAGGTGATCATCCACGGTCGCGCGGTGACCAGCATGGATGCCGCCGCCTACCATGACTACAAGCGTGTGGCGATGCAGGCGGTGCTCGACTCGCACCAGCGGCTGTCCGCGGCTTATCGCGTGGTGATGGTCGAGGGCGCCGGCTCGCCCGCGGAGATCAATCTGCGCGCCGGCGATATTGCCAACATGGGCTTCGCCGAGGCGGTGGACTGCCCGGTGATCCTGATTGCCGATATCGACAAGGGGGGGGTGTTCGCCCATCTGGTCGGCACCCTGGCATTGCTCTCGGAAAGCGAGCAGGCGCGGGTGCATGGCTTCGTCATCAACCGTTTTCGTGGCGACATCGCCCTGTTGCAGCCCGGCCTCGATTGGCTGGAGCAGCGCACCGGCAAGCCGGTGCTGGGCGTGCTGCCGTATCTGATGGATTTTCATCTGGAGGCGGAGGATGCCATCGACGTGCGCCAGTCCGGCAAGACCGGCGAGGCGCTGAAGGTGGTGGTGCCGGTGCTGCCGCGGATCAGTAATCACACCGATTTCGACCCGTTGCGCCTGCACCCGCAGGTAGACCTGCAATTCGTCGGTCCCGGCCAGCCGATTTCCGCCGCCGATCTGATCATCCTGCCCGGCTCGAAAAGCGTGCGCGCCGACCTCACCTGGCTGCGTGCCAATGGTTGGGAAGCGGCGATCCGCAAGCACCTGCGCTACGGCGGCAAGCTGCTGGGCATCTGCGGTGGCTTGCAGATGCTCGGCACGCGCATTGACGACCCGCTCGGGTTGGAAGGCCCGGCCGGAAACAGCGAAGGACTCGGCTTGCTGGATTTCGCCACCGTGCTCGAAGCCGACAAGCAGCTGCGTAACGTCACCGGCCGGTTGCTGCCGGGCGGCGCCCGCGTTACCGGCTACGAGATCCATGCCGGCGTCAGCCGCGGCCCGGCCCTGGAGCAGCCAGCGGTGCAGCTCGACGACGGCCGCTGCGATGGCGCCATCAGCGCCGACGAGCAGGTGCTCGGCACCTATCTGCACGGCCTGTTCGAAGGCCCCGAGGCCTGTGCCGCCCTGCTGCGCTGGGCAGGCCTCGAGGTGGTGGAAACTGCCGACTACTACGCGCTGCGTGAGCGCGACATCGAGCGCCTCGCCGACTTGGTCGAGACACATCTGGATATCGCGCGGTTACGCGCGCTCTGCGGGCTGGAAGACTGAGCATGCTGGAACTGATTCTTGGCGGCGCCCGCTCGGGCAAGAGCCGCTTTGCCGAGCGCCTGGCTGCCGAAAGCGGCCTGGCGGTTAGCTATATCGCCACCAGCCAGGCGCTGGACGGCGAGATGACCGGGCGTATCGCCCATCACCGTGAGCGGCGCCCGGCGCACTGGGCACTGGTCGAAGAGCCCCTACAACTGGCGCGGGTGCTGCACGAGCAGGCTGCCGCGAATCGCTGCCTGCTGGTCGACTGTCTGACCCTCTGGCTAACCAACCTGCTGATGCTGGACGACGCGGCGCGCCTCGCCGAGGAACGCGATGCCCTGCTCGAATGCCTGGACGGGTTGCCGGGGCGGATCCTGCTGGTCAGCAACGAGACAGGCCTCGGCGTGGTGCCGCTGGGCGAACTGACCCGGCGCTATGTGGACGAGGCCGGCTGGCTGCACCAGGCCGTGGCGGAACGGGCGCAGCGGGTGAGCTTCATGGTCGCCGGGCTGCCCATGAGATTGAAGGAAGTGAGTTGATGCACGATTGGTGGAACGAGCCTTGCCACATGCTGGATGAGTCCGTGCGCGCCCAGGCTCTGGCGCGACAGGACCAGCTGACCAAGCCACGCGGCGCGCTCGGCCAGCTCGAAGCCCTGGCGGTGTCGCTGGCAGCCATGCAGGGCAGCGAGCGGCCGCAGGTCGAGCGCCTGCATGTCAGCGTGTTCGCCGGCGATCACGGCGTGGTGGAAGAGGGTGTTTCGGCTTATCCGCAGTCAGTGACAGGGCAGATGCTGCGCAATTTCGTCGGCGGCGGGGCTGCACTGAGCGTGTTGTCGAAGCGCCTGGGCGCGCCGCTGGAGGTGATCGACCTGGGCACGGTGGAACCGCTACAACTGGATGGCGTGAGCCATTTGCGACTTGGCCCCGGCACGGCCAACCTGGCTCGCGAAGCGGCGATGAGTGACGAGCAAATGCGTCTGGCCCTGGCAGCCGGACGCGACAGCGCGCAGCGTGCCGCGCAAGGCTCTGCCCAGCTGTTCATCGGTGGCGAAATGGGCATCGGCAACACCACCAGCGCCAGTGCCTTGGCCGCTGTGCTGCTGCCGCGCTCGCCGTTGACGCTGGTCGGGCCGGGCACCGGGCTCGATCTGGCCGGTGTTCGACACAAGGTTCAGGTGATCCAGGACGCGGTTCGGCTGCACGCCGAGCACTGCGTCGAACCGCTCGAAGCCCTGCGTCGCCTGGGCGGGTTCGAGATTGCGGCTCTCGTAGGTGCATACCTGTGCTGCGCACAACTGGGGGTTCCGGTATTGGTCGATGGCTTTATCTGTAGCGCTGCAGCGCTTTGCGCGGTGCGGTTAAACCCGGCATGTCGGCCATGGCTGATCTTCGCCCATCGCTCCGCTGAACCTGGCCATCTGGCAGTGTTGGAAGCGCTCGGTGCCGTGCCGTTGCTCGACCTCGGCCTGCGGCTGGGCGAGGGCAGCGGGGCGGCGCTGGCGGTGCCGTTGTTGCAGCAGGCCTGCGCGCTGCACAACGACATGGCGACGTTCGCCGAAGCCGCAGTGTCGGACCGAAGTGCATGATCACGCGCATCGATCTGCTGCGCCATGGCGAGACCGAGCAGGGCGGTGGCTTTCGCGGCAGCCTCAATGATGCGCTGACTGAGCGGGGCTGGCAGCAGATGCGCGATGCGGTTTGCGCCGCCGGCCCCTGGGACATGCTGGTCAGCTCGCCACTGCAACGCTGTGCCGCCTTCGCGCGGGAGCTGGCCGCACAGCACGGCCTGCCGCTGCAGCTGGAGCCTGACTTGCGCGAGCTGCATTTTGGCGACTGGGAAGGCCGTAGCGCCGCAGAGCTGATGCAGGACAGCGCCGAGGCGCTCGGCCTGTTCTGGGTCGATCCCTATGGATTTACGCCGCCTGGTGGTGAGCCGCTGGTGCAGTTCGAGGCGAGGGTTCTGTCTGCCATGACCCGGCTGCAGCAACGCTTCGCCGGGCAGCGCATGCTGATCGTCGGGCATGCCGGCGTGATGCGCCTGCTGCTGGCGCGCGCGCGCGGCTTGCCACGGGAGCGCCTGCTGGAGGTGGTAGTCGCCCACGGTGAGCTGCTTCCGCTCAGCCCTTTTCCGGCGGGCGAACTCACCGCCGTTGGCGAATAGGGACGTGCCGATGCTGCCGCTATTGATCGCCCTGCAATTTCTCACCAGCCTGTCGATCCGCTTGCCGGCAATGCCGGAGCCCGAGCAGCAGGGGCGATCGTTGCTGTATTACCCGGTGGTTGGTCTGTTGCTCGGCGCGTTGCTCTGTCTGGCAGCGTTTGTGCTGGATGGGACTGCACCGTTGTTACAGGCGGCCTTGCTCCTCACCCTCTGGGTTGCGCTGACCGGCGCCTTGCACCTCGATGGCCTAGCCGACAGCGCCGACGCGTGGCTGGGCGGGTTCGGCGACCGCGAGCGCACGCTGCAAATCATGAAGGACCCGCGCAGCGGTCCGGTGGCCGTGGTGGTCCTGGTGCTGCTGTTGCTACTCAAGTTCGCGGCGCTGCTGGCTTTGTTGCAGGCCCAGCACTATGTGGCGCTTCTGTTGGCGCCTCTGTTGGGTCGCGCGGCGCTGCTGGCGCTGTTTCTTGGCACGCCGTACGTGCGGCCTAATGGCCTTGGCCATGCTTTGGCAACGAATCTGCCGCGCACTTGGGCGAAGGGCGTTCTGCTCCTGGTAGCAATCGGATGCCTGCTGTTCGGCAGCAGCGGGCTGATCGCCCTGTCGTTGGCTGCGGTGACGTTTATGCTGGCGCGTCGCGCCATGTTGCGCCGACTCGGCGGCACCACCGGCGATACCGCCGGCGCGCTGCTGGAGCTGGTGGAGTGCACGGTATTGGTAGGGCTGGCCCTGCAGCTCTAGTGGTCGGCTACCGGTCGACGGTCGAGCACGGGTGCATGCTGCGCCATCAGCTCGATGACCCAATCGATGAACACCCGCAGCTTGGCGCTGACATGTCGATTCGGCGGGAACGCCAGGTAAAGCGGCATTTCATCGAGTCGCCAGTCTTGCAGAAGTGGCAACAGCTCGCCGTTGGCCAGGTGAGTTCTGACCATGTACTCCGGCAGCCAGATGATGCCCAGCCCAGCCAGCCCCGCGGCCAGACAGGCATTGCCGTCGTCCACGGCAAGCGCATAGCGGCCGTGTACCTGAACCTGCTCGTCCTGCCGCTGCATGACGTACGGTGTGGGTTTGCCGGTGCGCGCCCAGAGAAAGCCGACGACACGGTGGTGGCTGTTTTCCAGCTCGCTCGGGTGTGTCGGTATGCCGGCGCGTTCGAGGTAGCCAGGGGCCGCGTAGACGCCAAGGCGTAGGTCGCCAACGTGGCGGGCGATCAGTGACTGGTCGGTGATTTCGCCACCGCGCACCACGCAGTCCACATTCTCCCCGATCAGGTCCACCCGCCGGTCGCTGACGCCCATGTCCAGCTGGATGTCCGGATACTTCGCATAAAAGTCCGGCAATGCCGGAATCAGGATCATCAGCGCCAGTGGGCTGGGGACGTCCACGCGCAAGCGTCCTCGCGGTACTGCCGCAGCGGCGGACAGACTGGTTTCGGCGTCGTCCAGATCCGCCAGCAGGCGCAGGGCGCGCTCGTAATAGGCCGCACCGTCGGCGGTGACGTTGACCTTGCGCGTGGTGCGGTTGAGCAGCCTGACGCGAAGCCGCGCCTCGAGTTGCTGGACCTGCTGGGTGACGCTGGTCTTGCTGATGCGCAGGGTCTCGGCGGCCTTGGTGAAGCTGCCGGTCTCCACCACGCGAACGAAGGCCTGCATCGCATCGAAACGGTCCATCTGAACTCCCGCGGATTGTTTGGATTACACAAATAGTGTTGAGCGGCCTGGCGCGTTTATCCAGCGCTTTGCGACTTCTACAGTGAGGCCTTCATTCAACGGGTCGCTCCGACCCTTGCTGGAGGTTGCACATGACACCGCGTGACGTTGTTTTTCCGCCTGGCCGCCAGGCGCTCTACGAGCGCAATCGTTATTCTCCGGCCATCCGTGCCAATGGCTTGCTGTTCGTCTCCGGCCAGGTCGGCAGCCGCGAGGACGGCTCACCCGAACCGGAGCTGGAGGCACAGGTGCGGCGCGCGTTCGATAACCTGAACGCGATCCTGCAGGCGGCGGGTTGTACGTTCGACGATGTCATCGACGTCACCGTGTTCATGGTCGATCCGCAAGCGATCTTCGAGCGGGTCTGGAGCGTCGTGCCCGAATACTGGGGCGCTGCGCCGCATCCGACGCTGACGGCCGTTGGGGTCACCTGGCTTTACGGCTTCCAGTTCGAGATCAAGGTGATCGCCAAGCTGCCGGAACCGGCCGAGAGTTGACCCGCCTCAGCCCAGCAGCGCCACCGTCTTGATCTGCGCCCAAAGCGCCTGACCGGGCGTAATGGCCAACTGATCGGCCGAGCGTCGGGTGATGCGTGCCAGCAGCGGCGTGCCACCGGCATCGAGGCGCACCAGCACGTGCGCGGGGGTATCGGCCGCGACCATCGCCTCGACCCGAGCGGGGAGCAGATTGGTGATGCTGCTGCCTTCGGCGCGCTGCAGCGCCAAGCTCACGTCGCGGGCGTGCACACGAAAGCGCAGGCGCTGGCCCAGGGCTTCCGGACGCTGCGAGACCAGCACTTCGCCGCCGGAAAAGCTCAGCCGGGTCAGGTGGTACTCGGCATCATGTCCGGCAATCTCGCCTTCGATCACCACACCGGCGTCGTCGCTGAAGGCGGTCGGCAGGTCCAGCCGGGCCAGCGTCTCGCGCAGTTCGCCCTGGGCGATGGTGCGGCCCTGCTCCAGCAGCACCACGTGGTCGGCCAGCCGCGCCACTTCGTCCGGCGAGTGGCTGACGTAGAGCACTGGGATATCCAGCTCGTCATGCAGGCGTTCCAGATAAGGCAGAATCTCGCTCTTGCGCTTGAGATCGAGCGCTGCCAGCGGCTCGTCCATCAGCAGCAGGCGCGGGCTGGTCAGCAGTGCACGGGCGATGCCGACGCGCTGGCGTTCGCCGCCGGACAGCCGGTCGGGCATGCGTTCGAGCAGATGATCGATACCCAGCAGTTCCACCGCTTGTTCCAGCGCTACACGGCGCTGCGCTGCCGCCACGCGGCGCATGCCGAATTCCAGATTGCGTCGCACGGAAAGGTGCGTGAACAGATTCGCCTCTTGAAACACATAACCGATGGAGCGGCGATGCGGTGGCACGAACAGGTTCCGCGCGCTGTTCTGCCAACGTTCGCCATTGACGGTCAGCTCGCCCTGGCCTGAACGTTCCAGGCCCGCTACGCAGCGCAGCAGGGTGGTTTTGCCCGATCCGGAGTGACCGAACAGCGCGGTCACTCCGCGGCCGGGAAGCTGCAGATCGACATCCAGGCTGAAGTCGGCGTAGTCGAGGCGAAAGCGTGCCTGGATTCCGCTGTGGGTTGCAGCGTCGCTCATCCGCGCCACCCTTGCTTCAGTCGGCTGCCATACAGCACCAAGAGCACCAGGAAGGAGAACAGCAGCATGCCGCCGGCCAGCCAGTGCGCCTGGGCATACTCCATGGCTTCGACATGGTCGTAGATCTGTACCGACACCACGCGCGTCTGGCCCGGAATGTTGCCGCCGATCATCAGCACCACGCCGAACTCTCCGACGGTATGCGCAAAACCAAGGATGCTGGCCGTGATGAAGCCGGGGCGGGCGAGTGGCAGCACCACGCTAAAGAAGGTGTCCCAGGGACTGGCGCGTAGCGTGGCGGCGGCTTCCAGGGGCCGCTCGCCAATGGCTTCGAAGGCATTTTGCAAGGGCTGCACCACGAACGGCAGCGAGTAGAACACCGAGCCGACCACCAATCCGGCAAAGGTGAAGGGCAGGGTGCCCAGACCAAGGCTCTGGGTGAACTGGCCGATGAAACCGTTGGGCCCCATGGCCACCAGCAGGTAGAAGCCGAGCACCGTCGGCGGCAGCACCAGCGGCAGCGCGACCACGGCCCCGATTGGGCCCTTCATGCGCGAAGGGGTGCGCGCCAGCCACCAGGCGATGGGTGTGCCGATCAGCAGCAGGATCAGCGTGGTCACGCTGGCCAGTTTGAAGGTCAGCCAGATTGCTGCCAGGTCGACGCTGTCCAGCGGCATGCGGCTACTCCAGCCCGTAGCCGTAGGACTGGATCAGCTCGCGGATCTGCGGCTGGGCCAGGTAAACCATCAAAGCCTTGGCAGCCGGATTGTCCTTGCCCTTGGTCAGCAGTACGGCGTCCTGACGAATCGGCGCGTGATAGTCGGTGGGCACGATCCAGCCGGAACCGGTGGTGATCTCGCCATCCTTCGCCACCTGAGACAGCGCAACGAACCCCAGTTGTGCGTTGCCGCTGGCGACGAACTGGTAGGTCTGGGCGATGTTTTCACCCTGCACCAATCGACCGCGGAGCGTTTCGGCAAGGCCGAGCTGCTCCAGTGTGGCCACGGCGGCAGCGCCATAGGGCGCGGTCTTCGGGTTGGCCACGGCGAGGTGACGGAAATCGCCGGCCTTCAGTTGCGCAGGGCCATCCTTGACCCACCTGGATACCGGCGACCACAGCACTAGCCGCCCTACGGCATAGGTGAAGCGGCTGCCGCGTACGGCCGCGCCTTCCTGCTCAAGCCGTTGCGGCGTGGTGTCATCCGCTGAAAGCAGCACCTCGAATGGCGCGCCATTGCGAATCTGCGCATAGAACTTGCCACTTGCGCCAAAGGCGAGGCGCGCCTGATGGCCGGTGTCGCGCTCGAAACGCACGGCAATTTCCTGCATTGGAGCAGTGAAATTGGAGGCGACCGCAACCTGAACCTGCTCGGCAAACGCATTGCCGACTGGCAGCAAAAGCAGCGCAACGGAGTAACGCAACAGTAGAGAAAGGGGCATACGGCCTCGTTTGGTGCAGAGCGGCTGGCCGCATCATATTGCAGTTTTACCAGACTGTGATTGACCGGACGCGCTTCGACACGCACAGGCATTGTCGTGACCAAGGCCGCGGGGTAGCGTGGTGGGCCCACGAGCGGAGAAACGGCCATGAATATCACTCGTCCACTGGCGGCACTGATGCTGGTCTTTGCCAGCGCCTCGGTAGTCGCTGCCGAATGCCCGGCGCTGTTGCAGCACGAGATGCCCAAGCTGCGTTCCAAGGAAACGGTCGATCTGTGCAGTGCTTTTCAAGGCAAGGCATTGGTGGTGGTCAACACTGCCAGCCATTGTGGGTTTACCGGGCAGTTCAAAGGTCTCGAAGCGCTGTATCAGCGTTACAAGGATGATGGGCTGGAGGTACTGGGCGTGCCGTCGGACGATTTTTTCCAAGAGGCCGATGATGAGGCCGAGACGGCCGAGGTCTGTTACGTGAACTATGGCGTGACTTTCACCATGACCCAGACCCAGCCGGTACGCGGGCGAGACGCTACGCCACTGTTTCGTGACCTGGCCGAACAGGCCGGAGCAGCGCCGCGCTGGAACTTCTACAAATACGTGGTCGACCGGCAGGGCCGCGTCGTCGCGCATTTTTCCAGCAAGGTGAAGCCGGATGATCCGCGGGTGATCGCGGCGGTGGAAAAGGCGTTGGCGCGCTAGAACGAAAAAGCCCCGGCGAACCGGGGCTTTTTTGTCATTGCTACGTTAGAAGCGGTAGCTCAGAGCTGCGCCGAAGCCGTGGGCGCGGTTCTTGAAGGTCGAATCGTAGTTCGCTTCAAGGGCGCCGCCCTGATAGGTGCGGCTACGGTTGATGTCCACTTCTTCCTCCCGCAGATAGGAGTAGGCCAGATCCACGGTGACGTCGTCACTTGGACTCCAGGCCAGGCCGAAGCTGATCGCGGTGCGGTCGCCAGTCGGAATGCGCGGCGAACGATGCAGGTTGTTGGTCGGGCTCTGGTCGAAAGCTAGGCCGGTACGCAGGGTCCACTCACGGTTCAGCTTGTAGGCTGCGCCGATGGCGTAAGACCAGGTGTCATGCCAATCCTGCTCTTCGACGATGGGCGCAAGGTTGCCTTGCAGCGGGCCAGGAATGCCGTCGTTTTCGATGATGATGGCTTCGAAGCGGCTCCAGCGTGTCCACATGGCACCGCCATACAACGTCCATTGGTCGTTGAGCTCATGAGTCAGCGAGACATCCACCGACTCCGGGGTGTCGAGATCGAGGGAGGCGTCGTATTTGCCGGCCGCTCCGGTCAGATCGAAGCTGCCCCCGGAAAGCTTGGTGTCACCCTCCAGTTTGTAGGCGACCTTGGAGTGGTAGGTGACACCCGCACGGGTTTGCGGGGTGAACTCGTAAAGGACACCGGCGTTGAAGCCCAGCGCCGTGTCATTACCGGTAACTTTCACACGCCCGTCGTTGGAGCCCAGCGGGCCGACAGGGTTTGGCGAAGTGCTTTGCAGTTCACCTTCGATACGGTTGATGGTCGGCCCGAAACCTACCGACAGCTTGTCGTTGAAACGGTAGCTGATAGTTGGTTGTACGGTGATCACGCTGACTTCGCTGTAGTCGCCGAAATAGCGTCCCTGGTAGCCGCTTTCATAATCGGTGACCAGGCCGAACGGGACATACACGCCCACACCAACAGCCCACTTGTCGTCGATCGGCTTGACGTAATAGCCCATCGGCACTGCGGTGAACGGAACCATGTCTCCGTCATTGCTACCGCTGTAGGGCACCGTATTGCCGCCCAGGGCCGGCCCAGAGAACGAACCCGAGTTGTTCTTTATATCCGTCTTCGCATGAATCGCTGCCATGCCGAAGCTGACTTCTTCGCGCTTCAGGCGGGACATGCCGGCCGGGTTGCCGAACAGGGTGGTGGCGTCGTCGGCGGAAGATGAGCGGCCCGCAAAAGAGGTGCCCATGCCGCTGATGCTTTGCTCGTTAAGGGCGAAACCGGCGGCCATGGCCTGGCTGGACAGGGCGCCTACGGCTACCGCGAGAGCGGTCTTCAACCATGTTGTTTTCATTGTTCTACTACTCCGGGATAAAAGCGGGTCGGAACCTAGCAACTTTCTCGGACAGGTAGCAAGACAATGAATTGCAATTTTTCGTAAAGATGGCGACTAACGGTTGTGAAAACAAATGTAACTTCGGAGAAAACTACTTGGGCGCTTTCTGACTCATTAGCCACGCTGCGCATCACGCGCAGCGTGGTCCGCATATCAGCCGCGCGGTCGGGTCGGATCAGTAATCCATTCGCTCCAGGACCCTGGATACAGCTTCGCCAGCGGGTATCTGGCCAGGCACAGCGCGAAGAGGTTGTGGCAGGCCGTGACGCCTGAGCCGCAATAGGCCACAGCGGCTTCAGGCGACCTGCTGCCGAATAGCAGAGCGAACCTCTGCTGTAGCTGTTCTGGCGAAAGGAAACAGCCAGTGTTGTCCAGGTTCTCGGTAAACGGTGCACAGAGCGCGCCGGGAATATGCCCGGCTACCGGGTCGATGGGCTCTACCTCGCCGAGGAATCGCGGTAGGGCGCGGGCGTCGAGCATCGTCAGCGTTGTGCTTTCCAGGTGATCCTGCAGCCAGGTTGCGTCTACAGTCATGCCGCTATCGGGCATTCCGGAAAAACTGCCGGGCTCGTTGGTCGGGATCGCGTCGTCCAGCGGCTGTCCGGCTTCCCGCCAGGCTTTCAATCCGCCGTCGAGCAGGTAGATGCCGTCGCGTTTACCCAGCCAAACCAACAGCCACCACGCCCGCGCAGCAAATGCGCCGGGCCCGTCGTCATAGAGCACCACGTCGCTGTGCTCATCGAGGCCGCACTGCTGCAGGCGTGTCAGCAACCGCTGTGGGTCGGGCAGGGGATGTCTGCCAGTCACGCCGGGGACCACCTCGTCGGACAAGTCCTTTTCCAGATCGGCGTAGTGGGCACCGGGGATGTGTCCTTGCTGATAACTGCGTTCTCCATAGGCCGGATCCTCCAGCGCGAAGCGGCAATCGAGGATCAGCAGGTCGGGCTCATCCAGACGCTGGGTAAGCTCGGTGGCGGTAATGAGTTGGGCGAGAGGCATCAAACGGCTCCGGAACGGTTGTCGGTCAACACTACCAGTGTGCGCGCCGGCCATGAATGCTCCGGCCGGTCGGGTGCTCGATATATACTGCGCGACTCGTTCGGCCGCGCGCCGGTCGTCAGCCGAATAAGGAGGGCCGTGTGGCCATCGAAACTCAATGGGTTCTGGATGATGAGCATCTGACCCGCCTATGCGCCGAATGGCGCCAGCTGCCTTATGTGGCAGTGGACACTGAATTCATGAGGGTCGATACCTTCTATCCCATTGCCGGGCTGGTGCAGGTTGGTGACGGGCGGCGCGCCTACCTGATCGACCCGCTGGCGGTGCGCGATTGGTCCGCGTTCGCCGCGTTGCTGCAAGACCCGGCGGTGGTGAAAGTGCTTCACGCGTGCAGCGAAGACCTCGAGGTGTTGCTGCGTCTGACCGGTAGCCTGCCGCTGCCGCTGTTCGACACTCAGCTGGCTGCCGGCTACCTGAACATCGGCTTCTCCATGGGCTACTCGCGGCTGGTGCAGGCCGTGCTTGGCATCGAGCTGCCCAAGGGTGAGACGCGCTCGGATTGGCTGCAGCGACCCTTGAACGACATGCAGGTGCGATACGCCGCCGAGGATGCGCAGCATCTGGCCGAGCTGTACGAGGCACTGTTGCCGAAGCTCTCCGACGACAAGCGGGCCTGGGTCTTGGAGGACGGGGCGGAGCTGGTGGCTAACCTGCAGCGCGAATCCGATCCGGAAGAGGCCTATCGTGAGGTGAAACAGGCCTGGCGACTGAAGCCTCAGCAGTTGGCCGTATTGAAGGTGCTCACCGCTTGGCGCGAGCGCCAGGCCCGAGCGCGCAACCAGCCGCGCAATCGTGTCCTGCGCGAGGCCAGTCTATGGCCGCTGGCGCGCACCCAGCCACGGGACCTGGTGACCCTCGCGCGCATAGAAGACATGCATCCGCGCACGGTACGTCAGGATGGCGAGGCGCTGCTGCAGATGATCAGCCGGGCGGCAGAAACCCCCGAGCAGGACTGGCCAGCGCCACTGCCGGAGCCTTTGCCGCTGGAAGTATCAGCCGTACTGAAAAAGCTGCGGGCGGTCGGTCAGCGCGAGGCGAATGCGCTTGATATCGCTCCGGAGCTGATGCTGCGCAAGAAAACCCTCGAAGCGTTGCTGAAAAGCGGATACCCCGATGGTCCCTATCAACTGCCCGATTCGCTCCGTGGCTGGCGCCGCGAACGGATGGGGCAGGCCCTGCTTGACGTTCTGGAAAAACGACCATGAAGCTGATCTGCTCCATCTACAAAAGCCCACGCAAGGACGGCATGTACCTCTATGTGGAAAAGCGCGATGCGCTCAAGCGCGTTCCCGAGGGGCTGATTGCCGCTTTCGGTGCGCCACAGCTGGCCTTCGAAATGGTGCTCACGCCCGAGCGCCAGCTGGCGCGCGAGGACATCACCAAGGTGCTCGCTAATATCAAGGAGCAGGGGTATCACCTGCAGATGCCGCCGGCCGAAGACGATTACATCGAGCACCTGCCCGAAGAGCTGCTGCGCATGAACGATCCGATGTAAATCCGCCACTGCCGGACTGACTAAAGACAAGGTTCAGCAAGCGGATCGGAACTACTCTCTTCTGACTGCACATGCATAAGGAGAAGGTTCATGAAAACGCGTTCTTTAATTGTCGGTTCCCTGCTGCTAGGTCTGGCGATGTCGGCCAGCGCCCAGCAAACGCCTGCGGACGACAACGCAGCCTGGCAGCAGCACTGGCAGCAGATGCAGGAGCATCGGCAGGCCTGGCAGTCGGCGAAGACGCCGCAGGAGCGGCAGAAGCTGCGCGACGAGCACTGGCAAAGCATGCAGTCCAGCATGGCGGCGATGGGTGGTTGCCCGATGGGTGGGCCGGGCTCCGGTATGGGCAAGCAAGGCGGCAAAGCGATGCCAGGCGCGATGGGGGGCGGCCGGATGATGGGCGCGCCGTCCAAGGAGATGCTGGACATGCGAATTCAGCACATGGAACAGATGCTCGAGCAAATGCGTAGCCATCGGCAGATGCTCGACAAGCAATAATCTGGGTATGGCCGTCCGCCGCCATGCGGGCGGCCGCCGCATCCGCCTGCCGGCTATTGGCCGGACCTCTGCCAGTGGCTAGACTTGCCGGTTTTATCGGTAGTGACAGTCAAATGGCGGCCAAAGTCGAACCCTTCTGGATGCGCAAAACTCTCGCCGAACTCGACGCTGTCGAATGGGAATCGCTGTGCGACGGCTGCGGTCTCTGTTGTCTGCAGAAGCTCGAGGACGAGGATGACGGCGCCGTGTATTACACGCGTATCGCCTGCAAGCTGCTCGACCTGAAGACTTGCCAGTGCAGCGACTATCCGAACCGGCGTGCGAGCGTGCCGGACTGCGTCCAGCTGAGCGCCTCCGATGCCGCTCAGTTCAAGTGGCTGCCGCCAACCTGTGCTTATCGCCTGGTGGCCGAGGGCAAGGATCTGCCGCTCTGGCATCATCTGGTCTGCGGTGACCGCGAAGCCGTTCATGTCGAGCGGATTTCCCAATCAGGCAGGATGCTCGCCGAGGGCAGCGTTGCCGAAGAAGACTGGGAAGATCACCTGATTTTTCGTGCCGGTTGAATCTAAGCCTCGTTTGCATCGTCTCAAGACGGGCACCCCCTCGCGTTTATCGATCCGTGGAGTTCTCTTCGATGCTTGCTCGACTGCTGTCGCTGTTTGCCCTAGTTCTTCTTGCCGGCGCACAGGCTCAGGCTGCCAAGTCGGTGGACCTGGACTACCACGTGCGCTTTCTCCCAGAGGAAGACCAGGCCGTAGTACAGCTGATCCTGGAGAAGGGCGAGGTGGTTCGTCGTCTGCAGTTCAGCCTGGGTGACGAGGGTTACTACAGCGATTTCGAGGCCGACGGCCAATGGCAGCAGGAAACACCGGAGCAGGGCACCTGGCAACCCGCTCCGGGGAAGGCGCGCCTCAGCTATCGCGTGCGCATCAGCCACCCGCGTGACAACGGGCGCTTCGATGCGCGGATGACCAGTGACTGGGCGTTGTTCCGTGGCGATGATCTGGTGCCGCCGGCGCGGCTCGATCAAGTGGACGGCACGAAGCTGGTATCGCGAATCACCTTCGAGCTGCCCGAGGGCTGGAAGAGCATCGAAACCGGCTGGCCGCGCATCGGCAAGAACCGCTTTCGCGTGGACAACCCTGAGCGCCTGTTCGATCGCCCGACTGGCTGGATGCTGGCGGGCAAACTGGGCACCCGCCGCGCCAAGCTGGGCGAAACCGATGTCACCGTCGCTGCGCCGGTCGGTGAGGGCGTACGCCGGATGGATATCCTGACCATGCTCACCTTCGTCTGGCCTCAGGTGCAGAGTGTCTTTCCCCGCGACCCGGCCAAGCTGCTCATCGTCGGCGCCGGCGATCCCATGTGGCGCGGCGGGCTGTCCGGACCAAATTCCCTCTACATGCATGCCGATCGCCCATTGGTCAGCGAGAACGGCACCAGCTCGCTGGTGCATGAGCTGGTGCATGTGTTCAGCCGCATCAAGGACACCGATCGCAGCGACTGGATCAGCGAGGGCCTGGCGGAGTATTACGCCATTGAGTTGGTGCGACGCGCCGGTGGCATGAGTGAGGACCGCTACCAGGCGGTGCGCGAGCATCTGACCAAATGGAGTCGCAAGGTCGACAGTCTGCGTACCGAGAACTCCACTGGACCGGTGACTGCGCGCGCCGTACTGCTGTTGCAGGAGCTGGATAAAGAGATCCGCCAGCGTAGCAAGAGCCGTTATTCGCTCGATGATGTGAGTCGTGGACTGATGCGCATGGATGCGGTCAGCACCGATGACTTCATCGCCATGACCGAAACGCTGCTGGGCGGTGGTTCGAAAGTGCTCAACACGCGCCTGCTGCGCTAGTCGCGGTGCCCGCTTCGCTGCTGGTCTGATCCGCTTGTAGAAGAGGTAGCTTCATGAACGACATCGATCTACGCAGCGATACCGTGACCCAGCCCACCGCTGCGATGCGCGAGGCGATGCTCAGCGCCGAGACCGGCGATGATGTCTACGGTGAAGATCCGACGGTGAGTCGTCTTGAGCGGCAGCTGGCGGGGGATCTCGGCTTCAGCGCTGCAATGTTCGTGCCGTCCGGCACCATGAGCAACCTGCTGGCGCTGATGGCGCACTGCGAGCGTGGCGACGAATATATCGTTGGGCAGCAAGCGCATACTTATAAGTACGAGGGCGGCGGCGCCGCGGTGCTCGGCTCGATCCAGCCCCAGCCGATCGAAATGGAAACCGACGGAACGCTGGATCTGGCGCGCGTCGAGGCAGCGATCAAGCCGGACAATTTCCACTTCGCCCGCAGCCGTTTGCTGACGCTGGAAAACACCATGCAGGGCAAGGTGCTGCCGCTCGACTATTTGGCCGCTGCGCGCGAGTTCACCCGCCAGCGCGACCTGGCGTTGCATCTGGATGGGGCGCGGTTGTTCAACGCTGCAGTGAAGCTAGGTTGCGATGCGCGTGAAATCACCCGGCATTTCGATTCGGTGTCCGTCTGCCTGTCCAAGGGCCTCGGCGCGCCAGTCGGCTCGGTGCTGTGCGGCAGTGAGGCGTTCATCGCCAGGGCTCGGCGCCTGCGCAAGATGGTCGGCGGCGGCATGCGTCAGGCCGGAGTTCTCGCCGCTGCTGGCTTGTACGCGCTTGAGCACAACATCGAACGATTGGCCGAAGACCATCGGCGTGCCAGTTGGCTGGGCAAAGAGCTGGCAGCGCTCGGCTTTGCCGTAGAGCCGGTCCAGACCAACATGGTCTACCTTGATCTCGGGGCTCAAGCCACGGCGCTGGCAACCTTCTGCGCGCAGCGGGGCATCCGCCTGGCGCCTGCGGCGCGGCTGCGGCTGGTCACCCATTTGGATGTGCACGATGAGCATGTGCCTCGGGTGGTCGGCGCGTTCGCCGAATTTGCCGAAAACATGCGTCGTAACTGACGTCGAATTGCTTGATTCAATCGCCTTTATCCCCTATACCCGGCGCGCAGGCCCGATATAATGCGGCCCTTTGCCGGCTATCCGTTTGGGTAGTTGCGAACCGGCTTTCGGTGGTCCCGCCTCGCCGTGTCGTTTTGCAGCCGTTCGGCCGCAGTCCTCTGGAAGAAATCTATGAAAAGCGCAGAAATCCGTGAAGCCTTCCTCCGCTTCTTCGAAGAGAAGGGCCACACACGCGTGGCCTCCAGTTCGCTGATTCCGGCGAACGACCCGACCCTGCTGTTCACCAACGCCGGCATGAACCAGTTCAAGGACTGCTTCCTCGGCCTGGAGAAGCGCGCCTACACGCGCGCCACCACCAGCCAGAAGTGCGTGCGTGCCGGCGGCAAGCACAACGACCTGGAAAACGTCGGATACACCGCGCGTCACCACACCTTCTTCGAGATGCTCGGCAACTTCAGTTTCGGCGACTATTTCAAGCGCGACGCCATCACCTACGCCTGGGAGTTCCTCACTTCCGAGAAGTGGCTGAACCTGCCCAAGGAAAAACTCTGGGTCACTGTCTATGCCAGTGACGACGAGGCCTACGACATCTGGACGAAGGAAGTCGGCGTGCCGGCTGAGCGCATGGTGCGTATTGGTGACAACAAGGGCGCGCCTTACGCGTCGGACAATTTCTGGGCGATGGGTGACACCGGTCCGTGCGGCCCGTGCACCGAGATCTTCTTCGACCACGGCGAACACATCTGGGGCGGTCCGCCCGGCTCGCCGGAGGAAGATGGCGATCGCTACATCGAGATCTGGAACAACGTGTTCATGCAGTTCAATCGCACCGCCGATGGCGTCATGCATCCGCTACCGGCGCCGAGCGTCGACACCGGCATGGGCCTGGAGCGCATCAGCGCGGTCCTGCAGCACGTCAACTCGAACTATGAAATCGACCTGTTCCAGAGCCTGCTCAACGCGGCGGCAGATGCCATTGGCTGCGCCAACGAAGGCCAGGCTTCGCTGAAGGTGGTCGCTGACCATATCCGCTCCTGCGGCTTCCTCATCGCCGATGGCGTGACACCGTCCAACGAAGGCCGCGGCTACGTGCTGCGCCGTATCGTTCGCCGCGCTTGCCGTCACGGCAACAAGCTGGGCGCTAAGGGCAGCTTCTTCCACCGCATCGTCGCCGCACTCGTTGCCGAGATGGGCGAGGCCTTCCCTGAGCTCAAGCAGCAGCAGGCGCACATCGAGCGCGTGCTGAAAAACGAAGAAGAGCAGTTCGCCAAGACCCTGGAGCAGGGTCTGAAGATCCTCGAACAGGATCTGGCAGGGCTCACCGGCAGCGTCATACCCGGCGATGTGGTGTTCAAGCTTTATGACACCTACGGCTTTCCGGTCGATCTGACCGGTGATATCGCCCGCGAGCGCAATCTGACCCTCGACGAAGACGGCTTCGAGCGTGAAATGCAGGCCCAGCGCGAGCGTGCGCGCTCTGCCAGCGCCTTCGGCATGGATTACAACAGCCTGGTCAAGGTGGAGGGTGAAACCCGCTTCATCGGTTATCAGGGCACGTCGGGCAGCGGCAAGGTCCTGGCGCTGTTCAAGGAAGGCATGGTGGTCGACAGCCTGAGCGCTGGTGAAGAGGGCGTCGTGGTGCTCGATCAGACGCCCTTCTATGCCGAATCCGGCGGCCAGATCGGCGACTGTGGCTATCTGGCGACTGAGGGCTTGCGTTTCGATGTCCGCGATACCAGCAAGGCTGGCAGTGCATTCCTGCATCACGGCATCGTCGACAGCGGCACGCTGCGCGTAGGTGCGGATGTCGAGGCTACGGTCGACGCCTCGGTGCGCCAGGCTACCGCGCTCAACCACTCGGCAACTCACTTGCTGCACGCAGCGCTGCGGGAGATTCTCGGCGAGCATGTGAGCCAGAAGGGTTCGCTGGTGGACAGCCAGCGCCTGCGTTTCGACTTCAGTCACTTCGAGGCGATCAAGCCCGAACAGCTGCGTGCGCTGGAAGATCGTGTCAACGCCGAGATTCGCCGCAATTCCGCGGTGGAGATTGAGGAAACCGATATCGATACCGCTAAGGCCAAGGGTGCGATGGCGTTGTTTGGCGAAAAGTACGGCGACTCCGTACGGGTCCTGACCATGGGCGGCGGCTTTTCGGTCGAGTTGTGCGGCGGTACTCACGTGAACCGGACTGGCGACATCGGCCTGTTCAAGATCACCAGTGAAGGCGGCGTGGCTGCTGGGGTGCGTCGTATCGAGGCGGTCACTGGAGCGCCTGCGCTGGCCTACCTCAATGCTGCCGAGGAACAGCTAAAAGAAGCGGCGAACCTGGTCAAGGGTAGCCGTGACAATCTGCTGGACAAGCTCGGTGGCATCCTTGAGCGCAATCGCCAGCTGGAGAAGGAGCTCGAGCAGCTCAAGGCGAAAGCCGCCAGCGCTGCAGGTAACGACCTTGCAGGCTCTGCGGTCGAGGTGAAGGGCGTGCGCGTGCTCGCCGCACGTCAGGACGGGCTGGACGGCAAGGCTTTGCTGGCGCTGGTTGATCAGCTGAAGAACAAGCTGGGCAGCGCGGTCATACTCTTGGGCGGCGTTCAGGACGACAAGGTGGTGCTGGTCGCGGGCGTAACCCAGGACCTGACCGCTCGTTTGAAGGCTGGCGACCTGATGAAGCAGGCCGCAGCCATGGTGGGCGGGAAAGGCGGCGGCCGTCCAGATATGGCACAAGGCGGCGGCAGCGAGCCGTCCAAGCTCGACGAAGTGCTGGCGTTGGCCCTTCCGTTCGCCGAGCAGGGGCTTTGAACTGAACTGCATCAGATAGTGGTCAAGCGCGCCAGCATTGGCTGGTGATAGGCGTTTGGTAGTTTTTGGCGTTGTATGTTTAATGATCGCCCGTTCGGGCTTTAGGCGGCTAACAATGGCTTTGATCGTACAGAAGTTTGGGGGCACCTCGGTCGGCACCGTCGAGCGGATCGAGCAGGTGGCCGAGAAGGTCAAAAGGTTCCGCGAGGGTGGCGACGATATCGTCGTGGTCGTCTCGGCGATGAGCGGCGAAACCAACCGCCTGATCGATCTGGCCAAGCAGATCAGTGAGCAGCCGGTGCCGCGCGAGCTGGACGTCATGGTGTCCACGGGCGAGCAGGTGACCATCGCCCTGCTGGCCATGGCGCTGATCAAGCGCGGCGTTCCGGCAGTGTCCTACACTGGCAACCAGGTTCGTATTGTTACCGACAGCGCGCATACCAAGGCGCGAATCCTGCAGATCGATGCCCAACGCATCCAGCAAGATATAAAAGCTGGGCGCGTTGTCGTGGTCGCCGGCTTCCAGGGCGTGGACGAGAAGGGCAATATCACTACCTTGGGTCGTGGCGGCTCCGACACGACCGGCGTTGCGCTGGCCGCGGCGTTGAAGGCCGATGAGTGCCAAATCTATACCGATGTGGACGGCGTTTACACCACCGACCCCAGAGTAGTGGCGAAGGCTCAGCGACTGGACAAGATCACCTTTGAGGAGATGCTGGAAATGGCCAGCCTCGGCTCCAAGGTGCTGCAGATTCGCGCGGTTGAATTCGCCGGAAAATACAGCGTCCCGCTGCGGGTGTTGCACAGCTTTCAGGAGGGTCCGGGTACCCTCATTACCCTTGATGAAGAGGAATCCATGGAACAGCCCATCATTTCCGGCATCGCTTTCAACCGCGACGAGGCCAAGCTGACCATCCGTGGGGTGCCGGACACGCCCGGTGTGGCGTTCAAGATACTCGGGCCGATCAGCGCCGCGAACGTTGAAGTGGACATGATCGTGCAGAACGTCGCGCACGATAACACCACAGACTTCACCTTCACTGTGCATCGCAATGACTACAACAATGCGTTGCAGGTATTGCAGGGCATTGCATCGGAGATGGGCGCGCGTGAGGTCATCGGCGACACGGATATCGCCAAAGTCTCCATTGTGGGTGTAGGCATGCGCTCGCACGCCGGCGTAGCCAGCCGAATGTTCGAGGCTTTGGCCAAGGAAAATATCAACATCCAGATGATTTCCACGTCGGAAATCAAAGTGTCCGTCGTCATCGAGGAGAAGTATCTCGAACTTGCCGTCCGCGCTTTGCATACTGCATTCGAACTCGATGCGCCCGCCGGCAATACTGCGGAATGAATCGCAGAAGGCGCGCTAGTCCGCGCCTTCTGTCGTATTGGGTCGTGACAAAAGGAACTTTAGGTTCATGCGCACGGGTCAATAGCTGGTGAAAGGCTCTAGCTTCAATGTTTTACGGACATTTTCCGTATTTATCTTTGCAGACTGTTTACTGAACTGAATCCGTTTAAGGAGAAAGGAATGCTGATTCTGACTCGCCGGGTTGGAGAAACCCTGATGGTGGGTGACGATGTGACTGTCACCGTGTTGGGTGTGAAAGGAAACCAAGTACGTATCGGCGTCAACGCGCCCAAGGAGGTGGCGGTGCATCGCGAGGAGATTTACCAACGGATCCAGAAAGAGAAGGATCAGGAACCAAGCCACTAATTTTTCTGTGATTTTTGGTTTGCAAACGGGGTAAAGATGGGTATGATGCGCCCCGTGTTGCGGAGAGGTGGCCGAGTGGCCGAAGGCGCTCCCCTGCTAAGGGAGTACACCTCAAAAGGGTGTCGGGGGTTCGAATCCCCCCTTCTCCGCCATTTTGTGTTCTAGGGTTTTGGTTCTCGCGACAGCCTGCCTTCATATAGAAGGCGCATCGGCAAAGTGCTTGACCGTCGATCTCAACTCCCTATAATGCGCACGCTCAGCGCACTCATAGCTCAGCTGGATAGAGTACTCGGCTACGAACCGAGCGGTCGGAGGTTCGAATCCTCCTGAGTGCGCCATATTTTGAATGATTCGCAGTGATGAGGATCGTTCAAGTAACCAGCAGTGATCTGGTCTACCAAGCGCTTACGCACTCATAGCTCAGCTGGATAGAGTACTCGGCTACGAACCGAGCGGTCGGAGGTTCGAATCCTCCTGAGTGCGCCAACAAAGAAGAGGGCCTGCAGCAATGCAGGCCCTTTTTCGTTTTAGCGCTGTTAGCGTCTGCCCAGCACGCAGCCGTGCTCATCGAAGGTCACGGTGCGCACCTGGCCGCTACTATCACGAAAGCGCAGGCGGTCTCGGCCATTGTTGCTGGTTACGCTCTCTGGCCGGCCTAGCGCGCTTTCCACATCGCTACGCGTCATGCCGGCGCGGATCTGTTTGCGGATGATTGCGCTGCGCCGATCGCTGCCGGTGACCCTATTGCCGCAGCCATCCTCCTTCTCCGCGACGATGGCCAGTGTGTCATGTGCCTTACGGTTGGCGTCACTGCCGATGCGAGGGCGTGCCATCGGTACCGCCTTTCCCGATCCGGGTGTCGGGCTGGTGGCGGATTGGCGGTGTTGGCTTTGTTCTTCAGGGCATCCTTGCTGGCTGAACGTGACGTGGCCGGATTGATCAGTGCAGCGAAATACGCTTGCAGGAAGTGCCGGTGTTGCAGCCAGCAGAAGGCTTGCGCCAAGAAATAGTGCTCTCATGTTCGTCCTCCATGATTGAACAGTACGTCGCTCAGGCTACCCAATAAGAGCTGCCGCCACATTTCGTGTCTCGTCGCAGCGTGAAAGCGTCGACAGAATTCCGGCTTGCGATGACTGTCGTTGTTTGCGTTGAGCAGGAGTCTTCTCTGATTGCGTTGCCTGAGTGCGTAGCGTCGGGAGTGCGATGTTATTATTGCGGCATCTGCCCCTAGGGTCTGTGGAACAGCTTTCCTATGGACTTACCCAGTAGTCGTTCAAATTCTCAGTTTGCCAGTCACATCCTGATTGATTGATTTCCCCTGGCGCGGTCCCCGGCTGGGGGTGGAGTGCGCCATGACAGAAGTAGAAGCAAAAAAGCCACAAGAGACTCTGCAGGACCGCCTGGCGCAGGTGGTCGAGTTATTGCAACGCCACCGCCTTGGTGAGGACGGCGAGCATCGCCAAGAAGACCAGCGGGCCGAGCCGGGTGAAGTCCGCGATCCAGGGCAAATCCTCGTAGAGCTGCAGCGCAAGCTGGATGAGTTACACCCCGCAGACGTCGCCCATATCCTTGAGGCATTGCCGCTTGATGAGCGACTGACTGTCTGGCAGTTGGTCAAGGCCGAGCGTGACGGCGACATCCTGCTCGAGGTGTCGGACGCGGTTCGGGAAACGCTGATCGCCGACATGGACGATCACGAGCTGCTCGCCGCCGCCAAGGAAATGGATGCGGATGAACTGGCTGACCTGGCGCCGGAACTACCACGCGACGTCGTCCATGAGCTGATGGAAACCCTCGATGCTCAGCAGCGCGAGCGGGTCCGTTCGGCTCTGTCTTACGAGGAGGATCAGGTTGGTGCACTGATGGACTTCGAGATGGTAACCATTCGCGAAGACGTCAGCCTGGAAGTAGTGCTTCGTTATCTTCGCCGACTAAAGGAGCTGCCCGGTCATACCGACAAGCTGTTCGTAGTCGATTACGACGGCGTGCTCAAGGGTGTGCTGCCGATCAAGCGGCTACTGGTAAATGATCCGGAGAAACAGGTTGCGGAGGTCATGGCCAGCGATCCGGTGACCTTTCACCCGGACGAAGACGCCTACGACGCCGCGCAGGCGTTCGAGCGTTACGATCTGGTATCCACGCCAGTAGTTGACAAGAGCGGCAAGCTCATCGGCCGTCTGACTATCGATGAGATGGTCGACCTGATCCGCGAAGAAAGCGAAACCGAAGTGCTCAACATGGCCGGTCTGCGCGAGGAAGAAGACATCTTCGCCTCGGTCTGGAAGTCCGTTCGCAACCGTTGGGCCTGGTTGGCAGTCAACCTAGTTACTGCGTTCATCGCCTCGCGAGTGATCGGGTTGTTCGATGGCTCCATCGAGAAGCTGGTAGCTCTGGCAGCCCTGATGCCAATTGTCGCAGGCATTGGCGGCAACTCGGGCAACCAGACTATTACCATGATCGTGAGGGCGATGGCGCTTGATCAGGTCGGCACCGGCAATACTGCACGATTGCTGCGCAAGGAAGTTGGGGTCGGCCTGGTTAATGGCCTGGTCTGGGGTGGAGTCATCGGCGCAGTGGCCTACTGGCTGTATGACAGCTGGTCTCTAGGTGTGGTGATGACTGCAGCGATGACGCTGAATCTGTTACTTGCTGCTCTTATGGGCGTGCTCATTCCGATGACTCTGGCGCGGCTTGGACGTGATCCGGCGATGGGCGCCAGTGTGATGATCACCGCCATGACCGATAGTGGTGGTTTCTTCATTTTCCTCGGGTTGGCGACCATTTTTCTGCTGTAGCTGCCCTTTTCGCGCCTTATTGGGGTTTGCCTTGTTTCGCTGTTTCGGGCTAAGGTTCGGCCGTTTCGTGTGTCGCGAAACGTGTCCGAACTAACGCAGCGAATAACAAGCAGCTCGAGCTGCTGACAAGGGAACTCCCAAATGACCCCCAGCCAACTCCTGCTCGAAGGCGTCGAACTCATGCTGTTCGGCATTGGTTTCGTCTTCGCCTTCCTCGTTCTGTTGATCCTTTGTATTCGCCTGATGTCCTACCTGACCGGTCGCTTCGTGAGTGAATCGGCGCCTCGGGCGGCCACTGCCCCGGCGGTGAGCCCTGAGGCAGATGCGGATATTCTTGCAGCCATCCAGGCCGCGATTCATCAACACCGCGCACGCCGCGGTTGACCCTGGAAAGGGAGTTCCTTCGATGACAGTTGCTAAACAGCCGCTCGGCATAACCGATGTGGTGCTACGTGACGCGCACCAGTCCATCCTTGCCACTCGTGTTCGCCTGGAAGACATGCTGCCGATTGCGGCGAAGCTCGATCAGGTTGGCTTCTGGTCGGTAGAGAGCTGGGGTGGTGCGACCTTCGATGCCTGTATCCGCTATCTGGGGGAGGACCCCTGGGAGCGTATCCGCGAGCTCAAGAAAGCCATGCCCAATACTCGCCAACAGATGCTGCTGCGCGGGCAGAATTTGCTGGGGTATCGCCACTACGCTGACGATGTTGTGGAGAAGTTCGTCGAGCGAGCGGCTGTCAATGGCGTCGATGTGTTCCGCGTCTTCGATGCAATGAACGATCCACGCAATCTGGAAACCGCCCTACGCGCTGTCAAGCAGCAAGGCAAGCATGCGCAAGGCACTATTTCCTATACCACCAGTCCGGTGCACACGTTGGAAATGTGGGTTGATCTGGCCAAACAGATCGAAGACATGGGCGCCGATTCTGTCGCGATCAAGGATATGGCGGGAATTCTCACGCCGTACATGGCTTTCGAGCTCGTGTCGCGTTTGAAGAGCAGTCTCGCTATTCCGATCCACATGCAGTGTCACGCGACGGCGGGCCTGTCCACGGCTGCGATTCTAAAGGCCGTGGAAGCTGGTATCGACAATGTCGATACGGCCATCTCGTCACTTTCGATGACTTATGGCCATTCGCCGACCGAATCGGTGGTCGCAATTTTCCAAGGCACTGAACGTGATACCGGTCTGAACCTGGAGCTGCTTGAGGAAATTGCTGCGTACTTCCGAGAGGTGCGCAAGAAATATGCGAAGTTCGAGGGGACCCTGCGGGGCGTGGACTCTCGAATCCTGGTCGCCCAGGTTCCAGGTGGCATGCTGACCAACATGGAGGGACAGCTAAAAGAGCAGGGCGCCCTCGACAAGTTCGACGATGTTCTTGCGGAGATTCCACGGGTTCGTGAGGACCTGGGCTTCATTCCGCTGGTGACCCCGACTTCGCAGATCGTCGGTACCCAGGCAGTCATCAACGTGCTGACCGGTGAGCGCTACAAGTCAATCACCAAGGAAACGGCTGGCGTGCTCAAGGGGGAGTATGGCGCTGCACCTGCACCTTTCAATTCGGCGCTGCAAGCGCGCGTATTGGACGGCGCCGAGGTGATCACGTGTCGCCCCGCCGACCTGCTGCAGCCGGAGATGGATAGGCTGACTGCTGAGCTGAAAGGGCTCGCCCAGGAAAAGGGCATTACCCTTGCTGCGGACTCGATTGATGATGTCCTCACCTACGCACTGTTTCCCCAGATCGGTCTGAAGTTCCTTGAGAATCGTGGAAACCCCGCTGCGTTCGAGCCTGCGCCCAATGGCAACGATCTGCCTCCGCGCGCCCCGGGCAAGCCCGAGGTCTACACGGTAGATGTCAACGGCAAGTCCTTTGTCGTGCAGGTTTCCGATGGCGGCGATATCGAGGGGATCAAGCCTCTCGGTTCCGCCCCGACAGGTGTCGCTAATGCCGCTGCGGTTCCTCCCTCCGGTGGCGAGCCGCAGGGGGCGCCTTTAGCTGGAAATATCTTCAAGGTGCTTGTGCAGCCGGGGCAGCTGGTTCAGGAGGGCGACCTGGTGATCATCCTCGAAGCCATGAAGATGGAGACTGAGATTCGGGCTTTCAGAGCCGGCACGGTTGCTTCGGTGAACGTAAAGGTTGGCGATGCGGTTTCGGTCGGCGACAGCTTGTTGAGCATCGCCTAAGGGGAGTCGCATGGATAAGTTGCTCAAGCTGTGGCAGGGGACGGGTCTTTATCATCTAGAGCCAGGGCAGGCACTGATGATTCTGGTCTGCCTAGGATTGATTTACCTGGCAATCCGCAAAGGATTCGAGCCGTTGCTTTTGATACCGATTGGGTTCGGCGGAATCTTGGCCAACATCCCCGTGGCCAACATGGGCGAGGGCGCCGGGATCCTCCATCTGTTCTATGAGGTGGGGCTGCCGACCAGCGTTTTCCCGTTGCTGATCTTCATGGGCGTTGGCGCCATGACCGACTTCGGTCCGATGCTTGCCAATCCGAAGACCCTGTTGCTCGGTGCCGCTGCACAGTTCGGTATCTTTGCGACCCTGCTTGGCGCGTTGGCGCTTACTGCTGCGGGGATTCCGGGTATGGAGTTCACGCTGCGCGAAGCAGCATCGATCGCCATCATCGGCGGGGCAGATGGTCCAACTTCCATCTTTGTGACATCTAAGCTGGCGCCAGAGCTTCTGGGGCCGATTGCGGTGGCCGCCTATTCCTACATGGCACTCGTGCCGCTGATCCAGCCGCCGATAATGCGCGCGCTGACCACGAAGGAAGAGCGAGCCATTGTCATGACGCAGTTGCGTCACGTCAGTCATGTCGAAAAGATCATCTTCCCCTTGGTGCTCTGCCTTCTGGTCGGCCTGCTACTGCCGGATGCGGCTCCGTTGGTTGGGATGTTTGCGTTCGGCAACCTGTTGCGTGAGTGCGGAGTGGTAGACCGCTTGGCTGATACCTCTCGCAACGCTCTGATCAACATCGTTACCATCGCGCTTGGGTTGACCGTGGGGTCCAAGCTTTCTGCCGAGGCTTTTTTGCAGATCAAGACGCTCGGCATTCTCGTTCTGGGAATGGTTGCGTTCTGCGGTGGTACCGCGGCGGGTATCTTTATGGCGAAGGTTATGAACCGCTTCAGTGAGAACAAGATCAATCCGTTGATCGGTTCTGCTGGTGTCTCGGCTGTGCCGATGGCTGCGCGCGTGTCGAACAAGGTGGGGTTGGAGGCGAACCCTCAGAACTTCCTGCTTATGCATGCAATGGGGCCAAACGTGGCAGGCGTCATTGGCTCAGCCGTGGCGGCCGGGGTGCTGCTCAACTTCGTTGGCTGAGCTAGCATGCCGATCATCCAGGCGGCTCGTCGAGTGCGCCTGGAGATGCATCTGCCTAATCTCCACTATCCTCTTATTCGCTCTTCAGCAAAGCTGTGGAGCGTTCTGTCAGCGCGTGCTGGTTGATTGTTGCGCCCCCAGCGAGCGTTTGCCGGCAATGCGCTATGCAGCAATTGTGATTTAGTTGGGCGGGAGAGGGAGCGACGGCTTTGTTCGCCTAGGGAGGAGTTCAGGCGAAATGAGCGCTAGGGCGTTTGGAGAGGTGGTAAGCGGCAATATTGGGGCGCAGAAGAAGAGTGTGCGAGGTACGGCTCGCCGTACCTCGCACATGCGTATCAGTTCTCTTCTTTGCTCAGCTCTGTGTCTTGGGCAATCAGGGCGATTAGCGCATTTTGCTGGCGGTGGGCCAGTTGCCGGAAGCGTTGCAAAAGCTCCCTTTCATGCAGAGAAAGCTCAGGGCTGTCCAAGCGCATGCTGAGGTCGTCATCCAATGCACCCTCCTGCAGGAGGCTCTGTTCCAGCCTGGCGATGATTTCAGAGTTCATGCTGCGATGGTGGTTGCGAGCCACCTCAGCGATGCGCTCGCGCATGCCGTCGGGAAGGCGAACCACGAATTTGTCAGCCGTGCGGCTGGAATAAACTGCCTGTTTCATAGGGCGCATAATTAACCGGTTTGTCAGGTGGGCGTGCTGGCGTATTGCCGGGGTGGTCACCGGTCTGACAACCAACAGTACGTGCTGTTCCGTCTTGCACCGAAAAATATGTAGACGGCTTGGTGGCGCCAATTGTACGACGATCTGCCGATTAGTAAAGGCGTGGTGCTATCAGTATGCCTCTATTGTGACGCAGTCCATCCCTCGTATGTAAATCAGCTCGTGCTAGCGAAGCACTGGGTCAAATTTGATCCGGCGGCCGATTAGCATGGCAAGGATGAACAGCGTGCCAAAAATACCTACTCCGGCTTTGCTCGCTTGGATAAGTCCGCTCATTTCGTGAGGGGTTAGAAAGACGCCGTACACGCATACAGCGGTCATTGCTAGACAGGTAAGTGCGTACTTAGACATGGTTACATCTCCTTCGCGGAACAATTCGCGCGTCAGCTAATCCTTAGAAAACCCAGCGTTGAGGCTGTGAGACAGTGTTGGTTTCGCTGCCGCTGAGCGTGATGATCCGAGTACTGTCGTGGGTAACGGTGCGCTGCAGAGAAACCTGGGGGTTCGTTTCGAATTGTGGCGGCGTAGTCTGGTTTGCTGATATTTGCAATGCGGCAAATGCCACGAGTGCGAACCCTGAGCTGAGAAGATAAACCGGCTTTGTCATGAGGCGTCATCCTTCGCGTCACGTTAAGTTTAGGTTCTTCTTTGCAGTAGGTATGCCAATCGAGATTCTAGGTAAACTGCTTTTAAATCAATGAGTTAGCTTATTTATCAGTAGGCCGATGCGTGCGCTTTGCAAGGCAGGGCAAAAGTATTCGTGCAATATGCACGGGTATGGAGGGTCGCGAGATTGGGGTTAGCCAGTCTGTGCTACAAATGCGTTGTTGGAAGGCGTCAGGCATGACAAACGGCGCTTGGCTCGTTAAGATTCGGCGCGCAATTTGTCCCAGTAGCTCAATTGGATAGAGCATCCCCCTCCTAAGGGGAAGGTTGGAGGTTCGACCCCTCTCTGGGACGCCATATCTCAATGGGTGCGGTCGGCCGACTACTGCGCCTTTATGCGTTGAGGGCGGAAGTGGCGGCGCTCTTTTGCGGGTGCGCTTGTTGCTAGCCGAAGGGGGTTTCGGCGCTCTCGCGGCGGGCATCGCGCTGCAGCTGATACACCAGGCGTTCGATCTGGCGTTGCGTAAGCCCGCTGAGCCGATGAAAGCGCAATCCGCATAGGGAAGTATCAAGCTTCTCGTCGATAACCAAGTGGCGCAGCTCAACCGCAGTTTCAATCGCCCCCATCGGTAGTCTCGCTGAAAGCTCGTAAACCTGTCCGGTCTGGAGGCTGGTTTGCTGATTGCCCTTGATGCTTAGTTTGCAGCCCGTGGCTGAAATATCGAGCAGTCTGCCTTCTAGCTTTTTGCGCAGCGCTGCGCCGCCAAGCTGGGCTGCGACAACAGGCTCCTTGAGCTGTGCGCGATAAGCATTGCGACGTTGATGGTAGGTCAGTTCTGCTGGCGTAGGTATCCAGTAACAGCGAGCGCCATCTATTTCGCCGACGTGCACAGGTTGATCATTCGACCAGGAGACTCGGGCGCCTTCATAGAAGCCCTCGACGTGAAAGGCTTCGCTCTGTAGCAGAAAGCGTTCCCCGTCATTTGGAATCAGCTCATCGAGCGCAATCCAGCCGGTTTCGCGATTCATTTCAACCAGAAAGCTCTGGTAGCGCTGACTTCGCTCATGAAACCGAAGGGTGAGAGGGGTGTTGTTTTCGATGAGCGGCCGCAGGTTGGCGTATATCTCCAGTGGCGCCGTCAGGACTTTCGGAGGCTGGGGGCCGTCCTCGTCCAGAAATAGGCTAGACACGATCCGGTGTCCCCTGGCGCATTGTCATCACCATCGTGTTGCGTCCTAGTAGCGTTGATTCAGGCTTGGCTCAAAGGCCGCTGCTGCTTGTTCCGGGAAGCCCCGCCGCGATTGTCGTACAAGCTGGGAGCTTCCTCTTTCCCCTGAAGAATGCCCAGCATACTTCCGAGCGCGCTCTGGTTGGCTCGGATCAATCGGCCATTTCGCTCATTGGCGCTGCGGCAGCTCTCTAGTTCGGCTTCAAGTAACTGAGCCTTTTCCAGAATGGCGGGGCCGTCGGTCGATTTGCTAGCGGCTTGTTCCAGCCCTGAGCGGTCTGCGCTGAGCTGCTGGTCACGCAGCCATTGGCTTCGCTGCGCTCCGTGCTGGCCAAGCAATGCGAGCAGAGGCTGCTTCTTGGTGAGTATCACTTCCAGATCCGCCAGATTGCGATCGCTCAGCGCCTTGAACTCTTTGTCGATTAACTCAAGGAGCTCGCGGGCCATGCCGATATCATCGGTCAGCTGCTCAAGCAGGGCGGTATCGTTCATTTGAGGCTCTGGGCATACTCGCGAATGGGATTCAGGCTCAGCGTTGCGTTTCGAACGCCAATAGCTTGGCTGCAACTCGTTCGCTGTCGACCTGATAAGAGCCGTCAGCAATCGCCTGCTTCAGCTTGGCCACTCGCTCCAGGTCGACCGCGGGCTGCTCGTTGAGCTTGTCGGTCGCCTGTTGCAGGCGCTGGGCTTCAGGACTTAGCTGTACGGTGTCGCCGGTGCCGGCATTAACGGTGCCGGTTTTCGGAGCGCTGCTGGCGAGTTCTGCTTGGGTGCCAGCTGTGCGTTCGTTACTTTGCACACTGGTGCGCCCGTTAGGGGCGTTCAGTGGGCTGTTCGGTCGATTGAAGTCGATGACCATGATGCAAACCTCGAAGGAATCAGGACGCTTGCCATGTGTTCGGCAACAATGGATCAAACTTTAGCTTTTTTTTCGGCGTGGCACACCGAAAAAAAGCGCCGCGCACGTCCAGCAGCTACATCGCGACTTCAACCTGGCCTGGTCCTGTGACCCGGGCCTTGACGATGCGGCCCGAACGCTGGTTCTTCACGGGAATCTGCTTGCCTGGGACGCCATCTGACATGGCCTCGCCAGGCATCCGGACGCTTATCGATCCGCTTCTGGCGGTAATGATGACCTGATCGCCCTTGCGTACAACCTTGGCCAATTCCATCTGGTTCGGCGTAATGACCTGGTCCGGTTGTGTCGGGCGAGTCAGCTTGTTGCCCAGCACCTCCTCCAGTCGCGTTAGGTAGCCCTGATTGAGGTTGGATACGTCCCGCTCGGCAAGGCTTACGTCCGCGGCGCTCAGCACCGTATCGCGTAGCAACGACCGGTTGGCGACGACCACCTCGCGGTAGAGCCTAACCTGCGCGGGGACGAAGACTGACCATGGACTGCTGCCCTCGCAACTGACCCGTACCGTGACGCGCCCCATCGGTGGAGCGGAGTTGCCAAGGCTGGCCGCGAGCAGTTGGTCACACTGATTCAGGCGGAGTCTTGGGTCCAGTCGGCTGACAACGATCTCATGGCGCGCATCAATGTTGCTGCGGCTCAAATAGTCTTTCACTGTCTCCTCAAGAAACTGCTCGGTCACGTCGATAAGCTGTTCAGGATGTGACATGGTTGACGCATGGGTGAAAGAGCTCATCGCGCACAGCGCTGCTAGCAGCAAACAACTGCACAGCTTTTGGCGACCGCGCCGGAAAATGGTCATATGGACGTTCATATCCCAATCAAAGCAAGGGGCGTGCCGCGTCGTGTCGTCTGGCCCCGAACGTCTGCAAGCAGAGAGGAAGACTGGCATGGCCGGTGTATTGGATTCGGTTAACCAGCGTACCCAATTGGTGGGGCAGAACCGCCTGGAGTTGCTGCTGTTTCGTCTCGAAGGCGACCAGCTTTATGGGATCAATGTGTTCAAGGTTCGCGAAGTACTGCAGTGCCCTCGTCTGACCGTTATGCCGAAGTGCGGTCGGGTGGTGCGGGGGGTTGCGAGCATTCGTGGCACCACGTTACCGATCCTCGATCTATCGCTTGCAACAGGCAAGTCGGCGCTTATGGATCTGCAGAACTCCTTTGCGGTGATTACCGAGTACAACAACCGGACGCTGGGTTTTCTGGTGAGTTCGGTCGAAAGAATCGTCAATTTGAACTGGGAGGCGATACTGCCGCCGCCAAAGGGGGCGGGGCGTGATCATTACCTCACCGCCGTGACCCACATCGACAACAAGCTCGTCGAGATCATCGATGTGGAGAAGGTCCTGGCGGAAGTGGCGCCCACCTCGGAGGAGGTTTCTTCGGGGGTGGTCGATGCCGACACTCGAGCCAAGGCGCTCTCCTGTCGCGTTCTGATCGTCGATGACTCATCGGTGGCGCGTAAGCAGATCACTCGCTGTCTGGAAAATATAGGCATCGAGGTCGTCAAGTTGAACGACGGGCGCGAAGCGCTGAACTATCTGAAGCGGATGGCAGACGAAGGCAAGAGCCCGGCAGAAGAGTTTTTGATGATGATTTCCGATATTGAAATGCCGGAAATGGATGGCTATACCCTGACAACCGAGGTGCGACACGATCCGCGAATGCACGGTATGCATATACTTCTGCATACTTCCCTTTCCGGCGTGTTCAACCAGAACATGGTGAAGCGGGCAGGCGCGGATGATTTCCTCGCCAAGTTCCAGCCTGATGATCTCGCTGCCCGCGTGGCCGAGCGGATCAGGCAGGCGGATGCAAACTGAGGCTAGCTCCTCTCATGATGGTGAGGCTTTATTGGTGTCAGTCGATCTGGATTTCGAGCAGTTCCGGGTATTTCTTGAAAAGACGTGCGGCATTCTCCTGGGTAGTAACAAGCAGTATCTGGTTTCCAGCCGCCTGAACAAGCTGATGGAACAGCAGGGAATCAAGACGCTGGGCGACTTGGTGCGAAAAATCCAGGCGCAGCCGCGTGGGGGGTTGCGAGAGCTGGTCGTCGATGCGATGACGACCAACGAAACTCTCTGGTTTCGTGATACTTACCCGTTCGAAGTGCTGAAAAGTCGCGTTTTACCGGAGATGCTCAAGGCAGGGTCCGGACAGCGCCTGCGGATCTGGTCGGCTGCCTGCTCGTCGGGGCAGGAGCCCTACTCGCTGTCGATGGCGATCGACGAATACGAACGCAGCAATCCGAGCCAGGCAAAGACCGGTGTGCAGATCGTTGCCACAGAGCTTTCGGGCGCGATGCTTGCGGCCTGCAAAGCCGCCGAATACGACAGCTTGGCAATAGCTCGTGGTTTGTCCAGCGACCGTTTGCAGCGCTATTTCGATGTGAAGGCTCCGGGGCGTTGGGCGGTAAAACCGGCGATTCGTTCGCGGGTCGAGTTCAAGGTTCAGAACCTTTTGGACAGCTACGCGGCGCTGGGCAAGTTCGACATCGTGTTCTGCCGGAACGTGCTGATCTATTTCTCCGCTGATGTGAAGAAGGACATCCTCAAGCGTATTCACGCGACGCTGCGTCCGGGGGGGTATCTCTTTTTAGGAGCATCCGAAGCTCTTAACGGGCTTCCCGAGCTATACCAGATGGTCCAGTGCAGCCCAGGCATCATCTACAAGGCGAAATGATCAGCGCTGCCTCTAGCGGCAGAAAACCGTCATGCAAGATGGCGGTTGTGGCAGGAAAGCGGTAAAGGCTTGCCGCTTTTGACGCTCCATCCTCAGTCGTTTCTGCTATAACCTTTGTAAATCAATACCTTGTGCCTGATGGCATGGCCTTTGCTGGGGTTTGCGCAAGCAGACTTGTATCCGGCAGAGGTCCAGATCATGAGCATCAGTTTCGACAAGGCATTGGGTATCCATGAGAAGGCGCTTGGCTTTCGCTCGCAGCGTGCCGAGGTGCTGGCCAACAACATAGCCAATGCCGATACGCCTAACTACAAGGCGCGGGATCTGGACTTCAGCAGTGTGCTGGCCGAGCAGTCGGCGCGCAGTCAGGGCGGTTTCGGCGTGACACGGACCAGTGACAGGCATATCGCCGCCGAAGGGTTGGAGATCGCCGATGCATCCCTGCGCTTCCGAACGCCCGCACACCCGTCGCTTGATCAGAACACCGTCGATCTGCAGATCGAACAATCCAACTATGCGAAGAACGCCGTGGACTTCCAGGCGAGCTTCACCCTGCTCAACAGCAAGTTCAGGGGGCTGATGAGCGCCCTGCGCGGCGAATAAGGAGTAGCCCATGTCTCTTAGCAGCGTATTCAACATTGCCGGCAGCGGCATGAGTGCCCAAAGCACCCGCCTGAACACCATATCCAGCAACATCGCGAACGCCGAAACCGTATCGTCCAGCGTGGATCAGACGTACCGCGCGCGCCATCCGGTATTTGCCACCGTCTTTCAACAAGCCAATGGTCAACCCGATCAATCGCTATTCGCAGGGCAGGATCAGGCCGGGGTGGGCGTCCAGGTGTTGGGTGTAGTGGAGGATCAGAGCGAGCTTCAGGCGCGTTACGAGCCCAACCACCCGGCAGCGGATGAAGCAGGTTACGTCTACTACCCGAACGTCAACGTGGTGGAAGAGATGGCAGACATGATTTCAGCCAGTCGCGCGTTCCAGACCAATGCCGAGCTGATGAATACGGCCAAGACCATGTTGCAGAAAGTGCTGACGCTGGGTCAGTGATTCATACGAGAACGCATTCATGAGCACTACAAACGGCGTCGGTGGCACCAGCTCGATACTCGACCAGTATCAGTTCGGTGAGAACCGTGAGGTGAAGGGCAACGACCTTGGCAAGAATGAATTTCTTGAGCTCCTGGTCGCTCAGCTGAACAACCAGAACCCGCTAGAACCGCAGGAGAATGGCGAGTTCATCGGCCAGCTGGCGCAGTTCAGTACGGTTGAGGGCGTTGAAAAGCTGAACTCGAGCATGCAGACCATCCTGTCCGGGTATCAGTCGTCCCAGGCGTTGCAGGCGTCCTCGCTGGTTGGCCGCAAGGTGATCGTGCCGACTGACAAGGCGGTGGTGGATACCAGCGAAACGTTCAAGGCCAGCCTTGTGCTGCCAACCTCGAGCAGCAATGTGTTCGTGAATATCTACGACAGCACTGGCGCCGCGGTTGGCCGCGTCAACATGGGGCAGCAGGAAGCCGGGAATATTTCGTTCATGTGGGATGGCAAGGATTCCAGCGGCAATGTCTTGCCGCCGGGCACCTATCGCTTCGAGGCCCAGGCTACCTATCAAGGGGAAACCAAGGGTCTGTACACCTTGCTGCCGGCTAACGTCGACAGCGTCACGCTTGGGCAGAACGGCGGGGAGCTGATGCTCAACCTTGCCGGTATCGGCAGCATCGGCCTTTCCCAAGTCCAGATCATCGGACAATAACCGCCGCACACTCTCGGCAAAGGAGCGATTCAATGTCCTTCAATATCGGTCTTAGCGGCCTGCGTGCCGCGAGCAAGGATCTCAACGTCACCGGCAACAACATCGCCAACGCCGGCACTGTGGGCTTCAAGCAGTCGCGCGCGGAGTTTTCCGATGTATATGCGGCTTCCGTGCTCGGCACGGGCAAAAACCCACAGGGCAGCGGCGTGCTGATGTCCAATATTTCCCAGCAGTTCAATCAGGGGAATATCAACTACACACAGAACGCGCTGGATCTGGCCATTAACGGCAATGGTTTCTTTCAGGTCAGTAACAATGGCGCAGTAAGTTATACCCGCGCCGGTTATTTTGGCACTGATCGCGAAGGTTTCCTGGTCGACAACTTCGGCTACAAGCTGCAGGGTTTCCCGGTGGATGGGAACGGCAATCTGCAGAATGGTGTAGTTGGTGATTTGCAAATTCAGACTACCAATCAGTCGCCGAAGGCGACCAGCCAGATCAACACCGCTTTCAATCTGAACTCGACGCAGAAGGCTCCGGTTACCTGGCAGTCCGCCTATGACGCTTCGCTGCAGCCAGCCTATGACGCCGCCTATAACACCTCGCTTACCACTGCAGGGCAGGCTGCATATGACGCGGAGTTCGCGCTGAGCGGTGACCCAGCGCTTGCTGAAGATGCACGCGCTGCCGCACTCGTCGACACAACAAATATTACCAATGCGCAGGCCGCGGGAAATGCTGCCAAGGCGCTGCCGGCCAATCAGGCTGCAGCCCTGACTGCCGCTAATGGGACGTTTAACCCCGCCGATCCTACGACTTACAACAGTTCTACTTCGCTGAACATTTACGACTCGCAGGGTAATGCACACGTCATGACGCAGTATTTCGTCAAGACCGGTGCCAATACCTGGGATATGAAAGTGCTCATCGATGGCCGCAATCCGGCCGATCCTGCACAGGAGCCGCCTCAGCCTTACGTCATGGGGCTGACATTTAGCGCTTCCGGTGCGCTGACGGGTATCGATAACGGTGGTTCTGGTTTGTTCAGCGTTTCACCTGATCTGAAAGTTACGCTGAACTCCGCGACCGGCAATCCTCCCGCTGGTGGCTGGATTCCTGCCATTTCCAACGGGGCAACCCCTGCCACTTGGTCCGCCAATGGGGCACTGGCCAATCCAGGCGGCATTGCGCTCGATTTCTCGAAGTCCTCGCAGTACGCCAGCGCCTTTGCCGTCAACAGCGTCGCGCAGGATGGTTACACCACTGGCGAATTGGCGGGACTTGAGATCGATGACACCGGTGTGATCTTCGCCCGTTACACCAACGGCCAGTCGAAGGTGCAGGGGCAGATCATCCTGGCGAACTTCGCTAACGTCCAGGGCCTGACGCCGGTGGGCAAGACCCAGTGGGTTCAGTCTTTCGAGTCTGGCGAGCCGGTTGTCGGCACGCCAGGTTCTGGCACGCTCGGTGCTCTGCAGGCTGGGGCTTTGGAAGACTCCAACGTCGAGTTGTCGGACCAGCTGGTCAACCTGATCGTTGCGCAGCGCAACTACCAGGCCAATGCCAAGACCATCGAGACCGAAAGCGCTATTACCCAGACGATCATCAATTTGCGGTGATA
The DNA here is from genome assembly GCF_000661915.1 of Stutzerimonas decontaminans. Lineage (NCBI taxonomy): Bacteria > Pseudomonadati > Pseudomonadota > Gammaproteobacteria > Pseudomonadales > Pseudomonadaceae > Stutzerimonas > Stutzerimonas decontaminans. Next base: position 3,242,570 of record NZ_CP007509.1, on the reverse strand, counting down.
GTCGTGGCAGCGGATGATTGCCGCTGACGGCAGTATTCCGCCGCTCTCGCCAGAGAAGGCCCTTCGGGGCCTTCTTGCTTTCTGTAAAAGCCTGATGAATCAACAGGTTGAAGGGCGTTGCTGGGAGTGGCATGCGCCTTGCATTTTTGCTTATTAACAGAACCGCAAGTGTCAAACTCGCGTCTCGGAGATGTTGATGGACAAGATGCTCTACGTGGCCATGACCGGGGCCAGCCAAAATGCGCGGGCACAGCAGGCCCATGCCAACAATCTGGCGAACATTTCGACTACCGGGTTTCGCCGGGATTTTGAGCAAGCCCGCTCTATGCAGGTGTTTGGCGATAGCCATCCGGCGCGGGTTTATGCGATGTCCGAGCGGCCCGGCACGGATTTCACGTCCGGTACACTGCAGGAAACAGGTCGTGACCTGGATGTAGCCGTCGAGGGTGAAGGATGGATCGCGGTGCAGGCGCCGGATGGCAGTGAGGCGTATGTCCGTACGGGCAGCCTGAATATTGACGTGCTGGGCATGTTGCGCACCGCCGACGGCATGCCTGTGATGGGTAACGGCGGGCCGATTGCTATCCCGCCCGAGGAGAAGATCGACGTCGGTCATGACGGCACCATCAGCATCCGGGCCCTGGGTGAAAATCCGAACATTGTGGTCACGGTGGATCGGATCAAGTTGGTCAATCCCGATCCGAAGCAGCTGGAAAAGGGTACGGATGGCTTGATTCGCCTGAAAGATGGCCAGCCCGTCGAGCCGGACGCAAACGTACGAGTCGTTTCGGGATTTCTTGAGGCGAGCAACGTCAACGCGGTATCCGAAATGACTTCCATCCTGGCGCTGTCCCGCCAGTTCGAACTGCACGTAAAGATGATGCGCACCGCCGAAGATGATGCGGCTGCCATGGCGCGCGTACTGCAACTCAGCTAATAGCGTGGCGCCGGCGGCGCACGAGGAGAAAGCTCATGCTTCCAGCACTTTGGGTCAGCAAGACCGGACTGTCCGCTCAGGATATGAACCTGACGACCATTTCCAACAACCTGGCCAACGTTTCTACTACCGGCTTCAAGCGTGACCGTGCCGAATTCCAGGATCTGCTGTATCAGATCCGTCGCCAGCCCGGTGGCCAATCCAGCCAGGACAGCGAACTGCCGTCCGGCTTGCAGCTGGGTACCGGTGTGCGCGTGACCGGAACCCAGAAGATTTTTACCGCCGGTAGTCTGCAGACCACCGAGCAGCCGCTGGACATGGCGATCAATGGCCGCGGTTTCTTCCAGGTGCTACTGCCGGACGGTACGGTTTCCTACACCCGCGACGGTAGCTTCCACCTGAGCTCCGACGGCCAGCTGGTCACCTCCAACGGTTACGCATTGGAGCCGGCCATCGTGGTTCCGCCGGAAACTCAGACATTCACTGTCGGCGAGGACGGTACCGTTTCGGTGACCACCGTGGGCAATCCTCAGCCGCAGATCATCGGCAACCTGCAGACGGCCGACTTCATCAACCCGGCAGGTCTGCAGGCGATGGGCAACAACCTGTTCCTGGAGACCGCTGCAAGCGGCGCGCCGCAGGTCAGTACGCCAGGGCTGAACGGCCTGGGTACGGTGCTGCAGAACACCCTGGAGAACTCCAACGTCAGCGTCGTTGAGGAACTGGTGAACATGATCACCACCCAGCGCGCCTACGAGATGAATTCCAAGGTCATTTCCACCGCCGACCAGATGCTGTCGTTTGTCACGCAGCAGCTCTGATCGCGCGTTCGCCGTTGTATACGGGCACGCACGCCTCGTGCTGCTCGCAGTAGTTTCGATGGCCTGTCATGGCTTGAGGTGTTTATGAGCCGTTTGCTGATTGTTGTGTCGATGTCGTCTGCCCTGGCGCTGGTCGGATGTGTTGCCCCTGCGCCGAAACCGAACGACCCGTACTACGCTCCGGTGCTGCCGCGCACGCCGTTGCCGGCGGCGCAGAACAACGGCGCGATCTATCAGGCAGGCTTCGAAACCAACCTGTACGACGACCGCAAGGCTCATCGGGTCGGCGACATCATTACCATCACCCTCAACGAGCGGACTCAGGCCAGCAAGAACGCGACCTCCAAGCTCTCGAAGGACAGCAGTGCGAACATCGGTCTCGGCTCGCTGTTCGGCGGGGCGGTTTCGATGGCGAACCCGCTGACGGGTAATTCGATGAATCTGGGCGCCGAGTACGAGGCGTCGCGCGACACTTCCGGCTCTGGCCAGGCAGGGCAGAGCAACAGCCTGTCCGGCTCCATCACCGTCACCATTTCCGAAGTGCTGCCTAACGGCATCCTCGCCGTGCGCGGTGAGAAGTGGATGACGCTCAATACCGGCGACGAACTGGTGCGCATTGCGGGCCTGGTGCGCGCGGACGATATCTCCACCGACAACACCGTTCCGTCAACACGCATTGCCGATGCACGTATCACCTATTCGGGCACCGGCGCCTTTGCCGATGCGAGCCAGCCGGGCTGGCTCGACCGATTCTTCCTTAGCCCGATGTGGCCCTTCTGACCGGAGCTGATGTCATGTGGAAAAAACTGCTTCTGCTCGCGGGCTTGCTCACGCTTTGCGCTGGCGCGCAGGCCGAGCGTCTGAAGGATGTCGCGACCATCCATGGTGTACGGAGCAACCAGCTGATCGGTTACGGCCTGGTTGTCGGTTTGAACGGTAGCGGTGACCAGACCACTCAGACGCCGTTCACCGTGCAGACCTTCAACAACATGCTGGCTCAGTTCGGGATCAAGGTGCCGGCCGGCGGCAATATCCAGTTGAAGAACGTCGCGGCGGTGTCCATCCATGCCGAATTGCCGCCGTTCGCCAAGCCTGGTCAGACCATCGACATCACCGTTTCGTCCATCGGTAACGCCAAGAGCCTGCGCGGCGGTAGCTTGTTGATGGCGCCATTGAAAGGTATCGACGGCAACGTCTACGCCATCGCCCAAGGCAACCTGGTGGTAGGGGGCTTCGATGCAGGTGGCGCGGATGGCTCGCGAATTACCGTCAACTCGCCGTCGGCCGGCCGCATTCCCGGTGGCGCGACCGTCGAGCGCCCGGTGCCGAGTGGCTTCAATCAAGGCAACACGCTGACCCTGAATCTCAATCGCCCGGACTTCACCACCGCCAAGAACATCGTCGACCAGATCAATGACCTGCTCGGCCCAGGTGTGGCGCAAGCGCTCGATGGTGGCTCGATCAGCGTCACCGCGCCGCTGGACCCTAGCCAGCGCGTGGATTACCTGTCGATCCTGGAAAACCTCGAGGTCGAGGTCGGCCAGGCAGTGGCCAAGGTCATCATCAACTCGCGTACTGGCACCATCGTGATCGGCCAGAACGTACGGGTTCAGCCTGCCGCCGTCACCCATGGCAGTCTGACCGTGACCATCACCGAAGAGCCGCAGGTTAGCCAGCCGGAACCCTTCTCGGATGGGCAGACAGTGGTCGTGCCCAACTCGAAGGTCAAAGCCGAGCAGGAAGCCAAGCCGATGTTCAAGTTCGGCCCGGGCACCACGCTGGATGAAATCGTCCGGGCGGTGAATCAGGTGGGCGCTGCGCCCAGCGACCTGATGGCCATTCTCGAAGCGTTGAAGCAGGCCGGCGCGCTGCAAGCCGACCTGATCGTGATCTAAGGGTAGCGATATGGAAAATCGTCTCGGTAGCGGAGCGCGTGGTCTCGATAGCGGCAGCTACACCGACCTCAATCGTCTCAGCCAGCTCAAGGTCGGCAAAGACCGCGACGGCGAGGAGAACGTGCGCAAAGTTGCGCAGGAATTCGAATCGTTGTTCCTCAACGAGATGCTCAAGTCGATGCGTGCGGCTACCGAGGTGCTGGCCAAGGATAATCCGCTGAACAGCCAGGCCAGCAAGCAGTATCAGGACATGTACGACCAGCAGCTGTCGGTCAGCCTGTCCAAGGAAGGTGGCGGCATAGGGCTGGCGGATGTGCTGGTGCGCCAGCTGAGCAAGCAGACCGAAACGGTGACGCGCAACAATCCATTCGCTCAGGTTGCGCAGACGGAAGGCTCGGCCTGGCCGAGCAAACCGGCAGCTGGCGTCGAATCTGCTCGAGATGATTCAAGGCTGTTGAATCAGCGCAGGCTTGCATTGCCTGGGAAGCTTAGCGAACAACAGGTTGCCAACGTGTCAGCGACAGCGGTTGCGCCAGCTGGCGATGCCATGCAGCCATTGGTCGACGTGGATTGGAAACCGGCCACCGCGTTCGTGCCGCCCGCAGACAAGCCGCTGACGGTAAACGGTGTCGAGAAAAGTGCTCCGAACGCACCGAGCAAGACGCGTTTCAGTTCCTCGCAGGAGTTCATCGCCACCATGCTGCCCATGGCCGAGAAGGCTGCCGAGCGCCTTGGGATCGAACCACGCTTCCTGGTCGCGCAGGCCGCACTGGAAACCGGCTGGGGTAAGTCCATGATTCGGCAGAAGGACGGCAGCAACAGCCATAACCTGTTCGGCATCAAGGCGACCGGTTGGAAAGGCGCGTCCGCCACCGTGACGACCACCGAATACGTCAATGGCAAGGCGACCCGCGAGAAGGCGGGCTTTCGCGCGTACGATTCATTCGAGCAGAGCTTCGACGACTTCGTCAGCTTGCTGGAGAACAACGACCGCTACCGGACCGCGATCCAGGTAGCGAGCAACACTGGCGACTCGGAGCGTTTCGTCAAAGAATTGCAGAAAGCCGGGTATGCCACCGATCCGCAATATGCCCGCAAGATCAGCCAGATCGCGCGCAAGATGCAGACCTATCAGACCGTTGCCGACGCGAATTCGGTGCCCGCGATGCGGACCAGAGGCTAAACCATGGCTGACCTATTGAGCATTGGCCTTTCCGGCCTGGCTGCCAGCAAGACCCAGCTGTCCATCACTGGCCACAACATCTCCAACGTCAACACACCTGGCTACAGTCGCCAGGATGCGACCCAGGCCACCCGGTCTCCCCAGTTCAGTGGCGCGGGCTATATCGGCTCGGGAACCACGCTGGTGGAGATTCGCCGCAGCTATAGCGAATTCCTCACCAGCCAGCTGCGTAGTAGTACTTCGCTGAGCGCTGATGTGGAGGCCTACAAGAGCCAGATCAATCAGCTCGATTCATTGCTGGCCGGCTCCACTACCGGTATTACGCCCTCGCTGCAGAAGTTCTTCTCGGCTTTGCAGACCGCTGCCGAGGACCCGGCGAACATCCCAGCGCGCCAGCTGGTACTGGCCGAGGCCGAGGGGTTGGCACGGCGTTTCAACACGGTGTATGACCGGCTCTCCGAGCAGAACAATTTCACCAACAAGCAGATGTCCGCGGTCACCGACCAGGTAAACCGGCTGGCTGGCAGTATCGGTAGCCTGAACGAGGCGATTGCCATTGCGGCGGCCAACGGCAAACAGCCAAACGATCTGCTCGATGCTCGTGATGAGGCCGTGCGCCAGTTGTCGGGTTACATCGGGGTGACCGTGGTTCCGCAGGATGACAGCAGCTTCAATATCTTCATCGGTAGCGGCCAACCTCTGGTGGTAGGCAGCACGGTGGCGCGTCTCGAAGTGGTGCCGGGGCAGGGTGATCCGAACCGCCATGAGGTGCAGTTCATCAGCGGCGGATCTCGGCAGGGCATCACTTCGCAGATTACCGGCGGCGAGTTGGGCGGGTTGATCCGTTATCGCGAGGAAGTGCTGGACTCCACCATGAACTCGCTTGGTCGCCTGGCGCTTGCGGTGAGCGATCAGGTCAATACGCAACTGGGGCAGGGGCTGGATCTCAAGGGACAAGTCGGTTCGGCTTTGTTTGGTGACTACAACGATCCTGCGCTGGCCAAGTTGCGTGTCAACGCGTTTGCGGGCAACAGCAATGCGCAGCCGGTACTGAACATCACCAATACCAGCCAGCTCAGCACCAGTGACTACCTGATGGAATATGACGGTAGTAGTTACAAGGTACGGCGCCTGAGCGATAACCAGTTGATGACAGCCACGGAAAATCCGGCCGGTACGCTGTCGATCACCGACAAGGACGGCCGCAACCAGGGATTTCAGATCGTGCTGGGCAATCCGCCGCCGGCCCCTGGCGACAAGTTCAGCCTCCAGCCGACCCGGCGTGGTGCTTCTGATATCAAGGCGACGCTGGATCAGGCCGATCAGCTGGCGTTTGCAGCGCCGGTGCGTGCGCAGAGCACGTTGCAAAACAGCGGGACAGGAGTGATTGGCCAGCCCAATCTGCTGTCCGGGCCATCGCCCATCGATGCGGCTGCGCTATCAGCGGCGTTCGAAGGGTTGACGCTGACTTATGATGGCAACGGGCTGACCCTTCCGACACCTGCGCCGGCGGGGCTTGCGCTGTCACCCGCCAGCATCACCGCCGGGCAGACCAATACGCTGAACCTGACGCTTACTACGGGCACGGCGCCCAATGTCCAGCAATACAGTTTCGAGTTCACCGTAAGCGGCAGGCCCGAGGCGAACGATACCTTCTCGTTCAACTTCAACCAGAGCGGCGTCTCCGACAACCGCAACGCCTTGAAGCTGGTCGATCTGCAGACGAAGCAGACCGTAGGCGTGACCCCTGGTGTCGCGGGTTCGGGCTTCAGCTTCACCGATGGCTATGGCGAATTGGTCGAGCGCGTCGGCACCTTGACCGCCCAGGCACGAATGGACAGCGAAGCGACTGGCGCGATTCTCAAGCAAGCCACCGACAACCGCGATTCGCTATCGGCTGTGAACCTGGATGAAGAGGCAGCAAACCTGATCAAGTTCGAGCAGTACTACAACGCTTCAGCTCAGATCATTCAAGTTGCGCGCTCCTTGTTCGATACATTGATCAGCTCCTTCAGGTAACAGGCCCGTCATATGCGCATTTCTACCGTGCAAGCGTTCAATAACGGCGTGGCTGGGTTGCAGCGCAATTACGCCAACGCGACCCGTACGCAAGAACAGATCAGCACTGGCAACCGCATTCTCACGCCGGCAGACGATCCGGTCGCTTCGGTGCGCCTGCTGCAGCTAGAGCAGCAACAGAACGTGTTGAGCCAGTACAACTCCAACCTGACTGCCGCGAAGAACAGCCTCACGCAGGAGGAGGTCACGCTCAATTCGGTAAATACGGTTTTACAGCGAGTGCGAGAGCTGGCGGTGCAGGCGGGTAATGGAGGCTTGAGCGCTGAGGACCGCAAGTCGATTGCTGCCGAGCTTACCGAGCGTGAGGACGAGCTGCTGTCGCTGATGAACACCCGTAACGCCCGTGGCGAGTACCTGTTTTCGGGTTTTCAGGGAAAGACCCAGCCGTTTGTGCGCGATGGCGCTGGCAGCTATAGCTACCAAGGTGATGAGGGTCAGCGGAAGCTGCAGATCGCTAGCTCGCTGAACATTGCGATTAGCGACAACGGAAAAAATGTCTTCGAAAACGTAGTCAATGCCGGGCGTCTCTCCGTGGATGGCGCCCAGGCTCTTGGTTTTCCAGTTTCTGCGCCATTGGTGAGTGACGAAGTCGCTTTCGCCAAATACAGCGGCATTCGAGTAGCGTTCGATCCGGTGGTGGAGGGCAGGTACGAGGTTTTCGGTGTTCCTAAGGATGGAGGTGCCGAAATCTCGCTCGGCGTAAGCAATCTGGACAGCAATGCTGAAACGGATGACAAGCTGGTCTTCGGGGGCGTGACGCTTTTCGTCGGTGGACAGCCGCCGCTGGGCTCGGAGATTGTGGTGCAGGCAAAGACGCCGGTAGCGGAGAAGCAGGGCATCCTCGACACCATTGCCAACCTGCGCGTTGCGCTGGAAAACCCCGCTTCATCCAATGCAACCATCCGGGATGGGGTGGCAGTAGCGCTTACCAATCTGGATCACGGCATGATCAGCGTAGACGCTGCTCGCGGTAACATCGGTGCGCGTCTGAACGTAATCGAGACGACGCAGACCGATAACGAGGACGTGGCGTTGGTGAACAAGTCTGTCCAGGCCGAGCTGCGCGAACTTGATTACGCCGAAGCCCTTTCCAGATTGTCGTTCCAGACCATCATTCTTGAAGCGGCGCAGCAGAGCTACGTCAAAATCAGTGGCCTGAACCTGTTCAACGCCATGCGCTGAGGAGTTTGACGAGGTTTGCAAAAATGCACTGTCGTTTTTGACATCGGCAGGCAGGCGGCTAGATTGGCTGACGCGGAGCAGGAAGTCCCGCGTAGAACATTTCCCCGGATAAGGATATCTCCATGAACAAAGCTTTTCTCGCCGCTGCAGCGTTCGCCGTGTTTGCCAGCGTTTCCTTCGGCGCTCATGCCGCCACTCAAACACAGCCCGCACCTGCTCCGGTTGCAGTCGTCTCTCAGGCGTCGGTGAACCTCAATACCGCTGACGCCGCCACGCTTACCCGTGAACTCAAAGGCATCGGCGCAACCAAGGCAAAGGCAATCGTCGATTACCGCGAAGAGCATGGCCCGTTCAGTTCGGTAGACGAGCTGCTTGAAGTAAAAGGTATCGGCTCGGCCACCCTGGAAAAAATCCGAGGCCAGCTCAGCTTGCAGTAAAAGTTGCAGCGCAGAGGCCGGTCGCAATGACTGGCCTCTTGTTCGTCCATTAGGCCGAACGCCCCGTGCAATCACCAGTCAAAGTGCTCGTAAAGCCATTGACAATCCACGGTTATGCACATTCGGAATTAGCAACAGCTGTTTCTCACCTCAGCATTGAGTCGTGGTTTTCGTCTTCTCCTAAGTTGCTGATTTGAAAGGGTTTGCCTGGCTGGATAAAAAAGCGTCGATCTGTAGATCAGCCCCGTAGATAGGGCATTTGGAGCAGTCATCCAGAAACTGTTCACAAGGTTATCCACAGGTTCGGTGGATAACATTCCCAATGTCACGGATGACGCAGGCTAGAGGGTGATTGATGAAGGCTCCCTGGAATTTCCTGAAATATCTCCCGCTTGCCCAGCGCTTGATAAAGCGGGGGAAAATTCCTGCGTTGCTGCTCGCGGTGGCGCGCAAGTCATCGTCGAAGCGAGGATTGCTCAAAGGCTTGCGGGAGGATCTGATGCTGCTACAAGCTCTTTGTGTGGCTTGGTGGCGTGGCGAGTATCGGGCCATCAGCCCAAATGCGCTGATAGCGATCGTCGCGGGCCTGCTGTATTTCCTGTCCCCCCTCGATGCGATTCCCGATTGGCTGCCCGGGCTAGGATTTGTTGATGATCTGGCTGTGTTGGGCTGGGTAATGCGCAAATGGTCCGGAGAGTTGGACGCGTTCAGAGCCTGGAAGCAGTCGCAATCAGCCGACCGCCAGGCCGCGCTTCTCCAGTTGCCTGCGCTGGACGAACCCAAGGCAGATGGCTAGCCGGGGCAACACCGGCAAACGTGCACTGCGCGTCCGCTGGTCGGTGCCGCTCGTACTTTTGCGGTGCCGGTCCCGATTCGCTGTTGCCTGCGGCAGGTTGGTAGCGTCAAGGAGGCGCGAGGGCTGTTAAGATTCCGCCTCTGATCGACGCCAGAGGAAATACGGATGAATGTACAGGTCATCATGCGTGACGGCTCGCCGGAGTACGCCGTTCTGCCATGGGACGAGTACCAGGCACTCCTCAGTGCGGTAGGAGTGCAGCCAGCTGCACGAGCTCCATCTGTCCCGGATGCGCTGCCGCGCCCTTCATTGAGCCAAATGGCCCCTTTGCGCGAGAACAAGGGGCTTTCCCTGGAAGCGCTGGCGCGCGCGGTCGGTATCAGTCCTGCTTATCTGGGGTTGATCGAGGCAGGTGAGCGCGAGCCCGATGCTGCGATTCGCCGCGCGCTGGCACGTGCATTGGAAATCGCCGGTTGGGAGGGGGACGCTTGACGTCAGTATCCATTAGCCGCCAGCACTGGCAGGCGTTGCTCGGTGAGCTAGATGCCGCACGTCGCCAGCGGCATTTGGTGACCTATCGTGCCCTTGTCGAGCGCCTTCAACTGCCAACCCCTGCGATGCAGACCCTGACCGCTGCGCTGGAGCATCTCGCGGCGATTGACGCCCGGTCGGAGCGTCCGTTGCGCAGCGCCTTGGTCATCAGTCAGGGCGCTAGCCGTCTGCCTCGAACGGGCTTTTTCGAGTGTGCTGCCCGACTGGGACGCTTCTCGGGAGCGGCGGACGGTACTGCCGCTGCGTCCTGGCATGCCGGCGAAGTGGCGCGGGTTTTCGAGTTTGAATATCCGGAGGAAGGCTGATGTTGTGGAGACTGCGCGCGAGGCTCGGTTATTTTGCGGCCCGCAAGTTGATGACATCTCGCTACGCTGTCCAGCAACCGAAACTCTGGCGTTGGATGGAAGGCCAGTTTGCGCGCATGGCCGCCATGGGAGACGTAGGTGCGCAGAGTTTCTACGGCCATATTCTGTATTTTCGCGGGCGTGGCTACGGTGCCAAGCAGGAGGGCGTCCGCTTGTTGCGGCTAGCGGCCAAGGCCGGTGATGTCAAAGCAGCTTACCAGATGGGTGTCGTCAGCCTGAGCGAAGAAGCGTCTCACGGACCGGATGGCAACGAGGCGGCTCGCTGGTGGTCCCAGGCTGCCGAAGCGGGGCACCCGCTGGCAGCTGTTCGTCTCGAGCAGCTGTATCGCGCGGGAGGTTACGGCCTAGTCGCCGATTCGCTCCAGGCAGACCGCTACAAGGAAAAGGCAGCGCAGCTGGGGGTATAAGCCTTCGGCGGTTCGCCTGCATCGATCAGATGAAAGCTCGGGCCGCTTACCTGTTTCGCGTGACGTTTGGCTTCCGACGCCAGGGCGGCGAGTCTGCCTGCGTCTAAGCGGTCGGTGTGCTCTGGGCGAACACTGACAACCCCAATGGACAGTGATAACAAGGCATAGCGCTGTTCTCGTCCGTCCCGGCTGGAGGAGAAAAAGCACTCGGCCTCTAGGTGTTCTCGCTGGTAGAACGCTCTACTGCGGAGCATGAAATCATGCTGCAGCTGGTCGATGCGCTGCTCCCAGTCATGGCCGCTCAGCACCAGCATGAAGTCATCACCGCCTATATGACCGACGAAATCCACCCGCGGGTCGACCCGGTCATTCAGGCATTGAGCGAGACACAGCAGCACTTCGTCACCTTTGCCATAGCCGTAGAGGTCGTTGAACGGCTTGAAGTTGTCGATATCGACGTAGCAGACCAGCGCCTGGCGTCGCTGCAGCAGCAGGCGTGTCAGGCATTGCTGTATCGGCACGTTCCCAGGCAGCAGCGTCAGTGGATTGGCATGGCGCGCTTGCTGGATCTTCAGCTCGGTTATCAGCCTAAGAACGTCGATGACGCGGCCGACGCCATGATAGCTGCCCGCCTGGGTGATAACGAAATCTTCCTCTATTCGCTGACGAGCTCGACTCGTCAGCAGGCGACTGACTTGCTGCAGCGACTGTTCGAGTTCGACGGCAAGAAAGTTGGTGCTCATCAGTCGACTGACCGGCTTGCGCGCGAGCAGATCCGTGGCGTAGGGCTTGAGCAGCGCATCGGAGATGAGATTGCGGTGGATGATCCCGACCGGCCGCGCGTCGTCGTCCACGACCGCGATCGAGTTCAGATTGGGTTGCAGGCGAAACGCTTCGAGCAACTCGGCGACCGGGCGCTCTGCCGACATCGCGGGTTGCCGGATGAGCAGCGCGGACAGGGTGCCGGGCTCTTCGACGAAGCTATTCTGCTGGGCCTTCGCTGAAGGCAGGATCTCTTCAATATCCAGCGCAGGCAACTCCTGCGGCCGTCCGAGCAGATAGCCTTGCACCAGATCGATACCCATGCCGGCCAGCACCGCCAGCTCCTCTTGCAGCTCGATACCCTCTGCGATGACCTGGGTACGTGAGGCGCGGGCGATCTTCAGGATGGACTCGACGAATTCGCGCTTCACCGGATCGAGATGAATGCCGTCGATGAAATAGCGGTCGATCTTCACATAGTCTGGTCGCAGCTCGGACCATAGGCGCAGGCTTGAATAACCGGCACCAAGGTCGTCGAGTGCGATGCTGAAGCCCATCGAGCGGTAGTGATGAAGGGCTTTATCCAGCAGTTCGAGATCGTCGGCCGGTGCCTGTTCGGTGAGTTCGATGACAACGTTGTCCGCGGAAATGCCATAGGCGTGCAGCAGCTCCAGCGTGCGCCCAGGCTTGTGGGTTGCATCAAGCAGGGTTTCCGGTGAGGCATTCAGGAACAGTTTGCCGCGCAGCGCCACCTGGCTGTAACGCCGGCACGCAGTCTCGCGGCAGGTCATCTCCAGTTCGTTGAGGCGGCCAGCGTGGCGTGCGGTGGCGAGGAGGTTGATCGGCGAATGCAGGGGACCGTTGGAAGGCCCGCGGCTGAGTGCCTCGTAACCGAGTATGCGCCGCTCCGAGAGCGAGACGATGGGTTGGAACAAGGTAGTGATGTCGCCGTGAGCAAGGATGTATCCCAGCGTGCTCAACTGCTCGGTGACTGTCATGGAGGTCTCTGGGCGTGAAATAAAAAGGCCGCAGCGCGGCCCTTTCATTTCACGATGCAGCGATGTCAATTTGATGACATCGCTACTTTCTTCAACACATCAGTGCTTGGCCATTGCCGAACTCAAGCCCAGATAATCCAGCAGAATGCGCCCGCTTTCGGAGAGGTACGCATCGTCTTCCGGCTTGGGCTTGTCCGCGTCAATATGCGGCGTCGTTTCGTCTTCCTTCTCCAGTTTGGCCAGCGGCTGCTCGCCTTTGGCCAGGCGTAGTGCGTTCTCCAGTGCCAGCTGGCGCTTCTCGATGTCTGCCTGCTGGGCGCGGCGTTTATCCTCATTGAGACTGACAGTGGTGTCGTGCATCAGCTCCTGAGCAAGCGCCAGGCGGTCGCGGGTGAAGACGAAATCCGGGTTCTCGCCGGTGCGTGCCTCATGGCGCGCCTTGAGCTCAGCCAGGAACGGCTTGAACGGATTCATATCCGGGTTGATGGCTGCCCGGATGCTGTCCCACGGTAGGGCTTCGGGAAGTGCACTTTCGCCAATTTCCTTGGTATCGACATCGGCAGGGTAGGTGATATCGGGTATTACGCCCTGGTGCTGGGTGCTCTGCCCGGATACGCGATAGAACTTGGCCAGTGTGAGCTTCAGTTCACCGTGGTTGAGTGGCTGGATAGTCTGCACGGTGCCCTTGCCGAAGGTCTGGCCGCCGAGGATCAGTGCACGGTGATAGTCCTGCATGGCGCCAGCAAAGATTTCCGAAGCGGATGCCGACAGGCGATTAACCAGGACAGCCAGCGGCCCCTTGTAATAGGCGCCGGTCTGTTCGTCGGCGAGTACGTCCACGCGGCCATCGCTGTTGCGCACGAGAACGGTCGGGCCTTGATCGATGAACAAGCCAGTGAGTTCGGTCGCCTCTTGCAGCGAGCCGCCGCCGTTATTGCGCAAGTCGATGACCACGCCGTCGACTTTTTCGGCTTCCAGCTCGGAGAGCAGCTTCTTCACATCGCGAGTGGTGCTCTTGTAGTTCTGGTCTCCGGCGCGCAGGGCCTTGAAGTCCAGGTAGAACGCAGGAACCTCGATCACTCCGAGCTTGAAGCTCTGACCCTGATGTTCAAGGTTCAGCACCGACTTCTTCGCGGCCTGCTCCTCCAACTTCACCGCTTCGCGAGTAATGGCGACGACCTTGCTGCTCTGATCATTCGGCGCATTGCTCGCCGGGATGACTTCCAGGTGAACGACGGAGCCTTTCGGGCCGCGGATCAGTTTGACCACTTCATCCAGACGCCAGCCGATGACATCGACCATTTCGTCGTTGGCCTGACCAACCCCGATGATCTTGTCCGCTGGCGCCAGCTGCTTGCTTTTCTCGGCCGGGCCGGCTGGAACCAGACGCACGATCTTGACGTGCTCGTTGTCACTCTGCAGCACTGCACCGATGCCTTCGAGCGACAGGCTCATATTGATGTCAAAGTTCTCCGCGTTGTCCGGAGACAGATACTGGGTATGCGGATCGTAGGACTGGGCGAACGCGTTGATGTAAGTCTGGAACACGTCCTCGCCGCGCGTCTGATTCAGGCGCGCCAGCTGGTTCTTGTAACGCTTGGTCAGCAGCTCCTCGATGGCCTTGGGTTCCTTACCGGCGAGCTTCAGGCGCAGCACCTCATCCTTGACGCGCTTACGCCAAAGGTCGTCGAGTTCGGCCATGTTCCTGGCCCATGCGGCTTTCTCGCGATCGATCAGCAGCTCTTCATCAATAGTGAAGTCGAAGCTGTCGACGCCCTTGCCAAGCAGGCCAAGCGCGTAATTGAGGCGATTCTGCAACCGCTCCAGATGGCGCTTGTAGATGGCAAAGCCTGGCTCGAGATTTCCGCCTTTGAGGAAGTCGTCGAACTGGTTGCGCCACTTGCCGAACTCTTCGAGGTCGGATGCCAGGAAGTAGCTGCGCGAAGGGTCGAGCATCTGGATATAGCTGTCGAAGATCTTCGCCGAGCGCGCGTCATTCAATGGCGGTTTGTTGTAGTGATGGCGCTTGAGCAGTTCGACGACGTTCAGGCTGGCGATCACTTGGTCCCGATCGGGTTGCAGGTAGTCCCAGTTCTCCGGCGTGCTCACGGCTTTGGCCATGGCCAGCGAGGCGTGAAGTCCGAAAAGGACGGCGAGAATGGTGCAGGTCAGCGTACGTTTCATGGCTTGGGGGCGACGTAAGGCAAGGGAATAACGCATATTAGGCCATCTAAAGTAGGCGCCGGTTCGGTTTCCGTCCGGCGGTGGAAAGCACAAGCCCGATGGTGAAGGTGGTCAAAGAAGGCCAGCGAGCGATCAGTTGGGTGGGCAGAGATAGGAACCACTATGGAGGCAGCATGAAGGCATTGCAAGGTATCGAGGGGCATCTGGATTGGGCCGAGCGCCCGGCTCCGGCGTGCGGCGAGGGAGAAGTCCGTATCCGCGTCGCTGCCGCTGGGCTTAACCGCGCGGACCTGCTGCAACGCGCCGGACATTATCCGCCGCCAGCCGGGGTGACCGACACCTTGGGGCTGGAATGCGCAGGTGTGGTAGCCGAGGTTAACGGGCGCAGCCGCTGGAAGGTGGGGGATCGCGTATGCACGCTGCTCGCCGGGGGTGGTATGGCTGAGGAGGTGGTGGTCGACGCCCGCCATGCGTTGCCGGTCCCGGAGGGCATGGCGCTGCATGAGGCTGCGGTGATCCCCGAGGTTTACGCCACGGCCTGGCTGAATCTCTATCGGCTTGGCGCGCTACTGGCCGGCGACAAGGTGCTGCTGCATGCCGGTGCCAGCGGCGTTGGCTCGGCGGCGATCCAGCTCTGCAAGGCGTTCGGTAATCCCTGTTGGGTCAGCGTCGGTTCGGCGGAGCGGTTGGCGTACTGCGAATCGCTGGGTGCTCAGGGTGGTGTGCTACGTGGCGACTCGCTCGAAGCGCTGCGCGATTTCGGCCCGTTCGACATGATCTTGGACCCGGTGGGTGCCAAATACGCTGCGCTTAACATGCAGCTGCTGGCGATGGATGGGCGCTGGGTGATGATCGGTCTGATGGGCGGCCGCAAGGCCGAGATGGATCTCGCCGGGCTGCTGGCCAAACGCATCCAGCTGATAGGCTCGACTTTGCGCAGCCGTGATGCCGACTACAAGGCAGGGCTGCTGGCGGAAATGGAGGAGAAGGTCTGGCCGCTATTCACTCAGGGCAAGCTTTCGCCGCGTCTGGAGCGAACCTTCGCCATCGGAGACGCAGAGGCGGCGTTTGCCGCGCTCGCTAGCAATACCGTTTCCGGAAAGGTAGCGTTGGTGATAGACAGTGCGCTTTCCTGATCACGCACTCCTAGGCGGACCAGTGCATCGCTGTGAGTAGGCAGGGCCTGCCCACAGCGTGATCAAGTCAGGGCAGTTGGCTGCTGTTGTAGAAGGCAGTCAGCACCTTGACCAGATGCGCCAGATCCTGGCTCCCGGCGAGCTCT
This sequence comes from Stutzerimonas decontaminans, assembly GCF_000661915.1. Taxonomy (NCBI): domain Bacteria; kingdom Pseudomonadati; phylum Pseudomonadota; class Gammaproteobacteria; order Pseudomonadales; family Pseudomonadaceae; genus Stutzerimonas; species Stutzerimonas decontaminans. Next base: position 3,226,690 of record NZ_CP007509.1, on the reverse strand, counting down.
CGAATCGAATGCATGGCGAAGGTCGGCAGGCCGATATCGACGGTTCGTACGCCCAGCTGGCTGGCCGTTATCGGGCCGATGGTCGAACCGCAGCCCATATCGCTGCGGGTGACGAAGCTCTGCACCGGCACTTCGTTTTCCAGACAGAGATGGCGGAAGTAGCCCGCGGTTTCGCTGTTGGTGGCGTAGCGCTGATTGTTGTTGACCTTGATCACCGGGCCGGCATTGAGCTTCGGGCCGTGGTTGCCATCGTGCTTGTCGGGGTAGTTGGGATGCACGGCATGGGCGTTGTCGGCAGAGATCAGCAGCGAATGGCTGATCGCACGCTGGAAGTCATCCCCATCTGGCAGCAGACGGCGCAATACCTGTTCCAGGAAGGGGCCGTCCGCACCGCATAGCGAGGTGGAGCCAACTTCCTCGTGATCGGTGCAGACCAGCACGCAGCTATGTTCGGGCTCGGTGTTCAGCAAGGCCTGCAACCCGGCGAAGCAGGAGAGCAGGTTGTCCAGGCGTGCGCCGGCGATGAAGTCACCATGCAAGCCGATCACAGCGGCAGCCTGGGTGTCGTAGAAGCTCAGCTCGAAGTCCAGTACCACGTCGGCGACCAGACCATGCTCGCGCCCGAGCTGATCAGCCAGTAATGCGCGGAAGTCCGGGCTTTCCTGGCTGGCGATCTGCGCGAGGATCGGCGGCAGCTCGTTCTGGGCGTTGATGGCCCAGCCCTGATTGGCTTCCCGGTTCAGGTGAATCGCTAGGTTCGGAATCGTCGCGATTGGCAGCTTGAAATCGATCAGCTGGCTTTCGATGCGGCCATCTCGGCTGTACGTGACGCGCCCGGCCAGCGACAGGTCGCGGTCGAACCAAGGCGCAAGCAGGGCCCCTCCATATACCTCCACACCGAGTTGCCAAAAGCCCTGGCGCTGCAGCTCCGGCTGCGGTTTCACCCGCAGGCATGGGCTGTCGGTGTGCGCGCCGACCAGGCGCAAGCCGTGCTCGACGAGCGGTTTGCTGCCGAGCTGAAAGGCAATGATGGCCGAGTCGTTGCGGGTGACGTAGTAACGCCCGCCGGCTTCGGTATGCCAGGCCTCGCGCTCGTCCAGCGCACGGTAGCCGGCGGCCTGTAGCGCCTGGGCGAGGTTCTCGGTGGCATGGAAAGGGGTAGGGGACGCCTGCAGATATTCAATCAGGCCTTGGTTGAGAGCTTTGCGCATTTCGGACTCCGGACTGCCAGGTCACGAAGTCTATAGCATTCGACACCGGCGAATAAGCGCGCCGGCAACTGCCTCGCGCTTTGGAGTGAGCGCGCGGCAGGTGGGGCAGATGTGGCCACTACCTAGAACGGCGCCGGGCACTCGAAGCGCAGGCGCTCGCTGGTTTGCGGATGCGTCAGCGCTAGCATGCTTGCATGCAGGCACAGGCGTTCATGCGCTTGCAGCGCCTGTTCATGTGCGTACAGGCGATCGCCGAGCAGCGGATGACCGATCGACAGCATATGGACTCGCAGCTGGTGGGAGCGGCCGGTGATGGGCGTCAGCTCGACGCGGCTGTAGTCGCCACAGCGTTCGAGCACGCGCCAGAAGGTCAGTGCGTGCTTGCCCAGCTCGTGATCGACGACGTGGCGAGGTTTGGTCGGCGGATCGTAGCGCAGCGGCAGGTCGATGCTGCCGCTGTCCTGCTCCGGCTGGCCCCAGCACAGCGCGGTATAGGCCTTTTCCGTTTCACGATCATGGAACTGACGGGACAGCTCACGGTGCGTATCAGCGTCGCGGGCGAGCACGATTAGCCCGGAGGTTTCCCAGTCCAGGCGATGCACGATGCGGGCCTCGGGATAGCCGTTTTCCTGCAGGCGGGTCACTAGACAGTCACGGTTGTCTTCGGCGCGGCCCGGTACGGAAAGCAGCAGGGTCGGCTTGTTGATGACTAGCAGGGCGGCGTCCTGATGGACGATCTCGATAGCGCTTAGAGGCATTCGCTTTTTCCACAAACGAAGACGGCGACCCGTGGGCCGCCGTTTCTGTACGCCGGTTTCGCTCAGCGATCCGGCAGGGTGATATTGAGTTCCAGGATCGAGCAGCTGCCCTGATCCTCAAGTGCAACCTGGACCTGATCGCTGTCGATGTTGACGTACTTGCGGATCACCTCGACCAGTTCCTTCTGCAGGGCCGGCAGGTAATCCGGCTCGGTGCGCTGGCCGCGCTCATGGGCAACGATGATCTGCAGGCGCTCTTTGGCGATCGCCGCTGGAGTTTCCTTCTTCTTGCGTTCACGGAAGAAGTCGAAGAGGTTCATTCTCGGCCTCCGAAAAGTCGTTGCAGGAAGCCTGGCTTTTTGACGTCGAGGAAGCGGTGCACAACTTCCTTGCCGAGCAGGCGGTCGACGGCATCGCTGTACGCCTGGCCGGCATCGCTCTGGTCATCGAGAATCACCGGAATGCCCTGGTTGGAAGCCTTGAGCACAGCCTGCGATTCGGGGATCACGCCGAGCAGGCGGATGGAAAGGATCTCCTCGACGTCCTCGACACCGAGCATTTCGCCCTTGGTGACGCGCTCCGGGTTGTAGCGGGTCAGCAGCAGATGTTCCTTGATCGGCTCCTCGCCGCTTTCGGCACGACGGGACTTGCTTGCCAGCAGGCCAAGCATGCGATCGGAGTCACGTACCGAAGATACTTCCGGGTTGGTGACGACGATGGCCTCGTCGGCGAAATACATGGCCAGGTGCGCGCCTTTTTCAATACCAGCCGGCGAGTCGCAGATGACGTATTCGAAGTTCTTGCTCAGTTCATCGATGACCTTGCCGACACCTTCCTGGGTCAGCGCGTCCTTGTCGCGGGTCTGGCTGGCAGCCAGCACGAAAAGGTTCTCCAGGCGCTTGTCTTTGATCAGAGCCTGGGTCAGGGATGCATCGCCATTGATGACGTTGACGAAGTCATAAACCACCCGGCGCTCGCAGCCCATGATCAAGTCGAGGTTCCTCAGACCGACGTCGAAATCGACGATGACGGTCTTGTGGCCGCGCAGAGCGAGGCCGGTACCGATGGCGGCGCTGGTGGTGGTTTTACCAACGCCACCTTTGCCGGAAGTGACTACGATGATCTTGGCCAAGGTGATTCACCCTAAAAATTGAAAAAATCGGGACCTTCCGCCGGTTTCAGCGTCAGGATTGCCCGTTTGGTCCTTGAAAATTCGCGGCAGTATCCGTTAAAGGCGGGTGATGTTCAACACGTCGCCAGAGAGGCTGATTTGCACTGCTTCAGCCCAGAGAGGTTCGCGTCGCAGGTCCTCGGCGACCTTGTACTGGCCAGCGATGGATACCATCTCTGCGGCGAGCTGCTGACAGAAAATCCGTGCAGTGGTGTCGCCCTTGATGCCTGCCAGGGCGCGACCGCGAAGCGGACCGTAGACATGGATGTTGCCATCGGCGAGAAGTTCCGCACCCGGACTGACTGGAGCCAGAACGATCAAATCTCCGCCCTGGGCATAGACCTGCTGGCCGCCGCGGATGGGGGTGGTAACGACGCGGGTTGGGCGATAGACCGGCTCAGCAGGCTTCGGTGGGGCTTTCGAGCCCAGATCGACCTTGCGTTCACGTGCGCCGGAAGGCGGCAGGACGGGGAGATCAAGCGCCGCCGCCGCTTCGAGATGCACAGGTTCGCTGGCGCGCAGGGCCAGCGTGCGCAGACGATGCTTGCGGCACAGGCTGACCAGCGCGGCGATGTCGATTTCACGGGCTGATTCCGGCAGCTTGTCCAGCGCCAGCACCAAGGGGGTGTTATTGAAGAAGTCCGGTGCCTGCTCGACCTTGGCTGCGAGTTGTTCGTCGAGACGCTCGATATCGTTGCTGGCAAGTTCCAACACCGTGATGGCGAGCATGCTGCCCTTGAGCTGGAAGGCTGGGGACTGATCGGTGAAGTCGGCTTGGCTCATGGTCTGTCTGCTGCGGTAAATGGCGAGGACTTATAGCGGGGCGCGCCGCCGCCTGCAACCCGCGGGCAGCCCGCGAAGTGATCGCCGGCGCGCTTGGACAGGGTCATTGCCGGCGTTTGCCGCTAGAATGCGTCGCTTCATCGGTTGTCGAGCTATTCATGGATCGTCCTCAGTTTCGTGCGTACTTCCTGCATCCGCGCTTCTGGCCGCTATGGCTGGGGTTGGGGTTGCTGTGGCTGCTGGTTCAGTTGCCTTATCCGCTACTGCTTAAACTGGGGCGTGGTCTCGGCGCGCTGATGTACCGTTTCGCCGGCTCGCGGCGTTACATCGCACAACGCAATCTTGAGCTGTGTTTTCCTGAGCTCAGTCAGCAGCAGCGTGAACGGCTCTTACGTGAAAACTTTGCCTCCAACGGCATCGCCTTCTTCGAGATGGCGATGAGCTGGTGGTGGCCGCAGGCGCGGCTGCAGCGTCTGGCCCGCATCGAGGGTCTCGAGCATCTGCAGCAGGCCCAGGCTGCAGGGCAGGGGGTGATCCTGATGGCGCTGCATTTCACCACGCTGGAGATCGGTGCGGCGCTGCTCGGTCAACGGCATACCATCGATGGCATGTATCGCGAGCACAAGAATCCGGTGTTCGACTTCGTTCAGCGCCGCGGGCGCGAGCGGCATAACCTTGATGCCAGCGCTATCGAGCGCGAGGACGTTCGGGCGATGCTCAAGGTGCTGCGTGCCGGACGAGCGATCTGGTACGCGCCGGATCAGGACTATGGGAGCAAGCAAAGCCTGTTCGTACCGCTGTTCGGCATCCAGGCCGCCACCGTCACTGCCACGACCAAGTTTGCCCGGCTAGGCAGGGCGAGGGTGGTGCCGTTCACTCAGGAGCGCCTGGCAGATGGCTCGGGATATCGACTGGTGATCCATCCGCCGCTTGAGGACTTTCCGGGAGAGAGTGAAGAGGCGGATTGTCTGCGGATCAATCAATGGGTCGAGGAGGCGGTGAGCGCATTGCCGGAGCAATATCTATGGGCGCACCGCCGCTTCAAGACACGACCGGCTGGTGAGCCCGGTCTGTACCGGAAGCGGAACAAGCGCTCGGCCACCTAGCAGGCTGGTGGTTGGTGCCAGACGATTGGCAACCGAGCTTCAGGCCAACGCCCCATCACGAAAATCCCGCAGCGCCTGCTCGATTTCCTCGCGGCTGTTCATCACGAACGGCCCGTACTGCACGATCGGCTCGCCGAGTGGCCGACCCGCCAGGAGGATCAGCCGTGCGCCGCGTTCGCTGTGCAACCGCACCTGGCCTTGCTCGGACATTCGTACCAGCTGGCCTTTGCTGGCTGCTTGATCGCCCACCCGTAGTACACCCTCATAGACGTAGAGCAACAACCGATGTCCGTCCGGAATCAGCGGCGACAGCGTGCTGCCTGCGGGCAAGTGCAGATCGAACAGTTGGGGCTCGGTATCGGGCCGCTGGACGATGCCCTGTTGCTCGGCGTCACCCACCTTCAAGGTTCCGGCAATGACCTTGGCCTGCACCCCGCCTGGCAGCACCACCTGCGGGATCTCGGTTGGGGCGAAATCCCGGTAGCCTGGATCGCCGAGTTTGGCGTGGGCGGGCAGGTTCAGCCACAGCTGGAAGCCGCGCATGGTGCCTTCCTGCTGTTCCGGCATCTCGCTGTGGATGACGCCGCGCGCTGCGGTCATCCACTGCACGCCGCCGCTTTCCAGTAGCCCGACATTGCCCATGTGGTCCTCGTGGCGCATGCGCCCTTCGAGCATGTAGGTGATGGTTTCAAAGCCGCGATGCGGGTGCGGAGGAAAGCCGGCGATGTACTCGTCCGGATCGTTCGAGCCGAATTCGTCGAGCATCAGAAACGGGTCGAATCGTTCCGGTGCGGCGCCGCCGAACACGCGGGTCAGACTGACGCCTGCGCCATCGGAGGTGGGCCGGCCGGTGGTGATGGAAAGGATCTGCCGTTGGGACATGATGAATGCCTCCCTGAATTGAATGGGACCAGGATAGGCGCGTTATTTCGATCAAAGGTTGCGAATTATCGCTGTATAAAATCGAATCGGTAGATTATTCCTCGACCAGCAGGTCCCGTGCGCGGCTGTAGACATAACGCACTTTCTCGTACTCGAACGGGGAGTTGAGCTGACCATAGCGGAAGCTGGTGACGTGCCGCGCATTGACGGCGCGCAGCGCGGTCAGGCTCAGTTCACCGCCGGTGGTTTCGGAATACTGCAGAAAATCGATTTGACTCTCGACGGCGAAATCCGCAACGCGGCCGGTGGCGTCGCGCAGATTGGATGGGCCCAGTGCCGGAATGATCAGATAGGGGCCCTGCGGGACGCCCCAATAGCCAAGCGTCTGCCCGAAGTCTTCGCTCTGCCGTGCCAGACCCATGCGGGTCGCCGGGTCCCATACGCCGCCGACGCCGAGAATGGTATTGAAAAGAAAGCGCGCCGTGGCGTTCGCTGCACGCTGGCCCTTGAACTGAGCGAGGCTGTTAAACAGCGTTGGCACTTCGCCGAGGTTGCTGAAGAAGTTGCTTACGCCAGTGCGCACCGGCTGCGGCGTGACATAGCGATAGCCTCGCACTACCGGCAGCATCACCCACTGATCGAGCCGGTAGTTGAAATGGTAGATGCGTCGGTTGATCGGCTCGAACGGGTCGTAGACGTCCAGCGCCTGGAAGGTGGCGCGCTCGAACTCACGCTGGTCCAGCCCGGGGTTGAACTCCAGGTTGCGCAATGGATGGGTAAAGCCATCGTCGTCGACCGCCGGAGTTTCGGCGAAGGCCAGGCCACTGGCCAGTAGTAGCGGCAGCAGCATTCCTTTAGCCACGGAAGAACTCCAGCATGTGTTGAGCATTGACACGGTAGTTGAGGTTGCCGCAGTGGCCGCCTCGCGGATAGAGGGTCAGGCGCTCACCAAAGGTGCGGCGCAGAAAGCCGATATCGCCCGCGCCGAGGATCACGTCATCGGCGTTATGCATCACTGCGATCTTCGGGCTTTGGCGCAGGTAGTCCTCAAGGGCGTACAGGCTGACCTGCTGGATCAGCTGCGTCAGGCTGCCGCCGTCGTACTGCGCGCGCCACATCGGAATCAGCTGTTCGGTGATATAGCAGTCGAAGTCGCATAGCAGGGCGCGCTTGAAGAACGGCTCGAGGCGGGTGCCCTGGTTGATGGGATAGTCCTGCGGCACGATCAGCCCGCGACGGTTGATGAGGTCGGAGGTAAAGGTGATGTCAGCGGCGGAGAAGCGGAATACCGAGCCGATCAACATCGCCATTTGCTCGTCGCTGAGCTTCAATGTCGATTGCTGGAAGTCGTAGAGCATTGCCTCGTCAAGGTCGATGTAGCCCCGTTGCTGGTAGTAGCGGGTGAGCTTCTCCAGTATCACCTCATAGAAAGTAGTGTTGTTGTCGATCCCTTCGACGCGGGTCTGTACCAGTTTGTCCAGGTTGCCGACCGAGGTGTAGACGTTGACCGGCGGGTTGAGCAGCAACACGCGCTTGAAGTCGAAGCTGCGCCGCGTTTCATCAAGCTGACTGACGAACGCCGCGTTCAGCGCGCCGAGGCTATAGCCGGTGAGGTGAAATTCGGTAACGGGCAATTTGTGTTGTTGTGCACGAACGGCCTGCATGACGCGGTACATATCCTTGGCGTCGTCGCTGCTGATCCCTGGGGTCGCATAGCGCGAGGCGGCGGACATGAAGTCGTAGCTGGTTGGTGAGGACAACTGTACGACGTGATAGCCGGCGCCGTAGAACAGGCGCTTCAGCGCCTCCGTTTTGCCGGCGGAGTAGTGCGCGCCTGTCCCGGAGATGATGAACATCAGCGGCGCCGGGCCGCGCTGGCGGGCTAGCCGATAGCGAAATTGTTTCACCGGCCAGAAGTTGTCCGGCAGCGTGAATTCCCGCTCGGGGCGCAAGCGTAGGCTGTAATCGGCCTGATCGATATCGTCATCGGTCGGTACTTCGGCGCGTAGCTCGATGGGAGTACCGGCGATCGTGGCTTCGAAGGGATTGGACAGTGGGAAACCGTACGCTTCGACAGTCAGGTCGGCGGCGTGGACAGGTGCAACGACCAGGGCGAGCAGGGCGGTCAGGCGCAACAACAGCTGCATGGTGCTTCTCCGTAAACAGGCCGGGTTGGCCTGTGGCAGGGCAGCGGCGGCGTCCCGCGCTACCCGTCCCAATAGAACTGCATCGGCCGCACAACGCAAGCCAACTTAACTTTGGCAGCACCGCTGCGGATTCGATCCCTGCGCAGGTCTAGAAATGACGACGGCTCGACAGTCGCTGTCGAGCCGTCGCCACCCTGATGCGGTGTCAGGATTGATGGTGCAGCCAGGCATGTTTGGGAATGGGTGCTTCGCGCGCGGGGCTGCGTTCGAAGCGCTGCCAGACCTTTTCATGGAAGTAGAACGCCACTGAATTGCACAGCGGTTCGACGGCAGCGACCAGGCCACCGATGGCGATGCTGCCGGTCAGCGCGTAGGTGACCGAGAAGGCAATGCAGAAGTGCATCAGGGTGAACGTCACGGTCTTCAGCATGGCCTGTCTCCTTGCGCGATCGAGAATTGTTCTCGCGTTTCGCACAGTGTGGTTGCGTGCCAGCAATGTCTGAAATCAACGTTCTGCATCTGCGGCATAGCGCCACACTATTTGTATTTGGAATTGTTGCAATGCCCCGGATTGCGTGGCTTGAAGGCTCTATTGCGGGCTTTCTCGAGGGCGGCATTCAGACCAAAGTCGGGTGGCGTCGGCATTGCCCGGCCCTAAAGTAGCCGCCCTGCTCCCACCAGGGGGTAGTGACCGTGGAGACAGATTCCAATGAACAATGAAAATGTTTACCGGCAGATCTATGCCAACCCGCGTTTCCAAGAGCTGGTCGCCAAGCGCGGGCGTTTCGCCTGGCTGCTGTCGGCCGTCATGCTCGGCGCCTACCTGGCGTTCATCCTGCTAATTGCCTTCGAGCCGCAAATCCTCGGTGTTCCGCTTTCTGCCGACACCGTGACGACCTGGGGCATCCCGGTGGGCGTCGGCGTGATCTTCATGGCCTTCATCCTGACCGGTGTCTATGTGCAGCGTGCCAACGGTGAGTTCGATCGCATCAACCAGGAAATCCTCAACGAGGCACAGCAATAATGATCCTGCGTTTTCTGATGACTGCCCTGCTGTTGGCAGTCTCGCCTGCACTGCTCGCCGATGCCATTACCGGCGAGGTCGAGAAGCAGGCCACCAATTACACCGCCATCATCATGTTCGTGGTGTTCATCGTCTTCACCATGGGTATCACCAAGTGGGCGGCCAAGCGCAACACCTCCACGGCTGACTACTACACCGCCGGTGGCAGCATCACCGGCTTCCAGAACGGCCTGGCGATCGCCGGTGACTTCATGTCGGCAGCGTCCTTCCTCGGCATTTCCGCGCTGGTCTATACCAGCGGCTATGACGGTCTGATCTACTCCATCGGCTTCCTCGTCGGCTGGCCGATCATCCTCTTCCTGATGGCTGAACGCCTGCGCAACCTGGGCAAGTTCACCTTCTCCGACGTGGCGTCCTATCGCCTTGGGCAGACGCAGATCCGTTTGCTCTCGGCGTTCGGTTCGCTGATCGTCGTGGCCTTCTACCTGATCGCGCAGATGGTCGGTGCCGGCAAGCTGATCCAGCTGCTGTTCGGCCTGGACTACTACGTCGCCGTGGTGCTGGTCGGTGTGCTGATGGTCATGTACGTGCTGTTCGGCGGCATGCTGGCGACCACCTGGGTGCAGATCATCAAGGCGGTGCTGCTGCTGTCCGGCGCCAGCTTCATGGCCATCATGGTGATGAAGAGCGTCGGCTTCGATTTCGGCAGCCTGTTCGCCGAAGCGGTGAAGATTCACGAGAAGGGTGCGCAGATCATGAGCCCGGGCGGCCTGGTCTCCGATCCCATCTCGGCGATCTCCCTCGGCCTGGCGCTGATGTTCGGTACCGCCGGCCTGCCGCACATCCTGATGCGCTTCTTCACCGTCTCCGACGCAAAGGAAGCGCGCAAGAGCGTGTTCTACGCCACCGGCTTCATCGGCTACTTCTATATCCTGACCTTTATCATCGGCTTCGGCGCGATCCTGCTGGTCAGCACCAACCCGGAGTTCAAGGACGTGACCGGCGCCATCGTCGGTGGCACCAACATGGTCGCCATCCACCTGGCCAGCGCCGTGGGCGGCAACCTGTTCCTCGGTTTCATCTCTGCCGTCGCCTTCGCCACCATTCTCGCCGTTGTAGCGGGTCTGACCCTGGCCGGTGCCTCGGCGGTTTCCCATGACCTCTATGCCTGCGTGATCAAGCAGGGCAAGGCGCGGGAAGAAGACGAGATGCGCGTGACCAAGCTGACGACCCTGACGCTGGGTGTGGTGGCAATTCTGCTCGGCATCATCTTCGAGAAGCAGAACATCGCCTTCATGGTCGGCCTGGCATTCTCCATCGCCGCCAGCTGCAACTTCCCGGTGCTGTTCCTCTCCATGTACTGGAAGGGCCTGAGCACCCGCGGCGCGCTGTTCGGCGGCTCGCTGGGGCTGTTCACCGCGCTGTTGTTGACCATCATCAGCCCGACCGTATGGGTCGACGTGTTCGGCTTTGCCGAAGCGATCTTCCCCTACAAGTACCCGGCGCTGTTCTCGATGGTCGCCGCCTTCGTCGGCATCTGGTTCTTCTCGGTCACCGACAAGTCCAAGCGTGCTGGCGAGGAGCGCGAGCGCTTCTTCGCCCAGTTCGTCCGTTCGCAGACCGGCCTGGGTGCCACCGGTGCCGTCGCGCACTGATCCGATCGCCGGAAATAAAAAGGGCAGCCCTCGGGCTGCCCTTTTTTATTCGTGGCGCAGGCAATTCGCGAGGCTGCAACAAGCCCATGCTGCCGCCATATTGCCTGCCCGGAACCGCGCGGTCAGCCCCATGAGGCGCGGGTTTGCCAAGGGCATTCATCAGTCTGATGGATGCCGGTCCGTACCCTGGCATTCGCTAGACTCGCTGCCACTACCCGAACAACAAAGGCAGCAGAACAATGCACAACCGCATGATGATTACCGGTGCCGGCTCTGGGCTCGGTCGCGAGATTGCCCTGCGCTGGGCGCGTGATGGCTGGCAGCTGGCGCTTTCCGATGTCAACGAAGGCGGCCTGACGGAAACCCTGAAGATGGTCCGCGAAGCGGGCGGTGACGGTTTCACCATGCGCTGCGACGTACGCGACTACAGCCAGCTGATCGCCTTCGCCCAGGCTTGCGAGGAGAAGCTCGGCGGCATCGACATCGTCGTCAACAATGCCGGCGTGGCGTCTGGTGGGTTCTTTGACGAGCTGTCGCTGGAAGACTGGGAGTGGCAGATCGCGATCAACCTGATGGGTGTGGTCAAGGGCTGCAAGGCGTTCCTGCCGCTGGTGCAGAAGAGCAAGGGCAAGATCATCAACATCGCCTCGATGGCGGCGCTGATGCAGGCGCCGGGTATGAGCAACTACAACGTGGCCAAGGCCGGCGTGGTGGCGCTGTCGGAAAGTCTGCTGGTGGAACTGCGCCAGGCCGAGGTCGGCGTGCACGTGGTTTGCCCATCGTTCTTCCAGACCAACCTGCTGGACTCCTTCCGTGGCCCGACACCGAACGTGAAGGCACAGATCGGCAAGCTGCTGGAGTCCTCGCCGATCACCGCGGCGGACATCGCCGACTACATCCACCAGCAAGTCGCCAAGGGCGAATTCATGATCCTGCCCCACGACGAGGGTCGCATGGCCTGGAAGGTCAAGCAGCAGAACCCGCAGGCAATCTACGACGAGATGGCGCTGCTGGCGGAGAAGAAACGCGCCAAGAGCAAGGCACTCTGAGATCGTCCGGCCGCTCCGGTGGCCACTGCGGTTGCTTCAGGGAAGGGGCGGGAGTAGGGTTGCCGGTCAGGCTTTTTTCGCCGTAACCCTATGGATCGCTTGTGAATTTTCCCTCCCGCGGACTGTTGATGCTGGCCCTGGTACTGGCTGCGATCAACCTGCGTCCTGGCATTACTTCCTTCGCTCCGCTGATCGAGCGCATTGCCGAAGAGCTTTCGCTTTCCCGCGGTTTGATCAGCCTCACCACCGCCTTGCCGGTATTGCTGATGGGGCTGTTGGCGCCACTGGCGCCGCGGCTGGCCGTGCGTTTCGGTCTGGAGCGCAGCATCGCGCTGTGCCTCGGGCTGATCGGCGTGGCACTGTTGCTGCGGCTGTTCGGCCATAACGCCGTTCTGCTGATCGCTACCGCCGGACTGGTCGGCGCCGGGATCGCCGTCGCCGGGCCGTTGCTGTCCGGCTTCATCAAACGCTATTTCCTTGAGCGCATGGGCCAGACGGCGGCGTGGTATTCGCTGAGCATGGCGGTCGGCGGCACCCTCGGCGTAGTGGTGACGGCGCCGGCGACCGAGGTGATGGGGCAGGACTGGACGCGGGGCCTGGCGCTCTGGGCGCTGCCGGCATTGGCAGCGCTGCTGATCTGGTCACGTCTGCCCAACCAGCCGGAAGCCGCCAGTGAGAGCCGCGCCGGTTTACCTTGGAAGGAACCGCGAGCCTGGCTGCTGAGCATCTATTTCGCCCTGCAGGCCGGTCTGTTCTATGCGCTGGCCACTTGGCTGGTGGCGCGTTATCACGAGGTGGGCTACAGCCTGCTGCAAAGCAATGCGTTCTTCAGCGGTTTCATGCTCATCGGCCTGCCGAGCGCCTTTGCCATGCCCTGGCTGGCACAGCGGCTGGGCAACCGGCACCGGATCATGGCCGGCTGCGGTGTGCTGGCGACCCTTTGCCTGGCGCTGATCGCCCTGGCGCCGAACTGGCAGCCGCTGGTGATCTGCATGCTGCTCGGCATCGCGCTCAACGGCACCTTTTCCCTGGCGCTGATTTCGCCGATGTACGAGGCCAGCACGCCGTTGGCCGTCAGCCGGCTCACTGCAATGATGCTTTGCACAGGTTACAGCCTGGCCTGTCTGACGCCGGTGTTGGCGGGGTTGGGGCGTGATCTGGCCGGCGATTACCGCGTGCCGTTCCTGGTACTGACGGGTATGGCCGCGTGCATGTCGTTGCTGGCGATGCGTTTGCGGCCACGGCATGTGGGCGGCTGAAAACGCTCAGGGCTGTGGCCTGTTTCACCACTTCCCAAGCCGCGGGTGACCGGCCCGCCGGGCTGTGCTAGAAAGCTCGCCGTCCCAGTTCATCCCTGCGTTCCCGGAGTTTCGAGTGGAGTCTGAATCCATCGTTTATGGCTGCATCCGTGATTGGCCTTCCGCCGACCCCGAGCAGTGCCGCCAACGCCGGGCGAACAATCTGGCTGCCGTGCAGGCGTTGCCGCAGGGCGAGGCCTGGCCGTTCATCGGACGCGAGATGTTTTCCTTCTGCCGGAACGAAGAGCTGGGTCTGTACCAGACCCAGGTGATCCACTTCGGCGCCAGCTACCGCGCGGTGGAATACGAGTGGGCGCTCTGGGTGCAGCGCTTCGAAGCCTTGCTCAAGCAGCTGTACTGGACCAGCGCCGTGGTGCACCTGGAAACCGAGCTCAATGGCACCCACACCTTTCGCTGGCAGACCGAGGCGGGCAGCCACAGTCCGCAGCAGAGCGACCTGCGCATGCGCTGCGCGTGGGAACGGGAAAGTGGCTTGTTCGGCTGAATGAGTCCACCGCCTGCCGGCCGCTCAGTCCAGCCACTCGCGCGGCACGTCGCGCCTGAGGGCCAGCTGGCATTGCTGGCTGTCGGCGTCGAAGACTATCACCGCCTCACCCTTGTCCAGTGCCCGGCGTACCCGGGCCACGCGGGTTTCAAGCGGGGTCTCGTCGCCGTTGTCGGTGCCCTCGCGGGTGACGAAGTCTTCGATGAGGCGGGTCAGGGTGTCCGGTTCGAGCTGGTCGTGGGGAATAAGCATGGGATGTCTTCGGATAGGCTGGCGCGGCGCAGGGCTGACGTAATCTAGCTAGCGCCCTGCAGGAAGCTGTCCAGGCAAGCATACAGCTGCTGGCTTTCCAGCGGTTTGCCGATGAACTCGTCCATCCCGGATTCGAGGCCGCGCTGGCGATGCTCGGCCAGCACATGGGCGGTCACGGCGATGATCGGTACAGCCTGCAGCTGCCGGTCCGCTTCCAGCTTGCGTATCTGCCGGCTGGCCTCGAAGCCGTCCAGCTCGGGCATTTCGCAATCCATCAGAATCAGCTGCACGGCGTCCGGGTCGCGGCGGTAGAGGTCCACTGCCTGACGGCCATTGTCGGCAAGCTGCACGGCGTAGCCGCGTTTTTTCAGCAGGCCACGAACCACCATCTGATTCACCGGATTGTCCTCGGCGACGAGAATGCAGGGTTCGCTTTGCCGCAGCGCCACGGCGACCGTGTCGGTCCCGGCCGGCGGCGCGGGCTCGCATTCGTAGAGCGCTTGCAAAGCTTCGCGTAGCGGGCCGCTCTGCAAGGGTAGCGAGAGACTCATGAGGCGCAATTCAGGGGTCAGCGGCGGCGGTTCGTGTATCGGCGAATAGAGCAGCAGAACCCGTTGATTCGTCTCCAGGTGTGGTCGCAGACGCTCCAGCCACTGGCTCGGGCTGCCGGGCCATGGGGCCTGCACGACCAGCAGCGGCGCGGCGGTGAAATCGGCAAGGTAGTCCGGCAGGCGATCCGGCATCTGGCAACGTTCGGTGCGCATGCCCCAGCGCCGCAGCAGATGGCTGAGCGCCTCCAGGCCCTGGGCGTCTTGCGAGGCAAGCAGGGCAGGCCTGCCTGCCAGCAGCTGGGTCAGTGGGTCTTCGACGTCGATCGCCGCGTGCAGCGGGATTTCAAAGCAGAAACGACTGCCGCGACCCGGCGCGCTCTGCACCTCGATATGGCCGTTCATCATCTCCACCAGTTCCTTGCTGATCGCCAGGCCGAGGCCGCTACCGCCGTACCGCCGGGTGGTGCTCGAATCGCCCTGTGAGAACGACTCGAACAGCTGCGCCAGCACTTCCTGACGCATGCCGATGCCGCTGTCGCTGACGCAGAAAACCAGCCGCGAAGCGCCATCCGGCGTCTGGCGAGATGACACCTCGAGCAGCACGTGGCCATGTTCGGTGAATTTCAATGCATTGCTCAGCAGGTTCATCAGGATCTGCTTGAGGCGCGTAGGGTCGCCGCGAATGCGCCGTGGCACACCGGGTTCCAGGCCGACATGCAGGCTCAGCTGCTTTTCCAGCGCCTGGGCGGTGAACAGCCGGATGGTTTCGGAAATCAGGATTTCCAGGTCGAAGTCGATGTCTTCCAGGCTGAGCTTGCCGGAGCCGATCCGGGCGTAGTCGAGGATGTCGTTGATCACGGCCATCAGCGAATTGCCGGAACTGGAGATGGTGTCGAGGTAGAACTGCTGGCTGCGGTCCAGCGGCGTTTCGCGCAGCAGTTGCAGCATGCCGAGCACGCCATTCAGAGGGGTGCGGATCTCGTGGCTCATTTTGGCCAGAAAACGGCTTTTCTCCTCGTTCTCACAGGCGGCCCGCTCGGCGGCCTCGCGCGACCGGTAGCCTTCTTCCTTGAGCAGGTTGATGCGGTCGGCCAGGCCGATGGACAAGGTGATCAACTCGAACGCGACGCTGGCCTTGACCACTGCAGCGCCATACAGACCGAAGAT
The DNA here is from genome assembly GCF_000661915.1 of Stutzerimonas decontaminans. Classification (NCBI taxonomy): domain Bacteria; kingdom Pseudomonadati; phylum Pseudomonadota; class Gammaproteobacteria; order Pseudomonadales; family Pseudomonadaceae; genus Stutzerimonas; species Stutzerimonas decontaminans. The sequence continues at coordinate 3,211,131 of NZ_CP007509.1, read as the reverse complement.
TTCCACGCCCAGCGAGCCGGCGGTAACGAGGATGAAGGATGCCAGCAGCACGCCCCAGGCCATCGTGTAGTAAACGCCATAACGCACGCCGCGGCGCCAGACGAAGGCGCCGGTCAACAGCAGTCCGACCGAAGCTACGATCACCGTGACGCTGGCGAGAATGCTCCAGGTCTGCACGTCCAGCAGCAGCCCGGAAACCATGCTGCCCAAGACCACCAGTAGGGTGCAGCGCAACACCAGGTCGAGCCGGGGAAAGAGTTCACGGGTATGCAGGAAATGGCGGCTGAACTGGATGGAGATCAGGCAGTGACTGAACATCAGGGCATAGATGCCTAGCGCCACCAGTCCCCCATCATCGGCCAGCCACTTGACCAACAGGCCATCGAACGAGAGCGCGAACAGGCCAACGTTGAGCGTATAGACCAGATACCAGAAATACGCCGGCTCGCGCAGCGAAGCGAAGAGAAACAGGTTGTAGCAGAACATCGCGAACAGCACGCCGTAGAACGCGCCACTTAGACCGCTCAGCTCCTGCTGTTGGGCTGCGCTGGCATTGTAGGTGCTGAAGTAAAGCGGTACGTAGAGGGTGCTGGTGGTCTTGATCCGCAGCAGCAGTGTGGTTTCGCCCGGAGGCAACTCGACAGGAAACCAGAAATTGCTGACTTTTACCGGCCTATCGGCAAAGGGGTAGCGGTCTCCGGTCAGCTGGCGGCTGAGGCTGCCGTCCGGGTACTGCAAAAACAGCTCGATATGGTCGAGCAGGGGATAGTTGATCTCGATGAATCCGCCCAACGGATCGGCGAGATGGTTGGCCAGATCGGCTCGTAGCCACCAGGTCGAGCTGTTCTTGCCTTCGTTGACGTGCCCGCCTTTGACCGGTTGAAAACGCTCTGACGGCAACGCCATGACGTCGTCGACGCTCAGTTCGCCGTGCGGATCTTCCAGGTAGCGGGTCGTGCTGCCGAGTGATTGGCGCGAATCAATCGAATCGACCACCACAGGGTTGAATGCCCAGGCTTGAAGCGACAGGCAAAACAGCAGCAGGGCCAGGCATAAACGCGGCAACATGTTTCGATCCGGAAGGTGTGTGCCCTGCGGCAGGGCGACACATATTAGTAGAGCGGTGTGACGGTACCGATTCCTTCGGGCTCTACATGGCGCCTTCAGAGTGCCGCACGTTCCTTGTCCGGTTAACTTTGCCGAGTTACGCGCCGAGCGGCAAGCATCGCCTGCGCCAAGCAGGCGGCTCGTCACGCAAAGCGTTACGTCAGCCGTCGCGTTCCTGCGGATGCTGCTGGCGCCCGACCAGGGTGTCGACGGGTGGTACGCGCGTATCGTTTTCCATCTGCGCGTCGTGTTCCAGCTGATGGCTGAAGCGCTCCAGCGAGTCCTTGGAGTGCGGTGCATCACTGGCGAAGACCGGCTGGCTGAGCATGTAGCCACAAAGCAGGCGGCTCATCGCGGCAAGGCTGTCGATGTGGGTACGTTCATAGCCATGCGTCGCGTCGCAGCCGAACGCCAGCAGGGCAGTGCGGATGTCGTGCCCGGCCTCGACGGCGGATTGGGCGTCGCTGTGGTAGTAGCGGAACAGGTCACGACGCACCGGGATTTCGTGTTCGCCAGCCAGCTTGAGCAGGTGACGTGACAGATGAAAATCGTAGGGGCCACCGGAATCCTGCATGGCCACCGTGACGGCATGCTCGCTGGAGGCCTGGCCCTTGGCTGCGGGCGCAATGTCGATGCCGACGAACTCGCTGACGTCCCAAGGCAGGGCACCCGCCGCGCCAGAGCCGGTTTCCTCGGTGATGGTGAACAAGGGGTGCACGTCGATGGGAGGCTCGCGACCGCTTTCGACGATGGCCTTCAGCGCGGCAAGCAGGGCGGCGACCCCCGCCTTGTCATCCAGGTGACGGGCGCTGATGTAGCCGTTTTCGGTGAACTCGGGCATCGGGTCGAAGGCGACGAAATCACCGACGTTTACCCCCAGCGCGCAGGTTTCGTTACGGCTGTAGGTGTAGGCGTCCAGGCGCAGCTCGACGTGGTCCCAGCTAACGGGCGCCTCGTCCACGGCGGTGTTGAAAGCATGTCCCGACGCCAGCAATGGCAGCACGCTGCCGCGAATCACGCCCGTGTCGGTGAAGACGCTGACGCGACTGCCCTCGGCGAAACGGCTGGACCAGCAGCCGACGGGCGCAAGCCCGAGGCGGCCGGTGTCATGGATCTCGCGGACGATGGCGCCGATGGTGTCCAGATGCGCCGCAACAGCGCGGTCCGGGCTATAGCGCCGACCCTTGAGCGTGGCGCGGATGGTGCCGCGGCGAGTCAGCTCGAAGGGGATGCCCAGCTCGGTAAGGCGTTCGGCGACATAGCGCACGATGGTGTCGGTGAAACCGGTGGGGCTGGGGATGGCGAGCATCTCCAGCAACACCCGTTGCATGTAATTGAGGTCAGGGTCGGGGAGTTGTGCGGTCATGGGAGCTCCTTTGAGCGGCGACTTTCTCAGCCACCTAATGGAGGTGAATGTGGAGAGCGTCCTGCTGGTGCGGCGCGCAGCGCATGCGTCCCGGCTCGGTGCCGGGACGCATGTGTGATCAGCCGGCGGTGCTGAGCGGGAAGAGCAGGTCGATGAAGCGTTCGGCGGTCGGCTGCGGCTCGTGATTGGCCAGACCGACGCGCTCGTTGGCTTCGATGAAAACGTACTCCGGTTGATCCGGGGACGGGACCAGCAGATCCAGGCCGACTACCGGAATATCCAGCGCCCGGGCGGCGCGTACGGCTGCGTCGATCAGCTCGGGATGCAGCTGCGCCGTGACATCCTCCAGCGTGCCGCCGGTATGCAGGTTGGCAGTGCGACGCACGGCCAGGCGCTGGCCGTCCGGCAATACGCTTTCGAAGTCGAAACCGGCATCGCGCAGGCAGCGCTGGGTTTCCTCGTCCAGTGGAATGGAGCTTTCGCCGCCGGTGGCGGCCTGGCGCCGACGGCTCTGCTTCTCGATCAGCGAACCGATACTGGTGCGGCCATCACCGATGACTTCCGCCGGACGGCGTATCGCAGCGGCGACTACTTCGAAGCCGATCATCACGATGCGCAGGTCAAGCCCCGGGTGAAAGCTCTCCAGCAACACGCGACTATCGAACTGCCGGGCCCGTTGGATGGCTTCCTCGATCTCGGCGGCATCGCGCAGATCCACGGCAACGCCCATGCCCTGTTCACCATCAACCGGCTTGACCACCACACTGCCGTATTCGGCGAGGAAGGCGGCATTCTCGGCAGCACTACCGGCCAGCTGTTGCGCCGGCAGGCAGATGCCAGCCTGGGCGAGGGTGCGGTGAGTCAGGCGCTTGTCCTGACAGAGCGTCATGCTCACCGCAGAGGTGAGGTCGGATAGCGACTCCCGGCAGCGCACCCGCCGCCCTCCTTGGGTCAGGGTGAACAGGCCGGCCTCGGCATCGTTGACTTCGATCTCGATGCCGCGGCGGCGGGCCTCGTCGACGATGATCTTGGCGTAGGGATTGAGCTTCGCTTCCGGCCCCGGGCCGAGAAACAGCGGCTGGTTGAAGCTGTTCTTGCGTTTGACGGTGAAGGTCTGCAGGTCACGGAAGCCGAGCTTGGCGTAAAGCGCCTTGGCCTGCTGGTTGTCATGCAGCACCGACAGGTCGAGGTAAGCCAGGCCGCGGCCCATATAGTGTTCGATCAGGTGGCGCACCAACGCTTCACCGACACCTGGCCGCGGGCAGCTTGGCGAAACCGCCAGGCACCACAGGCTAGAACCGTTTTCCGGATCATTGAAGGCACGGTGATGATCGATTCCCATCACGCTGCCGATAATCTGCCCGGAGGTTTCGTCCTCGGCCAGCCAGTAAACCGGGCCGCCCTGTTCGCGCGGGGTGCAGCGCTCCGGATCGACCGGCATCATCCCGCGCGACTGGTACAGGCCGTTGATGGCGTGCCAGTCGGCATCGCTCTGCGCGCGGCGGACGCAGAAACCGCGAAAGCGCTTCTGTGACGGGCGGTAGTCGGTGAACCAGATACGCAGCGTGTCGGAGGGATCGAGAAAGAGTTGCTGCGGGGCATAGGACAGCACCTGATGCGGAGCAGCGACATACAGCGCGATGTCGCGCTCGCCAGCCTGCTCGTTGAGCAATTCGGCGGCGAGTTGTGCAGGGTCGGAATAGGTGTGGCCGACCAGTATGCGGCCCCAGCCGCAGTGCAGGACCACCGGGCCGCAGGGTTCTTCCTGACCGTCCTCGGCGAAGCGTGCCTGCAGCCTCTGGTAGGTCGGTGCCTGTCCGCGCAACAGACGCTGGCCATAGGCTTGGGACTTCTGCATGGTGCGTTCCTTGATGCTAAGTCACGAACCGGCAAGCGGTGGGGCGAAGTCTTCGCCCCCGTGGCGCGTGGCAACCGCAGCCGTTCGTGAGCGGGTTATCGGGGCCTTCGTGGTCGGGCGCCTGCCTCGACCACTATTAGAGGCCTTGTTCGCTCAACCATAGATTGACCGCCGCCAGCTGCCAGAGTTTTGAACCGCGCAGCGGCGTGAGCTGGCCATCCGGATCGGCGAGCAGCTTCTCCAGCGCCTGCGGGTTGTACAGCCCGCGCTCCTGACTCGGGTCGAGCAGCATCTCGCGCACCCAGTTCAGCGTGGCACCCTGCAGGTGCTTGAGGCCCGGCACCGGGAAGTAGCCCTTCGGCCGGTCGATCACTTCTGCGGGAATCACCTGGCGCGCCGCCTCCTTGAGCACGTACTTGCCGCCCTCCGGCAGCTTGAATTTCGCCGGAATCCGGGCCGACAGTTCGGCTACGCGATAGTCGAGGAACGGTGTGCGCGCCTCCAGGCCCCAGGCCATGGTCATGTTGTCCACGCGTTTGACCGGGTCATCAACCAGCATCACCGTGCTGTCAATGCGCAGCGCCTTGTCCACTGCCGCATCGGCGCCAGGCTGGGCGAAGTGCTGGCGGACGAAGTCGCCGGAGAAATCGCCCTGCACCCACTGCTGCTGCACGGTTTCGGCGTATTCCTCATAGCTGCGGTCGCGGAACGCGGCGAGGTAGGCCGCCACCGGGTCCTCGGCGCCATCCACCAGCGGATACCAGTGGTAGCCGGCGAACAGCTCATCGGCACCCTGGCCGCTCTGCACCACCTTGCAGTGCTTGGCCACTTCCCGCGAGAGCAGGTAGAAGGCGATGCAGTCGTGGCTGACCATCGGCTCGCTCATCGCCTGGAAGGCGGCCGGTAGCTGCTCGAGGATTTCCTTTTCCTGAATGCGCAGCTGGTGGTGGCGCGTGTTGTAGTGCTTTGCGATCAGATCGGAGTACTTGAACTCGTCGCCGCGCTCGCCGCCGGCATCTTCGAAGCCGATGGAGAAGGTCAGCAGGTTGTCGGCCACGCCGGCTTCGCGCAGCAAACCGACCAGCAGGCTGGAGTCGACACCGCCGGAGAGCAGCACACCGACATCCACCGCGGCGCGCTGACGAATCGCCACCGCTTCGCGCATGGTGTCCAGGGTGCGCTGTTTCCAGTCTTCGAAGCTGTAGTTGCGCTCCTCTTCACGGGCGCCGAATTGCAGTTCCCACCAGCGCTGGGTGGTGGTCGCACCATTGGCATCGACGCGCATCCAGCTGGCCGGCGGCAATTTCTCGATACCGGCGATCAGCGTGTCCGGCGCTGGCACCACGGCGTGGAAGCTCATGTAGTGGTTCAGTGCAACCGGGTTCAAAACACCGGCGATATCGCCGCCCTTGAGCAGTGCCGGCAGCGACGAGGCGAAGCGCAGGCGCTGGTCGGTGCGCGACAGGTACAGCGGCTTGACGCCGAGGCGGTCGCGGGCGATGAACAGCTGCTGGCTGTCGCGCTCCCAGATGGCAAAGGCGAACATGCCGTTCAGCCGCGGCAGCAGCGCCTCGCCCCAGGCGTGGAAGCCCTTGAGCAGCACTTCGGTATCGCCTTCGGAGAAGAAGCGGTAGCCCAGGCCTTCCAGCTCTGCGCGCAATTCGGGGTAGTTGTAGATGGCGCCGTTGAAGACCATCGACAGGCCAAGAGCCGAGTCGATCATCGGCTGGCCGGACGCCTCGCACAGATCCATGATCTTCAGGCGTCGATGCCCCAGGGCGAGTGGGCCCTGGCTATGGAAACCGCAGGCGTCGGGGCCGCGCGCAGTCAGGTGTTGAGTGATGCGTTCAACCGCAGCCAGATCGGCCGGGCGGTTATCGAAGCGAAGTTCTCCAGCTATGCCACACATAAGATCCTTACCGGTTATGCCGTTGGGGAGTGTGACTGGCCCGTCACCCGCGAAGTTCAGCTGTTCGGACAAGCGAAGCGGTGGGTGGCAGGTCAGCCAGCTTTTTACACCAAAGCAAAAAAATGCTTTGATGTCAAAGCTCTTGGTGGCAAGAAATAATGAATATGGCTGAAGAAACAGTTTCAAACGAAATTAATAGTGCCGAGCTGGAAGCATTCGAGATGCCGCTGTTCCAGGCCATGCGCCGACTGCAGCAGGACGCCGAGGTACATGCCAAGCGGCTGGCGCGATACGGCGGGCTGAGCCCTGTGCAACTGATGATCCTGCAGGTGTTGGCCAGCGACGGGCAGATGACCGCGAGCGCCTTGAGCCGACGCGTCAGCCTCACCGCTGCGACGTTGTCCGGCCAGCTCGATCGCCTTGAAGAGCGCGGGCTGTTGCAGCGCCAGCGCGATGACCAGGATCGCCGGCGCCAGTGGCTGCTGCTCAGTGACAGCGGCCGGGAACTGCTGCAGGAGGCGCCAGCGTTGCTGGCGCCGGAATTCCGCGCGCGTTTCGCCGCCTTGCCGCAATGGGAGCGCCACGCGCTGACCGCCGCACTGCTACGCGCCGCCGAGCTGTGCGGCGACATGGAGTGAAGCGACCTAGCGCGTGTTCTCCAGGCTCTTCACGGTGAGTTCCAGCGCCTTGCGCATGTCCAGCCGAGCCGAGCGGCCGACATCGTTGTCATCCAGCCGGTAACCACGCTCCGACGGCAGGATCGGCGCGGTCAGGTCATCCGCCTCGGCGGGCTCGAAATCCGAGTCGCGGCCGATGGTCATGGCGCTGCGGCGCAGCAGTTCGCGCACCTGATCCGGCTCCAGTCCGGGGTTGACCGACAGCATCGCACCCACCGCGCCGGCTACCAGCGGCGTGGCGTAGGAGGTGCCGCAATGCACGTCGCCGCGCTGTTCGGGATCGAGCGTGGCAGCGCGGGTGCAGGCCGCCGCGGTGATGTCCACGCGCATATCGACGTTGGATGACTTGCGCTTGCGCACGTAGTCCGGGTGTTCCACCGAGACCTTTTCCCGGTCGTTGCGCTCATGGCCGCCGACCACCAGCAGTTGCTCGGTGATGAACGAGGAAGGCAGTCGGTAGTCGTCGCGCCCGGAATGCGCCGAGCCGTTGCCGGCCGAGTTGATCACCAGCACGTCGGGATGCTCGCGGCGCAGCCAGAGAAAGAATTCTTCCAGCAGCTCCTCGTAGCCGCTCATGGCAATTCCGGAGCGCAGTAGCGAATCCACCGGCTCGCCATCCACGTCCACCGTGCCGATACGGTGAATCCCCCAGCTCCAGTTGAGGATGCGCGCGCCGTCCTCGACCAGATTCACCGAGGCCGCGACATTGGCGGTGATGCCGGCGTCCGAGTTGCGCTCGACGATTACCTCGAAGCCCGGTCCGGTGCCGTCCAGCGCACTGAGAAAGCCTTGGTCGCGGGCATCGCTGGCGTGCGCGGCGAGAATGCCGGCGACGCTGCTGCCGTGATTGTCCGGCCGATCGGCGTCGCGGGCGTAGAGACAGGTGCGTTGCTTGTGCGGATCGCAGGGCTGGAGGTATTCGGCGAAGTGGGGGGCGTCGAAGTCCACCGCGCGCTCGATGATGCCGATGCGCACCGGCTGTTTTTCCCCGGTGCGCTGGTCGGCGGGAATGCGTTCGCGGTAGTAGTCCACCGCATCGAGGAAGCGATTGGCGGCCCATTCGCGGTTCTGCGGGCGCTTCTGCTCCGGCGTCCTGCCGCTTTCCTGCTCGTCGTTCTCGGCGGCCGATTCCTCGATCACCACGGCATCCACACCCACCTCGCTGCCCAGGCGCAGCACCATGGCGTCCCGCTCGGTCAGATCCTTCACCGGCAGGCGCAGCTGGTAGGTGTTCAGCGGCGGGATGGCGCCGACCACCTCGGCGCCGTACTTCTCGGCAAGCTGTCGCGCCTTCTCAAGCCCCTCGTGGTCCTCCTCGATGATCAGGCTGACCAGGTCGACATAGGTGGTCAGGTCGTCCATGTTGCGCGCCACTTGATCGGGCGTGGCGGCGAGCACCTGGCTGCGCCCGGCCGAAAGCCAGACCGGATTGCTGCGCTTGCCATCGTGTTCCAGCCACAGCGGCCCGCTGCGTACCGCATCCGGCGCGACGGTCAGGCGCAACTGGTTGCCGTCGCGCTGGAGCTTGTCCGCACTCAGCGGCTTGCCGTCCAGATAAAGCTGCACCTCGCCACGTGGAAGGCCTTTGGCGCTCAGGCACCAGCTCTGCGCGTCTTCGGCGAAGAGATCGCCGCAGCGCTTGAGCTGGGTGACGCGGATCGGGTCTTGCGCGGTGGCGGGAAATGTATAGAGCGCGTTGAGCAGGCCGAGGCCGAGGGCAAGACCAGTGAGTTGGCGGGTTGTCATTGATTAACGCCGTTGCAGGTAGTTGACGCTGAACAGGTCGCGCGAATCGGTCCACTGGCCAAGGCAGTCGAATCCGGATGCACTGGCCAGGGCGGCGAACGATTCGAGCGTGTACTTGTAGGAGTTCTCGGTGTGCAGGCTTTCCCCCGCATCGAAATGAAAGCGCCGGCCCTCAATGCTTACGTCCTGCGCCTCGGGGCTGATCAGGTGCATCTCGATGCGCGACTCGGCCTCGTTGTAGAAGGCGCGGTGGACGAAGCGCGACGGGTCGATATCGCTGTCCAGCTCGTTGCGGATGCGCTGCAGCAGGTTGAGGTTGAAGGCGGCGGTGACATGGGCGCGGTCGTTGTAGGCCGCTTCCAGCACCGCACGATCCTTGACCAGATCGACGCCGATCACCAGCCCGCCACCGGCCGGCAGCACATCGTGCAAGCGCTGCAGGAAGGCCGCGGCCTCTTCTGGGGTGAAGTTGCCGATGCTGGAACCGGGAAAGAACATCAGCGGATGTTCGCTGCTGAAGTCATCCGGCAGGTTCAGCTCGTTGGAAAAGTCGGTGCAGGCGGCATGCACCTCCAGCCACGGGTAGTCCGCCGCCAGACGCTGGGTGCTGCTGAGCAGGAAGTCCTCGGATATGTCGATGCCCAGGTAGCTGGTCGGGTGCAGCGCCTCCAGCAGCAGGCGTACCTTGCAACTGGCACCGCTGCCCAGTTCGATCAGGTCGCTGTGGGGGCCGGCGATATCGAGGATGTCATTGGCCGCGTCGGCGAGAATCTGCTCCTCGGTGCGGGTGATGTAGTACTCCGGCTGTTGGCAGATCTGCTCGAACAGCTCGGAGCCGCGGCGATCGTAGAAGAACTTCGGCGAGGCCCATTTCGGCTTCGCGGCGAACCCGGCAAGGGTTTCTTCGCGCAGCGAGGCGTCGTGTGGTTGTTGCAGCTGATCATGAAAATGAATAGCCAGCGCCATGTTCAAAGCCCTCTGGCCAGGCGTAGCCCGGCGAATTGCCAGCGCATCGCCGGCTGGAAGAAGTTGCGGTAGGTGACCCGCACATGGGATTCCGGCGTGGCGCAGCAGCCACCACGCAACACCATCTGACCGGACATGAACTTGCCGTTGTATTCACCAAGGCTGCCGTCCAGCGGGCGGAAGCCCGGGTAGGGCAGGTAGGCGCTCGCAGTCCATTCCCATACGTCGCCGAACAACTGCCGGGGTCCGTCGTGCCCGGGCAGGGCGGCGACTGGTTGCAAGTAGTCGCTTTCAAGGAAGTTGCCGCGCAACGGTTGGTCGGCGGCGGCGACTTCCCACTCGGCTTCGCTTGGCAGTCGCGCTCCGGCCCAGCGCGCGTAGGCGTCGGCCTCGTAGTAGCTGATGTGGCAGACCGGCGCTTCCAAGTCCAGTGCACGCAGGCCGCCGAGGGTCATTTCGTGCCAGCTGGTTTCCTCGTGCAGCCAGTACAGCGGCGCGTTCCAGCCGGCCTGTTGGATCAGGTCCCAGCCGTCCGACAGCCATAGCTCGGGACGGACGTAACCACCGTCGGTGATGAACGACAGGTATTCACGGTTGGTTACCAGCCGTTCGGCAAGCTGGAAATCCTCGACGAACTGACGGTGCCGCGGGGTTTCGCAATCGAAGGCGAAGTCGCTGCCGGCATGCCCGATGTGCTGCACGCCGCCGGCGTATTCGTGCCAGCGCGGGCGCTCCGGGCTGCCCGGCCGGCCCTGGGCGAGATCGTCGCGGTAAACCGGATGCAGCGGGTTCTGCGCGAGGATGTGCTTGATGTCCATCAGCAGCAGCTCCTGGTGCTGCTGCTCGTGCTGCAGGCCCAGCCCGACGCGACGGACGATCTCGGCAGCCTGCTCGCGAGGCGGGTTGCTCAGCAGCTCGCCCATGGCCTGATCGACGTGCCGCCGGTAACGATAGATTTCATCCACGCCCGGGCGGGACAGCACACCGCGGCGCGCCCGCGGAAACGGCAGGCCGTGGGTCTGGTAATAGGAGTTGAACAGGTAGTCGTAGGCGTCGTTCAGGCGTCGATAACCGGGCAGATAGGGCAGCAGCAGAAAGGTTTCGAAAAACCAGCTGACATGCGCCAGATGCCACTTCGGCGGGCTGACTTCCGGCGTGCTCTGGATGACGTAGTCCTCCACCTGCAGCGGCCTGCAGATGGCCTCGCTGGTGGCGCGGACCTGTCGGTAGCGCTGCAGCAACAGGTCGAGTTCTGCCAGTGCCGGATGCGGATGTGGCTGCTCTGCCAGGTTGCCCATGGCTGTCCCCCTACGGTTTGACGACCGAAACGGCCTCCCATAGCGACCCGACGCGCGGAGCAAAGTTTCTGCCGGCCAGTCTGGCGCCGGTGAAGAAGAACCGGCCGCGCTCTGGTCACTTTGTATGAGCAAAGCAGGGGATCGGGCCATGCGAAAGTTATTGGTTTTAAGTTCCATCGCGCTGTTGGCTGCCTGCGGGCAACACAACGCGGCGTCCTATACCGACACCGCCGGCGCACCGAAAAGCGCCGAAACGCGCACCCTGGAGGCGGGTGCCAAGCTGCTGCAAGGCAAGGCGCCACTGAATGCGGTGAGTGCCTATCTCAATGGCTTTCACTTCTACAACGGCGACATGGACGGGCAGATGGAGGCGCACCACTACGTCACTCGGCTGAACGAAGACGTGATGCAGGCGCTGATCTACGACGGCAATGGCAGCGATGCCAAGCTCATGGGCGTCGAATACATCATCAGCGCGCGCCTGTTCGCCACACTGCCCGATGACGAGAAGAAGCTCTGGCACAGTCACGATTACGAGGTGAAGTCCGGCACGCTGGTCGCGCCTGGCCTGCCGCAGGTTGCGGAAAAGCAGCTGATGGAGCAGGTGGTCAGCACCTACGGCAAGACCTGGCACACCTGGCATACCGACCGCGACAAGGAACTGCCCTACGGCATCCCGGCGCTGATGATGGGCTTTACCGAGGACGGCCAGCTCGATCCGGCGCTGGAGAAGGCCCGTGATCAGCGCTTCGGTGTGGATACCCAGGCAATCCGTCGCAGTCGCGAGTCGATCCCGCAGCCCAGGGTCGACCCAGCGGCGAATGCTTGGGAGAAGGGTGAGGTGATTCAACTGCAGCGGGTGTGGGGGGCCGGCGAGCACCGCCACGGCGATGGGGCCGGGCGGGCGGAAATCATCGAGTCGGGACGCCTGCAACAACAGCAGCAGCGCAGCGATGAGCGCTGAGGTTACTGATCGCCATCTACCGGTGGTGTTGGACGAATCAGGATTTCGTTGACGTCGACATGCGCCGGCTGTGATAGCGCGTAGACCACTGCGCGGCCGACGTCTTCGGGTTGCAGCGCATAGGCGGGCGGTTCGTCGAACAGCGGCGTGTCGACCATGCCCGGCTCGATCACGGTGACCCGCACGCCAGTGCCGCGCAGTTCTACGCGCACGCTCAGACCCATGGCGGTCACCGCCCATTTGCCGGCGCTGTACATCGAACCGGGAATGACGAAGCGCCCGGCTGCCGAGCCGGTGAGCAGCAGATGGCCGCGGCTGGCCTTAAGCGCGGCCAGGGTGCAGCGCAGGGTCACGCCGACGCCGTAGACGTTGGTCAGCAACATGGCCTTCCACACCTCGGGATCGGCACCGCTGAAGCCGCCTTCGCTGCCGGGGATACCGGCGTTGGCATAGACGGCGTCGAGCTGGCCATAGTGATCCAGCACTCGCTGCACCATGGCCTGCTGCGCGGCGTAATCGGTCACGTCGCAGGGAATGGCGAGTGCACGTTGCGGCCCGATCTCGTCGACGAGATGCTGCATCTTGCCCTCGGAGCGTGCGGCGAGCGCCAGCCGATACCCCGCGGCTGCGGCCAGCCGCGCGGTTGCGGCGCCGATACCGGACGAGGCGCCGGTGATCAGCAGCACGGGATCGCTCATGGTCGTTCCTCAGTAGTTCGGCGTGGTTTCCGGAATGGCGCTGGCGTCGGTGATGAAGGGCATCGTCCAGGGCTCCAGGGTGCAGCCCTTGTCGATCAGCTCCTGGCGGGTCTGCTCGATCACCTGCGCCACGCGCAGCGGGTCGGCGTAGTCGCGCACCTGCGCCACACGGGTGATTTCCTCGCCCTTGCCGTTCATCACGGTGAAGCCGAAGCTATCGTCCTCGGCGTTGGCGCTGGTCACGCAACCGCAGGGCAGAAAGGCTTCCGAGGCCAGTTGCATGGCGTTGTCGAGGCTGAGCGGGGTAGTGGTCATGGTCGTCTCCGTTGCGTTGCGGATGTTTCAAGTTGACCGCCATATGTCATGGCCGTTTCCCTACCGCCGACCGGCTGTCGCTTGTGCAACGGCCGGGGCGCCACCATATTCCTCGGCATGAGCATGCCATCTGCCGATCCGCTTAGCTGTTTCCACCCCGCCGTGGCGGGCTGGTTTTCCCGCAGCTTTCCCGCGCCGACGCCGGCCCAGGCGGCTGCCTGGCCGCTGATCCGCGCCGGTCGTTCGACACTGGTGGCCGCACCGACCGGCTCGGGCAAGACCCTGACCGCCTTTCTCGCGGCCATCGATGGTCTGGTGCAGCAGGGGCTGGCTGAGGGAGGCCTGGCCGACGCGACGCGGGTGCTCTACGTCTCGCCGCTTAAGGCGTTGTCGAACGATATCCATATCAATCTGGAGGAGCCGCTCGCCGGAATCACCGCGGAGCTGGCGCGTCTGGGGCTACCAGCGCTGGAAATCCGCACCGCGGTGCGTACCGGCGACACGCCGCAGGCCGAGCGCAACGCCATGCGCAAGCGCGTGCCACATATCCTCGTCACCACGCCGGAATCGCTTTATGTGCTGCTCGGCTCGGCGTCGGGGCGCGAAATGCTCGCCGACGTGCAGAGCGTGATCGTCGATGAGATTCACGCCATCGCCGGCAACAAGCGCGGCAGCCATCTGGCGCTGTCGCTGGAGCGGCTGGAAGCACTCTGCAACCGGCCCCTGGTGCGCGTCGGCCTGTCGGCGACGCAGAAACCAATCGATGCGGTGGCGCGTTTTCTGGTCGGCGTCGAGCGACCGTGCGAGATCGTCGACATCGGCCATGGCCGCGCCCGCGACCTGGCGCTGGAAGTGCTGCCGGTGCCGCTGGAAGCGGTGATGAGCAACGACGCCTGGGCGCTGGTGTATGACCGCCTTGCGGCCTTGGCCGGCGAGCATCGCACCACGCTGGTATTCGTCAACACGCGGCGCATGGCCGAGCGCACCACCCGCCACCTGGCCGAGCGGCTGGGTGCAGAGGTAGTCGCCGCACACCACGGCAGCCTGGCCCGCGAACAGCGGCTGAGCGCCGAGCAAAAGCTCAAGCGCGGTGATTTGCGGGTGCTGGTTGCGACGGCCTCGCTGGAGCTGGGGATCGATATCGGCGACGTGGAGCTGGTCTGCCAGCTTGGCTCGCCACGCTCGATTTCGGCGTTTCTGCAGCGGGTCGGGCGGGCCGGGCATCAGGTCGCTGGCGTGTCCAAGGGGCGCCTGTTCCCCAGCTCCCGCGACGACCTGATCGAGTGCGCCGCGCTGCTCGACGCCGTGCGCCGCGGTGAGCTGGACACACTGAAGATTCCGCAGGCACCTCTGGACGTGCTGGCGCAGCAGATCGTCGCCGAAGTGGCCTGTCGGGAATGGGAAGAGGACGCGTTGCTCCAGCTTTTGCGCAGGGCGATGCCCTATGCCGCGCTGGACGAAGCGACCTTCCAGGCGCTGCTGCGGATGCTCGCCGAGGGCTACACCACCCGCCATGGCACCCGCGGCGCCTATCTGCACCGTGATCTCGCGACGCGCAGCCTGCGTGGCCGCCGCGGCGGGCGGCTGACGGCGCTGACCTCCGGCGGCACCATTGCCGACAATGCCGACTATGCCGTGCTGCTGGAACCGCAAGGGCTGAACATCGGTACCGTCAATGAAGACTTCGCGGTGGAGAGCCTGGCCGGCGACGTGTTTCAGCTGGGCAACACCTCGTATCGCATCCTCAAGATCGAGTCGGGGCGGGTGCGTGTCGAGGACGCCCAGGGCATGCCACCGAGCATTCCGTTCTGGCTGGGCGAAGCGCCGGGGCGCAGCGACGAGCTGTCCTTCGCCGTGGCGCGGTTGCGCGATGAGATCGATCGACGGCTGAACGATGCCGCAACAGCGGCGGACGCCGCCGCCAAATCGCCCGGCGTTGTTTCAAACGCCGGCTCGCGCCTGGCGCCGGCCATCGACTGGCTCACTGGCACTCTAGGTCTTTCGGACGAAGCCGCGCGGCAGATCGTCGAATACCTCGCCCGTGCCCGCTTGGCCCTGGGCGCTTTGCCGACTCAGCAGCGGCTGGTGATGGAGCGCTTCTTCGACGAGTCCGGCGGCACCCAGCTGGTCATTCATTCGCCCTACGGCAGCCGCATCAACCGCGCCTGGGGGCTGGCGCTGCGCAAGCGCTTCTGCCGCACCTTCAACTTCGAATTGCAGGCAGCGGCCACCGAAGACGCCATCATCCTTTCGCTTTCCACCAGCCACAGCTTCCCGCTGGCGGACGTCTGGCGCTACCTGAACTCCGCCACCGCCGAGCAGGTGCTGATCCAGGCGCTGCTGGATGCACCGTTGTTCGGTGTGCGCTGGCGCTGGATTGCCACCACCGCATTGGCCCTGCCGCGCATGGCCGGCGGGCGCAAGGTGGCGCCGCAGCTGCAGCGCATGAAGAGTGAAGACCTGCTGGCCACGGTGTTCCCCGATCAGGTGGCCTGCCTGGAAAACATCGTCGGCGAGCGCGAAATTCCCGACCATCCGCTGGTGCGCCAGACCCTCGACGATTGCCTGCACGAGGCCATGGACAGCGAAGGTTGGCTCGCGCTGCTGCGCCGCATGGAGCGCGGTGAGATCGAGCTGTTGGCGCGGGACCTGCCGGCGCCGTCGCCGCTGGCGATGGAGATTCTTGGTGCGCGGCCCTACGCCTTTCTCGATGACGCGCCGCTGGAAGAGCGGCGCACCCAGGCAGTGTTGGCGCGGCGCTGGAGTGACCCGGAGTCCAGCGATGACCTTGGCGCGCTGGACTCCGAGGCGATCGCCGCAGTGCGTGAGGAAGCCTGGCCCGAGGCGCGCAATGCCGACGAGATGCACGAAGCGCTAACGGCCCTGGGCTGCATTGCCGAATCCGAGGCCATCGTGCAGCCGCATTGGCGCGGGTGGCTGGACCAGCTTGCGCAGGGCCGGCGTGCGACGCGCATGCAGATCGCCCACGACCGCGTCCTGTGGCTGCCGCTCGAACGGCTGGCGCTGTTGCGCGCGGTTTATCCGCAAGCGCCGATTGAGCCACATCTGCAGGTGCCCGTTGGGTACGACCAACCGCTCGCGGAAGAGGATGCCCTGGTCGAGCTGATTCGCGCCCGGTTGAGCGGCTTCGGCCCTTTACCTGTGTCGTTGATCGCACGACCGCTGGCCCTGCCGGCCTCTGCCGTTGCGCTGGCGCTGGTCCGTCTGGAAGGCCAGGGCTATGTGATGCGCGGGCGTTTCAGCGCCGGCGCAGTAGAAGACGAGTGGTGCGAGCGGCATCTGCTGGCGCGCATCCATCGCTATACGGTCAAGCGTCTGCGGCGCGAGATCGAGCCGGTCGAGCGTGCCGATTTCATGCGTTTTCTCGCCGACTGGCAGCATCTGTCCGAGACCACGCGTATGCAGGGGCGCGAGGCGCTGGCCAGCGTGGTGGAGCAGCTGGAGGGCTATCAGGCAGCGGCCGCGGCCTGGGAAGCCGATCTTTTGCCAACACGCCTGAAAGACTACGGCGGCACCTGGCTGGACGAACTGTGCCGCTCCGGGCGCATCGTCTGGACGCGTCTGGCTGGTCGGCTCAAGGCTAGCGGCGGGCCGGTGCGTGGCACGCCGGTGGTGCTGCTGCCGCGCCGCCAGTTGCCAGCCTGGTACGCGCTGGCAGGTGACGCGCCGATGCCGGAACTGTCATCGCGGGCGCAGCGGGTGTTCGACTGCCTGCAGACCCACGGCGCGCTGTTCTTCGATGAGCTGCAACATGACGCGCATTTGCTGCGCAGCGAGCTGGAGGATGTCCTTGGCGAGCTGGTAGCGGTGGGATTGGTGAATGCGGACAACTTTGCCGGTCTGCGCAGCCTGTTGGCACCTGCCAGCAAGCGATCGCGAACGGCCCGGCGCAGCCGTGGCGGTGCCTTCATCGGCGGCATGGACGATGCCGGCCGCTGGGCGCTGGTGCGCAAGCCGGGCACGGCAAACGATGCATCGCGGCCGGCCAAGGTCGACGCCGAGGCGCTGGAGCATATCGCTCGTGTACTGCTGCGTCGCTACGGCGTGGTGTTCTGGCGTTTGCTGGCACGCGAAGCCGACTGGTTGCCGCCCTGGCGCGAGCTGTTGCGGGTCTATCACCGGCTGGAGGCTCGTGGCGAGATTCGCGGCGGGCGCTTTGTCGCCGGTGTGGCGGGTGAGCAGTTCGCTTTGCCGGAGGCGGTCGGCCTGCTGCGCGAAGTGCGCAAGCGGGCGCTGACGGGAGAAATGCTGGCGGTATCGGCGGTGGATCCGCTGAATCAGCTCGGTACTTTGTTGCCCGGGAGCAAGGTACCAGCGCTTGCGGCCAATCGGATTCTCTACCGTGACGGGATGCCATTGGCGGTGCTGGTCGCCGGCAAGCCGCAATGGCTGGTCGAGCTGGACGAAAGCGGGCAACTCGAGGCGCGTCGCCTGCTGCTATCGGCTAGACGTTAGGGCGCCGAGCGCGCTCGTCAGGCCGTCGGCGGCAGGCACTTGAGGCTGCCGAAATCCGTCTGCAGCTGGGCGAGTCGGTTGGTCAGGTGCGCACGCTGGCCATCGTCGGCGAGTGTATGCAGGTCGGCAACCAGGTCCAGACCGGCCCGTTCGGCACGTTGCAGGGTCGCTCGATCGCTTTCGTTCATCAGCGCTTCGCGCTCCTGCAGAAGTCGCGCAATGCGAGCGTCGAAGTCGTCACTGTGACGCTCCTCGACGGCAGCGAGCAGCATCTGCTGCCAGCGTTCACGATTGTCCAGCCAGCGGCTGTTCTGTTCGCCCAGCGTATGCGCCCACAGCAGTACGCGCTGGCGCTGCTCCGCGTTGAGCGGTCCGAACCAGTACTGCAGGCGCTCCTGCATGCGCTCGGCGCGCTCACGAATCTGCTGTTCCAAGGGTGGTTCCAGGTATTTCTCCCGGTGCTCGCGGCGGTTTTCTGCCAGCGAGCGGCGCAGCTCGTCAACCTGAGCATCGCTGAGTGCACGCAGCAAGTCGGTGGCAGTGGGCGTGACCTCCACGGCGATGCTGTGCATGGCTTCGCGAACGCCATGGTAATGCGGCGCTAGATCCTCGCGCTTGAGCTGGCCGCTGGCGCTTTCGCGTTCCAGTTGCTGGAGGCTGGCGAGAAGCTCCGGCAGCTGCGTGCTGCAATGCCACGCCAGGTGCTGGCGCAAGCGTTCGCGCAGTTCGCGTTGCTGGCTGCGATCCAGGTCCAGGTAATCGTTCAGCGACCAGGGCACCAGCATGTCGAGGTTGCGATAGACCAGGGTTGCGCGGCTGCAACCGGAGATCAGCAGCGCGGTGAGCAGCGTCAGCAGTAGCAGGCGGGTGGTGGTGCGCATCGTCTTTCCTCGCTGTGCGGCGCCTGTTGTGTAGAGCCGTGACGCTGCCAGGGGTTCGTCCGCTGGGCCGTTTCGTCGTGCCGGACGAGCAAAGACGGCCGCCCTGTGGTCTGCATTGCATGGGGTCGGCCTTGTCGCGGCGAGGCGGCCGTCTTATCCCAGCAACGATGGAGAAATGCCATGACGTCTCAGATCAAACACCTCAGCGGCGACGACGTACCCAAAGCCTGGCGCCCGACCTGGGCCGTGTGCTGGGTAGTGGAACTGAACGGCACCGTCGTCGCTGGCCCCTACGCCACCGAAGAAGAAGCCCGCGCCGTGGTCGAAGGCAAGGAAGAGCCACGCATCTCGCAAACCCCGGCACCCTGATCGCAACACACGCCGCAGCCCGTAGCTAGCGCGACTGATCCAGACAGTGCTGCGGGCACGGCGCCTGGTATGGCACCGATGGCGGCGGGGGCGCGACCAGTTGGTTGACCAGCTCCAGCGATTTGTCGAATGACGGATAGCCGCTGCGAGCGACATCCAGCTCGCCGTAGGCTTCGCGATAGTACTCCGCGCGCAGTACATCAGCTTCGGTGAGCAGGTACGGCTCCTGATAGATCTTGTAGAGCAGTGCTACCGCATGGGGATGACCCTTGCGCTTGGCCTTCTCCAGCAGCTCCAGCACTTCCGAAGTCTCCGGGCCTTGGCGAATCAGCAGCAAGGCCTGATAGAACTCGGTCTCGCCACGCCGGTCCAGCTTCGCGCTGCGGTCGAGCAGCGCCTGGGCCAATTCATAGCTGTCTTCGTCGGCGATGGAGATCAGGATCTTCGCCTGCATCAGATCGTTCTGATAGAGCAGGCGTTCGGCACGGCAGCTGTCGCTGCGGGACTCGTCACAGGGTTGGCTGGCGCAACCGCCGAGCGTCAACAGCAGGCCGAACAGCATTGCCTTTTTCATGGCTGAATTGGTACTCCGTTCTCTTTTCGCCAGTATGAGGCGTGCCTGCTTCGATTCGCCAGCGCCGCTTACGTTCGCTCAGTAAAGGGAGCAGGGCGCATTCATCTGTTGCAGGCCGTAGCGCCTGAGCAGCGTTTGCCAGCGGGCGCTATGTGGCAGGTCGGCGATGAGCTGCTGAACGAACTGCGTGGTGTCGGCCGGCAGGCTGGCCGTCATCAGCACGTGCCGATCGAAGACATACAGTGGGGTCGGCGATACGTGCAGCCTCGACTCAGGTATCTCGGTCAGGCCGTAGTACAGCCTGGAGGAACGCGGCATCAGCGCTACATCGATGCGTTTGGACATCAGCTTGTTCAGATTCTGCAGGTCGGTGTGCACATCCTCGCGACGGATCAGGCCTCGATCGATATCGTCCTGCAATGCCCGATAGCGGTGACCGAGAATGCCGCCCAGGCGCATGACGTGCAGTGAGCGCGGGCCCTTATAGTCGACTGGCGCGTCGCTGGGGGAAACGAAATCCTGGATGTCGCACAGCAGTGGCCGGGTCCAGCTGGCATTGGCGGTCAGCCGCTCGGGAAAGAACTCCGGCGTCGCCCACAGCAGTACACCGGGCTCGTTGGCGGCAAGTCGGGCATCTAGGCGCTTGCGCGGCAGCTGGGTCAGCTTGAAGTCGTAAAGACCCTGGTTCGTCGGATGCTCGTTGAGCAGCTGCACCAGGGATTCGGAAAGACCCGGGTTGTGCTCGGAGGCGAAAGGCGGTGAAGGCTGGTAAGCCCAGACGGCAACAGGCTTGGCCGCCAGGAGGTGCAGCGGAAACAGGGCCAGCAGCAAGAGCAGCAGTTTCGGCATCGCGATCCTGTAGGCGGCGGATGAGCCGTCGTGGCGATCTGCCGCAACGAGCCGCTCAAGACTGATTCAGCGTGCCTTCTAAAGCAAGTGTGCTCCGCCGACCGGTGCCGGTTGAGCGGGAGGCGTCAGAAGCGCTCGTGCTCGCCGACGATGCGCCAGTGTCCTACCGGAAGCTTGGCCATGGACAGGCGCCCGATGCGGATGCGCTTGCAGGCCATTACGCGTAGACCGATGGCTTCGCAGAGCAGGCGGACTTCGCCGGGCGCGGGTTCCTTTACCACCAGGCGCAGGCGGTTCTCGCTCTGCCAGCTGACCTTGGCCTTGGGCAGGATCTTGCCGCGATGGCCGATGCCCTTGGCAAGCAGGGCCAGGCCATTCTCCTCGGCCTCGCCGCTGACCTCGACCACGTATTCCTGCTCGAGCTTGTCGCGGGTGCTGGTCAGCAGGCGGATCACTTCGCGCTGCTGGCTGAATACGGTCAGGCCGCTGGCGTCGGGGTCCAGCGGCAGCAGGATGTTCTGCTGGAGCAGATGGCGCTGCAGGGGTTCGATGCGGCTGGGGTCGTCGCTCCAGTGTTCGCTGGCCAGCAGGGCGCGGCGCACGCTGTCGGCATCGGCGTCAATCACCAGGCCGGCTGGTTTGTGCAGGAGCAGCGTAACCGGCGCAATTTCTCTCGCCGTGGCGCCTGCTCGAAGCTCGACGTGTTGTTCCGGTCTAACCTTGAGAAAAGGGGCTTCGACCAGTTCGCCGTCGACCGTTACCCAACCGCCCTCGATGTACAGCTCGGCCTCGCGCCGGGAACAGCCGAGCTGCTCGGCGAGGCGTTTGGCAAGGCGTACGGGGTCGGTCATGGTGCGCTCAAAGACGAGGAAGGAGGGGGTGGAGCGCGGCGAGCCAAACTGCAGACTCGCCGAAAGCGGTTCAGATCATCACTTCTTGCTGATGGTGATCTGGCGGGACGGGCCGTTAGTCTGGCCGCTGACACCGTTGGGAATGGTCTGGACCTCACCGCCGGCCTTGAGGAATGCCGCCATTTGCGCAGCAAGGGATTGGCTGGTTTCAGAGGCGGGTTCGGGTTTGCGCTTGGCGCTGGTGGTTTTAGTTGCCATGGGGTCGCTTGTCCTTGAATCAGTCGAACCGGGCATTATACAGATTTGATCAATTTTTGTTCAGTTATTTCGGTGCCGTCATTTCTTGAAGCGTTTTCGCAACCACTGGATGCGCCGTCTGGTCTTCAATGAAGCCGCGAAACACAAAAGGTTTCGTGATGCCGAAATGCCAATCCGGAGGACCACCATGCTGCGCCATGCCATTCGCACCACGCTCTGCGGTTTTGCCCTTGTCGCTTCGTTCCAGGTGGTTGCCGAAGGGCAACGCTACTCCAGCAAGGTTGGAGAGGTGACGGTCAAGGAGATCGCAGCGGGCTTCGAGAATCCGTGGGCGCTGGCGTTCCTTCCGGACGGTGAACACCTGCTGGTGACTGAACGACCTGGCCGCTTGCGTCTGGTCGGGTTGGATGGCAGCCGGTCCGAGCCGCTCGGCGGCGTGCCGAAGGTATTCGCCAAGGCACAGGGTGGGCTACTGGATGTGCGCCTTTCGCCGGACTTCGACGCGGATCGTCTGGTCTATCTGACCTATGCCGAGACAGGCGAGCAGGGCAAAGCGGGTACCGCAGTGGGTCGCGGCCGGCTGAGCGATGATCAGACCCGGCTGGAAAACTTCGAGGTGATTTTCCGGCAGATGCCGAAGCTATCTACCGGGGTGCATTTCGGGTCGCGGCTGGTGTTCGACGGCAATGGCCACCTGTTCGTCGCGCTGGGCGAGAACAATCAGCGACCGACCTCGCAGGAGCTCGACAAGCACCAGGGCAAGGTGGTGCGCATAGGTCTGGACGGCAGCGTGCCGACAGACAACCCGTTTATCGGTCAAGACGGCGTGCAACCGGAAATCTGGTCATACGGCCACCGCAACCAGCAGGGTGCGGCTCTCAATCCGTGGAGCGGTGTGCTCTGGACCAACGAGCATGGTCCGCGCGGCGGCGATGAGGTCAATATCCCTCAGGCCGGCAAGAACTACGGCTGGCCGCTGGCGACCCATGGCATCAACTACAGCATGCTGCCGATACCCGAGGCCAAGGGTAAAACGGTAGAGGGCACCGAGCCGCCGCATCATGTCTGGGAGAAGTCGCCGGGTGTCAGCGGCATGGCGTTCTACGATGCCGAACGCTTCCCCAACTGGCAGCACAGTCTGTTCATCGGCGCGCTGGTGGATCAGTCGCTGATTCGCCTGCAGCTCGATGGCGATCGTGTGGTCGGTGAGGAGCGCCTGCTCAAGGAGCTGGGTGCGCGCATCCGTGACGTGCGTGTCGGTCCGGACGGCTATCTCTATCTGCTGACCGATGCTGGCGACGGCAAACTGCTGCAGGTGGGCCTGGACGCCAGGTGATCCACTGATCGCAGGCGAGGCCTCTGCCTCGCCGTTATCCCGCCATTACGCCAATCCTGTTTTTGCACGGAGCATTCCCGCCCGCCGCCTGTCCGACTCTATTGATGGCTGCTTTTGCTGCCATCGGGGTATTGGCGGGTTCGATAACAAGATCGAGGGAGATGGGCCGTGGCTGTGGTTATCAGCGGGTTGTTCTGCATCATCGTCGCAATTGCGCTCGGCGTCGGTGGCGCCAAGGTCATCAGTCTGGGTGGTACCTGGTATTTCGCCATCGTGGCGGCGGGCTTCCTGCTGACCGGTGCCTTGCTGCTGATGCGCCGTCGCACTGCCTTGTGGGTCTATGCATTGCTCATGCTTGGCGCACTCGGCTGGGCGGTCTACGAGGTGGGGCTGGACTGGTGGCAGCTGGCGCCGCGCGGCAGCATCATCGCGCCGTTCGGGCTGTGGCTGCTGACGCCATGGATCGCCCGGCGCCTCGGCTGGCAGCATTTCGGCTTTCGTGCCTGGGGCGGTGCGGCGCTGCCGCTGATGCTGGCGGTCGTACTCTGGGGCGGGGCGACGGTGTATGCCGTGGGGCACGACAGCCACGACATCAAGGGCATGCTGCCGACACCGCTAGCTCAAGCACCTGCCGCGGACGATGCCGTGCCGGCCGCTGACTGGCATGCCTACGGCCGCAGCCAGCACGGCCAGCGTTACTCGCCGCTGGCGCAGATCACGCCGCAGAACGTCGACCGCCTCGAACCCGTCTGGCATTACCAAACCGGCGACCTGCGCGGCCCGGATGATCCGGACGAAACCACCTATGAGGTCACGCCGCTCAAGGTCGACGACAGCCTGTATCTGTGCACGCCGCACAATCTGGTGATCGCATTGGACGCCGAAACCGGCCAGGAGCGCTGGCGCTTCGATCCCAAGGTGCCGCATTCGGTCAACCGTCAGCACCTGACCTGTCGCGGCCTGTCCTACCATGCCGCGCCGCAGCCCAGCGATGGCAAGGTCTGCCAGCAGCGGCTGTTCATGCCCACCGCGGATGCGCGGCTGATCGCCCTGGATGCGAAGACCGGCGAGATATGTCCTGGCTTCGGCGATAACGGTGAGGTGGACCTGTGGGCGAACATGCCGCACGTGAAGGAAGGCTTCTACTATTCCACCTCGCCGCCGGTGGTTGCGCGCGATGTGGTGATCATCGGCGGGGCGGTGAATGACAACGTACGCGCCAACGAGCCGTCCGGCGTCATTCGAGCCTATGACGTTTACACCGGCGAGTTGAAATGGAACTGGGACCCGGGCAACCCCGATGAAACAGCGCCCATCGCCGCCGGCGAGACCTACAGCCCCAGTAGTCCGAACAGTTGGAGCATCTCCAGCGCCGATGAGGCCCTGGGCATGGTCTACGTGCCGCTGGGCAATCAGGTGCCGGACCAGTGGGGCGGTCGGCGCAGCGAGAACAGCGAGCGCTTTTCATCGTCCATCGTCGCGCTCGATCTGGACAGTGGCGAGCTGCGCTGGGTGTTTCAGACCGTACGGCATGATCTCTGGGATATGGACGTGCCGGCGCAGCCCAGCCTGATCGACATCCAGACCGAGAACGGCCCGGTGCCTGCCCTGGTGGCACCGACCAAGCAGGGCGACATCTATGCGCTCGACCGTCGGACCGGCGAGCCGATTCTGCCGGTGCGCGAAGTGCCAGCGCCGCAGGGCGCGGCCGAAGGCGACTGGGTCGCCAAGACGCAGCCGGCGTCGGCGCTGTCCTACGAGCCGCCGAAACTGCAGAGCAAGGATCTGTGGGGCGCCACGCTGATCGATCAGATGATGTGCCACATCCAGTTCCATTCCCTGCGCTACGAAGGCCGCTACACGCCGCCTTCCACCGAGGGCACGCTGGTCTACCCGGGCAACTTCGGCGTATTCAACTGGGGTGGCGTGGCCGTCGACCCGGTGCGGCAGATGGTCTTCAGCACGCCGGCTTATCTGGCTTTCACTTCGAAGCTGATTCCGCGAGAGGACGCCGAGACGACCTACGTGTCCGAGCAGGAGCCGTTCCTCAACGAGAATTTCGGTTCGCCGTTTGCGGTGGAGCTGAAGGCATTCGTTTCGCCTATCGGCCTGCCGTGCACTGCGCCGCCGTGGGGCTACGTGGCTGGCGCGGATCTGCGCACCGGCAAGACCCATTGGCTGCGCAAGAACGGCACCGTACGCGATCGCTCGCCGATTCCGTTGCCGTTCAAGATGGGCGTGCCTAGCCTCGGTGGCCCGATGATCACCGCCGGTGGCGTCGGTTTCTTGAGTGGTACGCTGGACTACTACCTGCGTGCCTACGATGTCACGACCGGGCGGGAGCTGTGGAAGGCGCGTCTGCCAGCTGGCGGTCAGGCCACACCTATGACCTACCAGAGCCGCTCCGGGCGGCAGATGGTTGTGGTGGTCGCGGGCGGACATGGCTCGCTGGGCACCAAGGCGGGTGATTCGGTGATCGCCTATGCATTGCCACGCTGACTGGCGCTAGAATCGCCGCCTTTATATTCGGGACCGCCCACATGGCCGCAATCGGACGTTACAACAGCCTGCAAATCGTCAAGCACACCGGTTTCGGCCTCTATCTGGACGGCGGTCCGGACGGCGAGATCCTCCTGCCCAACCGCTACATACCCAAGGACACGCCGACCGAGGTGGATGACTGGCTGAACGTCTTCATCTACCTCGACAGCGAGGACAAGCTGATCGCCACCACCGAGAAACCCAAGGTGCAGGTCGGTGAGTTCGCCAGTCTCAAGGTTGCGGAGATCAACCGCGTCGGGCTGTTCCTCGACTGGGGGCTGCCCAAGGATCTGCTGCTGCCGCACTCGGAAGAGAAACGCCCGCTACAGGTCGGTGACTACTGCGTGGTCTACGTCTACATCGACAAGCGCACCCGGCGCATCACCGCCACCGCACGTCTGGATCGTTATCTGGACAAGACCCCGGCGAACTACAAGGTGGGCGAGGCGGTGGACCTGCTGATCGTCGAGGCGACCGACCTGGGCTTCAAGGCCATCATCAACGGCCAGCACTGGGGCCTGATCCACAAGAACGAGGCGTTCAAATTTCTCCGCGGCGGCATGCGCGAGCGTGGCTATATCAAGGAGCTGCGTGCAGACGGCAAGATCAGCCTGAGCCTGCAACCGGTCGGCAGCGAGGCGACCGACGCCCTGCAGGCGCTGATCCTGCAGAAGCTGGAAGAAAACCAGGGCTCGCTGGATGTCAGCGACAAGAGTCCGGCAGAGGAAATTGCCCGTCGCTTCGGCGTCAGCAAGGGCAACTTCAAGAAGGCCATCGGCGGCCTGTACAAACAGGGCCGTATCGTCATCCATCCAGATCGCATCGAGCGCGCATGACGTAACGCCCAGCGCGATCGCAACGGTCGCTGCGCAGCAGCTAATCGGCGCTACAGGTCCAGATTGATCTGCCCGCTGCCGACTTCCTTTCTCAGCGACTCGCCTTTGCCCTCCGCATAGCTCAGCTGCCCATCGACCAGGCGGGCAGGGGCGGTGAATGGGTGCGCCGCCGGTGGCTTGTCGTCCTGGATATGCAGCACTTCGATACCGCGGATTTTCATCACGTCCGAGACCAGCGAGCGGTGACAGCGCCACCACAGTACCTCGGCGCACATCATCGCGGTGCGCCGCTGGGCCGCCATTTCCAGTAGGCGCTGCAGGCCACGGTCGAATTCATCGCTGGCTAGATGATCGGCGTAGCCGCGAAACGAGCTATTGCGCCAGGCCAGGTTAGGCGAGTCTTTCAGTGGTCGCCGCCGGCCACCCAGCTCCTCGATCCATTGATAGTGCAGCCCATGCGCCGCCAATCCTTCGCGCAGGGCTGCCTCGCCGAACTGCGGCAATCGTCGTGACCCGGGAAAGCGGCGGACATCGGCAATGGCTTCGATCCGATGGTGGCGCAGTATCTCGATCAGCTGTTCCAGCGAGCGTGTCGAGTGGCCGATGGTCCACACCGTGGCTGGCTGAACCATGCTCAGCTCAGCTTCCTGAGTGCCGACTCTTTATGCATGGCCACATGGTCGGTTTTGTCGCTCTTGATCTCGTACTGCGGGGCTTCCGGGCTGGCGTGTCGTGTACGGCCCATGAATTCGGTATCAGCCGTGTGCACGCGGGTGATGTGACCACTGACCCGTCCTGCTTCCGAATTCCAGCTGACGTGATCGCCCACTTTGAACTTATGGCTCATGGTGCCTCCGTTTGGTCGTTCGGTAAGGCATCCGACAGCTATCTCTCGACGAAAATCGGTCGCCGCCGGCCGATGGTTCTCGTCCACGCACAGGCTTTTTTCGCTTCAAGCCTATATACCGTTCGTCGGTAAGATCGATAGCGGTTAATCCGTTACTAAACCGTCATGGTTCAAAAAAACGTCGCTTGTTTTTACGCCAGGTAACTAACTAGGGCGGCTTAGCGTAATATCAATTCGACAGCTATCGCCATTTGAGTAATGGCAACTCAATGTTATTTGCTTCTGCTCGGCGTTTTTTTGGCGATCTATTACTGACAAAAAATTTCCATTAATTTTTGGAACCTATTATAAAGCCGCCACGCAAGACGATTTGCCGGTTTGTTCAGGGGGTGGACGGCGGGAAATTTCTTGTTGAACGGTTCGTTTGTTGTGACACCGCGGCCCTCCTTAAGAGCAACGCCCACGACTTATCGACCTCCCGTCACTTTTTAAAGGCTCCGCCTTTGAAGTAGTAAGTTCCGGAGAGACTCAATGTCCACCAACCTGTTTTCCGGTGCCCGCAAGGCACTCGTCGCTTCCATCGCTACGGCTGTTCTGCTGGGTGGCGTCACTCTAGTAACAACGCCTTACGCTGCTGCATCCACTACGGTTGCCGCTGTATCGGTTTCTGCCAAGATCAACGCTTTCACCAACATTGATTGGCTGAACGGTGTTTGGCGCACCGGTGCGGGCTTCTCGATTCCGGCCACTGCGGCCAACCAGGCTGCTTTCAAGGCTGGCGCCTCGGTAAGGCTGGCTGATGGGCAGGTGCGCACGATCAGCCGCCAGCAGATCGTTGGCGCGAACATGAGCATCTTTCTGGATGGTGCAAAGCTGGACGGCAACAAGGTGGGTGCACCGCAGGTGGTCACTATCGGTAGCTCGGTTGTAACCGCTCCGGTCACTTCTCCGACTACCGTTACTGCCCACTCCACCAGCATCAACGCATTCACCAATACCGACTGGCTTAATGGTGTATGGCGCAAGTCGCCGGGCTTTTCGATTCCGGCCAACGATGCCAACAAAGCGGCATTCAAAGTTGGCGCTTCGGTAAAACTGGCAGATGGCCAGGTTCGTAAAGTTACCCAGGTTCAAGTAGTCGGCGCCAATATGAGCGTCTATCTCGATGGCGCGGCGGTAAATGGAAGTGTGGTAGGTGCACCCAACAAGTTGTCCACCGCGGGCACTACTACCGCTACTCCGGCCCCGGCTCCGACTTCCCCGACCACTTCGGTCATCGCCACCAGCAATCTGAACAACTTCACCAATAATGATTGGCTGAACGGTATGTTCCGCGCATCCGCCGGCTTCTCCATTCAGGCAAGCAGTGCCAACGTCGCGGCATTCAAGGCCGGCGCTCTGGTAAGGCTGGCTGATGGCCAAACGCGCAAAGTGCTCCGCCAACAGGTCGTCGGCAGCAACATGAGCGTTTTCCTGGAGGGCGCAGCGATTAACGGCACGTCCCTCGGTTATCCGAAAACCGTGTCGGTAGTGAGCACTTCGGCCAGCACCCCGTCATCCCCGGCGCTGACCACTCCGCCAGCCACCGTGACACCAGCTCCGGCGCCTTCGGCACCTGATACCACCAATGGCAAACCGTTGCTGGTCGGCGTCAACCTGTCGGGTGCCGGGTTTGGCCCCTCGGTAGTTCCGGGTACCCACGGTACCAACTACACCTATCCGGCTGAGTCCTACTACAAGAAGTACGCCGACCTGGGCATGCCGCTGGTTCGCCTGCCATTCCTCTGGGAGCGCATCCAGCCCAAGCTGGGCACTCCGCTCAACACGGTAGAGCTGGCGCGTCTGAAGCAGTCGCTGGACTTCGCTCAGAAGCACAACGTCAAGGTGATTCTGGATCTGCACAACTACTACCGCTACTTCGGCAAGTTGATCGGCTCCAATGAGGTACCTATCAGCTCCTTCGCCGCGGTGTGGAAGCAGATCGTGCAGGAAGTGGTAAACCATCCGGCGGTCGAAGGCTATGGATTGATGAACGAGCCGCACTCCACCAACGGACTCTGGCCCCAGGCCGCCCTGGCCGCTGCCCAGGCGATCCGTACGGTCGACTCCAAGCGCTGGATCTATGTGGCGGGTGATCGCTGGTCGAGCGCCTTCCACTGGCCGCACTACAACACCCAGCTGATCAGCAACCCGTGGATGCGTGACCCGAAGAACAACCTGGTGTACGAAGCGCACATGTACATCGACAAGGATTTCTCCGGTAACTACTTCGACAAGAACGAGCAGTTCGACCCGATGATTGGTGTTAACCGTGTCAAGCCCTTCGTGGACTGGCTGAAGCAGAACAAGCTGCGCGGTTACATCGGTGAGCACGGCATTCCGGACTTCTCGCCCTCGGCCCTGGTCGCTACCGATAACCTGATGAGCTATCTGCGCCAGAACTGCATCCCCAGCACCTACTGGGCAGCAGGTCCCTGGTGGGGTGAGTACGCACTGTCGCTGGACGTCACCAGTGGCAAGCATCGCCCGCAGCTGCCGGTACTGCAGAAGCACGCCAAGACCGCCCACAGCTGCACCAGCATCGGTCCGCTGTAAGCACCACCAACCACCACAAAGACGGGCCTTCGGGCCCGTTTTTGCGTTGTGCGCGGCAACAAGGCGCTTACAGCTCGTCGGTTCGCTATACAGCCGCTTTTTGGAGTTGCGCTGATTGTTCAATCAGCAACGCTGCTGCAGTCGCCGTTTCGCTTGTTTCATCTTCTCCGGGCCGCAGCCCCCATGCGGCGCAGGCTGCGCGCCCGTCGCTGGCAGATCGCCAGTGGGAGAGCGCTCTACATCGCCTTCCCTCTACGCCGACTCGACCCGACCTACTCCCGCTTCCTCACGCTGAACCGCCTGGCCAAAACCACGGAACTCGAATTTTGGGGTCCGGTCACCATTTATGTGCGCGCCACAAATGCACGGCCGCGGCAACCCCGCACTGCTGTGCTTCAACGGACCGTGGTCATCCGGCCAAATCCTATGACCCTATAAAGGTGGACAAAATGACGACACCCGATGAAGAGATCACAGGTTACGGCGGCCAAGCCAGAACCAACTCCCCGCAGACGGCCACCCCGTCCGGACAAACAGCCTCGCCGACCAGCCATACCGGTAGCGATCCCATGGGTAGCTCCGGGGCTGCCCCAAGTGCCGAAGACCTCAAGGCCAAGGCCCGAGACGCTGGCGAACAGATCAAGAATCAGGGCAAGGCGCAGCTCGACAGCTACCGTGGCACCGCTGCAGACGAACTCGAAAAGGTTGCACAGAGCGTGAAGGCCGCGGCCGGTGAACTGGAGAATCAGGACAGTACGGGGCTCTCCCACTACGTTTCCGACATGGCGCAGAGCATGGTCGACCTCGCCGACAACCTGCGTGGCAAAAGCGTCGACGAGCTGGTAGGCGAGGTGAATCGGCTGGCGCGTAACAACCCGGCGCTGTTCATTGCCGGCAGCGTTGCACTCGGTTTCGGCCTGACCCGTTTCGCTCGCGCCTCAAGTCATCGCACTGAATCCGCTGCGCGGGAGCCAACGACCGATTACGGCCACTCCGATGCCAGCCGTCCGCATCCCACTTCGCCTCTGGGGGTTCCGGCTGATGTGACTGCCGAAACCCTGCCGAGCCAATCGGAGCTGGATTCACGCCTATCCAGCGGTACGCCTGGGGGCACCGTAGGTAGCGTCAGCAACGCAGGCATGTCGTCGCCCGCCGGCACTACTAACGGCGCGGGCAGCAATGGCAAAGGTACGAACGGAGGACTGAATCGATGAACGAGCAACGCAACCTCAATACGCCGTACGAACCGGTCAATCCGGAGCAGGACGGGTCTGTTGGCGGCCTGCTGCGGCAACTGACCCGTGAAGTCCCATCGCTTTTCACCAAAGAGCTGGCGCTGGCGAAAGCGGAGTTGAGCGAATCGCTGCGTGCGACCAAGGCCGGTGCCGCGAGCGTCGCCACCGGTGGTGCGGTGCTGTTGGCAGGCTTCATTGTCCTGCTGATGTCGGCGGTGTACTTCCTCGCCACGATGATGGAGCTCTGGCTCGCAGCCTTGATCGTCGGGGTCGTGGTCGTGGTGATTGGCCTGATCATGGTTTCGGCGGGCAAGAAGAAGTTCGAAGCCTCTTCGTTCAAGCCCGACCGCACCATTCATTCACTGCAAAAGGATAAAGAAGCCGTCAGGGGGCACGCATGAGTACGCACAATCAGGTAGACCTGGAAGCGCAGAAAGACCCGAGCACCCTGGAGCGTGAAATCGACCAGCAGCGTGCCGAGATCGGCAACATCGTCCATGCACTGGAAAGCAAACTGTCGCCCGGGCAGATGATCGATACCGCGCTTGGCTATGCCAAAGGTGGTGGCGGCGAGTTCCTGCACAACCTTACCGATACGGTGAAGGCCAATCCGGTACCGACCTTGCTGACCTCCATCGGCCTGGTCTGGCTGATGGCCGGGCAGAATCGTCGTCCGGACTACAGCGCCAGCACGGCATCCACTGGTCCATCCATGACGGAGAAGCTGTCGGCTAAGGCGTCCGGCCTCAAGCAGCAGGGCACGGGGCTCAAGGACAAGGCAGCGCAAATGAGCCACGATGCTTCCAGCACCCTAGGCAACGCTCGTAATCGGGTCAGCGACTCCAGCCGGCACGCCGCTGAAAGCTTGCGACACACCGCCGATCGCGCTCGTGGCGGCTTTTCGCAGCTGCTCAATGAGCAGCCACTGGCCCTGGGAGCGATGGGCATCGCCTTGGGCGCTCTGCTCGCCGCATCAGTCCCGCCAACCCGTCGTGAGGACGAATTGATGGGGCAGCAGAGCGACGAGCTGACCGGCAAGCTGAAGGCCAAGGCTCGTGAAGGCTACGAGATGGCCAGCGCGGAGGGTGAGCAGTTGGCGAGCCAGGTCAAGCAGGACCTTGAGCGCGACCACGGCCAGCCGGCTTCGCGGCCGCATTAAGCGCCGCGAGGCGGATTGTTTGAGGAAAGTACGGACTTGAGTCCCGCCGCGGAACCTCCGATAATCCGCCGCCTGGCGCCGGTGTAGCTCAGTAGGTAGAGCAGCGCATTCGTAATGCGAAGGTCGCAGGTTCGACTCCTGTCTCCGGCACCAATAAAATCAAAGGGTTAGCTTCGGCTAGCCCTTTTTGTTTTCCGGCGGTGGTGTCCCATTCTTGTCCCGCGTTCAGGCAACGCTTCCAGCGTGGCTTGCCGAGTGGGTAGCTCGCGGGTTGAATCGAGAGTGGGTTGCTGGTCTCGATAGACTCGAATCGCGTCAGCTACGCCGTGCCCAGGACCTCTTCAGTCGATAGCCTCGACTTGGATGGCGCTTCTGGCTGGATGCTGGGACTTGCGGTAGCCCCGCAGGCTCGTCTACAACACTACGCCCAAAAGCCTTTTCAGCAGTTCCTCGAGCGGCATCATAGTAAGCAGGAGGGGGGCGATCGGTAGCAGTGTCGCCACCGCTAGACGAAGGAGGACATCCTTCGTAATTGGCGCGAGGCGCATCTCTTGTACCACCGCGAAACTGTTACCCAGATCAGCTAGCGACTGAATATCGCCACTGCCGACTAACGGTTCATTGATCGCCGCTCCGCCACGCAGCCATTTGTAATCGAAATCACGCACGTACTTCATCGCCAGTGCGCCGTACTCGCGAAGGCCGGTACGTTTGGCATCGGCCAGTTGTGCCGAGAAGACCAGCAGCGGGGCAAGGACGATGCTTTCGACGAATATAACCACCATGATGATTTCGACTTTGAAGTCGGCTAGCGTTGCTCCGACGTAGAAGATGCGGTTGGCTATCAAGCCGGCTAACAGCACGCCGAAGGCCACGGCTAGCGGCATGAAGGCATAGGCAGAGTTGGCCAAGAAGCCTAAACCGCCCACCCGGTCTGGATGGGTCGGTGTGAGGTTCAGCTCGAGGCGCGACACCTGCCAGAGAAAGCGCATCCAGATGCACACTCGAAAAAACCAGCGAATCAACAGAAACTGGAACACCGGTATGCTCACGTAGCCGTACCAGGTCCCGGCGAGAGACAAGTCGAAACCGGTAGCATTCACGACCGTATACCAACTGGATGCTTCTAGGGCCGCAGCGTTGCGCCAGACTACCAGCACGCCAAACACATAGACGAATGCAATCAGCAGCAACTCTGCACTCACCGCGTTGCGCATGCGCATGGCGGAGGCGACTGCGGCCTCAAAGGACTCCCGCGAAGCCTCTGTGATCAGTCGCCGTTCGATGAATTGGCCGACCACTGGACGGATGCGCTTATGAACGATCAGTTCGGCGCCGATTAGCAAGGGCATCGCGACCAGGAAGCGGACATGCACGTCAACGTCCATCAAAAACGGGATGGCTACCCCGCCGCCCAGTAGTTGCCCTTCGATTGCAGCGAGCAGCAGCAGTGGCAACCAAGTGAGCAGGACAAAGAAAAGAATGCGCTTGCGCACCAGTTCGAGGGCGGTGCCGGACAGTCGCGCGCGGTTGAGAAGCTGAAATAACGGCCCACCAAGTACCAGTGAGAAGTCGTCCGTATCGCTGGTAAAGCTCGCGGATGGCTTCTCATTGCCGTGTGAATCGTTCATTTGAGGCTCCCATGCCACTGTGCGGCACCACACCCGCGTCACATCGGTGGTGGCTGAACCGGTGTATAAATCGGCCCGGAAGCGCCATAAGCCTGTATGTAATAGGCTTGCCCACAGCGGTAATAGGTGACTCCGTTGATGCCTAGGATTTCAGGTGCGCAGGGCAGGGTTGTTAGCGCCGGAGGTGAGGTATAGACCACTGTGGTCGAGGCGGGCGCCGGTGCGCTCTGGCTGGCAGCCGACGTCACCACCGACCCCACCACCGCACCTGCGACGAAGCCGACGGCCGCAGAGCCGGCGTCCCAGTCGTCATCGTCGTGATCATTGTGGTAATAGTTCTCCTGACGCACATCCACGTTGTGGCTTACGGTGTCCTGACGCCGCTCCTGATTGGCGGATGCTGCGCTCTGGCGCGACTGCTGTTGGTCGGACATTGCGCTTTGCCGGGCCTGCTGGTTATCGGAGATCGAACCCTGACGTGCGGCCTGGTTGGACGACGTTCGGCTCGAGGCTGACTCCCTGCGGGTAGCCTGATTGCTCGTGACGTTACCGTTGGCCTGGGCGCGACGGCCTGAGGAGAGGCTGCCTGCCGAAGCGGCACCCTGGCGTGAAAATGTCCTGCTCGCGGTTGCGCTTCCGGCATTGCGCGTGGCCCCTCCGGAGAACCTGGGTTCGCGCGCCTGGGCATCGGAAGCTGGCCAGGTGCTGCAGAGCAGCGCTGTCAGGGCTGCCACCGAAACAAGGGCTCTGGCGCTGGTCGCTGTCATGGCTTGGCTCCTTCTGGCCTGCTACCTTGCGGTAGCGGGCTGGCTGGTGCGGGAGGTAGCTGCGCTGCGAAGACGATCCGTTTCGCAGCCGCCGGAGGGGTGAACTCGAAGGTGCCCTTGTCGAATCGCGGTATCAGGTTCCAGTCTGAAAAGTCGGCGCGGAACTGTGGTTGGCCTTCATCCGATGGGTAGGTGACCACGATGCGCATGGGCAACGCTTGCTCGCTGTCGGCGATCCACACCTGGAAGTCCACGCTTGCGGTGCGTGCCGCAATATGGTGGGCAGGCGCGCCGAGTATGTCGGTATGCTCGACGTAGTCGATGCTCTGAATGCGACGCTGCAGTTCCTCAGAGGCCTTTGTCAGCATCAAGGGTGCGAGGGGAAGGCGCATCTGCAGGTCACGGACGAAGTGAATGATCGAGGCATCAATATCCCCTGGCTGCGGTGCCTGGGCGTAGACATTGGTGTCGCCATCGAGAATTGTGATCCGCTCGCCGTCGAACAGAGTCAGACCCCGATCGCCATGGCTGGCGATTTCCATGATCCGTAGGCGATCCGGGCGCTGGAGCGCGAGCTCGCGGATTTCGCCGAACTCTAT
Organism: Stutzerimonas decontaminans; assembly: GCF_000661915.1. Lineage (NCBI taxonomy): Bacteria > Pseudomonadati > Pseudomonadota > Gammaproteobacteria > Pseudomonadales > Pseudomonadaceae > Stutzerimonas > Stutzerimonas decontaminans. The sequence continues at coordinate 3,176,423 of NZ_CP007509.1, read as the reverse complement.
TTTCTGGCCGTTTTCCTGAACCACGTCGTAAGCGATGTTCAATGACACGCTAAGGCGCTCGGTCTTGCCAAGCAGCCCGGCCATCTCCATCAGGCGCGCTCGGGCAAACTGCTGCGACTCCGTTTCCGTTGTCGGCTCCGTGGCAACGGCTGCATCCGCCTGATTCACCGCGGCTGCCGTCGATTCGGCCCAGACAGGATTTGCTGCGAGCAGGCTAGCGCAGAAAACCCAGACCGAACCTCGCCGGGCCGCATTTGGTGTTCGCCGTTGCGCACCGGACGATCCAAGCGCCATGTTCCAGTAGCTGTTCTTTTCGTCAGTCACGGCTTGCCCCTCGCTTTTGCGGATTCATGAAGCCATGGTCGGCCTGCTCGCTAATGCTTTGGTACGGTAAAAGAACTACTTGAAGCTCGCCCTTGGGAAACAAATTCGAATATCAAACAAATAATTCTGCAAGAAATTGGTTGTTGTGCCTTTTTGCTTGTTTGTTAATTGCACGAATACGCATATAGGCGCCGATATCTGCAGTAATTAATTGGCGGTTGCAGGGGCTGAGTGCAACACGGTTATTGAATTGAAGCAGGCGCATCATGCCGCATAGCCATGGCTTCCTGCATCACTTTGCCCATAACTTCAATTGGGCATTTGAAGTCGAAGCGCTTACGTGGGCGCATGTTCAGTTGCAGTGCGATGGCATCCAGTTCTTCCTGGCTGTGTACCGACAGGTCTGTGCCTTTGGGCAGGTACTGGCGGATCAAGCCATTGATGTTTTCGTTGCTGCCGCGCTGCCAAGGGCTGTGCGGGTCGCAGAAGTAAATGGCCACCCCGGTCTGCTGAGTGATTTCAGCATGCCGCGCCATTTCTCGGCCCTGGTCGTAGGTCATGCTCTTGCGCATCGCCAGCGGCATGCCATTGAGCGCTGCACTGAAGCCTTCCATCGCCGAGGTCGCCGTCGCGTCGTTCATCTTCACCAGCATCAGGTAGCCACTGGTGCGCTCCACCAGCGTACCTACAGACGAGGCGTTGGCCTTGCCCTTGATCAGGTCGCCTTCCCAATGCCCTGGCATCAGCCGGTCTTCGATCTCCGGCGGACGTACATGAATACTGACCATCTCAGGGATCTGACCGCGCCGATCCACACCGCCAGAGCGCGGCCTGCGCGTCGTCTTGCTTTGGCGCAGGCAGATGATCAGCTCCTTGCGCAGTTCACCGACCGGCAGGGCATAGATCGCGTTATAGATCGTCTCACGACAGACGTAGGCCTCTCTGAGGCTGGGAATGTTCATGCTGCGCAGCTTGCCGGCAATCTGCTCGGGAGACAAACGCTCACGCAGCATATGAACCACCAGCTCAAAGCGCTCGCTACCCGGCAACAGCTTTCGCATCGGTCGACACACCTGGCGGCGGGCTTGCATCTGCTGTTGGGCTACACGGGCCGAGTAGCCACCACAGGCATCTCGATTGCGGCGCAGCTCCCGGCTGATGGTCGAAGGGGATCGGTTGATCAAGCAGGCAATCCCACGCAGGCTGAAACCTTGGGCATGACCGATTTGAATGGTGGCGCGCTCTTCAACGCTGAGTTCGGTATAAGACATGGGGGCAGCACCGTACCGGAAAGGTCAGGTGTTGCACTCAGTTTTTGCCGCCGCCATTCCTATAGCAAAAAGCACAATGGAACGCGGACTGATAAGGATCGTTGCGCTTTATTTTAGGCGAGGGTTTTGTGCAAGCATGGCGCAAAATGCCAAGTTAAATTGACCACCTCGGCGTTGCCTATACTCTCGGCTAGGGGATAAGGCTATTCATCAGGGTGGACAAAGATGAAGCTGCGACAGATTGCAGAATCGACCGGATTGTTAGCCGTTATCTTCATGCCATTGGCACAGGCAGACTATGGCGGCGACCCGGATCGCAGCATCCTGCCAATTGCCGAACCGGACCGACCGCTCTACACAGAACTGGATGCGCGCAACGCCAAGGCGCCTGCGCCATTCAGGATCGAGGCGCCGGCGGACGCTCCCAACGTCGTCATCGTGCTGATCGACGACCTTGGCTTCGGCGCGGCGAGCACCTTCGGCGGTCCGATCTCCACGCCGACCCTCGATCAGCTTGCCGAGAACGGCCTGCGCTACAACAACTTCCATACTACCGCGCTCTGCTCGCCGACCCGCGCCGCGCTCAAGTCCGGGCGCAACCATCACACGGTGAACATGGGCTTCATCACCGAGATGGCCACCGGCTTCCCCGGCAATACCGCGCAGATTCCCAATGCCACCGCGCCGGTGGCCGAGATGCTGCGCTTGAACGGCTACAGCACCGCCGCTTTCGGCAAGTGGCATGAAACCGCGGCATGGGAAACGAGCGTGTCCGGCCCCTATGACCGCTGGCCGACCCGTCAGGGCTTCGACAAGTTCTACGGCTTCCTCGGTGGCGAAACCAACCAGTGGGCACCCTATATCTACGACGGGGTAACCCCGGTGCGGTTGCCAGAAGATCCCAACTACCACTTCATGACCGACATGACCAACCAGGCCGTGGCCTGGATCAAGTTCCAGAAGGCACTGACCCCGGACAAGCCGTTCTTCGTCTACTTCGCGCCGGGCGCCACCCATGCGCCGCACCATGTGCCCAGGGAGTGGATCAGCAAGTGGCAGGGCAAGTTCGACCAGGGCTGGGACAGGCTGCGCGAAGAGACCCTGGCCCGCCAGATCACGCTGGGCGTAGTACCGCCGGATACCCAGTTGGCAGCCAAGCCTGAGGCCCTCAAGGACTGGGCCACGCTGTCAGCTGACGAGAAGCGGCTGTTCGCCCGTCAGGCCGAAGTGTTTGCCGCCTTCCTCGATTACACCGATCACGAGATCGGTCGCATGCTCAAGGCGGTCGACGATGTCGGTCAGGCCGACAACACCCTGGTCATCTATATCGCCGGCGACAATGGTGCCAGCGGCGAGGGTGGCGAGAATGGCATGTTCAACGAGTACACCTACTTCAATGGCGTGCAGGAAACCGTGCCCGACATGCTCAAGGTCATGGACAAGTGGGGCGACCCGGAAACCTACCCGCACATGGCGGCCGGCTGGGCGCTGGCTTTCGACGCCCCCTTCGGCTGGATGAAGCAGGTGGCGTCCGACTTCGGCGGTACCCGCAACGGCATGGTGGTGCACTGGCCGAAGGGCATCCAGGCGAAGAATGAGGTGCGCAGCCAGTTCAGCCATGTGATCGACATTGCCCCGACCATCCTCGAGGCCGCCGGCCTGCCGGAACCGAAGGTGGTCAACGGCACGCCGCAGATCCCGATGGCAGGCTCCAGCCTGGCCTACAGCTTCAACGACGCCAAGGCCGCGGAGCGCCACACCACCCAGTATTTCGAGATCAACGGCAACCGAGCCATCTATCACGACGGCTGGTTCGCCCGCACCATCCACCGTGCACCGTGGGAAGGCAAGCCGCGCGCGGCCCTGGCGGACGACGTCTGGGAACTGTATGACGTGCGCAACGACTTCAGCCTGGCCAACAATCTGGCGGCGCAGCAGCCCGACAAGCTCAAGGAGCTGCAGGCGCTGTTCCTCAAGGAAGCCCGCGAGCATCATGCGCTGCCTCTGGACGACCGCACCTTCGAGCGCATGTTGCCGGCCATGGCCGGCCGTCCGGATCTGATGGCGGGGCGTACCTCGCTGACCCTGGCCGAAGGCATGACCGGCATGTCGGAGAACGTCTTCATCAACGTGAAGAACAGCTCGAAGACTATTACCGCCGAACTGGAGATTCCGGCGACGGGCGCCAACGGCACCGTCCTGGCCCAGGGCGGGCGTTTCGGGGGCTGGTCGCTGTACGTCAAGGATGGTGTGCCGGCCTACACCTACAACTACCTCGGCATGCAACAGTACACGGTCGCGGGTAGCACGCCGCTGCCGGCTGGCAAGGCGACCCTGCGCTTCGAGTTCGCCTATGACGGCGAAGGGCTGGGCAAGGGGGGGCAGGGGACCCTTTACGTCAACGAGCAGAAGGTGGGCGAAAGCCGCATCGAACGCACCCAGCCTACTGCCTTCTCGGCGGACGAGACCGCCGATGTCGGCATCGATCTGGGCACCCCGGTGGTCGAAGTCATTGGAGCCGATCGTCGCTCCGCCTTCACCGGCAAGATCGACAAAGTCACCGTGCAGTTGAAGTGAGCCGCAGTAGGCCCGTCCTGACTGACAGAGGGCGGGGCCACTGGCATCTCTGGTTCTACGCTCCGGCATCAGGCAGCCCCCACCGTAAGGTGGGGGCTGTTGTTCACCGTATTGACGAGGTCGCGCATTCGTCGCTGTCTCATTCGCCAGTTCCTGCAATGGATTGTCCGCATGCCCTCGTCGCCCTCCGACCGTCCCTTATCCAAGAAGCCGGCCCGCTGGCTGTGGTTGCTGCCCGGCGGACTCCTGCTGCTGGGCTGCGCAGGCTTCGTCTGGTGGTGGATGCAAGGGCGAGCGCCCGAACCCCTTGCGGCCGCGCACTGGGTGGACGAACAGCAATGTCGGGGTTGTCATGCCGGAGCCGTGAAAGATTGGCAGGGCTCCCATCACCAGTTGGCCATGCAGCCGGCCAACCCGCAGACGGTGCTGGCCGACTTCGAGGCATCGCCGCTGCACAACGACGTGGAAACCACCCGCTTCCTGCGCAAGGGTGACGAATTCTGGGTCAACACCCCCGGGCCTGACGGGCTGCCTGCCGACTTCAAGGTGGCCTACACCTTCGGCGTCGAGCCCCTGCAGCAATACCTGGTCGAACTGTCGGGAGGCCGCCTGCAGGCGCTCGGTGCCGCCTGGGATGTCGAGAAGCAGGCCTGGTTCCATCTGTATCCCGATCAGGGCGTGGATCATCGCGATCCGCTGCACTGGAGCGGGGCTCAGCAGAATGCCAACTTCATGTGCATCGAGTGCCACACCACCGGCTTCGAGCGGCGCTTCGACAGCGACAGCAACCGCTTCGCCAGCCACTGGCAGGCGCTGGGCGTTGGCTGCCAGAGCTGCCACGGACCTGCTTCCAATCATCTGCTCTGGACGCGCGAGCCGCAGCGAGCCGATCTGCGCAACTCCGGCCTGGTGGTCAACCTGCGCGATGGCGGCAATCGCAGCGAGGTGGAAACCTGCGCCCGCTGCCACAGCCGGCGTTCGCCGCTCGGCGACGGCTATCACGCCGAGCGCCCGCTGTTCGATGACTACCTGCCCGTCGCGCTGGGCGCCGGTCTGTACGAGGTCGATGGCAAGATTCAAGATGAAGTGTTCGAATACGGCTCCTTCACCCAGAGCCGCATGTATGCCGCTGGCGTGCGCTGCTCGGACTGCCACAACGCGCACAGCGGCGCCCTGCGCCTGAGCGGCAACGCGGTCTGCACCCAGTGCCATAACCCGGCCGGCCAGGCGCCGCGTGTCGAGATCCGCACCGACAAGCTGCTGGCCAAGCAGTACGACTCGCCCGAGCACCATCGCCATCCTCAGGGCTCGGCGGGCGCACAGTGCACCAGCTGCCACATGCCTGGCCGCTACTACATGGGCAATGATCTGCGCCACGACCACAGCTTCAGCGTGCCCAACCCCGCCCAGGCTGTGGCGCTTGGCCATGGCGACGCCTGCCTGGGTTGTCATCGTGAAACGGAAGGCCAGCAGGTCGCCCGCCAGTTCCAGGACTGGTTCGGCCAGCCGGCGCCGCGCGACGGCGGCTTTGCCCGCGCGCTGCAGCAGGCGCGTACCGGGAAGACCGGGGCGGCGCAGGCGCTGTATGCCCAGCTGGCGCGCACCGACCTGCCGGCGCTGCGCAAGGCGGCGCTGCTGGCCGAGGTGCCGCGCTATCCAGGGCCGGCGGCAGGGCAGGTCGTGGCGACCGCGCTGCAGCATCCCGAGGCGGTGGTGCGCCTGGCGGCAATCGATGTGCTGGTGGCGATGGCCTCCCCGCAGCAGCAGGTGCAGGCGCTGGCGCCCCTGCTCGGCGATGGTCGCCGTGCGGTGCGCCTGGCCGCAACCTGGCAACTGGCGCAGTTGCCGACCGAACTGCGCCAGGGGCTGCCACGCTGGCCGGCGGCGCTGACCGAGTACGAACAGGCGCAGCGCAGCCAGCTGGACCGTGCCGAGGCGTTGACCAACCTGGCCATGCTCTACCAGCACACCGGCCGCCCCGAGCAGGTCGAGGCGCATCTGCGGCTGGCCTTGCAGCGCAACAGCCACTTCCATCCCGCACGCCTGCTACTCGCGCAGTGGCTGGAGGGGCAGGGCAAGCGCAACCAGGCACTGCAGCTCCTGCAGGACAGCAGCGCGACCTACCCGCAGGAAGCCAGTCTGCAGCATGCGCTGGGACTCGCGCTGGTACGTGCCGGCCAGCGCGACACGGCGCTCGAGGCTCTGGTTCAGGCGCAGCAACTGGCGTCGGACAATGCCAGCTATGCCTATGTGCTGGCCGTCGCCTTGCACGACGCGGGGCAGCAGGAGGCCGCGCAGCAATTGTTGCAGCAGCAACTGGCAAATGATCCAGCCAACCGCGCGGTGCGCATTGCGCTGGTCGGCTACCTGCAGGCAGCAGGCCAGGCGCAGGAAGCGGCTCGCCTGCTGGATGAGCTGCAGGCAGTCAACCCCTACGATCCGCTGCTGCGTACGGGACGTTGACGATCAATCGGTCGCAGGCCAGTGCGTGCGATCAGCATTCGTCTTCGAGTGCTTCCAGTCGCCCCGAGCGAACCGCCTGCAACAGCGCGGCGTGATCACGCTCGGTCTGCTCGGCATAGGCCATGGCGAACTCGCCGAGTGCCTCGTCGAAGTTTTCCCCCTTGCCGAGATAGCCGCTGATGGTTGCGGCATCGCCCGACTTGGCATGGGCGCGGGCCAGGGTCCAGCCGCAAAGTTCGGCGTAGCGCCGCAGATCCGTGGCGCTGAAGCCTTCGGCTGGCGGCGAGAACTTCATATCGCGCAGTTGTCGCACGAAAAAGTCGTAGCCGTGGCGACCGCGGGCCAGCCAAGGAAAATATCGCTGGACGACTGCATGAGTCGCTGGCCCATCACTACGCGCTGCCCCTGATATTCGTACCGGCTCTTCCCTGCATAGGGCTCAAGAACCGAGCGGCGCGCCTCCTTGAATTGCAGGATCAACGGGTGATTTTCCTCGGAGAAGAACAGGCCGATCATGCAGCGTGTGCCCACGCTACCGATGCCTACCACCTTGGCAGCGAAGTCCTCGAGACGATAGCGATCGAGGAGGGTGCGGCGCTCATCTGAGAGCGAGGTGCGGTAATGGCTCAGTCCGTCTCGCAACAGCTCTTCGGTATCCGGGTCGCCAATGTGGTAGAGAAATGGCGGCTGGTCGATCAGGCGATGACGGCCGGCAACCTGCTGCGCAATCTTGGGAAACATGTTTTCGACGACCCGCGAACGCGCCTTCTCGACCGCCCGCTCGCGCAGCTTGCGGGCCCTCTCATCGGGTGCCAGGTCTATCAATGTGTTCGCGTCCAGCCGCGAGTACCAAACCTCAAGGGGATTCATCTGCGAGTATTCGCGCAGGTGCTCACGATAGGAACGCACACATGCCTCGCCCGCCGCGCGTGATTCGGCATCCGAAAGCCGGTTGTCGCGCCCTGCGACCACGCAGCTGGTAACCAGACGCTTGATGTCCCACTCCCAGGGTGCGGGCAAGGTTTCGTCGAAATCATTCAGATCGAAAACCAGGTTGCGCTCTGGCGTGGCGAATAGACCGAAATTCATAAGGTGGCAGTCGCCGCAGGCCTGCACGTGCAGCCCTGTGTTCGGGGTGATGGCGAGGTCGCTGGCCATCAGCGCCGCCGAGCCCCGCAGGAAGGCGAAGGGGTTGCTCAGCATGCGCCCGTAGCGGATCGGCACCAGTTCGGGCAGGCGGTCCTCGTTCGATTTCTCTAGGATGGCAATGGGGTCCCGTTGCCGCGCCGACTCTGGCCAGGTGGCATGGCTGCTGCGTGGCACCCGCTCGCGTATTAGCCGGCCCGCCGCAATCCGTTCTTCCCGGGAAAGGAATACCGGATCTGCTGGCCTCTTGCTGGACGCCTTCTTGGGTTCTTTCATCCGTGTCCCTCCTCTTGGCCGCATCGCCAAGTGCATGTCGCTTCTAGAACGGCCGCCCCACGTAGAAATAGAAGCTGCTGTTGCCGTCCTGCGCACGTCCATAGCCGAGATACATGGGGCCGATAGGGCTGTCGGCGGCCATGAACACACTGGCTGATCTCAGCCAATCCTCCGTGTTGCCGGGCACCAGCGGATTGCCGATGCGGCTGGCTTCCAGCGAGATGCCGGCGTAGGCGCCTTCGAAGATGCTGCTGCGTAGGATCCGGTGGTAGTACATCACCCTGCCGAACTGCAGACTCTCGCCCGCCAGCTGGCCAGTGGCATAGCCCGAGCCGCTGAGGAATCCGCCCCACTGGAACTGGTCATAGCGCGGCAGCGGGTCGTTGCCCAGCTTGTCGCCGGCCTTTAAGCCAAAGTTGAAGGTGTGGTTGCCGAACGAGATCACGGCATTGGCGTCGGCATCCCACTTGGTGTATTCGTCGTCCGCGCCGAGGCTGGCGGTGGAGTCGAATACATTGACGCTGGCACGCCAGCCGGAGCGAGGGAAATGGATGCTGTCGAGCTGGTCTAAGATCAGCCGCGACGTAAACGCCCCTTGGTGGATGCTGGATTCGCCCACCGACAGGCTCTGCGGACCGGTGTCCAGCTGGGGCTTGAGCCTGCCGCCGAGCATGCCCAGGCGCAGCTCGCCATAGCGTTTGAGGTTGGCGCCGACATCGATGCCGGCCTGCCTGGAGGTCATCTCGTAGCCGGCAACCCGATCGTCGTCCCGATACAGGTCGGCAGTACGCCGCTCGACTTCGGCATGCGGCACGACGAAGAAAGGGCCGTCGGCGCTGAGAGGCTGGTAGAACTCGGTATACAAGCCGCTAACGTGGCCGAGCTGGACGTCGGTGCGCCACTCGGCGCCGAGTTCGTTAAGCCAGGTCCTGCGGTAGCTGCCGCGGAGGTTGAAGAACGCGTCGCCACTGAAGTCGCTGGATAGGCCGAGGCCGAAACGCAGGTAGTCCGGCCCCCAGACCTTCTCCACGGCGTCCACCACCAGGATGCGCTTGCCCGGCTCCTCGATGAAGCGGTAGGTGACGTGCTCGAAGTCGCCGGTGCCGTAGATACGGCGGATATCGCGGTCGAGGGCTTCCTGCTCGATGGGCTGGCCTGGCTGGGTTTCCATGTCTGCCTTTACAGTCCGTGGATTGACCCGCTGCAGGTTGTCGAAACGAATCTCGTCGACGGGCTGCAGGTCAGCAACCACGGTGACCTGCTGACGTTTGCGCAGGGCGGCATATTCAGCCTGAGGCAGGGACAATGCGGCGAGGCGCCCGGCGACCTTGCGCGCCGCCGCCTCGCCCAGCGGGGCGATCTGCTGCAGGTCGTCGAAGTCGCTGGTGGAGTAATCGCCCAGCTCCGGTGAAATGAGGATGTCGTCGGGCTGCAGCGCAGCCAGCGAGACCTGCACGTTCTGCTCGGTGAGGATACTGAGCATCTGCCCTGTCACGCCGAAGAAGCCGTTGAGGTCCTCGCGCTTGAGCAGTGGCGTGCCGACGTTGACCGCGATGATGATGTCCGCGCCGAGCTCCTCCCGCGCGGTCTGTACCGGCAGGTTGCGGGTAAGCATCCCATCTACCAGCAGCATCCCGTCGAAATCGGCCGGAGACACCGCGCCGGGCACCGACATGCTTGCACGCATCACGTTGGCCAGCTCGCCCTCCCTGAATACCACGGCTTTGCCGGTAACCAGGTCGGTGGCTACCGCACGATAGGGAATTGGCAGCCGGTCAAATTGGTAGTGGCCCTTGATCTTGGACAGCCGGCGCAACACGGTTTCCAGTTGCACACCGGTAACCACACCCTTTCCGACTTTGACCTCGCCGTCGCTTATACCGACCTCGGGGGTGAACAGGATGCCGTAGTCATCCCGCTTGCGGCGCATGGCCAGTTCCTGGCGGGGTGGGTTCTCCCGGAACAGCAGCTCGGTCGAGATGCTCTTGAGGATGGTGACCATCTCAGGCGTGGTGGTTCCCGTCGCATAGGCTGCGCCAACCAGCGCGCCCATGCTGGTGCCGGCAATGCAGTCGATCGGCACGCGGTACTCTTCGAGCACCTTGATCACGCCGACGTGCGCGGCGCCGCGGGCACCGCCGCCGGAGAGGACCAGGCAGATACGTGGCCGCAGCAGACCGTGGGCCACAGCCGCTTCATCTGGCTGCGCCGTTACAGCCATGGCGGGCACGGAGACCAGGCTGAGGCACAGCGCGGCAAGACCGAGTTGATCACGCAGATGCATCGGCAGTTCTCCCTTTTGCTGGCCGGGACCGCAGTGAGTATTGTCTAGCGGGAGGCTTCGTGCTCACCCAGGTTGGCGCCCGCCGGCTGCTCGCGGATGCGCCTGGAAAAGTCCGCTGCCTTGTCGGCGGCCTGGGCGCGGGCGTTGACGTGCACACGCTGCTGCAGCTCGGTAAACGACAATCCTTGATCGGCTAGGCGACCTTGCTCGTAGAGGTATTCCGGCAGGTAGCCGCTGGCGAGAATCTTCCAGTCGAAGGTCAGGTGATTCGGGTTGACCCGGCTATTCATCCAGATCGTGGTGGTGCAGTTGGTGGTCAGGGTGTTGTAGAACTCGGGGCGTTCATGCAGCGCGTTGATACGCTTGATGTACTCGAGGAACACCCGGCGAGCGTTGTCGACCTCGCCCTGCAGAGGGAAGATGTAGACCTGTTCGGGCGGCTCGCGTCGATAGTTGGTGCGCAGCCGAATCACGTCGCGCTCGTCGGCCACCACGTAGTAGAGCTCGTACTCGCGGAAGAAGCCCCTGAGGGTCGAATAGCCTTCGCCCTGTTCCTTGCGCGTCTCGATGGATATCGCCAGACGGTCGTCACCGCCGAAATCGAAGCTGAGGAATACATGGGCGATCGCCGGGCCCATCCAGTAAACGGCAATCATATCGACCCCCTGCAGTTCGCGCAGGTCGAAGCGCTTGTCGTACCAGGCCGGCGTGTAGTCGGTTTCGCTGTGATAGTCGAAGTTGCGGATGTTGTGCACCGTGACCAGATCGCCTTTGACGGTTGCATAGGGCAGGACCGCGACGTCGGCTTGCCATTGGCGATCGTTGGCGGGCTCTATGCCGCTCCACCAGACGCCCAGCGGCACCAGTACGGCAAGATAGGCGCCGAGCGCGTGCCAGCGCCATCGCCGCCAAGGCAAGGCGATTAGGGCCGCCAGCCCGGTACAAGCAAAGGCCAGCGCCAGGGCATTACGCAACGTTGTGTCATGGGCGCCCTTGATACCTATGGCCAGCGTACCCCAGCCTGCCGTCGCACCGACCAGAAGGGCGAGAAACAGCAGACCGGCAAAGGTGGCGATGCGCAGCCGAGTGTTGCTCATGAGTCTCGTCATTTCCTTGGGCACGTTTAAAGCCTGAGCGCGCAAAAGGCTCGGGCCAAGAAAGGCCGAGGACTCTGGAAAGATTGCAGCCGCACTGCCGTAGCCGAAAAGCAATCAATAGCGCATTACAAACTTATATCACTTTCCAAAAAAGAGTCGTGGCGCAAAATGTCAAGCCGCGGTTCTTGCCTCGAAATCAGTAGCTAATATCTTTTTAAAGGATGTTAGCGCCAGTGCGGGATATATTCGGGATAGTGCGGGGTGTAAGCCGAAGGGAATTAAATCGCCCGCTGCAATTGAATATAACCGGGAAGTTTCCTTTTCAGGTCATTAAGCCTGATCGCCTACTTTAAATAGCGAATAAAAATGCCTTGAGCTGTTCTCCGTTGTTATTTCAGCGGATTCCGATAGGTGCGCAAGCCTGCCGAATGTAACTGCAAGGCCCTGATGTCATTCGTTGAGCGTGCTCTGGCCGTCTGGCTATTAATTCCGAGTCGAAGCAGGAGTTCATGTCATGCAAGTTCCCAATAGGTGGCTGCTTCACCCGCTGGTTGTGGCCTGCATTGTCCTGGGCGTTCATACACCGGCCATGGCAGGCGGGTTAATTCTCTATGAAGTCGGCACAGACAACGTCGGCCTCGCCAATGCCGGCGCCGCGGCGCGTGCCCAGGATCCAGGCACCATGCTCAGCAATGTCGCCGGCCTGAGCTATCTGGAGGGGACCCAGGTCACCCTCGGTGCACAACTCTTGTATGGCGATATGGAGTTCTCGCCGGACGCTAACACTAACGTTCCGGGCAGCAGCAGCGGCAATATCATTGGCTGGTTGCCCGGCGGCAGTCTGTTCGTCAGTCGTCAGCTCGACGAGCGCTGGACGGTCGGCTTTGCCTCCTACGGTGACTTCGGCCTCGGCATCGACTACGACGATGGCTGGTCAGGCCGCTATTACATGCAGAACGCTACGCTGATGGGCATCACCTTCATGCCCTCAGTGGCCTACCGCATCAACGATAACTGGTCGGTGGGCGCCGGGCTGCGAGTCATGTACGCCCTCATGAACAGCGAGCTGGCGGTGGACAACAATCCGGCAGGCTATCTCAGTGTCCCCGATGGCGAGATGACCTACGAGGATGATGACATCGGCTATGGCACCAGCCTGGGGCTGATCTATCAGCCTCAGGAAGGCACCCGTATCGGCCTGAGCTATACCAGCGCGATAGACCTTGAGTTCAAGGACCGCTTCGATCCCGAGGGGTTGCGTCCGGGCGTGGCCGACGCACTGGCCTCGCGTGGCATCCTCGGTGCCACGACCCAGATCAGCATGGAAGTGCCGCAGACCCTGACCCTGAGTCTGTACCACCAGCTCGACCCGACGTGGGCGATCCTGGCCAGTGTCGGCTGGCAGGACTGGTCGAACTTCGGTGAGGTCGGCATCCAGCTCGATAGCGGCGACCCAGTCGATACCACCCTCGACGCCAACTATGACGACACCTGGCATCTATCGCTGGGCACTCAGTACCGTATGTCTCCAAAGCTTCTGTGGAGTGCCGGGGTGGCTTACGACAGCTCGCCGGTCAGCGACCGCGATCGGACACTGAGCATGCCTATCGGGGAAACCTGGCGCTTCGCGACGGGGGTCACCTACGCACTGGATCGCAACAGCGAGCTGAACCTTAGCTATGCGCTGGCCTGGATGGGCGACATGGAGGTCAGTCAGTCCAAGCGCCTGCCGCTCGACGATCCGAAAACAGTGTCCGGCTCATTCGACAATTCATTGATGCACGCCTTCAGCGGCAGCATGACCTGGCGTTTCTGACCAGCTAAACAAGGGGATACACCATGAAGATATTCATGCTCGTGCTTGGCGGTGCGCTGGTTTCGCTGCTGCTAAGCGGCTGCGCCAGCAAGATCACCAGCGCCAACCAGTATTCAGGATTTCTGAGCAGCTACGAGGGACTCGCCGAAACCCGCACGCCGAGCGGCAGTACGGTACTGCGCTGGACAGATCCCCGCGTCAAGATCAGCGACTACGACAACCTGATCTACAACCCGATTGGTTTCTACCCTCAGCCGAGCCCCAGTGAGCGCGTTAGCCAGCAGACCCTGCAGGATCTGCTCGAATACACCAACCGCCGCGTCAGTAGTTCGTTGGCGCAGCGTCTGCGCCTGGTCAGTGTCCCGGGACCGCGTACGCTGTCTTTTCGCGGAGCCATCACAGCGCTGGATGCCAGTAACCAGGGCCTCAAGCCCTACGAAGTCGTCCCGTTCGCCATGATCGCCGCGGGTGCCTTGACTGCGGCCGGCCAGCGCGACCAGAACACCGAGCTGTACCTGGAAGCCGAGCTTATCGACACGGCTACCGGCAAGCCGGTGCTTCGCGTGGCCCGTAAGGGCTTGGGCAAGACGCTGGAGAACGAAAAACAGGTCATCACCCTCGACGATCTGAAAAGCGTCATTGACGACATGACCCAGGACATCCTGCGCTTCCCCTGAGCAGCCTGTAGCCCATCGGGTGGAGCGGCTTGCCTGCATGGGCAAGGCCTGGAGCCAGGGCGCGTGATGACTCGGGTTCATCCTTCGGCTGGGTTACGCCATTGGCAGGCGGCGGATGCTGCAGGAACCCTCTGTACTGGAGAGCAATCAGGATGACCAACCGCAGAATCCACCGGCCTTCCTTGCTCACCCTGACGATGCTCCTTGCTTGCAGTGGGGGCATGGAGGCATTGGCCGAGGACAGCCAGGCGGAAATCGCCAAGAAGCTGAACAACCCGATCGCCGCGATGGTCAGCGTGCCCCTCCAGCTCAACCACGATGAGAATATCGGCAAGACCGACGCGGGCGAGCGTGATGTGCTCAACATCCAGCCGGTGGTGCCCATCGATCTCAACGCCGACTGGAACATCATTTCCCGCACCATCCTGCCAGTCATCCAGCAGAACGATATTCCACGCGGAACCGACAGGAGTGGCATCGGCGATGTGCTGCAAAGCCTGTTCTTCTCGCCCAAGGCCCCTACGGCGGGCGGCTGGATCTGGGGCGCCGGACCGGCGCTGCTGCTGCCCACGGCCAGCGACGAGCTGCTGGGCGGTGAGAAATGGTCTGCCGGCCCCACCGCCGTGATCCTCAAGCAGGAAAATGGCTGGACCTATGGCGTTCTGGCCAACCATCTCTGGTCCTTTGCTGGCGACGGCCAGCGCGAGGATGTCAGCGCCACTTTTCTGCAGCCGATACTGGGTTACACCACCGCCACGCTCACGACCTTCTCTCTGAACAGTGAGTCCACCTATGACTGGGAGACGAAGGAGTGGTCGGTTCCCATCAATCTGATGGCCACGCAGCTGTTCAAGGTCGGCGAGCAGCCGATGTCGATACAGCTGGGGACGCGCTATTGGGCAGAGTCGCCGGAAGCGGGTGTCGGGGGGTGGGGCTGGCGACTGACCTACACTCTGGTTTTCCGCAAATAACGGTCGTGGGCGCCGCCGTTAGCCGATACGGAATGTGCTATTTATTTTTATGCCATGGTTTAAAGCCATGGCCAGGGTAAGCAACTCCTTCAGTACACGGAATGGTAGCAACTGCAGATGACGCCCAACACTTCTGAAAAGTCTTGTAGCGTGCTACCGGCAGGGCACGTCCAGGCCATTCACTTCCAGCCGGTATCCCAGCTCATTCGCAAGCTAGGCGGCAATCCCGAATCGGTTTTTCGCATGCTCAATCTGAGCGAGGCGCTGCTACAGGATTCGGCAGCGGTGCTGCCGCTGAGCCTGGCCGGAGAGCTGCTGGCGCACTCGGCCAGGGAAACCGGTTGCGAGCACTTTGGCCTGCTGCTCGGTAGCCTCGGCGGGCTGGATCAGCTGGGGCTTATCGCGAACCTGATGGCAAAACAGCCCACCATTGGCGACGCACTCGCCACGCTTGTTCAATTCCACCACATAACCAACCGTACCGGATTGGCACTACTGCGCCAGGATAAGGAGGACGCCTACCTGGAGTTCTGTTCCATGGAAAGCAACTTCAGAGGGTTTCGGCATTTTCACGAAGGCGTAATGGCCATCGCACTCAACATCATGCGCAGCCTATCGCATGCCGGGTGGACGCCCACCGCAGTCTATTTTTCCCATCGTCCACCGAAGAACCCGCAGACATATGCACGATTCTTTGGGGCTCCCTGCTACTTCAACACCGCGCATGCCGAATTGCAGTTTCCAGCTGCACTGCTCCTGGCGCCAAACGCTGCGATGAATGCTAGCTCCATTACCTTTCTGGAAATGAATACGCTTGAAATGAGTGCGCTTGATTGGCTGGAGAGGGCACGGCGAACAGCCTACAGCCTGGTTGCCCGCGGTGACTGCAACCAGCCACGGTTCGCTTCGGCTCTGGGGATCAGCGTTCGAACCATGAACCGCCGGCTGGAACAGTCCGGCGTCTCCTATTTCGATATTCTCGACAACGCTCGCTATGTGGTCAGCCGCAAGCTGATACGGGAAACCGACATGCCGCTCAAGGATATCGCCGCGGCGCTGTCCTACACCGATGCCAGCTCTTTTACCCGAGCGTTCCGACGCTGGTCAGGTGTCACCCCCGAGCAGTGGCGAAAGGCACGATGCTCGTGATTGCCTGCTGCTTTGTACCATCCGTGGTGAAGACGCGGATGAGCTTCACCTACGCATCCGATGGTCGCTGCTGTGATTGATGGCGTGACGCAAATCGTCAGGGAAGGGCCTGCGCAGCCACACGGGCTGCGCCCCTTTTCCGTTACAGCGTGATCGCTATACCCGCTTGCAGGGTGCGGGGTGCGCCCGGGTAGGCCCAGATATTGCCCCAGGCGCGCTCTTCGTACTCTTCGTCGAACAGGTTGTTGAGGTTCAGGTTCAGGCGAACCCGTTCGGTCAGCGGGTAATAGGCGAGAAGGTCGACGGTGGTGTAGGCATCCATGTCGAACGCGCTGTTCGAGGCGCTGCCCTTGCGGTTGCCGACGTATTTGACGCCCATGCCGACGCCGAGCCCGGCCAGCGGACCTTCGGCGAACTCATAGGTGTCCAGCAGGTTGAAGCTGTGGCGCGGCACGTTGGCCAGGCGCGTGCCAACCGGCATCGACACGCTCGAGCTTTCGGTGACCTCGGCGTCTACATAGGCGTAGCCGCCGATCACGCGCCATTGCGGGGTGATGTTGCCGGCCACGCTGATATCGAAGCCGCGGCTGCGCGCTTCGCCGGCGGCGACCTGGTAATTGCTGTCGAGCGGGTCGCTGGTCAGCACGTTTTCCTTGGTGATGTGGAACAGCGCGGCGGTCACGCTCAGGTCATGTTCCGGCAGGTCGTACTTGATGCCGACTTCGTGAGCGATGCCTTTTTCCGGATCGAACGCCTGGCTGCTGCGGTCGGCGCCTCGGTTGGGCTTGAACGAGCGCGAGGTGTTGGCATAGACGGCCAGCGCGTCGGTCAGGTCGTAGATCAGGCCGAAACGCGGGGATACGGCGTTGTGCGCCTGGTCCCAGCTGCCGGCGGGAGTGAGCTTGTTGTCGTAGCGTTGCTCGAAACGTTCCAGGCGCGCACCGACCTGCGCTGTCAGGCGCTCGGTGAGGGCGATCTGGTCCTGCAGGAAGAACGCGTAGGACTTCAGATTCTCGTCATCGTAGGTGGTGGTGCGGGTCAGCGCCGGTAGCGGCTGGCCGTAGATCGGATCATAGAGGTCGAGCGGGAAGTCGCTGGTCGCACCGCCCGAGCGATCGATCTGGGAGTCGTAGTTGTATTCATCGAACTCCACGCCGAGCAGCAGCGTGTGGGCCAGACCCGCGGCATCGAAGTGACCTTCCAGATTGGCCTGCACCGCCAGGTCGTTCCAGTTCAGCCAGCGCTCGCTGTAGTTGCGGCCGACCGTGCGGCCGTCGGCGGCCAGGCCGTTGTTCTCCACCGCGCCGCCGTCCAGGCTACCGTCCAGGTACTGGACGCCGCCGCGCAGCATCCATTGACCGTCCAGTTGGTGTTCCAGGCGCAGTTGCGTGGTGGCGTTCTGGTTGGTCAGCTTGCCGGCACTCTCTTCACCGAGGAAGCGATCGCGCGGCAGGTCGCCTGCCTGATTCTGATAACGGGTCAGGCCGCGGTCCAAGGGATGACGGTTGTGCATGTAGTCGCCTTCGAGGATCAGCGCGGTGTCGTCACTGAGCTGCCAGCGCAGCACTGGTGCGATGTTGTAGCGCTCGCTTTCGACATGATCGCGGAAACTGTCGCTGCCTTCGGCGACCAGATTGAAGCGATAGGTGAATGCTGCGCTGTCATCCAGTGCTCCGGTGGTGTCCAGAGTGCCGCGGCGCAACCCATCCGTATTCACCTGGCTGCCGAGCACCGTGCGGCGCTCCGCCTGCGGCTGCTTGCTGACGATGTTGAAGGTGCCGCCCGGATCGCCGCGCCCGTAGAGCATCGATGCCGGGCCGCGCAGCACCTCGATACGTTCCAGCGTGCTGGCGTCGGGCATGTTGGGATAGCCACGGTTTACCGCAAAGCCGTTACGGTAGAACTCTTGAGTGCTGAAGCCACGCACCAGAAATTCGGTCAGTCCCTGGCCGCCGAAGTTATTGCCGCGCTCCACGCCGCCGGCGTAATCGAGCGCGTCTTCCAGGCGCGTTGCGCCAATGTCTTCGACCACCTGCGCCGGCACGACGCTGATCGATTGTGGGGTTTCATGAATCGCAGTGTCGGTGCGGGTGGCGCTCGCCGAGCGAGTTGCCCGATAGCCCTGCACAGGCCCGTCGGCGCGCTCGGCCGATGCGGTGACTTGCATCTCCTCCAGCGCCAGTGGGGTTGTCGATTCGTCGCTGGCAGAAGCGGTGATATGACAGGCTATGGCGGGAACCGCGAGCATCGGGAGGAGAAGGCGCCGCATCGAATGATCCTTGAGGGAAGGGAGCGAGGGCGGGCATCCTAATCTCAACGAAAACTATTATCAAATAGAAGGCGATCTCAACTTCCGCGCTGTAAGGCAGGTTGGGTGGGCGTAGCGGGCGCAGGCCAGATTGACCGCGCGGCGGCACGCACACAGCTCTTCCCGCAGCCCGCACGGCCTAGGCAGCGACGAGGCTCGGGCTCTGCTAAGCGCTCAGGTGGAGGCAACGACGATGCGGTCGCGGCCGGCTCTTTTCGCCTCATAAAGCGCTTCATCGGCGGCCTTGAAGGTCGCATCGCGGGTTTTGAAGCTGCCGCTGCAGGCGATGCCGATGGAGGCTGTTATCGGTGCGCCAGTGGGGCTTGCGGTCTGCCGCAGGCGGGCGAGCAGACGTTCTGCGGCAGTGCTGGCGCCGTACGCATCGGTCTCGGGAAGCACCATGAGGAATTCTTCGCCACCCATGCGGCACAGCACGTCGCCGGGGCGCGAGCACTCCTTCATGATCTCGGCAAGAAAACGCAGCACCGCGTCGCCCACGTCATGGCCGTGCTGGTCGTTGACCTGTTTGAAGTGATCGATATCCAGCGTCATCGCCGCGTAGTGCTGATCGAGCAGGTCGAATTGCTTGAGCGCGAACTCCATGCCCCGACGGTTGCGCAGGCCGGTCAGTGGATCGGTCATGGACGCCGCTTCCAGCGCGACCATCTTCTGCTGCAGCAGGGAAACGCCAGCGAGCATCGCGACCTTCAATCGCGAGACCTCGAAGTACCAGGAGTTGACGGTTGATATCCGGCTTGCCGCCTCCGCTGCGCCCCAGTGTTCGGCGGTATCGGCCAGGGCGCGGATCGGTGCGGAAATGAGCCTGGACAGCCACCAGAACACCGCGAGCGAGAACAGCGCGAAGGGCACGGCGTTGAGCAGGGTCGTGCGTGCCAGTTCTGCGAGCTTCGCTGTGATGGCCGCGGTGGGGCGCTGGGCGACGATGCCCCAGCCGGTGCTCTTCACGGGCGCGTAGCCGGCGAGCATGTCCACACCCTGCGTGTTGATGACGCGCTGACTGCCTTCGTGGCCCAGCAGTACCTCCTGTACCACGGCGTTGCGCGATACGTTCTGGCCGACCCGCTGCCCCTCCTCATGGAAGATCAGATTGCCCTGGGTATCGACGACGTACAGGTACGAGCCGTCGCGGTAATAGTGCACGCCAAGCAGTTCATGCAGCACGTTACGGTCGCGCAGGAACAGCGAGGCGCTGATGAAGCCGAGGTAGCTGCCGTCCGGTGCGAAGATCGGGTGAGACACCGCCAATAGGTAAGTGCCATCTGTGGCCACGTAGGGGTCGGTTATCAGTGGCACGCGCAGCGACAGCGCTTTTGTTGCGCCCGCGCTGTTGACCTTGATGCCGACCAGCGAAGCGCTTTCCGGTGAGGCCGAAACGATCTGGCCGTTGGCGCTGACAATGACGGCTCTGCTGAATTGGTCGCCCTTGAGCTTCAGGCGCGCGGTTTCAGCGTCGCGCCAGGCCTTGTCGTCGAAACGCGTCGACAGCGATTCCGCCGCGTAGGCCAGCTCTCGGCGGCTGTTGAGGAAGAACCGATCGGTGATGTCGGCCAGTTTCTGTGCGTAGGCACGGTTAGCCTCGAGGGTCTGCTCGAACAGCTGATCGCGCTGAGTGAAATAGCCGGCGAAGAAACTGTTGCCGAACGTCAGAAAGCCGGCAAGCAAAGCCAGCAGCAGCGTGAGTTTCTGTAGGTCCAGCTTGTACATGAACGCGTCCGGTATTCCGAAAAGCATGCGTGGCATCGACCGACTAAAAAATGCCAGTCGACCGTGCGAGCCAGGCGCTGCTGATCGAATCATACATGGCTGTCGCTTGGACGCGCTGGCTGCAATGCGCGCCTCTTGGGCTGGTGCGTGCGGATCCGGCAGGTTTGGCGGCTTGCACAAACAGGCCCGCAAATGCGGGCCTGTTGTGTTCGGCGGGCGAGGTCTCAGCCCTGGTGATAGCTCGGTGCGAGCTTGTAGACCGAGGTATCCAGCCCCTCGAAACGCGCTTTCAGTTGCAGTGCCAGGTAAAGCGAGTAGTGCCGTGACTGGTGCAGGTTACCGCCGTGGAACCAGAGGTTCTGCTGCTGGGTGGGCTTCCACATGTTGCGCAGCTCGCCTTCGTACGGGCCCGGATCCTTGGTGGTGCCGGAACCGAGCCCCCAGCAGCGCCCGACCTTGTCGGCGACTTCCTGGGAGATCAGCCGTGCCGCCCAGCCATTCATGGAGCCGTAGCCGGTGGCGTAGACGATCAGGTCGGCAGGCAGGCGGCTGCCATCATTGAGTACCACGGCATCCGCCTCGATGTGATCGACGCCGAGGCCCGGCCCGCTCTTCAGCTTGATGGTGCCGTTGGCGATCAGCTCGCAGGCGCCGACGTCGATGTAGTAGCCAGAGCCGCGGCGCACGTACTTGAGGAACAGACCGGATTCGTCATCGCCGAAGTCGAGCATGAAGCCCGCTGCGGCCAGGCGGTCGTAGAAGGCCTTGTCGCGTTCCTTGACCTGCTCGAAGGCCTGGCGATGGAACTGCGGCAGCACCTTGTAGGGAATCGAGGCGAACAGCATGTCGGCTTTGTCGGTGGTCAGCCCGCTTTCGATTGCATCCTCCGAATAGAGCGGGCCGAAGACCATTTCCATCAACGTGTCGGAGCGCACGATGTGGGTGCTGGAGCGCTGCACCATGGTGACGTCCGCGCCGTTCTCCACCAGATCCGCACAGATGTCATGGGCCGAGTTGTTGGCCCCGATGACTACCGCGCGCTTGCCACGCCAGGCATCGCCGCCGGGATGCTGGCTGGAATGGTGCTGCTGGCCGGCGAAGGTTTCCGCGCCCGGATAGACCGGCACGTTGGGCACACCGGACATGCCGGTGGCGAGGATCAGCTGTGCGGGCTTGAGGGTCATCGGTTTGCCGTCGCGCAGCACTTCGACTGTCCAGCGGCCTTCCACCTCGTCGAAGCTCGCCTTCACACATTCGGTTTTCGCCCAGTAGTTCAGCTCCATGACTTTGGCGTACATCTCAAGCCAGTCGCCGATCTGGTCCTTGGGGGTGAAGACCGGCCAATGCTCGGGGAAGGGCAGGTAGGGCATGTGGTCGTACCAGACCGGGTCGTGCAGGCACAGCGACTTGTAGCGCCCGCGCCACTGATCGCCGGGGCGCTCGGCCTTGTCGACGATCAGCGTCGGCACGCCGAGGCGCTTGAGCCGTGCGCCGAGGCCGAGGCCGCCTTGGCCGCCGCCGATGACCAGGCAGTAGGGCTCTTCGGTGATGCCCAGCGCGGCTTCTTCATCGCGGCGCTTTTCCAGCCAGTTGCGCTTGTCGGCCAGGCCGTGGCCGTGTTCGGCGCCCAGTGGGCGACGGCGTCCGAGCGGTTCCTCGTGCCCCTTGAGTTCACGCATGGTGGTCAGCAGCGTCCAGCACAGGCCGTCCTTCAGCCGCACATAACCCTTGCCGCGGGCGACATCGGTTTCCAGGCTGATCCAGCCTTCGAGCACGCCGTCGGCCAGGCTCGCCTCACCTTCGAGCTTCCAGTTGTCCGGCTGGGTGGCTTGCAGGCGGCTTTCCAGCAGGTCGCGAATGTCGGCCTTGCCTTCGAGGGTGACTAGGTTCCAGCTGAATAGCACCAGGTCACGCCAGTGGCAGTCGTCGGCGAACAGCTCAAGTGTGCCGTCGATGTCGCGCTGCGCCAGTCGCTGGCCGAGGCGTTCGACCCAGGCGGCCAGTTGTTCGGTAGGTGTGCGGGTGACGCTGGCCTGGCTGTCGCCGCCGAGGTCGCTGCCGTTATCGGTTTTCAGATCGAAGGGAACGTCGTTGCTGGGACGCATGGTGGTTCTCCTGGTCATTGTTGTTATTCACGGGGATACCGTGCTTTGCAGCAGAGCAAGCGGCGGGCCAGCAAGCGGCGCACCGCGTCGTGGCTGGCCTGGAGTCGTATCGGGACTGGCCGGTCGGGACTGCGCTGCGCCATCCCTGGCGCGGCGGGGGTGACACTCTGTACCAGCCGTGGCACAGCATGCGGCGGCCGGGCGATTGGCCTATGCTGAGCGCGAAACCGCCTCGAAACATCGCGGAGAACAACAAGAATGACCTCTCGCCTCAGTCAGCACGCGCACCAGGTCCTCAGCTTCGGTGACGGCACGTCCGCCAGCCAGGGCCCGGCTGCCGATCCCGCCATTGCGCGTTCCTGGCGCCGTTGCCTGGAGCAGCATCAGCTCGACCCCACCAGCCCGCGCGCGCCCTGCGTGATCGAGCGTCCGCGACTGAACGAGCACCGCGAGCGGCTCGATCGGGTTATCGCTGTCGCCCACTGGCAGATGAACAGCCTGCACCAGCAGCTGGGCAGCAGCGGCCATGCGGTGTTGCTGACCGACGCCAGCGGCGTGGTGATCGACAGCGTGGCCGATCAGGCCGAGCGCGCGGAATTCCAGCGCGCCGGGCTTTGGCTTGGCGCGGTATGGAACGAGGCGACCGAGGGCACCAATGGCGTCGGTCTGTGCCTGCTGGAGCGCCAGGCGCTGACGATTCGGCGTGACGAGCATTTCCGCGGTCGGCACGCGGCACTGACCTGTTCGGCGAGCCCGGTGTTCGATGCCGAGGGCGGTCTGCTCGCCGTGCTCAACGTGTCGTCGGCACGTGAGGACCTGTCGCGCCAGCGGCGTTTTCACACCATGGCGCTGACCAATCTCTCGGCCAAGCTCATCGAGAGCTGCTTCTTCCTGCAGCATTGCGAGGGCGACTACCTGCTGCGCTTCCATGCCCAGCCGGAATACATCGGTCTGCTCAGCGAGGGATTGCTGGCGTTCGATGGCGAGGGGCGGATCACCGCGATCAACGAAACCGCGCTCAATCTGCTCGCCAGCAGCCGCGAGGCGCTGCTTGGGCAGCCGCTGGAAACCCTGCTGGATGTGCGCCTCGACCAGTTGCTGGAGCGCGCCCGCCCACAGCCCGGAGCCTGCTGGCCGCTGCATACCCACAATGGTCAGCGGCTGTTCTGCCAGTTGCGCGGCCCGCAGATGCGCGTGGTTGCCGCACCGCGCCAGGAGCCGGCCGATGTGGCCGGACTGTGCCTGCTCGATCCGGCAATGCGCACCGGTTTCAGCCGTGCGCTCAAGGTGCTCGAACGGGACGTGCCGGTGCTGCTGCAAGGCGAAACCGGCACCGGCAAGGAGGCCTTCG
Source organism: Stutzerimonas decontaminans (assembly GCF_000661915.1). Taxonomy (NCBI): domain Bacteria; kingdom Pseudomonadati; phylum Pseudomonadota; class Gammaproteobacteria; order Pseudomonadales; family Pseudomonadaceae; genus Stutzerimonas; species Stutzerimonas decontaminans. The sequence goes on along the minus strand of NZ_CP007509.1, from coordinate 3,152,883 downwards.
CCAGTGCGCTGCATCGCGCCAGCAGCCGCGCAGGCCGTCCATTCGTGGCGCTCAACTGCGCGGCGATTCCCGAGACGCTGATCGAAAGCGAACTGTTCGGCTATCGCGGCGGCAGCTTCACCGGCGCGCGACGCGAGGGCATGGTCGGCAAGCTGGAGCAGGCCAACGGCGGCATTCTCTTTCTCGACGAGATCGGCGACATGCCGCTGGCGCTGCAGACGCGCTTGCTGCGGGTGCTGGAGGAGCGCAAGGTCACGCCGCTGGGAGCTGCCGCGCCAGCCGAATTGAACATCCGCCTGATCAGCGCCAGCCATCACGACCTGCGCGCGCTGGTCGCCAGCGGCGCGTTCCGTGAAGACCTGTATTACCGCCTCGGCGGGCTGATGGTCGTGCTGCCGCCACTGCGCGAGCGCAGCGACAAGGTGGCGTTGCTCGATCATCTGCTGGCGGAAGAAGCGCAAGGCGAGGCGATCTGCCTCGAGCCGGCCGCGCGGCAAGCCTTGCTGCGCTACAGCTGGCCGGGCAATGTGCGGCAGCTGCGCAATCTGCTGCGCACGCTGGTAGCGCTGAGCGAGCAAGGTCGCATTGGGCTGGACGAAGTGCTTGCCGTGCTGCCGGCCGACATGGGCGAGGTCGAGTCACCGCGTGACCCGTTGCAGTCGGCCGAGCGCGAGGCCTTGCTCACTGTGCTGCGCGAGCGGCACTGGCAGGTCAGTCGGGTCGCCGAACAGCTGGGGATCAGTCGCAATACGCTCTATCGCAAGCTGCGCAAGCACGGCATCTCGCGCAACTGAACGGCGGGCGCAAACGCCCGCCGAGCAGCATCAGAACGCAGTAGACAAGGTGATCGAGCCGAACTGATCGTGTTCCTGCTGACCCTGGAATTCGCGGGTGCGCCATACATTGGCGAACGCTAGCTGCCAGCGGCTCCAGGTCAGTGCCACGCCGAGCTTGGCGTCGCCGACCACTCGCGGCGGTCGACCGAATGGCTGTCCTTAAAAGTGTTGCCGTCGAGCAGCATGTTTTGCGCCATGTAGCGGCCTTCGAGGTTGGCAAAGCCATACCAGGCGAAATCGCCACCGGGGCGGAAGAACTGGCTACCGCTTTGTGCCGGCGTCACCGCCGGGATGCTGAAGCTGCGCTGCAGGTTCTGCCCCAGGCGCAGGCCCAGCCCGGCGGAGCCGTAGCTGTAGAGATTGCCGAGGGCGAAGCCCAGGCTCGGACCGTATTCCAGCTCCAGCCCGGCGAAGCGCTCCTGCAGCCACCAGCGGTGCTGATAGCCCAGGTTGAGGAAGGGCTCGTTCTTCAGTTGGTTGTCCCAACCGTTGGGCTCGTCGCTGTTGGTGATCTTGTGCACCGCACGCTGCAAGCTTTTACCACCGGCAGCCGGGCCGACAATGCCTGCATCCAGGTGCAAGCTCTGGGCTGCGCGCCAGCCGTCATGCTGGGTATCGGAGAACATCGACATGCCGGCGAACAGCAGGCCGGCATAGGGACGGTCATCGTCGATCAGGTTGCGGGTTTCGATTTCTTCCGGTGTGTAGATCTGATGGCCGAAACGGTACGCCACGTTGTCGACGGCGGCGCCCGACCAGCCAGGCAGCAGATCGGCGAAGCGCCGCATCCAGCTCTGCTGCTCCGGCGCGAAGCCCCAGATCACTTCCAGTCCATTGCTGTAATGACCATCGCTGCCCCTGGCGATGATGTCGTTCTCCAACTTGACGGAAAGGATGTCGGCCTGACTTAAGGCTGGCGTGGCGAAGGATGTGGCGAGTAGGTACGAGCACAGCAAGGATCGAGAACGCATGATCGGACTCCTGGCTTACGTTCTTGTTTGTATGTTCCTTCTCGGACCTTCTCTGTTCGTGGCGGTTCGCTCGTAGCTCAAGGGGCGCCGAACCCTCTGCTACCTGCCAGCACCGATTCGCCAAGCCGCGCATGCTCCGTTTCGCGCAGCTGCTCGGCCAAGGCCTCGGAAAAGCCGTGCACCACCGACCAGCGCAGGTGGATGGCATCGACAAAGGCGTCACGTGGAGCCACCCATTCCCGATCGGCATTCCAATAGTGCGCCCCGGCATTCCCGGCGATTGCGGCGCTTAGCTTGGCGTCGAAACGGGCAAGAAAGCTGCCGTCGGCATCGACCTTGGCCTTCCACTGTGGATGCAGCGGGGTGGAGACCACCAGCAGTTGGCGCTGCTCCTGTTGCAGCCGTTTCGACAGCTTGCCGAGCGCGGCGAAGCAGCTGCCGTCCAGCGGGTCCGGCTTGTCGTAGAACAGGCCGCGGTCGCCATGCGGTTCCAGCGGCCCGTCGCCGTGACGAGTGAACACCAACGGGTCCCATTCGATCTCGTTGGCCCGCTGCGCCTTGACCGTCTTGGCATTGCGCAGCAGCGAGCGCGGCGAGAAGTAGCGCATGTAGTAGCCCCAGCGCGAGGTCCGCTGATAGACGTACTGGTCCGCGTGCTCGCGGTTGAACACGTCATCCGGCACTTTCCAGCAGCCGGCAAAATCCAGCGGATCGACGATCATCACCACCTGGCGTACGGTCGGTTCGCGGTCCAGTAGCCAGTTGGCGACGTAGGTCGACTGATTTGCGTGCAGGCCGCAGAACGCACCGTTGAGCGGCCGCACACCCGGCGCCTGTTCAATCAGCACATCACCATCGACGTGGCGCCAGGCGACCGAAGAGCCGATGACCAGTAGATTTGGCTGGTTGATCGGGTTGTGCCGCAGAAAGTGCAGCTTTTCATCCACGCACAGGCTGTTGGAGAAAGCCGGTGGCGGCAGGTTGTCGGTGTGGTTGAGCCAGGCGAGCAGGGCGGCAAAGCCGCCGAGCATCCCGAACAGCCCGGCGAACATGCCCAGCAAGTAGCCGCCACGCACCCGCCGCTGGTATGCCTCGGCCCGACCGGCAGCGCTGGCCGGGCATGTGTCGACGGATCCGTTCATGACTTAGCGACCTCCGAGTTTGGTCTGGATCAGCTGGGCGAAATGGCCCACGTTCTTCAGCGACTCCAATTCGGCGGTGCGGAACTTGATGCCGAAGCGTTGCTCGGCGGCGACGATGAGCAATACATGGGTCTGGCTGTCCCAGCCATCGATGTCGTCGGCGGTGGTTTCGGGCGTGAGGACGATGTCGTCATCGTCGAACACGTCGTGGAAGACCTGGGTCAGCGCCTGGAGAATTTCCTTTTCGTTCATGCTTGCACCTGGATGTGGTGGTGGATGGGAGCGCGCGAGGCCAGCTCGTAGCGCCAGAAACTCGCATCGGGGCAGGCCCCGGCAGGGGCAGGGCACTGCTCGAAGCCCAGCCGCGGGTAGTGCTCGGCAACCATGCCGTTACGTTCGGTGGGGCGGTATTCGCCGACCAGTGCGCCCCAGCCGGCAGCCGCTGCCGAATCGGCCAGCACTTCCAGCACCGCCGACTCGACCTGGCGGCCCAGCACGCGGCAGCTCATCAGCCAGCTGTCGATCAGCAGCTCATCGGCTTGCAGTGCGTCATCGGGACGGACCAGTACCACGCTGATCAGGCCGTTGTCGCCGAACTTGTCTTCCAGCCGCAGCGCCAGCGCGATGGTTCGCGGATCGCTGGCCATGCGCTCGACTTCGGCTTCGGTGTAGCGGCGGGTGGTGAGGTTGAACTGGTTGGTCTTGTTGATCAGCTGAGTGGCGCGGGCCAGCTCGGCCGCACCGATGCGGCTGACGCGCAGGACCATCTGCAAACCGCGCAGGTAGCCTTCCATGTCCGTGGCCTGGTTCAGCGCGGCCTTGCGTTCGGCATTCAGCGCATAGCTGCGACCACGCTCGGCGTCATCGGAGGTAAAGGACACGGCTTCGAAATAGCCCGCCGCGGCGATGCGTGCAGGGTAGTCGGCGACATCGTCGGGCAGCTCCGGTACGGCGACTTCCGGCAGCTCGCGGCGCACGATGTCGCGCTCGGCGGGGTTGTCGTCGACGAATACCAGGCTATCTAGGCCGATATCGAGCATGCTCGCGATACGCCGCAGGTTGCCGGCCTTGTCTTCCCAGTTGGCGACGAAGGCCGCGATATCGCTGCGCTTGAGCGCCATCTCCGGGTGCGCGAATGCGGCTTCGGCAACGTGCAGGTCATTCTTGCTGCACACCGCCAGAATCACCCCGCGGCGCGCCAGTTGCGCGGCATAACGCTGGAAGGCGAGAAACGCCTCGCCGCTGGGGTTGCCCTGGCCGAGGTGGATGCCGTCGATGCCGTCATCGCCGATCACGCCGCCCCAGAGGGTGTTGTCCAGATCGAGTACCAGGCATTTGCGCGACAAGCCGGCGGTGGCGGCTGCGATGCGTGCCAGATGCTCGCCATAAAGCGGTGCCAGGTTCGGGCTGACCAGCTGCTTGGCCTGGTGCCAGCGCACCGGCTCGCCCAAGCCGCCGCCATAAGCGGCTGCGTGCCAGGCCAGGTCCAGCAGCAGTACGCCATCCTCGCGGGCGGCAGCGCGGATGGCCGCATTCAAGCGTTCGATGACTGCCCGCGGCGAAGCCGGCACCAGTGCTTCGTAAGAGCCGAACAGGTGCGGGCTGACCGGCACCAGCGTCTGCTGCACCACCTGCGCGGCATATCGCTCGCGGGCCCGACGCCAGAGCAGGCGCAGTTCTTCGACGCGTTCCGCCACGGCGGCATCCACCTCCGCCTGGCCTGCCTGCAAGGGCAGTTGCAGCGGTGCGTCATGGGCGTCCAGCGCCAGCAGCACCAGTTGCGGGGCGAAGGCGTTCAGTTCGGGATCGTCGGCCAGCAGCGCTTGGCGGTACATGCCGTAAGGCGCGACGTGCAGCGACAGCGCCAGCCGCCGTTGCAATCCGGCCACGCGGATGGCCGGCAGCAGGTGATCGACCGTATGCGAGGACAGCAACGCCACCCGCAGCGGCGTCAGTCGTGCCGCCGCAGCATCCTGTTCGATTCCGGTGGCGGCCAGCTTGTCCAGCCGTGCGGTAAGGGTGAAATCCCGTTGAAAGGTCGCCAGCCGGGCGGCTTCGTGCAGCCGTTGCAACGGATCGTCGATACGCTTGGCTTGGCCGATCGCGGCGGATAGATCCGCGTGCGCCGGCAGCCAGTGAAGTTGTTGCATGCCGGGACTCCTTGTCGTGGTCAGAACTGGAAGTAGAGAAATTCGGTCGGCGCCATGGAAAAGGCGATCGCCAAGGCGAAGAAACCGAGCACGCCAATCGCCATGCCGTGGATCGCCGTCGGCCGCCAGGCGCTGATCGGCAGCAGCCGTTCGGTCCAGTGTTGGTGGGGCTGGAAGTTCAATGCGGTGCGGAAGTGGCCCATCCATTGCTGCACGTTCGGCATGCCCCAGACGAACGCCAGCAGCGCGGCGATATAGGCGAAGTCCGAGCGGTCCATGTGCACACTGTCCGGGCTCAAACCGAGCATGCCTTGGAGGACCGCCAGCGCGGCCGGCACGTCGGCGGCGCGGAAGAACACCATCGCCACCACCACGCACTGAAAGGTCAGCAGTACGGCCAGTACCTTGTGCCACCAGACCTCACTGTCCAGCTTCCAACCCTGGCGGACCTTCCAGGCGCGCCAGCCGTGGGCCACCACTAGGTAGAAGCCATGCAGCAGGCCGAACACCACGAATTGCCAGCCGGCACCGTGCCAGATGCCGGAGATGAACATGGTGAATACTGTCGGGTAGGCGACGAGGGCAAAGAAAGTACCGACGGTCATCTTGCCGCGTCGCGGCTGCGGCTTGCCGGCAGCCATACGGGCACGGGTCACGCGCAGCACGATGGGGTTGTAGATGTAGGCGGTGAGAAAGCGCGTCAGCGTCATGTGCCAGCGCGACCAGTAGTCGATGACGTTGCGCGCCTTGAACGGGCTGTTGAAGTTGGCCGGCAGGCTGATGCCGAACAGCAGCGCCAGGCCGATGGCCATGTCGCTGTAGCCGGAGAAGTCGAAGTAGATCTGCAGCGTGTAGGTCAGCGCGCCGGTCCAGGCATCGTAGAACGCCGGAATCTTGCCCTCTGCCGCCAGGCTGAACACCGGTGTGGCCTTCAGCGCCAGGGTGTCGGCGATCACCACCTTTTTAAACAGCCCGAGCAGGAACACCGTGGCGCCCAGCGACAGGTTGTCGACGCGTGCGCGGAAGGTCTTGCGGTTGTTGAACTGGGCGAGCATCTCGCCATGGTGAGTGATCGGCCCGGCGATCAGCTGCGGAAAGAAGCTGATGAACAGGCAGTAGTTGGCGAAATCGTGTTCTTCCACCACGCCATCATGGGCATCGACCAGATAGGCGATCTGCTGGAAGGTGAAGAAGGAGATCGCCAGCGGCAGGATGATGTCTTCCACCCGGCAGCCGAGATCCAGCGCAGCGTCGAGGGTGCCGAGCAGGAAACCGGTGTACTTGTAGTAGACCAGCAGCAACACGTTGGCTGCGACTGCCAGCCCAAGGGCCAGGCGTGAGGGGTGTCGGCGCAGGTAGCCACCGAGCAGATAGTTGACCAGCATGCTGCCGACCAGCAGCGGTACATAAACGGGGTTCCACCAGCCGTAGAACACCAACGAGACGACGGTCAGCCAGATCACCGCGAGCCGCTGTCGGCCCGATCCGGTCAGCACGAAGAATCCGATCAACACCACCGGAAGAAAGCCGGCGATGAATTCCACTGAATTGAAAAGCATCTTCCCTATCCCTGCTCAGCGTACGTGCATCGCTGCTCAGGCCGCCGGCAAGGCGGGGCGAGTCATCCATTAAGTCCTAGCGCCACGCCACCGACAATCCATCCTGGGCGGCGTCGCGACATCCTCGGTCCATCAGTGGTTGCTCGCTCGGGTTACGGCCCCCTTGGCCGGCTTCCCCTGAGCTCCTATGGCTCGGACGTGAAGGTGTAAGAAAAAGTTTCAGGATTTGTTGCGCCGCTTAGCGCTTTGTTGTCGCAGATCACAAAGGCCCCGCCAGCCGCGGCTCGCAGCATGTTTCCATCTGTCGCGAAAGGTTCCGTGGCTTGCTTCATGGCACAAAAATACAGGCGCAGACAGTCGTGCCGGCGCTCAGCCAACCGTCGAATCTCTTCACTGATCGAATCAGCGGACGCTGCTCAACCCTGCGCTGCTGCGCCCACGCTGAATGCCTTGCGGCGACGTGGCGGATGGCTCGACCTTGCGCTGCAGATGCCGCACGGTGCGCTTGAGACGCTGCACCTTTTCTTCCAGTTGGAAGACCTTGCGGTTGTTGTAGAACATGCCCAGCACGAACCCCACCGAAGTGAAGACCAGGCCATAGATGAGTGCGGCTTCATAGAGATAGCTGGAAAACATCCTGTCGTCCTCTGCGGGTAATGGCCCACGCTCGTCGAGCGAATCATCCCGGAATGGGCTGATGCCAATCTGCCTTTATGTGACAGGACGCACATTGAAAACGTTCCCGGGCTGCCGGCGTCGTTTCGCCCGATCAGCGAGCGCCGGCAGACATGGCGATGGCAGCGGCGGCTGTGCGGGTTTCCACGCCGAGCTTCACGTAGACGTGTTCCAGATGCTTGTTCACCGTGCGCGGACTGAGTCCGAGGATGTCGCCGATATCGCGGTTGGTCTTGCCGCGGGACACCCATTGCAGTACCTCGACTTCACGCCCGGTCAGCTGAAACCGTTCGGTCAGCGTGGCCTGGATCTGCCGTTCATCCGCTGGCGTCTTGGCTTGGCGTGCGCTCTGCAGCGTGCGCGCGGTGCGCAGATGTGCGGCGACGCGGGCCAGCACCTGCTCCGGGTGGATCGGCTTGGTCACGTAGTCGATGCCGCCCGCCTCGAAGCCGGCGAGCACGTGCTCGCTTTCGGTCAGGGCAGTCATGAACAGCACCGGCACGTCCTCCAGTTCGACCTGTGCCTTGATCCGGCGGCAGGTATCGAAGCCGTCGAGCCCGGGCATCATGGCGTCGAGCAGAACGATGTCCGGCTTCAGCCGCTGCATGCGCTCCAATGCGCTGAGGCCATCCAGCGCCACCAGCACCATGTAGCCGGCCTGGTCGAGCGCGCCGGAGAGCAGGGCGAGGTTGTCGGGCACGTCATCGACGATCATCACGATGCCTTGGTTTTGCGGATGATCAGCTGGATGCATGGGTATTCTCCATGGTCGCCTGAGTGTCGTTGGTTATTGCCTGATCCAGGCGCTGGCCCAGTTCGTTTAGCTGGAAGCGTCTGGCCAGCTGGCGCAGCTCCTGGAGTTGCGCAGCGGCGGCCGGCAGGTCGCGTTCGAGCTGGTCGAGCAGCTCCAGCACGCCACGCACATATCCGAGCGAAGCCTGCTGCTGCAGCGCGTGCAGGGCATCGAATGGCAGAGCGGCGGCCACCGAAGCGGTAGCGCCCGCATCGCGTCTGACCCAGTCCAGCGTCAGCTGCTGGCGAATCTTGTCCAGCAGCACCGGGGCGTGCACCGGCTTGGGCAGGTAGTCACTGCAATCGGCGGCGACGCTCGCGCCGTCGACGAAGGCATTGGCGGAAATGATGATGATCGGCGCCGCCGAACCCACCGAGCGGCGAATCAGCCTGGCGGTCTGCCAGCCGTCGAGCTGCGGCATGGAAAGGTCCATCAGGATCAGGTCAGGGTTGTGCAGTGAGACCTGGCTGAGCGCTTCCTGGCCGTTGCTGGCCATGAGTATCTCGAAGCCCAATGGCTCGAGCATGCCGGCCAACACCTTGCGGTGTTCGATGTGGTCGTCGACCACCAGCACGCGGCGGCGCGGGCCGAGATAGCCGATGATGTCGTGTTCGACATGGACCACCGCCTGCGGCACGCGCACTTCGGAGAGGAACAGGCGCAGCTGGAAGACGCTGCCGCGACCTTGCTCGCTCTTCATCGACAGCTCGCCGCCCATCAGGGCGGTGAGCATGCGGGTGATGGTCAGCCCGAGGCCCAGACCGCTGTCCTGGCGCAACGGATTGCCGCGCTCGAACGGCTGGAACAGTCGCTCCACCTGTTCGGGGGCGATGCCGATACCGGTGTCGGCGATCTCGAAGGTCGCGGTTTCACGCAGGTAGCTGGCGCGCAGGGTGATGCTGCCGGCGTCGGTGTAGCGCACCGCATTACCGAGCAGGTTGATGAGAATCTGCCGTACGCGCTTCTCGTCACCGCGCACGACGGCCGGGATGCGGCCCTGGGTTTCGAAGTGGAAGCGCAGACCCTTTTCCTCGGCCTGCGGCGCGATCATCTGGCGTACCTGCAGGAGAAATTCGGGAAAGGCGATCTCGGAGGGCTCCAGATTGAGTTTTCCGGCCTCGATCCTGGCCACGTCGAGCAGGCCGTCGATCAATGAGAGCAGGTGAGCGCCGCTGCGATGGATGGTGCCCAGCGCTTCCTTGTGTCGCGCAGGCAGCTCGCCGTCGCGCAAAAGGATCTGCGCATAGCCAAGGATGCTGTTGAGCGGCGTGCGCAGCTCATGGGACAGGCCGGTCACGTAGCGGCTCTTGGCGGCATTGGCCGCCTCGGACGCCTCCTTGGCCTTCTGCAGCTGTTCGTCGGTCCTGCGGTGGGCTTCGATTTCCTGCATCAGCAGGTGGGTCTGGCGATCCGACTCCTGCTGGGCGACGTGGCGGCTTTCGCGAGTCAGCACCACCCACCAGGCGAGAATGCCGGCGAACAACGAGAGCACCAGGAAGGCCTTGAGAAACGCCTGGTAGAGGGTTTCTCCCGCCTCCTGCGAGCTGGCCACGACACTCGGCGAGACCTGGCTGTAGATCAGCCAAAGCGCCAGCGAAAGCAGGCCGATGATCAGGCCGAGCACACCGAGGTAATGTGCCAGGCGGGTGTGCAGGCGCGGGATGGACACCTGCGGGAAGGCCCAGCGGACGAAGTTGTCCCACTGCGCCGAGAGCCGCGCGTGCGGCTTGCAGAGGTCGCCGCATCGGGCATCGAGCGAGCAGCACAGCGAGCAGATCGGCGCACCGTAGGCGGGGCAGAAGGCGGTGTCCGGCTCCTCGAAGGCATTGCTGCACAGCACACAGGCGATCTTGCCGCGCTCGGTATAGGGGTAGAGCAGCTCTGGCTGGCGTTTACGGGCGATATAGAAGCGCCCGCCGGTGAGCCAGGCGATCAGCGGTGCGCAGACCAGTGCGGTGCCCAGCGCGATCATCGGTGAGGCTGCCTGGGCCAATGCACCGAGCACGCCGCTGTGGGCGAGGATCGCCAGCAGCGAGGCGATGATCATGGCGCCGACGCCCACCGGGTTGATGTCGTAGAGGTGTGCGCGCTTGAATTCGATCTGCCGCGGCGACAGGCCCAGCGGCTTGTTGATCACCAGGTCCGCGACCAGCGCGCCAATCCAGGCGATGGCCACGTTGGCGTACAGCCCGAGGACCTGCTCGATGGCCTCGAACACGCCCAGCTCCATCAGCATCAGCGCGATAGACACGTTGAATACCAGCCAGACCACCCGCCCCGGATGGCTGTGGGTGACGCGCGCGAAGAAGTTCGACCAGGCCAGGGAGCCGGCGTAGGCGTTGGTCACGTTGATCTTCACCTGCGAGACGATGACGAACAGCACCATTGCCGCCAGCGCCCATTCCGGCGAGGCGAACACGTAGCTGAACGCTACCAGGTACATCTGCGTCGGCTCGGCCGCCTTGTCCACCGGGATTTCGTGTTGCAGCGCGAGAAAGGCAAGAAAGGCGCCGGCGAGCATCTTCAGTGCGCCGGGGATGATCCAGCCGGGGCCGGCGGCGAGCATCGCCAGCCACCAGCGAACGCGGTTCTGCCGGGTCTTCTCGGGCAGGAAGCGCAGGTAGTCGACCTGCTCGCCGATCTGCGTGATCAGTGCCAGCGCCACGGTGCAGGCGGCGCCGAAGGACAGCAGGTTGAACGAGCCCCCGTCACCTTCGCGGCCGGCGAAACTGGTCAGATCGCTCAGCGCCTCGGGGTTCTTGGCGATGACGAAGATGTAGGGCAGCAACAGCAGGACCAGCCAGACTGGTTGCGTCCAGAACTGCAGGCGGTTGATCAGGGTAATGCCGTAGGTCACCAGCGGCACGATGATGATCGAGCAGACCACATAGGCGAGCGCCAGCGGGATGCCGAAATACAGCTCCAGCGCCAGCGCCATGATCGCCGCTTCGAGGGCGAAGAACAGGAAGGTGAAGCTGGCGTAGATCAGCGAGGTGATGGTCGAGCCGATGTAGCCGAAGCCGGCGCCGCGGGTCAGCAGGTCCATGTCCACGCCGTAGCGCGCCGTGTAGTAACTGATCGGCAACCCGGTGAGGAAGATTACCAGCGCCACCGCGAGGATCGCCCAGAGCGTATTGGTGAAACCGTAGGATAGCGCCAGCGTGCCGCCGATGGCTTCCAGGGCCAGGAACGACACCGCACCGAGCGCGGTGTTGGCGATACGGAATTCCGACCACTTGCGAAACGACTTGGGGGTGAAACGCAGGGCGTAGTCTTCCAGCGTCTCGTCGGCGACCCAGCTGTTGTAGTCGCGGCGAATCTTGACGATGCGCTGTGTGCCTGTGATCTGCACGCTGGCGGCCCTGGCTGGTTGTAGTTTCCCTGGTTTGAGCAACTTCCGTGCCCCCGTTCGGCACTGCTGATGACCCGCGGCGAGCACCGGGACGTATGCCGGCGCAGCGCTGCCGTGATCGGCAGGGGCAAGGGTTGCCGGCTGCTGGCGTGCTCCATACCGGCGCAAGGATGCACCAGCAGTGCACCTGTTACGGATACGTCAGATGACGTACCCGCTTACGTCATCCTGCGTATACCCCGGCCAGACAGCCGAGCCCATTCTTGCTCCCGACCCGATGCCGGCCCGCAGCAGCAATGTTGCGGCAAGCCAAGCACGGCCCACCGAGACAGGAGCAATCATCATGGATTCACAACTGACGGGTTCGTCACGCCGCCTTCCCCGCCGGCTTGCGCAGGGGGCTGCGGCACTCTCGATGCTGGCAATGAGCATCTTCGCCTCGAGCGCCAGCGCCGAGGTCAACACCACCGGCTTGGCGGTCACCGATACGGAAGTGGTGGTCGGGCAGTTGCATTCGGCGACGGGCACCATGGCCATCTCCGAGACCGGCTCTATTCAGGCCGAGCGCCTGGCTATCGAGCAGATCAACGCGGCCGGCGGCATCCTTGGCCGGCAGATCAAGGTGGTGCAGGAAGACGGCGCGTCCGACTGGCCGACCTTCGCCGAAAAGGCCAAGAAGCTGCTGGAGCGCGACAAGGTCGCGGCAGTGTTCGGCTGCTGGACCTCGGCCTCGCGCAAGGCGGTGTTGCCGATCTTCGAGCGGGAGAACGGGCTGCTCTACTACCCGACCTTCTATGAAGGCCTGGAGCAGTCGAAGAACGTCGTCTACACCGGCCAGGAGGCCACCCAGCAGATCCTCGCCGGCCTCGACTGGGTCGCCAAGGAGAAGGGCGCCAAGACCTTCTACCTGCTCGGCTCGGACTACATCTGGCCGCGCACCTCGATGAAGATCGCCCGCAAGCACATCGAGAACGTGCTCGGCGGCAAGGTGGTGGGCGAGGAGTACTACCCGCTGGGCAACACCCAGTTCGGCTCGCTGACCAACAAGATCAAGCTGAAGAAGCCCGACGTGATCTTCGCTGCCGTGGTCGGCGGCTCCAACGTCGCCTTCTACAAGCAGCTCAAGGCTGCCGGCATCACCGCGGACAAGCAGACCCTGCTGACCCTCTCGGTCACCGAGGACGAACTGCTCGGCATCGGCGGCGAGAACATGGCCGGCTTCTACGCCTCGATGAAGTACTTCCAGAGCCTGGACAACCCGAACAACGTCGAATTCGTCAAGGCGTTCAAAGCCAAGTACGGCAGCGACGCGGTGATTGGTGACGTCACCCAGGCCGCCTATCTCGGCCCCTGGCTGTGGAAGGCCGCAGTCGAGAAGGCCGGTAGCTTCGACGTCGACAAGGTGGTTGCCGCCTCCGCCGGACTGGAGCTGAACACCGCGCCGGAAGGCTACGTGAAGGTGCATGAGAACCAGCACCTGTGGAGCAAGACGCGCATCGGCCAGGCGCAGGCCGACGGTCAGTTCCAGGTGGTCTTCGAGTCCGACCTGATCGAGCCGAATCCCTTCCCGAAAGGCTACCAGTAACCCTCTCTGCGCCGCGTGCCGGCTGGCCCGCGGCGCTCTCTTTTGCCATCAGGAGACATCATCATGGAATGGCTATCGGAGTTTGGTGCCATCGCGGCCATGCAGGGTTTCAACGGCTTGTCGGTGTTCTGCGTGCTGCTGCTGATGGCTCTGGGACTGGCGATCATCTTTGGTCAGATGGGCGTGATCAACATGGCCCATGGCGAGTTCCTCACCGTGGGTGCCTACACCACCTATCTGGTCTCGGTGCTGACGCTCAAGTATGTGCCTGAGCTGCAGCCCTACTATTTCTTCGTCGCCATCGCGCTGTCATTCGTGATCGCCGGTGCGCTTGGCTGGCTGGCCGAATGGGCGCTGATCAGCAAGCTCTATCACCGCCCGCTGGACACGTTGCTGGCGACCTGGGGCCTGTCACTGGTGATGCAGCAGGCGTTCCGTTCGATCTTCGGTGCGCGCGAGGTCAGCGCCACGCTGCCGGACTGGCTGATGGGTTCCTGGATGCCCACTGACACCATCGACATTCCGCTCAACGGGCTGTTCGTGATGGCGCTGACACTGCTGCTCACCACGGCGATCTTCGTCCTCATGTACCGCTCGCGCTGGGGCCTGCAGGTGCGCGCCACGGTGCAGAACCGGGTGATGGCACGTTCGGTGGGGATCAACACCAAGAAGGTCGACCGCATGACCTTCGCCCTGGGCTGCGGCGTGGCCGGGGTCGCCGGCGCGGCGTTCACCACCATCGGTTCGACGGGCCCGACCTCCGGTTCGCTGTACATCGTCGACACCTTTCTGGTGGTGGTCTTCGGCGGCGCGGCCAGCCTGTTCGGCACCATCGCTTCGGCGTTCTCCATCGCCCAGACGCAGTCGATCGCCGAGTTCTTCATCAGCGGCTCGATGGCCAAGGTGCTGACCCTTTCGGCGGTGATCCTGATCCTCATGCTGCGTCCGCAGGGATTGTTCACGGCCAAGGTGCGCAAATGATGAACAGTTTTTTGGTGGCAATGGCGAACGATGTGAGGGCCAAGGCATGAACTCGACACTCGATAAATTCTTCGGCGGAAAGCAGGGCGGCATCGGTCTGCTGATCCTCGCGGCGCTGCTCCTGCTGGTGTTTCCGCTGCTGCTCGACAGCTTCCGCCTGAACATGGTGGGCAAGTACCTGACCTACGCCTTCGTTGCCGTGGGACTGGTGCTCTGCTGGGGCTACGGCGGCATTCTCAGCCTGGGGCAGGGGATCTTCTTCGGCCTCGGCGGCTACTGCATGGCGATGTTCCTCAAGCTCGAGGCATCCGATCCGGAAAGCACCAGGATCCAGTCCACGCCCGGTATTCCGGACTTCATGGACTGGAACCAGATCACCGAGCTGCCGTTGTTCTGGCAGCCCTTCCAGAGCTTCGGCTTCACCCTGCTTGCCGTGGTCGCGGTGCCGGCGATTCTCGCGTTGATCATCGGTGTGGCGATGTTCAAGCGCCGGGTGGGCGACGTGTACTTCTCCATCGTCACCCAGGCCATCGCGGCGATCCTGACCATCCTGATCATCGGCCAGCAGGGCCTGACCGGCGGGGTAAACGGCATCACCGACCTGAAGACGCTGCTCGGCTGGGACATTCGCACTGACGAGGCGAAGACCATCCTCTACTTCGTCAACGCGGCGCTGCTCATCGGCTGCATCCTGATCGGGCGCTTCATCCTCGCCTCGAAGCTCGGGCGCCTGCTGATGGCCATGCGTGACAAGGAAGAGCGGGTGCGCTTCTCCGGTTACGACGTTGCCAGCTTCAAGATCTTCGTGTTCTGCGTGGCGGCGAGCTTTTCGGCCATCGGCGGGGCGATGTTCACCCTGCAGGTGGGCTTCATGTCGCCGAGCTTCGTCGGCATCGTGCCGTCGATCGAGATGGTCATCTTCGCCGCCGTGGGCGGGCGGATGTCGCTGCTCGGTGCGGTGTACGGCGCGCTGCTGGTCAACTACGGCAAGACGGTGTTCTCCGAGAGCTTCCCCGAGCTCTGGCTGTACTTCATGGGCGGCCTGTTCATCGCGGTGGTCATGTATTTCCCCAACGGTCTGGCAGGCCTCTGGCAGAGCCATGCCCGCCCCTGGCTGGCGCGTCTGCGGCTGCCGGATCGGCGCCAGCCATCGATGAAGCCCAAGCCGCCGGCAGAGCAGCCGGGGGCGGGCGGCGCGACGATCGATGCGGTTCCCGCCAAGCAACTGGAGAGCACGCCATGAGTGGATTTCAGATGCCCAAACCGGTGCTGGCCATCGAGGGCCTGACCGTTTCCTTCGATGGTTTCAAGGCTGTCGATGACCTGAACCTCTATCTGGACCGCAACGAGGTACGTGTGGTGATCGGCCCCAACGGCGCCGGCAAGACCACGGTGCTTGACCTGATCTGCGGGAAGACCCGCGCCACCGGCGGCTCGATCCAGTTCGACGGGCGCGAGCTGACCAAGATGAAGGAGTTCGACATCGTTCGCGCCGGGGTAGGGCGCAAGTTCCAGAACCCGTCGATCTACGAAAACCTCAGCGTGTTCGAGAACCTGGAAATGTCCTATCCGGCCGGGCGCAAGGTATTCGGCGCGCTGTTCTTCAAGCGCAGTGCCGACGTCGTCGCCCGGGTGGAGGAGATCGCGGCGGAAATCGGCCTGACCGGGCAGTTGTACAGCGAGGCCGGGCTGCTCTCCCACGGCCAGAAACAGTGGCTGGAGATCGGCATGCTGCTGATGCAGGACCCGGAGTTGCTGATGCTCGACGAGCCGGTGGCCGGTATGAGCGTCAGTGAGCGGGCACAGACCGCCGAGCTGCTCAAGCGCATCAGCCAGGGCCGCTCGGTGCTGGTGATCGAGCACGACATGGAGTTCGTCAAGAGCATCGCCCACAAGGTCACCGTGCTGCACCAGGGCAAGGTGCTGGCCGAGGGCAGCATGGAGGCGGTGCAGAGCAATCCCAAGGTCATCGAGGTTTATCTGGGGCATTGAGGCGGTGCGGGCCCTGGCACGCGTGGATAACGCTTTGCGGTTATCGACGCTACGCCGACGGCTGGCCCGCGCGCCGTAGGGTGGACATCGCCGCAGGCATGTCCACGCGTGTCGCACCCGACAGGTACAAACAGGAGTTCAGCATGTTCCAGATCAGCAGCCTCGCTTCGGGCTACGGCCAGAGTCAGATCCTTCATGACCTCAATCTCAAGGTCGAAAAGCAGGAAATCGTCGCGGTCATGGGCCGCAACGGCATGGGCAAGACCACGCTGTTCAAGACGCTGATGGGCATCGTCCCGCAGACCGCAGGCAGCGTGCAGGTGGATGGGCAGGAGGTCGCCGGGCTGGAGACCCATCAGCGGGTTGCCAGCGGCGTGGCCTACGTGCCTCAGGGGCGGATGATCTTTCCCAGCATGACGGTGCTGGAGAACATCCAGACCGGCCTGCCGGCAGCCGCCGGCGGCAAGGTGCCGGATGATCTCTACGCGCTGTTCCCGGTGCTGCACGACATGCGCAAGCGCAAGGGCGGCAACCTGTCCGGCGGCCAGCAACAGCAGCTGGCGATCGCCCGGGCACTGGCGACCAATCCCAAGGTGCTGCTGCTGGATGAGCCGACCGAGGGCATCCAGCCGTCGATCATCAAGGACATCGCGCGCACGCTGAAAGAGATCCGCTCGATTCGCGATCTGACCATCGTGGTTTCTGAGCAGGTGCTGTCATTCACCATGGAAATCGCCGACCGTTTTCTGGTCATCGAGAAGGGCCGCTTCGTGCTGGAGGAAAGCGCAGCCAATGCCGACGAGGCGACCATCAGTCGTTACCTGTCGGTGTAAGGGCGCTTATTCCGTGGGGCGCCCTAGGGCGCGAACCGTGCAGGCTGGTTCGCGCGCTAAGGGCCTTTCGCGGAGCGATGGGGCGACGCAATTCTTCTCTTTTTCCTGATCCTCAGGCTGGTGTGCATTCCCTGCACGCCGGCCTTCTCCTGCCTGCCAAACAGAGCTGAAAGCCTCGTATTTGCTGGCTCCGGGCATACGTCATCCAACGTATTTCGGAAAAGCTGGCGACGGAAAAGACTAGCTTCGTGTTCAGCGCAACGCTGATGTCCTTCCAACGCAAAGGAGCTTCGTCATGACCGATACCCTGATCAAGGTCGACTTGAATCAGCCTGCCACCGAGAACGAGCAGATCCACAACCGCTGGCATCCGGACATTCCGATGGCCTGCTGGGTCAAGCCGGGTGACGACTTCATTCTCGAGACCTACGACTGGACCGCAGGCGCGATCAAGAACGACGATGATGCATCCGACGTGCGCGACGTCGACCTGACCACCGTGCACTACCTGTCCGGTCCGGTCGGGGTCGAGGGTGCCGAGCCGGGCGACCTGCTGGTGGTGGATCTGCTCGACATCGGCGCCAAGCAGGACTCGCTGTGGGGCTTCAATGGCTTCTTCTCGCAGCAGAACGGCGGCGGCTTCCTGACCGACCACTTCCCACATGCGCAGAAGTCCATCTGGGATTTCCAGGGCCTGTTCACTAGCTCCAGGCACATCCCGGGCGTGCGTTTCGCCGGGCAGATCCACCCGGGGCTGATCGGCTGCCTGCCGGACCACAAGATGCTGGCGACCTGGAACGAGCGCGAGCAGGGCCTGATCGACACCAATCCCAACCGTGTGCCGCCGCTGGCCAATCCGACATTCGCTGCGACCGCGCACATGGGCAAGCTCACCGGCGAGGCGCGTGACAGGGCCGCGGCCCAGGGCGCGCGTACCGTGCCGCCTCGCGAGCATGGCGGCAACTGCGACATCAAGGACCTTTCGCGCGGCTCGAAGATCTTCTTCCCGGTCTATGTCGACGGCGCCGGGCTGTCGGTCGGCGACCTGCACTTCAGCCAGGGTGACGGCGAGATTACCTTCTGCGGCGCCATCGAGATGGCCGGCTGGGTGCACATGAAGGTCGAGCTGATCAAGGGCGGCATGGCCAAGTACGGCATCAAAAACCCGATCTTCAAGCCCAGCCCCATCGTGCCGACCTACAAGGATTACCTGATCTTCGAAGGCATCTCGGTAGACGAGAGCGGCAAGCAGCACTACCTGGACGTCAACATCGCCTACAAGCAGGCCTGTCTGAACGCCATCAACTACCTGACCAAATTCGGCTACTCGCCGGCGCAGGGATACTCGCTGCTCGGTTCGGCGCCAGTGCAGGGCCATATCAGCGGTGTGGTGGACATACCCAACGCCTGCGCCACGCTCTGGCTGCCGACCGAGATCTTCGAGTTCGACATCCACCCGAACGCGTCCGGGCCGACCCGGTTCCTCGATGGCAGCATCGACCTGCCGATCGCCTACGACAAATGAGTTCGTTCATCCGGGCGGGGCAGGTGCTCTGGACGGCGGCCTGGCCCGCTCGGATGGAGGGACACGGAGGATGATGCGATGCCGATCTATGAATACGACTGCGACGCCTGCGGTGATTTCACCGCCCTGCGCCCGATGAGTGTGCGCAGCGAACCCTGTGATTGCCCGGCATGTGGCACGCCCAGCCCGCGAGTGATTCGCACCGCCCCCGGCCTGGCAACCATGGCCGGCAGCACCCGCGCGGCGCATGAGACCAATGAGCGCGCCAGCCACGCGCCGAAGACAGTCGCCGAGTATGCCGCCAACAAGCGCCACCCGGCCGGCTGCAGCTGCTGCGGCCCAAGCAAGCCGGTGGTGCCCACCAAGGCGAATCCCCATGCGCTCAAGGCCAGCCCATCGAATCGCCCGTGGATGATCAGCCACTGAGGCGTCACTTAACCCCGTGGAGGGCCTCGGCTGCAGCGCCGGAGCAATGTGGCAAAAGCCGCTCCCACGAAGCACTGACTCGATAATCAAGGGGAGGCACCCATGCGTCACGGTGATATTTCCAGCAGTCCCGATACCGTCGGCGTAGCCGTCGTCAACTACAAGATGCCGCGCCTGCACACCCGAGCGGAGGTGCTCGACAACGCGCGCAAGATCGCCGAGATGATCAAGGGTATGAAGCTCGGTCTGCCGGGCATGGACCTGGTGGTGTTTCCCGAGTACAGCACCATGGGGATCATGTACGACCCCGGCGAGATGATGGACACCGCCACCACCATTCCCGGCGAGGAAACCGCGATCTTCTCGGCTGCCTGTCGCGAGGCGCGGACCTGGGGCATCTTCTCGCTCACCGGCGAGCGCAACGAAGACCCAGGCAAGGCGCCTTACAACACGCTGGTGCTGATCGACGATCAGGGCGAGATCGTGCAGAAGTACCGCAAGTGCATCCCCTGGTGCCCGATCGAGGGCTGGTATCCGGGTGATCGCACCTACGTCTCGGAAGGCCCGAAAGGCATGAAGATCAGCCTGATCATCTGCGACGACGGCAACTATCCGGAGATCTGGCGCGACTGTGCGATGAAGGGCGCCGAGCTGATCGTGCGCTGCCAGGGCTACATGTACCCGGCCAAGGAGCAGCAGGTGCTGATGTCCAAGACCATGGCCTGGGCCAACAACTGCTATGTAGCGGTGGCCAACGCTGCAGGCTTCGACGGCGTCTACAGCTACTTCGGTCACTCGGCGATCATCGGCTTCGACGGTCGCACCCTGGGCGAGTGCGGCGAGGAGGAAATGGGTATCCAGTACGCCCAGCTGTCCATCTCGCAAATCCGTGACGCCCGTGCCAACGACCAGTCGCAGAACCACCTGTTTAAGCTCCTGCACCGTGGCTACACCGGTGTCTACAACTCCGGTGACGGCGACAAGGGTGTGGCTGACTGTCCGTTCGAGTTCTACCGCACCTGGGTGCTGGATGCGCAGAAGGCGCAGGAAAACGTCGAGGCCATGACCCGCGCCACTGTCGGCGTCGCCGACTGCCCGGTGTACGAACTGCCGCACGCGGGGCGGGAGCGGACGCTGGGTTGAAATGTTGCCTTCCACCTGGCCGGGTAAGTGCTCCAAGGGTTTGCTTGCCACTGCGGGCAAGCGCCCCTCACCCCGGCCTTCTCCCCCGACGGAGAGGGGCTATGCGGTACCGGCTTTGAGCGGCTTGTCGCTTTCGTTGCGATCCAGGATTTACCCTTTGGAGAGCAATCATAGCGGCGGAGGCGCAGCGTTAGTCCCCATTCACGCAGCCTCTCTCCCAGGGTTGAGAGGACGTACGTTCAATTCTCTGCACCGGGGCGCTCATGCCATTCGTGAATGAACTGATCGAGCACAACCGTACCCAGATCGCGCAAGCCAGCGATCGGGCAGGCCAAGGGCCGATATCGGCGTCGCGCTTCCTGTTCGACGTCGAGGCCGTCATGGCGCTGCTGCGCAGTCGTATCATCGGCCAGGACGCTGTGCTGGGCGAGATCGAGGCCATGCTTCGCGTGGTCAAGGCCGGGATCGGCGATCCCGAACGACCACTGACCGTCAATCTATTCCTCGGCCCGACCGGGGTCGGCAAGACGGAGATCGTGCGCCTATTGGCCCAGGCCATTCACGGCAAGCCGGATGCGTTCTGCCGCATCGACATGAATACCCTGGCGCAGGAGCATTATGCTGCCGCGCTCACTGGGGCTCCCCCCGGTTATGTAGGCAGTAAGGAAGGCACGACGTTGTTCGATGCCGAGGCCATCGCCGGTAGTTTCAGTCGGCCCGGCATCGTGCTGTTCGACGAACTGGAGAAGGCCAGTCGGGAAGTCGTGCGCAGCTTGCTCAATGTGCTGGATAGCGGACGACTGACCTTGGCTGCCGGCAACCGAACCCTGGATTTCCGCAACGCGCTGGTGTTCATGACCAGCAATATCGGTGCACGGCAGGCTGCGCGGTGGGAGCGCTGGCCGATCCCGCGCACGGGCCGTAGCGCGTTGCGAAGCCGCAGCGTCCGGCAGGCGCTGCATCGGCATTTCGATTCGGAGTTCCTCAATCGACTCGACCGCACGCTGCAGTTCGATAGCATCCAGGGCGACCGGCTGATGCCGGTGCTGGATGTCGAGCTGAGCAAGCTCACGCAACGCCTGCTCCGGCAGGGCGTGCAGTTGCAGGTCGATAGCGCCGTCAAGCAAGCGATCTGCCGGACGCATGACCCGCGCTTCGGTGCCCGTGACGTTGCCCGACAGCTGCGCACTCGCCTGGAGCCGGCGGTGGCTGACGCCCTGTTGCGCGATCCTGAGGGACGGGCATGGCGGGCCTTGCTGCACGACGATGCGATCCGCCTGGAACCGGTCGCGCGCGACTAGCAGCGAACTCTCCAGCAGCATGGCGGCATTGGCCCCAAAACCTGGTTGTGGCAACCGCTCCTAAAAGAACGGCCGCACAGTTGCGCAGCACGCGATCAATTGACATGACCAACGGCTATAGCCCTTACAATCGCGACCCTAAGGTTCCAATTACTCTCCTGTCCTCATGAACATGTCTGCGCTGCAAGGCACTGTATCGCTGATTGACGACGATCCGTTCGTTCTTCAGGTGCATGCCACTCTGTTACGTTCCATCAGCCTGACCGTGCGATGCTTCACCTCATCGCTGGCCTTTCTCGAAGATCACGTGCCTGGGGCATGTGAATGCATCCTTTCCGATTTGCGGATGCCGCAAATGGGCGGCTTGCAGTTGCAGGCAGAATTGCTCTCCCGAGGAGTGGAAGCGCCGATCATCTTCATCACGGGTCACGGCGATGTGGGAACCGCAGTGGAAGCGATGCGGCGAGGCGCGTTCGACTACGTTGAAAAGCCGGTGCACGGGCAGCATCTGCTGGATCGTGTAAACGCGGCGCTGGCGGTCAGCCTGCAACGGCACCGCGAGCGCTTGCAGCGGGAGGCACGTGAAGCGCGTCTGTCGCTACTGACGGCGCAAGAACGCAAAGTCGCGCAATGGGTGATGCAAGGCCTCTCCAGCCGCGAGATTGCCGAACTGGCAGGCCTTAGCGTGCGCACCGTGGAAAACCATAGGGCACGGCTTATGGACAAGCTACACGTCTCATCGGTCGTGGAGCTCGTTCGCCTGCTGCTCTGACCTCCCAGCGCTGAAGGTAGATTCCCCCTCAGGTGTTGAGTAGTTCTACTCAAGCCATTAAAACGCCACCAAACGACAATGCCTGCCTATCGCACATAGCTGTGGAGTTGAGCGGGCATGCGACATCCGAATGCGGGACGGGTTTTGGCGCTGGCCAACGTAATCCTCTGCGGATTATTGGCCCAGATTTGGTGGCTGGGCGTCGCATGGGGCGCCATAGTGCTGCTACTGCTTGTAGTAGCCGAAAACGGCTACGAAGCGGCCAAACACCTGCCGCAGCTTGATAATTCTGAGCCATTGCAGGACTCCCAGCTGCGCGAGCGCTTACAGGCTCTGGTAGTCGGTGTCCTGCCCCTGTGGGGCCAGCATCTGCAGCTGGCTCGCGACCAGGTAGGCGGCGCCATCACGGGTTTGTCGTGCGGCTTCGCCGCGTTGAGTCAGCGCCTGATCGCCGATGCGCCACAAAGTGGTCAGGATCAGAGCAGCCGCGCGATCGAGACCATCCAGCGAGCTGAGCATGATCTGCACAAGATTACCGACGCCTTGCTGCAGACCCAGCAGTACCGCGCGCTCCTGCTTGCTGAAATCGACAGCATCGCCAGCCAGACCCACGAGCTCAGCCGCATGGCCGATCAGGTGGGCAAGATCGCCGATCAGACCAACCTGCTCGCGCTCAACGCCGCCATCGAGGCAGCCCGGGCGGGGGAGGCGGGGCGTGGCTTCTCGGTAGTCGCCGACGAAGTGCGCAAGCTCTCCAATGAATCTGGCGAGACCGGCAAGCTGATCCGCGAGACGGTGGCGACTGTCACCGAGGTAATCCACAAGGCGCAGGGCCTCTCTGCATCCTTCGCCATTCGCGAGCAGAGCGTGGTGGAGGAGTCGCAGCAGCTGGTTGAAAACATCGTGCAGGACTTCAACGAGACGGCCACGGTGCTGCAGGACTCACTGCACCAGCTCCAGCAGGAGCGTGGCGTGCTGGAAAGCGAAATCAACCAGCTGGTGGTGCACCTGCAATTTCAGGACCGCGTCGACCAGATCATGGGGCACGTCACAGATGACATGCAGCGCCTTGAGCAGACCTTGTCCAGCTTGAGCGCCGGCGGCGTCGAGCTGCCGGAAGTTGCCGAGTGGCTCGAACGTCTGAGTGGCACTTACACCACGCTGGAGCAACGTGCGCTGCACGATGGCCGTGGCGTCGAGCCCACCAGCGCTTCTTCTTCCATCACATTCTTTTGAGTTGAAACAAGCATGAGCAAGACGATTTTGGTGATCGACGATTCGGCGAGCATGCGCCAGATGGTCAGCCTGACCCTGCGCGGCGCCGGTTACACCGTTGTGGAGGCCCAGGACGGCAAGGACGCGCTGAGCAAGCTGGACGGCCGCAAATACAACCTCATCATTTCTGACGTGAACATGCCGAACATGGATGGCATCAGCTTCGTCAAGGCCGCCAAACTACAGCCAGCCTACAAGTTCACCCCGGTGATCATGCTCACCACCGAGGGCAGCGACAGCATGAAGCAGCAGGGCAAGGCCGCTGGTGTGCGCGCCTGGATCACCAAGCCCTTCCAGCCGCCGATGTTGCTCGACGCCGTTTCCAAACTGGTGATCTGACGCCATGTCCGCATCGCAGATACCCCACGACACAACGCTGAAGCTGGGCGGCGCCTTCACCATCGAGCGCGCGGCTGAGCTGCATGCGCTGCTGCTTCTGGAATTGCAGCAGCGAGCGCCTGAGGCGGTCAGCCTGGAAGGCATCAGTGAAATCGATTGCTCCGGCCTGCAGCTGCTGTTGGCGCTGCGTCATCAGCTGCCGTCGGTACAACTGATCGCGCCGAGCCCGGCGGTCGAGCAGATGCTCGCGCGCGTCTGGCTCACATCATTGCTGGATAACTGAGGAAGCCTCATGGATATGCAAGCCGTTCGTAGCGTGCTGCTTGATGAGGCTCGCGAGCTGCTGGCCGAAATGGAGCAGGCGCTGCTGGCAATTGAAAGCCAGGGTGCCGACAGCGAGCGCATCAACGCCATCTTTCGCGCAGCTCATACGCTCAAGGGTTCCTCGGGCATGTTCAATCTCCAGCTGGTGGTGGACTTCACTCACCTGATGGAAAATCTGCTGGTTCAGGTGCGCACCGGCGAGCAGCCGATCGATGCGTCGCTGGTTTCACTGCTGCTCAACTGTGGTGATTACCTGAGCCGGTTGTTCGACAACGTCGCCGAAGGCCGTGAGGATGAAGATCCTGACCCGGTCACGCGCGCCCGTCTTTGCGCTGAGCTAGGTTCCTTTCTCGAAGGTGTTGCTCTGTACGTCGCTCCGGAGGCGATCCCTGCCGCCGGAATTAGCGGGGGTACGCATTGGCGCATCACCCTGCGCCCGCAAGCGCAGGTGTTCGCACATGGCCTGGACCCGATCCCATTCGTTCAGTATCTGGCCGACATGGGCGAGGTGCTTGCGCTGGAGGTTCTGCAGGACGATTTGCCGCCCCTCACCGAGCTGAATTCAGAAAGCTGTCATCTAGGCTTCGTCCTCGAGTTGATGGCTGATGTCGAGCGCAGCGCTATCGAGCAGGCGCTGGAGTTCATCGAGCAGGATTGCGACATCCAGATTGAGGTCTTGGACGAGCTTGACAGCACGCTGATCGAAGAAGATCACCTGGCAATCGTCGACGTCTCGCAACGCAGCAGCCTCCTGGATGCAGCCGAAGTCAACCGTTCTCGCGCCTCTGAGCAAGTTTTCATCAAGGTCGACGCACGCAAGCTCGATGAGCTGATCAACGCTGTTGGCGAGCTGGTCATTCGCAATTCCGCCTGCAACAGCCACCCAGCGATCCGTCAGGACGCCGACCTGGGCGAGTTGCTTGAGGATGTAGGGCATCTGGTGGAACAGATCCGCGACCGCGCGCTGAACTTGCGTATGGTGCCTATTGGCGATGTGTTCCAACGCTTTCCGCGGGTTGTGCGGGACGTCTGCAGGGAACTTGGTAAGCGTATCGAGCTGAAGGTCAGCGGTGCCGATACCGAGCTGGATAAATCCATGGTCGAAAAGCTCACCGACCCCCTGTTGCACGTCGTGCGCAACGCGATGGACCACGGCATCGAGTCGATCGAGGAGCGCCTGGCCGCCGGCAAGCCGGAGCAGGGCACCCTTTCGCTCAACGCCTATCACCAGTCGGGATCGGTGGTCATCGAGATCAGCGACGACGGCCGCGGCCTGGATACCGACCGTATTCTGCGCAAAGCGATCGAGCGCGGGCTGGTGGAGCCCACGGCGCAGCTAGCCGAGCGCGACGTCTTCAACCTTATCTTCGCGCCGGGGTTCTCCACTGCAGACAAGGTCACCGACCTTTCTGGCCGCGGTGTGGGCATGGATGTGGTGCGCCAGAACATCGAGCAGCTGCGCGGCACCGTGGATATCCAGAGCGCCCGCGGCAAGGGTTCGACCTTTCGCATCCACCTGCCGCTGACGCTCGCCATCATCGACGGCTTTCAGGTCGCGGTGGGTGACGCCGATTTCGTACTGCCGCTGGACCTAGTGGTCGAGTGCCTGGAGTTTAGCGAACAGCGAGGCAACGACGTGTTCAGCCTGCGTGGCCAGCCGTTGCCTTACCTCCGCCTGGCCGAGCGTTTCGGTATACCGCGCGAGCAAAGCGCCCGTGAGTGTCTGGTGGTCGTGCAGTGCGGTGATCAGCGCGCTGGCATCGTGGTGGACCGTTTCGTTGGCGAAATCCAGGCGGTCATCAAACCACTCGGCGATCTCCTTAGCGGCATGCGCGGCTTCAGTGGTTCAACAATTCTTGGCGACGGCAGCGTTGCCCTTCTTCTCGACATACCGGCGCTGGTCAGCAGTGCCAACTGACGGGTAACCGTCGACAACTTCTCTTCGATTTCAAGCTTGAGGCTTCAACGATGAATTGGTTCATGAAACTTAGTCTGGCTAAGAAGTTGCTCAGCGCATTCTTCACGCTCGCACTGATCGCCGCGGGAATGGGCCTGTATGGCCTGAGTAACATCATCTCAGTCGGCAACGCGCTGAACGGGTTGTATCAGAACAACCTGGTTGCAACTGCCAAAGCGCAGAACGCTTACACCCAGTATCTGATCTACACCCGTACCGCGCTGCGGTTGCTGACCCAGGAAGGTGCCGCGCGTGAGGAAACCGTCAAGCGCGCCATCGAGTACCGTCAGGTGTCGCAAGACGCGTTCGACGAGTACCGCAAGACGGTGATGAGCGATGTGGAGATCAAGATCGCTGACAATATCCAGCAGGGCCTGGATGCCTACATTGCCGGAGTGCAGAACGCACTGGCGCTGGCGCGAGAGGATCGGGCCGCTGAAGGCATGGCTATCATCAATGGTCCGCTGCGGCCGATCTCCCACGAAATTGAAAGCAACTTCGAAGCGCTGGTAGGCGAGATGCTGAAGCAGGGCGCGGCAGCGGATCAGGCGGCTACCAACACCGTCGCCTCGATGAAGGTCGTGATGGGCATCGTCATCGCCCTGGCCGTGCTGGCCGCCATTCTGTTCGGCATGTTCCTGACTCGTGTGGTCGTGCGCCAGCTCGGCGGAGAGCCGGATTACGCCCGTGATGTCGTGCAACGTATCGCCCAGGGCGACCTGACGGTGAAGGTCAACCTGCGCAAGGGCGACGAGGACAGCCTGCTCGCCGCGATGAATAGCATGGTCGCCCGGCTGACCGATGTCATCGGCCAGGTCACCGCTTCGGCCAACTCGCTGGCTTCGGCTTCCGAGCAGGTTTCCGCCTCGTCCGGCACGCTCAGCCAGAACGCTACCGAGCAGGCATCCAGCGTGGAGGAGATCAGTGCCTCCATCGAGGAGACCGCAGCGACCGTCACGCAGAATGCGGAAAACGCTGGCCTCACCGACAGCATGGCTACCCAATCCGCAAGTTCGGCCAAGGAGGGCGGCGAGGCGGTACGCGAAACCGTCGACGCCATGAAGTCCATTGCCGACAAGATCAGCATCATCGATGACATCGCTTATCAGACCAACCTGTTGGCGCTGAACGCGGCCATCGAGGCGGCACGTGCCGGTGATCATGGCAAGGGCTTTGCGGTAGTGGCAGCCGAGGTGCGCAAGCTGGCCGAACGGTCCCAGGTGGCGGCGCAGGAAATCGGTGCACTGGCCGGTTCCAGCGTGAAGATGTCCGAGCGCGCCGGCACGCTGCTGGAAGAGATGCTGCCGTCCATCGGCAAGACAGCTGATCTGGTCAAGGAAATCGCGGCCGCGTCGCAGGAACAGCGCTCGGGTATTGATCAGATCAACGGCGCCATCGTCGAGCTTTCCAAGACGACCCAGGCCAACGCCTCGGCCTCCGAAGAGCTTTCCGCTACTGCCGATGAAATGAGCAGCCAGGCGCTGCAACTGCAGAGCGTCATGCAGTTCTTCAAGACTGAGCAGCAGCGTGCCGAGCGGGTATCGGGCAATGCGCGTAGCGCGCGGCCGACAAGTGCTCGTAGTGCGACGCAGAGCGGCGTCTCGACGGATGCCGTCGACGAAAAACTCTTCGTTAACTTCTGAGGTGTTCCATGGCTGAGTCCGAGGAAAATCTCGAACTGGTACGGCAGTACCTGATGTTCAACCTGAGTGGCGAAACCTATGGTGTGGGCATCCACGCCATCCGCGAGATCATCGAGTACCCCGGGGTCACAGCGATTCCGCTGGCGCCTCGTTTCCTACACGGAGTGATCAATCTGCGCGGTGCGGTGGTGCCGGTGCTCGATCTGTCGGTGCGCTTCGGCCAGGAGCCCACCCGCATCAACCGTCGAACCTGCATCGTGGTTGTCGAGGTCGCGCAGGGCGACAACCTGCACATGCTCGGTGTTCTGGTCGATGGCGTGACCGAGGTGCGTGAGGTGGAGCCGGGCGAAGTGGAGCGCAAACCGCAGTTCGGCACCGGCCTGCGCAATGACTTCGTCATCGGCATGCTGCGCCGCGAGCAGGGCTTCATCCCGATCCTCGATATCGCTTCGGTGCTATCGCTGGTGGAGCTGGAAACGTTGATCGAGGCCGGCTCCGGCTCCGGTGCCGATGTCGCGGCGGCGGGATAATGCCTCGATGAAGTCGCTCAGTCCTGCCAGCTTTAAGCAGATCCAGCAATGGTTGTACCAGACCGCTGGCATCCTCCTGACAACGCAAAAAAGCTCAATGGTGGTCAGTCGGCTATGGCGCCGAGTCGATGAGCTGGGGCTAGCAGACTTCGATGCTTATCTCGCCCTCGTTTTCAGTCCGGAAGGAAAGGCGGAGCGAGCGGAGATGCTCGACCGCCTGACAACCAACGAAACCTACTTCTTTCGAGAGCCGGCGCATTTCGCCCGGCTCAAGAACCAGATCATCCCCAGTTGCGATGAACGGCCGATGAAGGTCTGGTGTGCGGCGTCATCAACCGGAGAAGAGCCTTACAGCCTGGCGATGGTGCTGGCCGACCAACTGGGCGAGGGCGGCTGGCAACTGGTGGCCAGCGATATCTGTGGCCGGGCTCTTCAGCAGGCACGTAGCGGCCTGTATCGGCTGGACCGCGTCGAGCTGTTGCCCGTGGATTACCTCAAGCGCTATTGCCGGCGCGGCACGGGTGCTTATCAAGGAATGATGATGATCGATTCGGCGCTGCGTGCCCGAGTGCGTTTCGAGCAGCACAATTTGCTCTGCGCCTGGCCGGAGGCCGGGGCCTTCGATGTGATTTTCCTGCGTAACGTACTGATCTATTTCGACCAGCCGACGCGTCAGCGAGTGATGGACAACCTGTGTGCGGCTCTGCGTCCAGGCGGATGGCTCATCATCGGCCATTGCGAATCGCTGACCGGTATCCGTTTACCGCTGCAGCAGCTGGCACCATCGATTTACCGTGCTCCGGAATCGACGGCAGCGCGGAGAGTGTCGGCATGATCAAGGTCATGATCGTCGATGATTCGGCAGTGGTGCGCTCGATGCTGCGCGAGCAGCTGGAGGCAGAGCCCGACATCGAGGTGATCGGTGTTGCGCCTGATCCATTGTTCGCATTTCAGAAGCTGCGTACCCTGCGCCCCGACGTGCTGGTGGTCGATGTCGAAATGCCGCGGATGGATGGGCTGACCTTTCTGCGCCAGCTGATGCAGGACGACCCCATCCCAACCATCGTGTTCTCATCTCTGGCCGAACAGGGCTCGGCCGTTGCGCTGGATGCCATGGACGCTGGTGCGGTGGCGATCCTGTGCAAGCCGGGAGGGGGCGTAGGCCAGTTCATTCAGGAGCAGCGTGCGCAGCTGGTACAGACGGTGCGTCAGGCTGCCTCCAGCCGTATGCGCAGGGTCGGGTGTGCCGGTAAGTTGGCGACGAGCGGCGTTCCTCCTCTGGCAGCTGTTGCGCTCAGCCGTACTACCGATGCGATTGTTGCGATCGGTACCTCCACCGGTGGAACGCGAGCGCTGGAATACCTGCTGAAGCGGATGCCGAAGGACTGTACGGGCATGGTCATCGTGCAGCACATGCCGGCGAATTTCACGCGGCAGTTCGCGCAGCGGCTCGACGCGGCCTGTGATATCGAAGTTCGCGAGGCGCAGGACGGCGACCGCGTCCTGCCGGGGCGAGCGTTGATAGCCCCGGGCGGCCTGCACCTGAGCGTCAGGCGTAACGGCGCGCAATATCAGGTGATGGTGCAGGATGGGCCTCCTGTCTCGCGCCACAAGCCCTCGGTGGATGTGCTGTTCCGCTCGCTGGCCAACGCTGCGGGGCGCAATGCGCTCGGTGTCATAATGACCGGCATGGGTGACGATGGCGCCCGTGGGCTGAAGGCGATGCGAGATGCCGGGGCCGCGACGCTGGCTCAGGATGAAGAGAGCTGCGTGGTGTTCGGCATGCCTAAGGAAGCGATTCGCCTGGGTGGCGTAGAGCAGATTTGCAACCTGGAGGATCTGCCCGAGCGGATCGCCCATTACGGACAGAAGTTTTGACAGGATTGGAACCATTTAAGGGGGCGGGCTTGGCCGAGCTCCCGGAAGCAGTTCGGGCGCAGAAGGTGCTCATCGTCGAGGACAGTCCATTCCAGCGCGAGCTGCTTTGCGCGCTGCTAAGGGGGTTTGGCCTTCAGGATATCCAGCAGGTCGATGATGGCGCGGCTGCATTGGCCATCCTTCGGGACAGTCACGGCGAACTGTCGCTGCTGCTCGTCGATCTGGAGATGCCGGGGATGAACGGCATTGAACTGCTGCAGCGATTGGGCGAGGAACGGATTTTCTCCGAAGTGGTAGTTGTCAGTGCCCGGGAAGAAGCGCTGATCTCCACGGTCGAAAGCATGCTGCATGCGGCGGGCGTTCCTTTGCTCGGCAGTCTGCGAAAGCCGATCGAGGGCCGTGACCTGCATCGACTGTTGTCTCAGGCGGGGCAGCGGCGAGACAAGCAGGGCGGCTGTGAGCGCGCTCGCTCGCTGCCCAGCGAGGCAGCGCTCGGGTCGGCGCTCCAGCGTGGCTGCATACAGCCTTACTACCAGCCGAAGGTGCACCTGCTAAGCGGAAGGGTCACCGGCTACGAAGTGCTGGCGCGTTGGCTAGAGCCGGGCGGCGTGGTTATCTCGCCAGCTGATTTCATTCCCCTGGCCACCGGCAGTGGCCAACTCTGCGAACTGACCTACTGCCTGGTACGACAGGCCATGGAACATTTGTCGAGCTTGCAGGACGCGTCCATCAGCATCGCCCTGAATGTGGACATCAGCCTGCTGGCCAATCGCCATTTTGCGGATGATCTTATTCGTCTGGTGGCTGCAGCGCGATGCCACCCGAGCCAGGTGATCCTCGAAGTCACCGAGAGCGCGCTGATGGACGATCCGCTGGTGACACTGGCGTCTGTCGGACGCCTGCGCCTGGCGGGTTTCGGCCTTTCGATAGACGACTATGGCACTGGCTTTTCGACCCTCCGCCAGCTTTCGCGCCTGCCCTTCACCGAGCTAAAGATCGACCGTGCTTTCGTTCGCGAGGCACATCAGAACCGGCGTGCTCGGGCGATTTTGTACTCGGCAATTCAGACAGGACACAAGCTCGGGTTGCCTTGCGTAGCCGAAGGGGTCGAGTGCAAGGACGACCTGTTTTTGGTTGAGTTGCTGGGTTGCCATTCGGGACAGGGCTACCTATTCGCGCGACCGATGCCAGCGGACCAGCTTGCAGACTGGCATCAGCGGCATAAGGGAAACACGTCCCTCAACGATTGGCTCGTAGATTCAGAGCGGTACACGGAATGACCAGGTTCTCCCGTCTCCTTACCCCAATAGGTGCCTGCCTGCTATTGGTGCTTCTTACCATTGCAGGGCTACAAACGGTGCGCAGCAAGGTGGCGGCCAATAATGCCGCCCAGTTCGATGCGCGGATGAAGGTGATAAAGGACCTATTGCAGTACTGGCAGCACCGTCATCTGATAGCCGTCCGCGGGCTGGCAGAGCTGCACGATGTGCAGGCCTGGGTGGTTCGGCGATTGGAGAACCCCGGGGCTAGTGTTGACCACTATCTGGCCGAGCATCTGCGTCCCCTGTATCTGGGGCAGGGATACGCGGGGCACGTACTGTTCGATGGCGACCTGCGGGTGATAAGTGACAGCAACCTGACCCATCGGCGCAGCTTTGCGCTTCCGGAGCTGGCCAGCGACACGTTGCTGCGTAGCCAACGGGAAGGTGGGGCCATTTCCCGCCCGTTTCCGGCCCCGGTGGCCTTGCTAAATCCCGATCAGGTTTTTCCGGCAGGAACGCTCATGCAGATGGCGTGTGGACGCATCGGAATCGAGCGCAGCGCCGCGGCTCGTCCACCGGTTCTATGTCTGCGTCTGGCTCTAGACAACGAGCTGGGACCGTTGCTGACGCGGTTGGAGGGTCCACAGACCCGGGTGTTTGCGGTCGACGGCGAGGGGACGCGGCTTACGTCGGCTTCGCGCCCGAGTGACGCCTGGCGCCTATCGCCCGGCTTATCGTTCGGACCGGGGCATGACTCGGCCAGCTATTCCGAGGGCTACCGTGACCGTAATGGCGTGCTGGTTGCGGGCGCAGCCCTGTGGCTGGATGAGCTCGACCTGGGTTTGGTTGTCGAGCATGACCTGCTTCCGCTGTATGAGGCCTATCGGCTTGGGCGCAATCTGATCCTGACCTTGTGCGCGCT
Source organism: Stutzerimonas decontaminans (assembly GCF_000661915.1). NCBI lineage: Bacteria > Pseudomonadati > Pseudomonadota > Gammaproteobacteria > Pseudomonadales > Pseudomonadaceae > Stutzerimonas > Stutzerimonas decontaminans. Next base: position 3,120,717 of record NZ_CP007509.1, on the reverse strand, counting down.
GGCCGTTGTCCTGGTGGTTTATCTAACTCTGAGGACCTGGCGTGATCGACAGCACCTCGCCGAGCGGGAATCGCTTTATCGGCAGGTGCTTGACCACTTGCCGCTGATGGTACGCATACGTGATCCGGAAGGGTGTGTGAAACTCGAGAACGAGGCTGTACGCGGTTCTGATGTCGAGAGCTGGGGGCGCCTCGACCTGCGCGGTTCCGGCCGGAGCAGCGAACTTCCCCCATTAAGCCAACTGGTATGGGAAGCGCAGCGCGAAACCTTGCTCTCGGGCACGTTGCAGGAACGCCAGTTCATATCGAGGGGAACGGACCAACATCAGGTTGATTTTCGCGCCTATCGTCTGATCGCTTTTCCCATACTCGACAACAAGGGTGGGCTTCGGGCGTTGGGCAGTCTCGCCATAGAGGAAACCGAGCAGGCCCGCGATCGACTCGCCTTAAGCGAGCTGGCGGCCGATCTGGAAAGACAGGTGTATGAGCGAACCGCGGAACTGGTGGCGGCCAAGGATCAGGCGGAAGCGGGCGCCCAGGCCAAGGCCAATTTCCTAGCCAACATGAGCCACGAGATTCGTTCGCCGCTCAACGCCGTGGTAGGTCTGGCGCACTTGGCTCGCCGAAGCAACCGCGATGCAAAGGTAGATGGCTATCTAGATAAGATTCTCAAGTCAGCGGAGCACCTGCAGGAGGTGGTCGGTGACATTCTCGACTTCAGCAAGATCGAAGCAGGCGAGATGCAGATCGAGCAGGTGGCTTTCTCACTACAGCGGTTGGTTGAGAGCGTCGTCGATATCGTATGGGAGCGGGCCAGTAGCAAGCAGCTTCGGCTTATTGTGGACATAGATCCGCGGCTGCCGGGGCAGTTCTATGGGGATCCGCTACGGATCGCTCAAGTTTTGATCAACTTGATGGATAACGCGATTAAGTTCACCGAGCGTGGCAGCATTTCATTGAGGGTTCGGCTGAATGAGCTCCATGGTAGGTGCTGCGATCTCTGTTTCGAAGTTCAGGATAGTGGCATCGGCATCCCCGCCGAAAGGCTGGATGAGATGTTTAAGCCATTCCAGCAAATGGATGACTCGATCGCTCGGCGCTACGGTGGTACTGGGTTGGGATTGGCTATTTGTGCGGAGCTGGCAACCCTCCTTGGCGGCAATCTCATCGCGCGCAGCCAGCCGAATATAGGAAGCTTGTTTGCGTTCGTTGTTAAGTTGGAACTTGCGCCAGGCGCCTACGATGGAGCCGAACCTGATCACGCGACCGATAGTTTTTCTCTGCGCGGCCGTCGCGTGTTACTGGTCGACGACGATCCTCTTAATCGTGAGGTAGCTTGCGAGCAGCTCATGTCGTTTGGGCTGGAAGTGAGTACTGCGATAAACGGGGCCGACGCATTGCAGCAGGTTGCAAGCGATCCCGGCTTAGAGCTGGTGTTGCTCGATGTCCAGATGCCTGTCATGGACGGCTTGGAGGTTGTCCGCAGGCTCCGTTGGAATAATCCTGACATTCCAGTGATTGCGCTTACGGCCAGCAACCTGGCGGGAGACCGCCAGCGATGCCTGCAATCGGGGATGAGTGACTATCTGGCGAAGCCGATCCACCCCAGGCACTTGGAAGCCTTGCTGGAGCGTTGGTTGTGCCGATCGACGCAGCCTTTGCCAGAGATCCGAGCGGAACAGGAAAAGGAGCTACTGCCGACCATTGAGGGGCTTGATCAGCGTTCTGCTCTAGAACGTTTACTAAATAACCATGACCTGTATCGATCTTTGCTGAAGCGTTTTGTTGATGATCACTCCGACTTTGCGGAAAGGCTTCATATCAGCCTCATGCAAGGACGAATAGAGGAAGCAAATGATTCGCTGCATCGGTTCAAATCATTGGCCGCAACGCTAGGCGCCGTGCGCCTGCAAAAGCTGAGCATTGACTTGGAGGTGCACCTTCTCAACGGCGATCGCTGGACCGGCGCTTATGAGCGCTTCGTTACTGAGTTCCAGCGTTTGCTTCGAGAAGTTGCATCCGCGCTGGCTTTATCGGGCAACTGATTGGCAAGCGGCTTAGTTCACCGGTAATGAAAGGCTAGCTCAGCTTCCCAATACCGAACTCTCCAGCAGAGCGGTCGTCCCATTTTCTAGACGGCACATTTCACTGTTTGGGGGGAATATCGATGGCCATGCTGGACACCCGCGGTATCGGGGCCTTTACCTTGCTCAAGCGTACCTTCAAGGAATTCAGCAGCGACGACATGTCCACCTATGCGTCGGCGCTGGCTTATCGCGGGCTGTTTGCGATGTTTCCGTTTCTCGTGTTTCTCATCGCGTTGCTGGGCTTTCTCGACCTGCAGAATTTCTTCGACTGGTTGCGCATGCAGGCGTCGCTTGCTCTGCCTCCGATAGCGATGGAGCAGATCAATCCGGTCATCGAGCAGCTGCAGGAGCAGCAGGCTGGCCTGTTGTCCTTCGGTATTCTCGTGGCGCTGTGGACCGCGTCCATCGGTTTCCGCTCGCTGATGAATGCGATGAACCGGGCCTACGACGTGGAGGAGGGGCGCCCGAGCTGGAAGCTGATCATGCTCTCGCTGGCCTACACCGTTGGCATAGCGGTGCTGCTGCTGCTCACGGCAGGGTTGATGATCATCGGGCCGCAAGCCATCGAGTGGCTGGCCGGGCAGGTGGGCATGCGCGATATGGTGGTGGTGCTGTGGACCTGGGCACGCTGGCCGGTGGTCGTGCTGACGCTGATGCTGGTGGTGGCACTGCTGTACTACGTAACACCCGACGTGGAGCAGGATTTCCGCTTTATCACACCAGGCTCGGTGCTGGCGGTGCTGGTGTGGATACTCGCCTCGATTGCCTTTGGCGTCTATGTGCAGAACTTCGCCGATTACAACGCTACTTACGGGAGCATTGGCGCGATCATCGTGTTGCTGCTGTATCTATACATCTCCGCAGCGGTGCTGTTGTTCGGCGCCGAACTCAACGCGGTGATAGAGCACGCTTCGGTCGAGGGCAAGGACGAGGGCGACAAGCAGCTGGACAGCTGAGGCGCCGTCCGGCGCTCCGCTGCGAACAACGCATCTCCGTTACGGTCATCTATTTCATTACAGAATTATTCCGCAGGGATTGCGGAGCATGTCGTTCGAACCCGCGACATGCCCGGCGAAGACCGGTGTTCTGCTACGGGACCGACGGAGAAGTACCTTGCATATCGCGGATATGACCATGTTCTATGCGCCCGCCAGTGGTGGCGTGCGCACCTACCTCGAGGCGAAGCATCGCAGGCTGCAGTTGTACTCCGGAGTGCGGCACAGCATCTTGGTGCCGGGCGGCGACTACAGTCACAACGACGGCCTTTATGAAGTGCCGGCGCCGATTCTGCCCTTCGGCAAGGGCTATCGCTTTCCGATCCGCCGTGCGCCTTGGTGCAACCTGCTGCGTTCGCTGCGCCCCGATCTGATTGAAGTCGGCGATCCCTACATGACGGCATGGGCGGCATTGGATGCGGGGCGCCGGCTGAATGTCCCGGTCATCGGTTTCTATCACTCCGATCTGCCGCTGCTGGTCAGCAATCGTATCGGCAGCTGGCTGGGTACCAATCTAAATGGCTACGTCTCGAAGCTGTACGGCAGCTTCGACCGGGTATTGGCGCCGAGCGAGGTGATGGCCGACAAACTGACCCATCTTGGGGTGAAAAGCGTGTTCGTGCAGCCCTTGGGCGTGGACCTGGAAACCTTCCGCCCCGAGCGGCGTGATCCCGATCTGCGCCGCGAACTGGGGTTGGCGGATGACACCCGGCTGATGATCTTCGCCGGGCGTGGCTCGCGGGAAAAGAACCTGCATATTCTGCTGGAAACCGCGCGCCAGCTCGGTAAGCCGTACCACTTGTTGTTGGTGGGCTCGAGCATGCCGCAGCGGGTACCGGAGAATGTCACGGTGATCGACCGCTTCTGTTGCGCCAGCGAAGTGGCGCGCTACATGGCCAGTAGTGATGTGCTGCTGCATGCCGGCAATCAGGAGACCTTCGGCTTGGTGGCTCTCGAAGCCATGGCCAGTGGTATCCCGGTGATCGCCGCGCGCGCCGGTGCATTGCCAGAGCTGGTGCCGTTCTACAGCGGTCGTCTGTGCCGGCCGCTGGACCCGAGGGCCATGGCGCATACCGTGCGCGAGCTGTTCGAAGACGACCCCCGGCTGCTCGGCCAACAGGCCCGCCAGCATGTCGAGGCGCACCACGCCTGGGATGCCGTCGTGGCCGGCTTGCTTGCTCACTACCACGCAGTGCTCGGCACCGCGGACCTGCCGGTAGCCGTACATGGCTGACGCTGCTCTGACGCTGGTGCTGCACGATGTAGCCGCGGAAACCTGGCCCGACTACCGACCCTTCGTCGAGGCGGTGGATGCCATCGGCGGCGTACCCATTACCTGGCTGGTGGTTCCGGATTTTCATCAGCGCAATCCGCTGGAACAGCAGCCGGATTTCTGCCGCCTGCTGGACCAGCGGGTGCAGCGTGGCGACGAGCTGGTGCTGCACGGCTGCTTCCACGCCGATCTCGAGCCCGCGCCAAGGACGCCGAAGGATTGGTTCATGCGACGGGTTTACACTCATGAAGGCGAGTTCTATGGCCTCGATGAACAGGCTGCTGGCGAGCGCCTGGGGCGTGGCCTGGAGCTGTTCCGGCGGCAGCAATGGCCGCTGCATGGTTTCGTCGCGCCGGCCTGGTTGATGAGCAAGGGAACACAGCGCGTATTGGCCGGCAGCGGACTGACCTATACCAGCGATCCCGGCCATCTCTACCTGCTGCCGGACTTCTCGCCGATCGTCGCCCCAGGGCTGGTCTGGAGCGCACGCAGTCCTTGGCGGCGCGGTGTGTCCTGGCTGGTTAGCGAGCGGCAGCTGCGCCAGAGCCGACAGGCGCCATTGCTGCGCTTGGGGGTGCATCCAGTGGACATGCGTCATGAGTTTTCCCGGCGCTACTGGCTCGATGTGCTCGAGCGCCTGCTTCAGGAAGGCAGGCGGCCGCTGACCAAGATCGACTGGCTGCGACAGTACCGGTCATCGAGCGCTGTGGCATGAATCGTCGCTGGTGGATCTTGGGCGGCGCGTTGCTCGGCGCGGCCATGGTGCCGCTGTTGCTCGGCGGTAGCGGTCTTTTCGAGCGGCTGCGCAGTTTTCCAGGCGGCCTGCTTGTGGCGATGCTCGGCATGGTGGTGCTGGGCTGGAATCTCAATGCGCTGCGCTTGCGCTTGCTGCTGGGGCGCAGACATTTGGGCCAGCGCCGAGCATTCGGCATCGTCGTAGCGACCGAGTTTGCCATCTGCGCTACACCCGGCGGCGCCGGCGGGCCGCTAACACTTATGGCGCTGCTGATGCGCCAGGGCGTGGCGCCAGCGAAGGGCACGGCAACCTATGCCGTCGAGCAGTTGACTGATCTACTGTTCTTCGCCTGCGCAATGGTCGGCGTGCTGATCTACGCGCTGACCCATGCATTGAGCACCCACATCGCCGGTTTGCTGGGCTTCAGCGTGGCGTTGCTGATCGGTGTAATAGCGCTGCTGGCGTTGCTCGGACGCTTCCACCGTCAGGTATTTCTGCTCAATGGCTGGCTGGTGACCCGGCTGGGCATGAAGCAGTCGCGCAAACGGCGCTGGGCGCGCAAGGTGCTGAGTTTTCGCAATGCACTGATCGACTGCTTCCGCTTACCGCGCCGTATATTGCTCGCCGTGTTCGGGCTCACCACGCTGCACTGGCTGCTGCGCTTCAGCGTGCTCTACCTGACGCTGCAGGGGCTGGGTAGCGAGCTGGCCTGGGCCTGGACCTTCCTCGTACAGTTGCTTGCATTGACTGCCGGCCAGCTCAGCCTGTTGCCGGGTGGCGCGGGCAGTGCCGAGCTGGCGTCGGCTGCGCTGCTGACGCCGATGGTCGGCAAGTCGACTACTGCGGCGGCGATACTGATCTGGCGCTTCGTGACCTATTACTTCTACCTCATTGCTGGCGCGCCAGTGTTTCTGCATCTGGCTGGCCGGCCCCTGCTGCGCCGGCTGATGCCCTCACGCCAGACATGAGCCGCTCTGGCCCGATGGCCGGGGCGAAACTAACGCTTCGCGTGAGCGGTCCACCTTATGTCACTAATGAATAAGTTAGGAGTTCGCCATGAGCAGTACCGAAGACAAGATCAAGGGCAATACCAACGAAGCCGTCGGCAAGATCAAGCAAGGCGTGGGCGAAGCGACCGACAACGAGCGCATGAAAGGCGAAGGCCAGCGCCAGGAAGTGAAGGGTGAGGCCCAGCAGGTCAAGGGCGATGTGAAAGACACCCTGAAAAAAGGCATCGACAAGGCCTGACCTGTCGCTGCCCTCGGCAGCACAAAAGAAAATGCCCGCATCGCTGCGGGCATTTTTCGTTCTGACTCTTGGTATCAGCGTTCCAGGTACTGCAGCTTGTCCTTCACGCCATCCCACTCTTCGGCATCGGCCAGCGCGTCTTTCTTCTCGGTGATGTTCGGCCAGACTTCCGCCAGATCCGCGTTCAGCTCGATGAACTCCTGCTGATCTTCCGGTACCTCGTCTTCGGAGAAGATCGCCTGAGCCGGGCACTCCGGCTCGCACAGCGCGCAGTCAATGCACTCGTCCGGGTGAATCACCAGAAAGTTCGGGCCTTCGTAGAAGCAGTCCACCGGGCAGACTTCCACGCAATCGGTGTATTTGCACTTGATGCAGTTGTCGGTGACGACGAAGGTCATGTCTAGCTATCTCCTCAGGCGTGTCAGGTAGGCGTTACGGTGACGCCCCTGCGAGTAGGCGGCACAGGCAAATGCCGCTTATCAAAAAAATGCGCGCGATTCTAGCAGCTTTCGCGGCGTATCAAATGCGTGATTTCAAGCTGTATAGCAGGTCCAGCGCCTGGCGCGGCGTCACATCATCGGGATTGATCCGTCCCAATTCCTCCAGCACCGGATGCGGCAGGCTGGCGAACAGGTCGCTTTGCATCGGCGGCGCTGGCTGGCCGGGCGCTATTCTCGGCGCTTCGTGGGCCAGGCTGGTGGTTTCCAGGCGCGACAGATGGTCGCGCGCACGCTGGATGACTTCGCCCGGCACACCGGCCAGCTGCGCCACGGCCAGGCCGTAGCTCTGGCTCGCCGGGCCCGGCAGCACGTGGTGCAGGAAGACGATACGCTCGTTGTGCTCGGTGGCGGAGAGATGCACGTTGGCTACCACCGGCTCGCTTTCCGGCAGCACCGTCAGCTCGAAGTAGTGGGTGGCGAACAGGGTGAACGCGCGCAGCTTGGCCAGATGCTCGGCGGCCGCCCAGGCCAGCGAGAGGCCATCGAAGGTGCTGGTGCCACGACCGACTTCGTCCATCAGCACCAGGCTGCGATCACTTGCGTTGTGCAGGATGTTGGCGGTTTCGCTCATCTCCACCATGAAGGTGGAGCGCCCGCCGGCCAGATCGTCGCTGGAGCCGATGCGGGTGAAGATGCGGTCTACCAGCGACAGCTCGCACGCTGCCGCAGGAACGAAACTGCCGATCTGTGCCAGTAGCACGATCAGCGCGGTCTGGCGCATGTAGGTGGATTTACCGCCCATGTTCGGTCCGGTGATGACCAACATGCGAGTGGCATCGTCGAGGCCCAGGTCGTTGGCGACGAAGGGCGTCTCCAGCACCTGCTCGACCACCGGGTGGCGGCCCTGCTCGATGCGCATGCACGGCTGCTCGACGAAGCGCGGGCGATTCAGGTCGAGATTAAGCGCGCGCTCGGCCAGGTTACTCAGCACGTCCAGTTCGGCCAGCGCGGCAGCGCTTTCCTGCAGCGGTGCCAGATGGCCGATGAGCATTTCCAGCAGCTCGTCGTAGAGCAGCTTCTCACGGGCCAGCGCGCGGCTCTTGGCCGACAGCGCCTTGTCTTCGAACTCCTTGAGCTCCGGCGTGATGAAGCGCTCGGCGCCCTTGAGCGTCTGCCGGCGGATGTAATCGGCCGGTGCGGATTCGGCCTGCTTGCTCGGTAGCTCAATGAAGTAGCCGTGCACGCGGTTGTAGCCGACCTTGAGGTTGGCCAGCCCGGTGCGGGCCTTCTCGCGGGTCTCCAGGTCCATCAGGTACTGGCCGGCGTTCTCGGAGAGCGACTGCAGCTCGTCCAGCTCGGCGTCGTAACCGGTCTTCAGCACGCCACCGTCACGGATTACCGCCGGCGGGTTGTCGATGATGGCGCGGGCCAGCAGTTCGGCCAGCTCCGGGTAGGTACTGATGCTTTTCGCCAGTTCGAGCAGATGCGGTGCCACCAGGTCCTGCATGCCGGCCTGCAGCTGCGGCAGCGCGGCCAAGGCATCGCGCAGGCGCGCCAGATCGCGTGGTCGGGCGTTGCGCAGGCCGATCCGAGCGAGGATGCGTTCCAGATCACCGATGTCCTTGAGCTGCGGCTGCAACTGCTCGAAACGGTAGTGCTCCAGCAGGCAGGTGATCGAGTCCTGGCGCGCTTCGAGAATCTCGCGGTTGCGCAGCGGTCGGTTCAGCCAGCGGGTCAGGAGGCGTGAGCCCATGGCGGTCTGGCAGCGGTCCATGACTGACTGCAGAGTGTTCTCGCGGCCGCCGGCCAGGTTGACGTCCAGCTCCAGGTTGCGACGGCTGGCGCCGTCGAGGATCACCGTGTCGTCGAGGCGCTCGTGGCGCAGGCTGCGCAGGTGGGGCAGGGCGGTGCGCTGAGTTTCCTTGGCGTAGGCGAGCAGGCAGCCAGCGGCGCCGATGGCCAGCGTCAGGTTCTCGCAGCCGAAGCCCTTGAGGTCCTGGGTGGAGAACTGCTGGCAGAGGCTCTTGAATGCCGAATCACGATCGAAATCCCAGGGCGCACGGCGGCGCACGCCGCGGCGTTTTTCCAGCGGCAGGCCCTGCGGCCAGTCGTCGGGGATCAGCAGTTCAGCCGGACTCAGTCGCTCCAGCTCGGCGAGCAGTGTTTCCCAGCCCTTGAGCTCTTGCACGCTGAAGCGTCCGCTGGCGATGTCCAGCACCGACAGACCGAACAGGCGCTCATCGCCGACCACCGCGGCCAGCAGGTTGTCGCGGCGCTCGTCGAGTAATGCCTCGTCGCTCACCGTGCCAGGGGTGATGATGCGCACCACCTGGCGTTCCACCGGGCCTTTGCTGGTCGCCGGGTCGCCGATCTGCTCGCAGATCACCACCGATTCGCCCAGCTTGACCAGCCGCGCCAGATAACCTTCGGCGGAGTGGAAGGGAATGCCGGCCATGGGAATCGCCGTACCCGCCGACTGCCCGCGGGCGGTCAGGGTGATATCGAGCAGGGCGGCGGCCTTCTTGGCGTCGTCATAGAACAGCTCGTAGAAGTCGCCCATGCGATAGAACATCAGCTGGTCCGGATGCTCGCGCTTGAGCTTCCAGTATTGCTGCATCATGGGCGTATGGGCGGAAAGGTCGGCGTTGGGCTTGGTCATCGGCTTGCGGTGCGGCTCGTTGATGGGCGAGAGAACCCGAGTCGTGCGTCCAGGTAGCGGCGTTGGTGGTGCCGCCCGGCTGGGGAGAGGGGTTCGCGCAGAAAGCCGGCAAGGTTACCACGGGCTGCGCTGCGCGGCAGGGACTGGCATCCGTTCGGATCGCGCCGGTGCCGATGTCTGTGGACGGTCATCTGTCGGGTCGGATCAGGAAAGCGTTGACAGACAAGCCGCCTCTGCCGATAACTCAGCCCCGTCGATCGGTTGCCGGCGCGCACGCGCGTAACCTGCGTTCTCCCTTTCGATGCCCTCTGATCTTGCGACTCTTCAGGCTCCCGGTGCCTGTTGCGGTAGCTTGCCCGATCGTCGTTCCTGCCTCGTGTCGTTCCTGCTTCATCAGCTGCTGCTGACGAACGGCGAGCGCATGCGTGCGTTAACCCCTCGCGTCAGTTCCCTGCGGTAACTCTGGCGACCTCCCCCTGGCCAAAGTGAGAGCAGACATGTCCCGACTACTCGGTCTCGATGCCCTGCGCGGCGTAGCGGCATTGTGCGTTGCCTATTCCCATCTGATCGCAAAAATGAAGCGCGACGGCCATTTCGACGAAGTGACCGGCCTACTGTTCAGCGTCAGCAAGATGGTTCTGGATGTCGGCAAAACAAGCGTGCTGGTGCTGTTCGCGCTGAGCGGTTACTTCGTCGTGGCCGCGCTTTACAAGAGTCGCGGCCGATACGAGCGACCTATCGCGGCATTCGCCTATCAGCGTTTTTTCAGGCTGTTCCCGTTGTACTGGTTGTCGCTGTTCCTCGGCGTCATGTTCCCCTGGGACGATCCGGCCAAAGTATTCAGTCCGACTGTCATCGCCATCAACGCGACGATGCTGCAAGGCTTCGTGTTCGTCGACAACGTGATCGGCTTGTACTGGACGCTGCAGATCGAGCTCACGTTCTACGTACTGTGCATCCTGATCTTCGCGCTGCGGCTCGGTGGCTCTGCAAAACGGGATCTGCTGTTCCTGCTCGCGCAATACCTGTTCACGCTGTCGTTGGCCTTCATGCGTTACAAGCTTGATATGAAATTGCCGGTGGCCCTGCCGTTGATGCTGAGCGTGTGTTTTCTCGGCGCCTTGTGGCGATCAACCGACAACGGTCGAGCCGCAGATACCGGACGCTATGCTCGCATCGCGGTCGGGCTGTTCTATCTGTTCCTGCTGCCGATCTGCGTGCTTGCCTACTCGCGTGACACGGGCTTCGGCGAAACCTGGTATCGCTACTGCGTCAGCTATGGCGTGGGGGTTACGCTGTTCCTGGGTGCCACGCGCATCAGTGGCAACAAACTGCGCTGGCTAGCGCCGCTTGGCGGCGTCGGATACATCCTCTTTCTCTCCCATCCGTCGGTATTTGCGATTGCCGAACGTCTGGGCTTTGGTGCGGGCGATCTGGCCCTTCCGGGGCCGCTGTATATCGCTGCAATGCTGATGGTGCTGACGCTGTTCGGGTTCTTCGTGAAACGCACCCTCGCCGACCCCATTCAGCGTTATGGCGATGCAGTGGTGAGTCGTCGCGGACGGCGGATCAGTGAACACATCGCTCTGCCTGTTCACCAGGATGCTCGATGATCGGGTGCGGGGGCCGTCCGGCCAGCCACGATCGAGGCGGGCTGAACTCTGCGATTTACTGGTGTAGGGTGTGGGCCACCTTTGAGGATTGCGCGGAGCACCGATGAATCTCACTGAACTGGCGGCACGCCTGGGCGAAGAGCTGCAGCGCCTCGGCGCCCAGATCACCACGGCAGAGTCCTGCACGGGTGGCGGGATCGCCGAGGCCATCACCCGTATTGCCGGCAGCTCGGCCTGGTTCGAGGTGGGCTACATCACCTATTCCAATGCCCAGAAGACGCGCCAGCTTGGCGTGCCTGCAGAGTTGTTCGAGCAGGTTGGCGCTGTCAGCGCGGAGGTGGTACAGGCCATGGCGCGCGGTGCACAGCGCAACAGCGAAGCGCGCTTTGCGGTGGCGGTCAGCGGCGTGGCTGGGCCCGGTGGTGGTACGGCTGAGAAGCCCGTGGGCACGGTGTGGATCGCCTGGGCCGATGGCGCTCAGGTATATGCGCAGCATCACTTGTTTAGCGGCGATCGGCAGGCCGTGCGCGAGCAGACGGTAGCGGCCGCGCTGCAAGGGTTGATCGCACTGACGGTCGGAGAAAAACCGGTTCGGGGCTAGGCGAGCAAAATCGCCTATGTTCTAATACTGTCTACTTATACAGTTGTTGTGGCCTCCGGCCCTCTTGATCAAGTGAGGATTTGATGGACGAGAACAAGAAGCGCGCCTTGGCTGCAGCCCTGGGCCAGATCGAAAAGCAGTTCGGCAAGGGCGCAGTGATGCGCATGGGCGACCACGATCGCCAGGCCATTCCGGCCATCTCTACCGGCTCGCTGGGCCTGGACATCGCGCTTGGCATCGGCGGCCTGCCTAAGGGCCGTATCGTCGAAATCTACGGTCCGGAATCCTCCGGTAAGACCACTCTGACCCTGTCGGTGATCGCCGAAGCGCAGAAGATGGGCGCTACCTGCGCCTTCGTCGATGCCGAACACGCGCTGGACCCGGACTATGCCGGCAAGCTGGGCGTGAATGTCGACGACCTGCTGGTTTCGCAGCCGGACACCGGCGAGCAGGCACTGGAAATCACCGACATGCTGGTGCGCTCCAACGCGGTTGACGTGATCATCGTCGACTCCGTGGCGGCGCTGGTGCCCAAGGCCGAGATCGAAGGCGAGATGGGCGATACCCACGTCGGCCTGCAGGCACGTCTGATGTCTCAGGCGCTACGCAAGATCACCGGCAACATCAAGAACGCCAACTGCCTGGTCATCTTCATCAACCAGATCCGCATGAAGATCGGCGTGATGTTCGGCAGCCCGGAAACCACCACCGGTGGTAACGCTCTCAAGTTCTACGCCTCGGTCCGTCTGGATATCCGTCGTACTGGCGCGGTGAAGGAAGGCGACGAAGTGGTCGGTAGTGAAACCCGCGTCAAGGTCGTGAAGAACAAGGTGGCGCCACCGTTCCGTCAGGCCGAGTTCCAGATTCTCTATGGCAAGGGCATCTACCGCAGTGGCGAAGTCATCGACCTTGGCGTGCAGCAAGGCCTGGTCGAGAAGTCCGGCGCCTGGTATGCCTACAAGGGCAACAAGATCGGCCAGGGCAAGGCCAATGCCGCCAAATACCTGGAAGACAATCCGGAAATCGGTCAGGAGATTGAGCAGCAGATCCGTAACAAGCTGCTGGTGGTCTCCGGCGGCAGCAAGGCGAACGTGGCCAGCGAAGATCTGGCTGACGCCGACCTCTGATCCATATGCCAGCCGTGCTCGATAATCCCGTCGCAGTGCGGCGGGCGGCCATGGATCTGCTGGCTCGACGCGAACATGGACGCGTCGAGCTGGCTCGCAAACTGCGCCAGCGTGGCGCCCCGCCTGATTTGATCGAGCAGGCCCTGGATCGCCTCTGCGAGCAGGGCCTGTTATCCGAATCCCGTTATCTCGAAAGCTTTGTCAGAAGCCGGGCCAATGCCGGCTACGGGCCGTTGCGCATCCGCGAAGAGCTGGCTCAGCGTGGCCTGCCCAGGGCAGATATCGAGCAGGCCCTGCGCGACAGTGGCTTCGACTGGAACGAGCAGCTGCGTGAACTCTGGCAGCGCAAGTTCGGCCAGTTGCCCGCCGATGCAAAGGAGCGGGCCAAGCAGGGACGTTTTCTCAGCTATCGCGGTTATTCGCTAGAGCTGATCAGCCGGTTGCTGCGCGGCGGCAGTTCGGTTGATTGAAGCGCAGAAGCACCTCGCCTGATGGCTCACGCTGTGTCGGCAGATCGCCGTAACGCCGCTGGCGTGTGGCTGTGTTCATGGCAGCCACACGCTCCGCTCACGGCTTCAGTCTTCGGTCGCCAGCGGAGCTGCCCAGTTGGCCGGCTCGTTGACGAAGTCGGTCAGCTCTCGCAAACGTCCGTGGTTGCGGCCGTTGAAGATGAAGCTCAACCGCGGCAGGCGCTGCAGTTCCGGTTCGTCCAGTTCCGATTCACAGCAGTTCTGCTGCTCGAACACGCCTTTCACGCATAGATCGGTGAACTCGTCGTTCAGGTATTCCATTGCCTGTTCGGTGAGTGGATGGTTCATGCGCAGGACGAAGCGGTCCTTCAGCCAGCGGCTCGAGTGGAAGTTGCGATAGAAGTTGGCAATCTCCTTCGCGGCTTCGTCCGCATCGTCAACCAGGCGCATCAGGCGCATGTCGCTGGGCAGGATGTAGCGGTTCTCTTCCAGCTGACCGCGCATGAACTGCAGCGCGTCCTTCCAGTAAGTGCCGCCTGGTTCGTCGAGTAGTACCACCGGCACCAGCGGACTTTTGCCGGTCTGGATCAGAGTCAGCACCTCCAGTGCCTCGTCCAGTGTGCCGAACCCGCCGGGGCAGAGCACCAGGGCGTCGGCTTCCTTGATGAAGAACAGCTTGCGCACGAAGAAGAAGTGGAATGACAGCAGATTGTCAGTGCCGCCCACGGTCGGGTTCGGGTGCTGCTCGAAGGGAAGAGTGATGTTTAAACCGAGGCTGTTGTCGCGCCCGGCGCCTTCGTGCGCGGCGGCCATGATCCCGCCACCAGCGCCGGTAATGACCATGAAATTGTAGTGCGCCAGGGTAGTGCCCAGTTGCCGGGCCAGCGCATACAGCGGATGTTCAACCGGAGTGCGCGCGGAGCCGAATACCGTGACCTTGCGGCGCCGCTTGAATTGATCCAGGCGGCTGAAGGCATGCTCCATCTCGCGCATCGTTTGCAGCAGGATCTTGGCGTCCCAGCGGCTGCGATCAGCCTGGGCCATGCGCGTTACGGTCACCAGCATTTCCCGGTACAGCGGCAGATTGGGGCTGGTTTCGGAGACGACCATGGCAGCCAGTTCGTCGATCTTGCTTTCCAGCTCGGCGCCACTGGTCTTGAAGTGTCGCGACAGGTAATCGTCCGGATCGAAAGACATACAACTTCTCCATGTATGGGCGTCGCGTTCAGGCTATAGCCTGCAGCTTGCTGGCTCAAGCCGAGCCTCTAGCAAGAGGCCGAAGCCATGACGGCTTCGGCCTGGTCGCCTCAGAGGGCGATTCGATCGCCGGGCTCCGGTATCCGCGCTTCCCAGTTAAGGCGGTCACGAATCGCCTGTTGCAGCACCTGCATCTTTTCCAGCTCCCCGTGGACCAGATAAAGCTCGGGCCGATTTTCGAAGTTGCTTACCCAGTCGATCAGCTGCGATTGCCCGGCGTGGGCAGAGAAACCGCCAAGCGTATGGATCTTCGCGTTCACGGCGATGCGCTGGTGCAGCAGCTTGACGCTGCCGGCGCCGTCGACGATGGCACGGCCGAGGGTGCCACGGGCCTGGAAGCCTGGGATCACCAGGTGGCATTCCTCGCGCCAGAGGTTGTGCTTGAAGTGGTGCAGGATGCGCCCGCCGGTACACATGCCACTGCCGGCAATGATGATCACACCGCTCTTGAAGCGGTTGATGGCCATCGACTCTTCGGGAGTCGGTGTGGGCTTGAGGATTGGCAGCCAGCGTTCGGCGTACAGCTTGCTGCTGGTCCCGCTCAGGGCGGTGTCGATGCCGTTGAGATCGAGCTGATCCTTGTAATGCGAGTAGATGGCATTGGCACCAATGGCCATCGGGCTGTCGAGGAACACCGCCTGCTGCGGCAGACGGCCTTCGCGGTAGAAACGTCCGAGGTAATAGATCAGATCCTGGGTCCGTCCGACGGCGAAGGAAGGCATCAGCACATTGCCGCCGTCGCGGTGGGCCTGTTGCAGGATGCCGGCCAGCTCTTCGATGGTGTCTTCGTGGCTGCGGTGGTCGCGATCACCGTAGGTGGACTCCATGAGCACAACGTCGGCTTCCTTGAGCACGGTTGGCGGATGCATCAATGGCGAGCAGGCATTGCCCAGGTCGCCGGAGAACACCAGGCGACGCGTTCTGCCGTGGTCGCTGACGTCCATCTGCACAATGGACGAGCCGAGGATATGGCCCGCGTCATGGAAGGTCACGACGACGCCTTGGGCAACCTCAAAGGTTTCGCCGTAGGCATGGGGCGCACGCTGGCTCAGCATGCGTTCGGCATCGACACGGGTATACAACGGCTGGATCATCGGTTTGCCGATGCGCGCGCGCCACTTGTTTTCCCATTCGGCATCCTTTTCCTGGATCTGCGCCGAGTCCAACAGCATCAGCTCCAGCAGCTCGGCTGTTGCCTCGGTGCAATGCACCGGGCCACGGTAGCCGAGGGCAACCAGGCGAGGCAGCAGGCCGCTATGGTCGATGTGGGCGTGGGACAGTACGACCGCATCCAGCGTTTTGGGGTCGAAAGCGAAGGCCGCGCGATTGTCGCTTTCCTCTTCTCGGCGACCCTGATGCATGCCGCATTCAAGCAGAACCCTGACGCCGTCATGGGTCTCAATGAGATAGCAGGAGCCGGTTACCTGCTGAATGGCGCCGAGAAAACTGAGCAAAGCCATGTTGCCTTCCTGTCTGTACGATGATGTCCACATTGCCCGCTCGGCTGCCCTGGTGACTTGATACATATCAGAGATAGCGAAACGAGCCCTGCCTAGACTACAGCACAACCCGCTTACCAACGGAGTGATCCCATGAGTCAGCTACTGCCCAGCCTCGTCGAGCTGGATCAACACGCACAAGCCGAACCGGAATTTGCCGCCTGGCGCGGTGGTTTTGGCCCGTTCGAGCATGGGCTGGAGACCCAGGCGGCGGTGTTCCGTCTGGCCCATCAGCTGGTGCAGGCTGGGCATCAGCCGGATCTGGCCAGCGTCTATCGGCTGCTGCAGGCGGTGGATCACGTTGCCAGTGCCGGTCTCTGGCTGGTCGTTCACATGACCTATGCGCAGCATGTGCATCTGGACGGTACGCCTTTGGCTGCCGATGATTTCAAGCGCAATCCTGAAGGGCATACCGGCGGTGCACTGAATATGGTGCCGGCCTATGCCGGCTACCTCGCCCTCAATGCGCTAACCGGGCGCACCCGTGCCTGGCTGATGGGGCAGGGGCACTGCGTGGCCGCGGTCGACGCTCTGAATCTGCTGACTGGCAATCTGCACCCGGAGCAGGCGCAGGCCTATGGAGGCGGCGAGACGGGAATGAATCGCCTGTTGCAGGACTTCTACGGTTACCGTCAGGCGGCCGACGGCAGTCCACTCGCGCCTCTCGGCAGCCACGTCAATCCGCATACTGCCGGTGGCATCGCCGAGGGCGGCTATCTTGGTTTCGCCGAGCTGCAGTACGCGCACATGCCTCTGCCTGGCGAGACCCTTGTTGCCTTTCTTTCCGATGGCGCGGCGGAGGAGCAGCGCGGCAGTGACTGGATACCACGCTGGTGGCGCGCCGAAGATTGCGGTGTCGCGCTGCCGGTGATGATTGCCAACGGGCGGCGTATCGAACAGCGCACGGCCCTGGGCACCGAGCAGGGGCTGGAAGATTTCCGGCAGCACCTGAGCCAGTGCGGTTTCGATCCGATGCCGTTCGACGGACGCGATCCAGCCGCATTCGTGGCGACCTTGTGGGAGATGGAGCTGCGCCTGGAGCGTCGCGTGGAAGAAAAAGCGCGCGGCATTCTCAACTACCCATTGCCGATGCCGTACGGCATCGCCGAAACCGTGAAAGGGTTCGGCTTCTACGGTGCAGGCAGTAATGCCGCACATAACCTCCCGCTTCCCGGAAACCCACGGCTGGATAGCGAGTCCCGCGATCTGTTCAATGAGCATGCCGCGCGGTTATTCGTCCCTCAGCCGGAGCTGGACGCCGCGCTGGAGCTATTCGTGCGCAATCGCCAGGGGCGAGTACTCGAACGTGACAACCCGCTGGCGTTGCGCCGACCGCAAGCGCCAGTCATTCCGAAGCTGAATTACCGCGACGAGGGCTGCTCACCAATGACTGCCGTCGATCGGTTCTTCGTCGAGCTGACCGAGGCCAATCCCTCTTTGCGGCCGCGGGTCGGCAACCCCGATGAGCTGGCGAGCAATCGGCTGGGTGGCGTGCTCAAGGCGCTCAAGCATCGGGTAATCGAACCGGAGAGCGAGCTTGAGGCAATCGACGGGGCGATCATCACTGCGCTCAACGAGGAGGCGGTGGTTTCCGCCTGTCTGGCCAACCAGGGCGGACTGAATCTGGTGGCCAGCTACGAGGCCTTCTGCGTGAAGATGCTCGGTGTGGTGCGCCAGAGCATCATCTTCTCCCGCCAGCAAAAGGAGATCGGCCGACCGGCAGGCTGGTTAGGCTGGCCTCTGATCGCGACTTCGCATACCTGGGAGAATGGCAAGAACCAGCAATCGCACCAGGACACCACCTTCTGCGAGGCGCTGCTGGGTGAGATGAGCGACATGGTCCGGGTGCTGTTCCCAGCCGACCACAACAGCACTCTGGCGCTGCTGCCGTCGATCTATCAGGCGCGTGGCGAACTCGCTTGCCTGGTCATGCCTAAGCGTGAACGGCCGTGCTGTTTCGATCGAGAGCAGTCCGAACAGTTGGCTCGCGACGGTGCCATCGTGGTTGAAGAGCAGCCGGGTAGCGAGGCGCTGTTGTTGATCGCCAACGGTAGCTACCAGCTGGGAGAAATGCTCCGCGCTGCCAAGCGGCTCAAGGAGGCTGAATGTGCCTACCGGCTGGTTTATCTGCAGGAACCGGGTCGCTTCCGCGGACCGCGCGATCATTGGGAGGTTGAGGCCAGAGCCAGCGATGGTGTGGCAGAACGCTTGTTCCCCGATGAGATGGAGATGCGTGTGCTGCTGACTCACATGCGCCCGGAGGTGGCCCGTGGTCACCTCTGGCCGATCCTCCCTGATGCGCGTAAGTGCTCGGCACTCGGCTATCGCAACCGCGGCGGCACGCTCGATGAGTTCGGTATGCAGTTCGCCAATCGCGCCAGTTGGGCCAACGTGTTGGCGGCCTGCGCCCGTTTACGCAATGTGCCGCGCACGGCACTACTTACTCGGGACGAAGCTGCCGCGGTGGCGGGTAAGGGCGATCCGGCAATACTGCGGGAAGCCGATTGAGACTGGGGAATCCTGGCGGGCGTGCGGACTTGAGCCGCCGCCCGCTTTTGCGCACTTACAGGCCGCAGTCGGCAGCCGTATAGCGTTCGCTGGCGATGGGCTTGTTGCTCTGGTACTCACTGAAGTCGTAGCGCAGCACGGCGCCCTGGCTCATCAGCTTGCGCAGTCCCTCGTTACCGCAGACGCTGACCGCAAGCTGGCTGCGTACGTCGGCTGGGTTATCGCGCATCTGCGCCGCATGCCGCGGCTGCACGCTGAGGTGATTGACCAGCTGATTGTTTTCCACGGTGTAACCCTGGTCGAGGATGTCTTCGTTGATCGCACGGGGCGTGCCGACGCTGCTTTCGCGGGCAACCTGATCGAGCAACTGGCTCAGCTGCTGTTCTTGCAGCGAGGCGGCGTGGGCAACGGGTAGAGCGAGGCTCAGAGCGAGCAGGGTGGTCAGACGGTACATGGCGGTCTCCTTATGACTGCGCTATTTCGACCGGCTGGCTGGGGTGCGGTTCATTTACCGATACTGCGCGGCAGATGCTTGGGCGCTGGTAGACTGCCGCGCTTCGTCGTCAACCCTTCGAGTCGATCCATGCCCCATGCCGTAGCCCGCCTGCGTGACGAGCGTCTGGCGAAAAGCCTGAAGCCCTTCGTTGCCCGTGGCTCGCGCGCGCCACGATGCGCTCGCTGCCGAGTGCCGAACAGTCATTGTCTCTGTTCATGGTTGCCGAGAATCGATAGCGATTGTGGCGTCTGCCTGCTGATGCACGATATCGAGCCCCTTAAGCCGAGCAACACGGGTTGGCTGATTGCCGATGTGGTCCCCGATACCTTCGCCTTCACCTGGCAACGCACCGGTGTCGATCCGCGGCTGCTGGCGCTGCTGGCCGATCCGCAATGGCAGCCGCTGGTGATCTTTCCAGGAGAGTATGCCGAGGCGCGGCGGGTGGTCGGTGAGGTCAAGCGGCAACCGGGCAAGCGTCCGCTGTTCATCCTGCTGGATGCGACCTGGACCGAAGCACGCAAGATGTTTCGGAAGAGCCCGTACCTTGATGGCCTGCCGGTGCTCAGCCTGCAACCTGAAGCGCTATCACGCTACCGCCTGCGGCGTTCGACCCGCAGCGATCATCTGTGTACCGCCGAGGTCGCCGCCCTCTGCCTGGACCTGGCCGGCGACTCGGTTGCAGCGAACACCTTGGATGCCTGGCTCGATGTGTTTACCGAGCACTACCTGGGTGCCAAGTATCATCGCCAGCCGGACCAGCATAACGGCGCCCATCTGGCATTGAAACCGGCGCCCTGAGACGCATACCTGTCAGGCCTTGGCGGGAGTGGCCGTAGTCAGCGGTTCTGGCTTGCGTGGCCATAGTTGCGCAGCCAGCATGCCGATGAACATCAGTACGCAGCCCATGTAGCCGCGAAGAGTCAGGCTTTCCTCGAGGAACAGCGCGCCGGCGATGGCTGCGAACACTGCTTCCAGCGAAAGAATGATCGCCGCGTGGGAGGCGATCGCGTGCTTTTGCGCGACGACCTGCAGCGTATAGCCGACGGCAACCGCAAACAGACCGCCGTAGATGAGGGCGGGGCCGGCAAGCCAGATGCTGTCTGGATTGATCTCCTCGAAAATCAGAGCCAGGAACAGGCTCACCACCGCACAGGTCGCGAACTGCAGGAAGGCCAGGCGGATCGCGTCGTGGCGGCTGACGAAAAAGCTCACCAGCAGCACATGCACGCCCCAGACGAAGGCGCCGGCCAGCTGTATCCAGTCGCCTGAAGCCACGGTGAAATCTTCACCGATGCTCAGCAGTGCCATGCCGGCAACCGCGAGAAACGCACCGAGCCAGGTGCCGAGCCCGGTCTTGTGGCCGATGATCAGTCCAAGTAGCGGCACCACGATCACGTAAAGACCGGTGATGAAGCCGGAATTGGTTACGCTGGTGAACAACAGCCCGACCTGCTGCAGGTTGATTCCCAGCGTCAGGGCAAGACCCATGCTCAGCCCGCCGAGGAGCAGGCCGCGCTGCAGGAACGGTTCGTGGCGAGCCTTGGTCCGGCCCTGATAGATCACCAGAGGCAGTAACGCCAGCGCACCGAGGGCGAATCGCAGGCCGGTGAAAAGAAACGGGCCGATGTTGTCCATGCCGATGCGCTGGGCGACGAAGGCGGTGCCCCAGATCATGGCGGTGATCAGCATCAGGAAGTCGGCGCGGAGGGCTTGGCTACGCATGTTTCAGCTCGTTCCGGAAAAGTCGGAGACTTTGCTACAAAGCGCCGCGCTTGACCACTTATTCATCGGTGGGCATGCTTGCGCCGCTTGATTTGTTGTGGCGGGCGGCCGATATTCGGTACGGCCGGCTGATTTTTCCACATCGGACCGTCCCCGAAGCAATTTCTTGGGGTTTCTGCCGTCATCTTGTCGGCATCGGCTGCTCAAGCCGATTAAAAGCGCCAATAAAAACTACAGGTCTGCCAATGGCTGCTTACGAAATAATCATTGCCGATGATCATCCGCTGTTCCGCAGTGCGCTTCAGCAGGCGCTGACCATGGGGCTGGGGGAAGATGTACGCCTGGTGGAGGCGGCCAGCATCGCTGAACTGGAAGCCTTTCTGAACCAGGGTGCCGACTGGGATCTGGTCCTGCTGGATCTGAACATGCCAGGGGCTTACGGCTTTTCCGGGCTGGTACTGTTGCGCGGGCAATACCCGCATCTGCCGGTGGTGATGATCTCGGCACAAGAAGACGCGGCGGTTGTCGCGCGTTCCCGTGAGTTCGGCGCCAGCGGTTTCATCCCAAAATCCAGCTCCTTGGAAACCATCCAAGAGGCGGTGCGCGCGGTGCTGGATGGTGACGTCTGGTGGCCGAGCAATATCCAGGATGTGGCTAACGTCAGCGATGAAGCCAAGGCGGCCAGCGCAGGGCTCGCCAGCCTGACACCACAGCAGTTCCGTGTGTTGACGATGGTCTGCGATGGTCTGCTGAACAAGCAGATCGCTTACGAACTCAATGTTTCCGAAGCAACCATCAAGGCCCATGTGACGGCAATCTTCCGCAAGTTGGGCGTACGAACCCGTACTCAGGCCGCCTTGTTACTGCAACAGATGGGCTCGATTCCAACCAGCTAAAAGGGTGAGTCGGGCGGGAACTCGGCGCTTCACGCAATTGGCGGCAGGTTGATCTCATCGCTGCGGCGGACTCCTGAGGTCATTGCCCGGCATTGCCCGATAAACTCGAGCATGGCTGCTGTCTGGTACTTGTGCGAATGCCAGATGAAGTAGAACTGGCGCCGCAGGTCCAGTTCTGGCGTTGTCACCGGCACCAGGCTGCCGCGGCGGAAAGCATCGCGCAGTGCCAGGCGCGAGATACAGCCGATGCCCAGTCCCGATTCCACCGCGCGCTTGATTGCTTCGGTGTGCTCCAGCTCCAGTCGCACGTTAAGTTTGCCCGGTCGATGACGCACGGCCTGTTCGAAGGTCATGCGGGTGCCCGAGCCCTGTTCGCGAAGAATCCAGGCTTCGGACGTCAATTCTTCCAGACCCACCCTGTCGCGTCCGGCCAGCGGATGCTGCGGCGCGCAGAACACCACAAGCTCATCCTCGATCCACGGCTGGACTTCCAGGTCCGGGTGCTGGCACTGACCCTCGATCAAACCCAAATCAAGTTCATGTTGGGCGATCTGGTGCACGATATGCGCCGTGTTCTGTACGTGCAGCTTCACCCGACATTCCGGATGACGCTGCATGAAGCTGCCGATCAGCAGAGTCGCGAGGTAGTTGCCGATGGTCAGCGTCGCGCCTACGGCCAGCGAGCCGAAGCCACTCTTGCCGTTTAGCAGATCCTCGATGGCTCGCGCCTGGTCGAGCAGGGCGACCGCTTGCGGCAACAGCTGCTGTCCAAGTGCGTTCAGGCAGAGCCTTTTGCCGGCTCGGTCGAACAGCTGGCAGCCGGACTGACGCTCGAGCTCGGCCAGCGACGTGCTGGTTGCCGATTGCGATAACGACAGGCTTTCCGCAGCACGCGAGACACTTTCTTGTCGGGCCACAGCGGCGAACACTTCGATTTGGCGGAGCGTAAAATGCATATCTATATAACCGATAACCTATATCTTTATTATCCATTTAACGAATAATAAAGCTATGACTAGACTGGCGCCACGTAACGACGCCCGTCGCGACACCATGAGGAATTCGCAACATGAGCAACCTGAACGTAGAGCGCGTTCTTAGTGTGCACCACTGGAACGACACGCTGTTCAGCTTCAAGACTACCCGTAATGCCGGCCTGCGCTTCGAGAACGGTCAGTTCGTGATGATCGGCCTGGAGGTCGAGGGCCGCCCGCTCATGCGCGCCTACAGCATTGCCAGTCCTAATTACGAGGAATACCTGGAATTTTTCAGCATCAAGGTGCAGAACGGCCCGCTGACTTCACGGCTGCAGCATCTGCAGGAGGGCGACCAGATCATGGTCAGCCGCAAGCCGACCGGAACGCTGGTGCTCGATGATCTGCTGCCCGGCAAGCACCTTTATCTGCTAAGCACGGGGACAGGGCTGGCGCCTTTCATGAGTGTCATCCAAGACCCTGAAACCTACGAGCGGTTCGAAAAAGTAGTACTGGTGCATGGGGTTCGCTACGTTAATGAAGTTGCCTATCGCGAGTTCATAACCGAGCACCTGCCGCAGAACGAATTCTTTGGTGAGGCGGTAAAGGAAAAACTGATCTATTACCCGACCGTGACCCGTGAGCCGTTCGAGAATCAGGGGCGCCTGACCGAGCTGATGCGCAGCGGCAAGTTGTTCAGCGATATAGGTCTTCCGCCAATCAATCCGCAGGACGACCGTGCGATGATCTGCGGAAGCCCGAGCATGCTGGACGAAACCAGCCAGGTATTGGACAGCTTCGGCCTGAGCGTGTCGCCGCGTATGGGCGACCCGGGGCACTATCTGATCGAACGCGCCTTCGTCGAAAAATAGCGCTTCTGCTCCAGGCCGCCGCCTCGCGCGGCGGCTGTCTCGCCCCGTCCCCAGGGGTCAGACATAGGCCGCACAGCATTTCTTGAACTTTGCCCCGCTGCCGCAGGGGCAGGGATCGTTGCGCCCGGCCTTCAGCGGTACGGTCGGATCGATGAAATACCATTTTCCGTCGCACTGAACGAAGGCCGAACGTTCCTCATGCGCATGTTCACCACTTTGATCATGCCAGCGGGCGGTGAAGGTAACCAAGGCATGCTCCGGCTTGCCGCCGAGTACTGCGGTGTCGTTCACCTCCAGCCCCAGCCAGGTACTGTCCAGGCTCCAGCGCCGTATTCCTTCAAGGTCCAATGCCGCCTGTTGCGCAGGCAGCGTCGTCGCCTGCAGATAATCAACCAGCCCCAGCACGTAGGCGCTATAGCGCGAACGCATCAGCAACTCGGCGCTGGGGGCAGGCGTACCGGCGTGATAACGGCCGCAGCACTGATCAAACGCATTGCCGCTGCCACATGGGCAGTTAGAGTTGGGTTGCTGTGGCTCGCTCATGTCACCACCAGTACTTGCCGAACATTTCGGGGTTTGCCCAGAACCTGGCATTCAGCCAGTCCGGAACCTGCTTGTATTGCAGTAGGTCGTAGGTGAAGAGCGTCAAGGTCTGTCCGTCGCGCTGAAAACGGTCGCTGACCTGCAGTGCCAGAGCATAGAAGTCGGTGCTCTGCCATTCGCAGGCGTCGAGATCGACGAGTACCGCCATACGGCTGGCATTCAGGTTACGGACGCTACCGAGCAGCTCCAGCCCGCTCCGTTTGGGCAGATGCTCCAGACAATCGGCGAACAACGCCAGGTCGTAACGCTGCTTTGCCAGTTCCTCAGGCAGTGGCGCAACATCGGTGCGCTCAAGCCGGCACTCTGGATGACATTCGGCGTAGGCAGCCAGAGCGGGTTGATCGCTGCGCCCGACGTGCAGCAGTCGAGAAGGGGCATAGTGGTCGAGCATCGCCGCAAGCGCTTGCTGTGGCGTGTGCAACACGGGGTTTTCAGTCAATCGAGAATCCTCGTTTCAAAGTTGAAGACTAGCGCGGTGCCGTTTGTCGGCCTAGTCTGAAAGTAACCGGAGCCACCCGGACTCCCGTGCGTGGCGGTTCTGGCTGAATGTCCACACTGGAGGTTTTGATCGATGAGTACATTACGGACAGCAGTACCCGTTATTGTCATGACCACGTTCCTGGCCGGTTGTGCAGGCGTGCAGAAACAGGACTGGCCGACGTGTGCGGCCGTAGGTGGTGTGACCGGTGCCGCTCTTGGGGCTATTGAGAGTAGCTCCTACGCAGGTTGGGGTGCGCTGATCGGTGGTGGCGTTGCGGCGGCCTATTGTTGGGCCAATGGGATGGAGGAGGAAACCGTCGCGGTCGTAGAAACGGTCGAGCCAATGCCTCAGTCTCAGCCGGAACCAGAGCCTGCGTCCGAGCCGGTGCGCGTCGAGTTGGACGTCAAGTTCGACTTCGATCGTGACGTGGTCAAGCAGGACAGCTATGGCGACATCCAGAATCTGGCCGACTTCATGAAGGAGTACCGCCAGACCACTACCGTGCTTGAAGGTCATACCGACTCGGTAGGCACCGATGCCTATAACCAGCGTCTTTCCGAGCGCCGCGCGAATGCCGTGCGTGAAGTTCTGGTTAACCAGTACGGTGTCGAGGGCAGTCGAGTGAATTCGGTTGGCTATGGTGAATCGCGCCCGGTTGCGGATAACGCTACCGCAGAAGGTCGTGCGATCAACCGTCGTGTAGAGGCTGAAGTCGAAGCGCGCCCTTGAGTTGATTGAAGGCTGTACTACTACCAGCCGGGCCTTGCGCCCGGCTGCTTCGTTTTTGAGTCGTCAGAACAGCGGGCGGGCACTGGCCAGTGCAATCACCAGCATGCCCAGCACTAGGTTGATGCCCACCAGGCGGCGAATCTGGCCGAGTACCGCGCCACCTTCGGGCCATCGGTCGGCATTGACCGCGTCTTTCAGCGCGGGCAGTTGCAGCAGCTGTATGCGTAGAAAAAGGGCCAGCATCACGAGATACAGGCCAGTCATGATGTGAACGTAGCGCGGCGCACTTTCCAGCGCACCGAAACGCATGTGCCACATGCCAATTCCACTCACCGGTAGCACCAGCACCGCTACCCAGACCCAGACGAAAAAGCGCCGGAATACGTCAGCCCACAGCTTGAGCCGCTCCGGCGCCTGCAACATCGCTACAGCTGCCGGACGCAACACCATCCAGGCGAAGAACATGCCGCCCACCCACACCGTCGCGGCGAGTACGTGCAGTGCGTAAAGCAAGGCGAAGGGTGTCATGGGCAAATCTCCGGTGGCGGTTGAGCGAACGCGCGCTATCATAGCCGCCCGATTGAAATACTGAAAATATATACAGCTCCGCGCCCATGCTCAGCACCGAACTCAAGTCCCAGATCCAGGGCGCCTACACCCGTTTTCTCGAAGCCAAGGGGCTCAAGGCCCGCTATGGCCAGCGTCTGATGATTGCAGAGGTGGCCAAGGTGCTCGGCACCATCAAGACGGATGATGAGGGTCGTCGTGATAGCGAGCCGGCGGTGGTTGCGGTCGAGGCGGGTACGGGTACCGGTAAGACCGTGGCCTACAGCCTGGCTGCGATTCCGACTGCCAAGGCGGCAGGCAAGCGGCTGGTGATCGCCACCGCGACCGTGGCCCTGCAGGAGCAGATCGTGCACAAGGATCTGCCGGACCTGATGCGCAACAGCGGGCTAAGCTTCAGCTTCGCGTTGGCCAAGGGGCGGGGGCGCTACCTTTGCCTGTCGAAGCTGGACATGCTGTTGCAGGAAGGTCAGGCGCAGAGTGCCACCGCCCAGCTGTTCGAGGAGGAAGGCTTTCGTATCGAGGTCGATGAGCGCAGCCAGAAGCTGTTCAGCGGCATGATCGAAAAGCTCGCCGGTAATCGCTGGGATGGCGATCGAGACAGCTGGCCCGAGGAGCTGGGTGATTCGGACTGGTCGCAGCTGACTACCGATCACAGCCAGTGCACGGGCAGGCATTGCCCCAATTTCCAACAATGCGCGTTCTACAAAGCCCGGGAGGGCATGACCAAGGTCGATGTGATCGTCACCAACCACGACATGGTCCTGGCAGACCTTGCGCTCGGTGGCGGCGCGGTGCTGCCCGATCCGCGTGACACGATCTATGTCTTCGACGAGGGTCATCACCTGCCTGACAAGGCTATTGGTCATTTCGCCCATTTCACCAGGCTGCGCTCGACGGCGGACTGGCTGGGGCAGGTCGAGAAGAATCTTACCAAGCTGCTCGCGCAGCATCCGCTGCCGGGCGAACTCGGTCGGCTGGTCGAAGGCATCCCAGAACTTGCGCGAGAACTGCGTACACAGCAGCAGTTCATGTTCAGCGCGTGCGAGCAGCTCGCCGACTTCAAAGCCGGTGAAGACATGGAAGGCCGTGAGCGGCCACGGCATCGCTTCGTCGGTGGCGTGGTGCCGGAGCACTTGATCGAGCTGGGAATCGAGCTGAAGAAGGGCTTCGCCAAGCTTACCGATCTGTTCACTCGTATCGCCGAGCTGCTCAAGGAGGCGATGGATGGCGAAACTGGTGGCGGGATCGCCAGTCATCAAGCTGAGGAGTGGTATCCGTTGTTCGGCAGTCTGCTAACACGCTCGCAGGGCAACTGGGAGTTGTGGACTGCGTTCACCGTCGAGGACCCGGAAGACAGCCCGCCGATGGCGCGTTGGCTGACGCTGGCTGATGGTGGCGCCTTGTTCGACATCGAGGTCAATGCCAGCCCGATCCTCGCTGCCGAAACACTGC
This sequence comes from Stutzerimonas decontaminans, assembly GCF_000661915.1. Classification (NCBI taxonomy): domain Bacteria; kingdom Pseudomonadati; phylum Pseudomonadota; class Gammaproteobacteria; order Pseudomonadales; family Pseudomonadaceae; genus Stutzerimonas; species Stutzerimonas decontaminans. Next base: position 3,093,413 of record NZ_CP007509.1, on the reverse strand, counting down.
GACGCAATCTCTGGAACGTCGCTTTCGGCGCACTGGTGACCTCGGCGACGCTTACCGCACTTAACAGCTTCGATCGCTACCGTATGCGCGCCGGCTTGCCAAAGGGTGCCGTCACTGCCGTGGTGCCGAGTCCTTTTCACCATGCCGATGCCGGCGTGCTGCGGGTCCCGGATCTCAAGGCTGATCCGCGCGACGCCGCAGCGCACACGGCGGCGATCGTTCGCGAATTGCCGGCATTGGTCGAAGGCGCGCGGGGAACGCTGGTGCTGTTCTCCTCACGCAAGCAGATGCAGGATGTATTCGACGGCCTGGAGCGTGACTGGCGCCGGCGCGTTCTGATCCAGGGCAACCTGTCCAAGCAGGAAACGCTGAACAAACACAAGGCGCGGGTGGACGATGGCGAGTCCAGCGTGCTGTTCGGCCTGGCAAGCTTCGCCGAAGGTGTGGACTTACCTGGGGCCTACTGCGAGCACGTGGTGATCGCCAAGATCCCCTTCGCCGTGCCGGATGATCCGGTCGAGGCGGCGCTGGCGGAATGGATCGAAGCGCGTGGCGGCAACCCCTTCATGGAGATCGCGGTGCCGGATGCCTCGCTGCGGCTGGTGCAGGCCTGTGGGCGTCTGTTGCGTACCGAGGCGGATCGCGGAATCATCACGCTGCTCGACCGACGGGTGGTAACGCAGCGCTACGGCAAGGCGATTCTCAATGCGCTGCCGCCGTTTCGCCGCGAGATCGGTTGACCTGGCCGGCGATAACCGTCCGCAATGCATCTCCATCACTGTGCCGTCTGCCGATTCCCCTGCCTGGCGCCGGTTGCAAGAATGCAGGTTGTTGAATTCAAGAGGGTGGCAGCGTGCAGGTTCAAGGCTATTTCGATCTTCGCTTCGAGGCGGTTCGTGAAGCGTTCAGTGCATTATTCGACGGCACCCAGCAGCGCGGTGCAGCGCTCTGCGTGCAGATCGCCGGAGAAACAGTCGTCGATCTCTGGGCAGGCGTTGCCGACAATCAGGGCGATCACGTCTGGCACAGCGATACGCTGGTCAACCTGTTTTCCTGTACCAAGACGTTCACCGCGGTAGCTGCGCTGCAGCTGGTCGAGGAGGGCAAGCTGGAGCTGGACGAGCCTGTCGCGCGTGTCTGGCCGGAGTTCGCTGCCAATGGCAAAGCCGCCATTACCCTTCGCCAGCTGCTCTGTCACCGCGCGGGGCTGCCGGCGATTCGTAGAGCATTGGCCGCAGAGGCGCTGTATGACTGGGACATCATGACCGCTGCGCTGGCTGCCGAAGAGCCATGGTGGAAGCCTGGCACCGATCAGGGCTACGCCGCGATGACCTATGGCTGGCTGGTTGGTGAATTGCTGCGCCGCGTTGATGGCTGCGGCCCCGGCGTGTCGATCATTCGTCGTACGGCTGAGCCGCTCGGCCTGGATTTTCACGTCGGACTGGATAACGCCGATGCCCACCGTGTCGCTTATCTCACTCGGACAAAGAACGACTTCGGCGACGCCGCCGCGCAGCGGCTGTTCAAGACGCTGATGAGTGAACCGGGTGCAGTCAGTACCAGAGCGTTCAATAACCCGCCTTCGATCATGAGCAGCGGCAACAAGCCCGAGTGGCGCCGCATGGCGCAGCCGGCTGCCAATGGTCACGGCAATGCTCGTTCCTTGGCGGGGTTCTACACTGGCCTTCTGCAGGGTAAGTTGCTTGATGAGTCACTGCTGCGCGAAATGACGCGCGAGCACAGCGCCGGAGCAGATCGCACGCTGCTGGCGGTCACGCGTTTCGGCTTGGGCTGCTGGCTAGATCAGCCGCAGGTTGCCAACGCCACCTTTGGCATGGGCGCGCAGGCCTTCGGTCATCCCGGTGCCGGGGGCTGCGTCGGTTTTGCGGATCCAGATCGGCAGCTGGCGTTCGGTTTTGTGACCAATACCCTCGGGCCCTATGTGATGATGGATCCGCGTGCACAAGCCCTGGCGCGTTGCGTCGCAAAATGCATGCGATGAACCACTCGTCACTTCTGATTAGGCAGGCTTTTCAAAAGAAGGGCTTGCGTCCACAATTTCAACACCAACTCACCAGTGGCTTTTGCCTTGACTGGTAGGTCCATCCAAGAACGCTTGTGGTTGACGGAACCTTGCCCATGAACCTGCTGAAAAGCGCCTCCCTGATTCTCTGCATGATCGTCCTTGCTGGCTGTAGCTCGAAGAGCGAGAAGCCTGCCGAAGCGGCGGCGCCGGCTGCGGCCAAGGTGGATTACGCCTGGCTCGACGAGTACGAGCCGAAGCTGCGTGATGCCTTGGTGGGCACTCGTTTCGAAGTCGAGCGACGTGATAGCGTGCTGGTCGTAACGGCCCCGGTGGATTCGTCCTTCAATCCTGATCGTCCCGGTATGCTCCTGCCGATTACGCTTGGGCCAATCACTCGCGTGGCGAAACTGGTAGAAAAGGACGACAAGACGGCAGTCGTCGTGCTCGGTCATGCCGACAGCAGTGGCGCTGATGAGATCAATCGCACCATCAGCCGCGAGCGCGCCGGTGCGGTAGCGGCAATCTTCCGACTGAGTGGCCTGAAGCATGACCGTCTGCGCATTCGCGGTCTGGGGTCGGACATGCCTCGCGCTGCCAATGACAGCAAAGAAGGTCGTGCACTGAATCGTCGGGTGGAGATGGTGCTGGCGCCGCAGGCCACAATGCTGGCGCTGATCGCTCAGTACGAACAGCCCGCCCAGCCCGCAACCCAGGTCGCGCAGGCCGAGGTTGCCAAGTAACGCTTGCAACGCGTTATGTCGAACAGGCCCGCATGCGGGCCTGTTTTCGTTGGGCATGGTTGCCTTGAATCAAGCGCAGCACGGGGGATCGCGGATAAGCTTTGCCTCGCAGGGTCGGCTCGGTACCCTCACCGTCGCCCGGTTGTGAGCTGCCTGGTACGCTGAGCCTGCTTACTCGACAACAAGGAGCCACGCGATGATCCAGACCCTGGCCGATATGCGCCGTGACTACACCCGTGACGGACTCAGCGAGGCCAACGCTCCCGGGGAGCCGTTCGCTCTGTTCCATCAATGGTTCACCGAAGCAATGAAGACCGAGCAGGCTCCGGTGGAGCCGAATGCAATGTCACTGGCAACGGTAGACGCTGACGGTCGCCCGCATTGCCGTGTCCTTCTGCTCAAAGCGCTGGATGAGCGCGGTTTCACCTTCTTTACCAATTACGACAGCGCAAAGGGGCAGCAGCTGGAGGCGACGCCATTCGCGGCGATGACATTCTTCTGGCCGACACTCGAGCGCCAGGTGCGTATCGAAGGGCGCGTGGAGAAGGTCAGCCAGGACGAGTCGGATGCCTATTTCCATGTGCGCCCGCTGGGCAGCCGGCTGGGCGCTTGGGCGTCGCCGCAGAGTCAGGTCATTCCAGATCGAGCGGCTCTGGAGCGCCTGCTGGCCGAAACCGAGCAGCGCTTCCTCGACAAGGCGCCGCATTGCCCGCCGCATTGGGGCGGCTATCGCCTGCTACCGGAACGCATGGAGTTCTGGCAGGGGCGCGCGAGCCGTCTGCATGACCGCCTCGACTACCGCTTGGTAGCCAGCAGCTGGCAGCGCGAGCGTCTGGCCCCCTGATTGGGTATGTGCTGCGACGGTGCCGCACTTCGTTCCCATACTTGCGCTGGCTGCCGCGTGGAGCAGCAAGCGCTTGTGGGGCGCCGCGTTGATCACGGGTAAGCAATCGGTAATCTGCGGTAACGCTTAACGTGCGCGGCGTGGCTGTGAAAGAAGGCCGGTTCTGCAGTCTGATGACGTGCTAAAACGGCGACTTTGCTGCGAGGCGACTGCTGATTGTTTCGTTCATGTGGCGGGGTAACGCTGGGCCTGCTGCTCAAGCCAGCTCTGCAAGTCCCGCCGCTTGATCTTCTGAGTCTTCGCTTCGGCAAGCCGTTGTAACATCCAGCTGCGTTTGGCCGGATCGCTGCCGGCCATGGAAAGAGCCAGGTCCCGGTCGGCCCAGCGGCGGAAGCGAACGATAAGCCAGGCGTGAAAAGCCAGGCCTGCCACGGTGGTGATGGCTATGATGAAGTAATCCATGGGTCGTCTCGTAAGAAGGAACCCGGCGCGCCAGGTTCGACTCGCATATGTATGCCTCGATGGTGGCAAATGCTGAGTCAGGATGGCGAAGTTGCCAAGCGCTTTTTCATTGCTGTCGGCCAATGCCATACCCGGAACGAAACAGCTGCTTGCAGGAGAATCACAATGCGTAAGTCCATTTTTGTAGCTTCCTTCACTGCCTTGGCCCTGACCATGGGCGGCTGCGCCTCCAGCCTAACCGGAGACACCTATTCGCGGGATGAAGCCCGTGCTGTGCAGACGGTGCGCTATGGCACCATCGAGTCCCTGCGCCCGGTCAAGATCGAAGGCACCAAGACCCCGATCGGATCTGGCGCGGGTGCGGTAGTGGGCGGGGTTGCCGGTAGCGGCGTCGGCGGCGGTCGCGGCAGCGCGGTCGCTGCGGTAATCGGTGCGGTGGCTGGCGGTATGCTGGGCGCGGCAGCGGAGGAGGGGATCACCCGTACCCAAGGTGTCGAGATTACTGTCCGTGAGGATGATGGCAGCATGCGTGCCTACGTTCAGGCAGTTGAGCCAAATCAGGTGTTCCGGGTCGGGCAACGGGTTCGCATCATGACTGTCAGTGGCACCAGTCGCGTCGCTCCGTGATCTGCTTGACGACCACCTGAAGCTGAAGTCAGGCGCTGCCATCCGTTCCGAAAAAAGGGACGGAGGCAGCGCCTTTTGTTTTTCGTAATACATGAATCCATGACGCCGGCATCATCCGTATGGATAATCGAGCGCACATTTGTGTGCTGTTTCAGGCAGTTGCTGTGCCTGCAAGGATAAGAACGCCACCGAAAACGGCGGCTTAAGGGGTCTCGTTCATGGCGCTTGCGCTGATTATCGCTTTGCCATTTCTGGGCATCTGTCTGCCCCTTCTTCTGGAGCGTTTTGGTCGCTCCGCTTGCGCCTTCGGTGCGGGACTCGCGCCTCTGGCGGCGCTGATTCTGTTGCTGTCCAAGCGTGCCGAGGTATTTGCCGGCCAAACCGAGATCATCCATTACGACTGGCTGCCGCAGCTGGGCCTGAACCTCAGCCTGCGTCTGGATGGGTTGGGCTTCCTGTTTGCCTTGCTGATCCTCGGCATCGGTTTGTTGGTGATTCTCTATGCCCGTTATTACCTGTCGAAGAAAGACCCGATGGGGCGCTTCTATGGGTTCTTCCTGTTGTTCATGGGGGCGATGCTCGGAGTGGTGCTGTCCGAGAACCTGTTGCTGATGTTGATGTTCTGGGAGCTGACGAGTCTGTCCTCGTTCCTTCTGATCGGTTACTGGAACTACCGCGCCGATGCCCGCCAGGGCGCGCGTATGGCCTTGGCCGTAACGGGTGGTGGCGGGCTGGCGTTGCTCGCAGGCATTCTGCTCATCGGTTATATCGTCGGCAGCTTTGAGCTGACGACAGTGTTGGCCTCGGGTGATCTGATTCGTGCCAATGCCCTGTACCCAGTGGCGCTGATCCTCGTCTTGCTTGGCGTTTTTACCAAGTCGGCGCAGTTTCCATTCCATTTCTGGTTGCCCCAGGCGATGGCAGCGCCGACGCCGGTATCGGCGTTTCTGCACTCGGCGACCATGGTCAAAGCGGGCGTGTTCCTGCTCGCGCGGCTCTATCCGGCATTGGCTGAGTCGGAGTGGTGGTTCTATCTGGTCAGCATCACTGGTCTGACGACGCTGCTACTGGGCGCCGTGATGGCGCTTTTTCAGCATGACCTCAAAGGGCTGCTTGCCTATTCCACGATCAGCCATTTGGGCTTGATTACGCTGCTATTCGGCCTGGATTCGCGGCTGGCAGCCGTGGCGGCGATCTTCCACATCATCAATCACGCGACCTTCAAGGCCTCATTGTTCATGGCCGCTGGGATCATCGACCACGAGACCGGCACCCGCGATATGCGGCGCATCAACGGTATGTGGAAGTACATGCCGCATACCGCGGCTCTGGCCATGGTGGCCTCGTTGGCGATGGCTGGTGTGCCGTTGCTCAACGGTTTCCTGAGCAAGGAGATGTTCTTCGCCGAGACGCTCGATCAGCATCTGCTGGGCAGTTTTTATTGGACCATCCCGGCCGCAGCGACCCTTGCTGGCGCATTTTCGGTGGCGTATTCGTTGCGTTTCGTGCACGACGTGTTCTTCAACGGTGAGCCCATCGATCTGCCGAAGTATCCACCCCATGAGCCTGCGCGCTACATGAAGATTCCGGTGGAAATCCTCGTGCTGCTTTGCCTGCTGGTGGGCATGCTGCCAGCCTTCACTGTGGGTCCGCTGCTAGCCGCTGCGGTGTCGGGTACTTTGAACGGCAACGTACCCGAGTACAGCCTGTCGATTTGGCACGGCTTCAACCTGCCGCTGGCGATGAGTTTCGCTGCGCTGGTTGGCGGCATCCTGATCTACTCGCTGCGCAAGTGGGCTTTCCGTTGGTATGAAGGGCTGCCTACGGTCGATTCGCTGGAAGTCTTCGAGCGCGTGATGGCCGGCTTGACCCTTGGGGCACGCCACATCACATGTCTGTTGGAGAATGGTTCGCTGCAGCGGTACATCGCGCTGATGCTGATCAGCACGCTAGTACTGGTTGTTTTCGCTCTGACGCCCCTGGAAATGCTGCACGGCCCCGTCGCGCTAACACCCCTGGATGGCATCACCGTGGCGGGTATGGTGATTTTGGCGCTGACTTCCTTGTTGACCGTGCTGTTTCATCGCCGGCGCCTGGTCGCGCTGATCGTGCTCAGCGTGGTCGGCCTGATGGTCGCGTTGGGATTTGCCCGCTATTCGGCGCCGGATCTTGCGTTGACGCAGCTGTCGGTAGAGGTGGTAACCATCATCCTGCTGATTCTCGCGCTGTTCTTCATGCCTGATCGAACGCCGGCCGAATCCAGCAGTTTGCGAGCGTTCCGCGATTTCGCGCTGGCCGGTGGCTGCGGCACGATGGTCGCGCTGCTTGCCTATACCGTGCTGACGCGTCCTTACGACAGCATTGCCTCGTTCTTCCTCGAAAACAGCGTGTCCGGTGGCGGCGGCACCAACGTTGTGAACGTGATTTTGGTGGATTTCCGCGGCTTCGATACCTTAGGTGAAATCGCGGTGCTGGCGATTGCCGGGGTCGGAATCTATAGCCTACTTAATGGCCTGCGCTTGCCGCATCCGATTCGGGATGGGGGCGGGCGGCTCTGGTCGCTGGACAAGCATCCGATGGTGCTGGATGCGCTGGCCCGTGCCTTGCTTCCGATGGCCCTGCTGATCTCGGCCTTTATTTTCCTGCGTGGTCATAACCTGCCAGGTGGTGGTTTCATCGCCGGTCTTATCACTGCCGTTGCGTTGATCTTGCAGTACATCGCCCATGGCGTGGCTTGGGCCCAGGCTCGGCAGCCGCTCAGCTATCACGCCATGTGTGGCGCCGGCCTGCTCATCGCTGGTGCAACCGGGCTCGGCAGTTTGCTGTTCGGCCACTCGTACCTGACGTCCGCGTTCGATCATTTCCATCTGCCACTCGTTGGTGAGTTCGAGCTGGCCACTGCAATGCTGTTCGATCTGGGGGTTTATCTGGTGGTTGTGGGAGCGACATTGCTGATCCTTTCCAATATCGGCCAGGTCAGGCAGGACGAGTCCAACAGGGAGGTGCTGTGATGGAGGCTGTGTTCGCGATTACTCTCGGAATCATGACCGCCAGTGGCGTCTATCTGCTGTTGCGCGCTCGGATCTTTCCCGTGGTGATGGGGCTGACGCTGATTTCCTATGCGGTCAATCTGTTCATCTTTTCCATGGGGCGCCTGGCGACTGGTGTTCCGGCCGTGATCGGCAAGAGCCCCGAGTACGGCGACCCATTGCCTCAGGCGCTGGTTCTCACCGCAATCGTCATCGGCTTCGCCATGACCGCCTTCGTGGTGGTGCTGGCGCTGCGCAGCATTGGTGAGCTGCGCACTGACCATGTCGATGGGCAGGAGCCACGTTGATGAACCATGCGTTGATCCTACCCCTGTTGGTGCCCTTGTTCGTGGGCGCGCTGCTGCTGTTCGGCCATCGTATGGGCAAGCCGACCAAGCGGATGCTGTCGCTGGTAGCGACCTGGGCCCTGGTCCCTATTGCGCTCTGGCTGGTGCTGCTCTCCGATGATGGGCAGCTGCGTATCTATGCGCTTGGCAGCTGGCAGCCGCCGTTCGGCATCATCCTCATGCTCGATCGTCTGAGCGCGCTCATGCTGCTTGTGACTGCGGTGCTGGCGGCTTTCGCGGTGCTATACGCCAGTCGCGGCGACGATGAGCGTGGCCCGAACTTCCACGCGCTGTATCAGTTTCAGCTGCTCGGCATCAACGGTGCCTTTCTGACCGGCGACCTGTTCAATCTCTTCGTGTTCTTCGAGATTCTGCTGATCTCCTCCTATGCCTTGTTGCTGCACGGTCATGGGCAGCGGCGGGTGCGCGCCGGCATGCACTATGTCGTCCTGAACCTGCTTGGCTCCTCGTTGTTCCTGATCGGCGTCAGCATGCTGTACGGTCTGCTGGGCACGTTGAACATGGCCGACATGGCGGGGCGTGTGAGCGCAGCCGACCCGGCTGACGCCCCGTTACTTGCCGCCGCCGGCTATCTGCTGTTGGTCGTCTTCGCGCTAAAGGGCGCCATCCTGCCGCTCTACTTCTGGCTGCCACGCGCCTACGCTTCCGCTACCGCCCCAGTTGCCGCCCTGTTCGCGATCATGACCAAGGTCGGGCTCTATGCAATCGTTCGGGTGTTTACCCTGGTGTTCGGCAGCGAAGCGGGTGAGCTGAGCAATATGGTTGAAGTCTGGCTCTGGCCGCTGGCTTTGCTGACCCTTGGCGCGGCAGTGATCGGTGCGCTGGCGGCGCGCAACCTACAGGTGCTGCTCGCGTATCTGGTGGTCGTCTCGGTAGGCACGCTTCTGGCTGGTATCGCGCTGGGTACCGATGCTGGGCTTGCCGCTGCGTTGTATTACCTGGTGCACAGCACGCTGGTGGCGGGCGGGCTGTTCCTGCTTGCCGACCTGATCGCCCGCCAGCGCGGCGATCTGGGTACCGACCTGATTTCGGCACCAGCGCTACGGCAGCCGTTGCTGCTGGGCTCGCTGTTCTTCATGGGAGCAATTTCCGTCGCCGGACTACCGCCGTTTTCCGGCTTTCTCGGCAAAGTGATGCTGTTGCGCGCCATCGAACTCGGTCCGGATGCCATCGCGCTATGGGCTGTCGTGCTAGTCGGCGGGTTGGGTATGCTGATTGCCCTGAGTCGCGCCGGTAGCCTGGTGTTCTGGCGTCACGCTTCGGAGGCGGTAGGGCCCGCGGCCGACCCGGTTCGAGTGGCCGCAACAGTGGGGCTTCTCCTGGGTAGCGTCGTCCTGGTGGCTGCGGCCGGACCGCTGCAGGCATTCATGCAGGCTACTGCAGCGCAGCTGCTCGACGTTGCCCCCTATCTGCAGATCGTTCAGGGAGGTGCGGCATGAAGTCCCGCTGGTTACCGAGTCCTGCGCTGACCCTGCTGCTGGCGCTGCTCTGGCTGCTGCTGCATAACACGCTGAGCTTTGGGCATCTTCTGCTCGGGCTGTTCCTTGGCTGGGGTATTCCGCTTCTTGTTCGCGGGTTCCTCATTGAAGTCCCAACCATACGCAAGCCGCTGAAGCTTTGCCTGTTCACGCTCAAGGTTCTCTATGACATCGTGATTGCCAATGTGCAGGTCGCCAAGCTGGTGCTGGGGCCGAAGAAGAATCTGCGTCCGGCATTCATTGAGGTGCCCATGGCGATCGAGAACGAGTTTGCCCTGGCAACGCTCACCAGCATCATCTCGCTGACGCCGGGGACGGTGTCGGCCTGCCTGAGCCCGGATCGCCGGATGCTGATGGTTCACGCGCTGGATGTACCGGATGTCGATGTGCTGATCGCTGACGTCAAACGCAACTATGAAGCGCCGCTGCTGGAGATCTTCGAATGCTCGCCTACGTAATTCCGCTCTGCATGGCTGTGCTGGGAGTGGCGGCCGTGCTGAACGTCGTTCGCTTGATCCAGGGCCCTGATATGCCCGACCGGGTGCTCGCGCTCGACACGCTATACATCAACGCCCTTGCGCTCATCGTGCTGTTCGGGATCTGGCTCGCCTCGGACCTGTTTTTCGAGGCGGCGCTGCTGATCGCTGTGATGGGCTTCGTCAGCACCGTGGCAGTCGGCAAGCATCTGCTGCACGGCGACATCATTGATTGAGGGGAGCGACATGCCATTCTGGATTGAGGTACTGGTAAGCGTGTTCCTGATCATCGGCAGTCTGTTTGCCCTGATCGGCGCGATAGGGTTGTACCGCCTGCCGGACTTCTATACGCGTTTGCATGGGCCGACTAAGGCGACGACGCTCGGGGTCGGGGGTATCGTCATCGCATCGATGATCTTCTTCAGCAACCAGAACGACAGCTTGAGCTTGCACGAGCTGCTGATCACGCTGTTTCTCTTCCTTACCGCGCCGGTCAGCGCGCACATACTTGCCAAGGCTGCGATGCAGCAGAAGCTGCCAGCCGTCGAGCAGACACGTGGCAAGCCTTGGGATTGAGCCGCACACACACTCGCCCAGGGGCCTGCAGGTAGGTGGCGGCTGCCGGACCAGCTTAGATCAGGATGCTGCTCGGTGATGGCTGCTGTTCGTTCTCTTGCTGCAATTCCTTGATAAGTGCCTGTTGTAGGCGCAGGCAGAACTGTGGATCGGACAGCGGCTGATTGTCTGCATCGGTGACGAAGAACACGTCCTCTACACGCTCGCCCAGGGTCGCAATCTTGGCGTTCTGCACTGACAGGTCGAAATCAAGAAACAGCTGGCCCACTCGTGCCAACAGCCCAGGCCGGTCCGGTGCGATGATTTCCAGAATGGTTTGCGGCCGCTGCGTGTCGTTATGAATGGTGACCTGCGGTGGGAAGGCGAAATGTTTGAGCTGGCGTGGCACGCGGCGCTGGATGATGGTCAGGTAGTCATCCGGGTTGCGCAGGGCGGCAATCAGCCCGCTACGAATCTCCTCGATACGCTCGGGGTTGTTGCCGATGGGGCTGCCATCGGCGTCCAGCACGATGTAGGTGTCCAGCGTGAACTGGCTGCTTGAGGTCAGGATACGTGCGTCATGGATGTTCAGGTTGAGCTGATCCATGGCGGCCACGGTCACGGCGAAAAAATCATGCTGGTCCGGCGCATAGATGAAGATCTGCGTGCCGCCTTCGAATTCGCGCTGCGTGGTTTCCTTGATCAGAACGAGCGGCCCGCCGTTGGCCGGGTGCTCGATGATCGCGTCAGTGTGCCAGGCGACGTCGGTGGCGGTATGGCGGAGGAAATAGTCGTCGCCCAGTTGCGCCCACAGCTGTTCAGCGTCATCCGGATCGGTACCGTGACGCACCAGGTCATCCAGCGCGGCGCGCTGGGTCTGGCGGATCTGCTCCTCGCGCCCCAGCGGGTTTTCCAGGCCACGCTTGAGCGCCCGTTTGGTTTCGGTATAGAGCTGGCGCAGCAAGCTGGCACGCCAGGAATTCCACAGGGTCGGGTTGGTGGCGTTGATGTCCGCTACGGTCAGGACGTAGAGATAGTCCAGGTGCGTCTCGTCGCCGACCAGTTGGGCGAAATCGTTGATCACCTGTGGGTCCGAGAGATCCTTGCGCTGAGCCGTGGTAGACATGACCAAGTGGTTTTCCACCAGCCAGACCACCAGACGGGTGTCCCACGCCGGAAGCTTGTGGCGACTGCAGAATTGCTCGGCATCCACTGCGCCGAGTTCCGAATGGTCGCCGCCACGACCCTTGGCGATGTCGTGGTAGAGACCGGCAATGTAAATCAGCTCTGGCTTGGGTAGTCTCTCGACCAGCTTGCTGGCCAGCGGATACTTCTCGGCAACGCCCGGTTTGGTCAGCTTGCGCAGGTACTTGATGACATTGAGCGTGTGCGCATCAACGGTATAGATGTGGAATAGGTCGTGCTGCATCTGTCCGACGATATGGCCGAACTCGGGAAGATATCGGCCCAGAATCCCGTAGCGATTCATGCGCCTGAGATTGCGATGGATGCCTTCCTTGCATTTGAACAGCTCGATGAACAGGCTGGTGTTGCGCAGGTCCTGGCGGAAGACGTCATCGATCAGGTAGCGATGGTCGCGGAGCAGGCGAATGGTGTCGGAGCGCACGCCCTGAATGTCTGGATGCTGCGCGAGCAGCACGAAGGTTTCCAGAATGGCGAATGGCGTGCGTTTGAAAACGGCCGGGTTACTGGCTTCCAGATAGCCGTCGCGAACCTGAAAGCGGCTGTTGAGTGGCACGATAGGGCCGGACTCGCCTTCCCAGAGAATCACTTCGGCGAAATGCTGGCCTACCAGGTCACTGAGTTCGGCAATGCTCATGACGACCCGGTAGTACTTCTGCATGAAGCGCTCGATGGCCAGCTTGGCATCGTTGTCCTCGTAACCCAGCAGCGCGGCGAGGCTGCGCTGATGGTCGAACAGCAGGCGATCTTCCGCGCGACCGGCAAGCATGTGCAGGCCGTAACGGACCTTCCAGAGGAACTCCTGTGCTGCCGTAAGCAGGCTGTGTTCGCCTTCGGTGAGAAAGCCCTGGTCTACCATGGCCTGCAGGTTCAGCGTACCGAACTCGCGCCGGGCGATCCAGAGAATGGTCTGGATGTCGCGCAGGCCGCCCGGAGAACCCTTCACATTGGGTTCCAGGTTGTACTCGGTGTTGTTGTACTTGGCATGGCGCGCGCGCTGTTCGTTACGCTTGGCGAGGAAGAATTCCTTGCTCGGCCACATCTGCTGGGTACTGGTGACCTGCAGCATCGCCTGGCGCAAGCGCTCTGGACCGGCGATCGTCCGGCTTTCCATAAGGTTGGTGATGACAGTGAGGTCGGCGCGGGCCTCCTCTGCACATTCGGCAACCGAGCGCACGGCCTGACCGACCTCAAGGCCGATATCCCAAAGCAGGGTGAGGAAGCCTTCGATCGCGTCGCGAAAAATTTCCTGGTCGTTGTCGTCGAGCAGGATCAGCAGGTCGATGTCGGAGTAGGGGTGCAGTTCGCCCCGGCCGTAGCCGCCCACGGCAACGAGTGCGATATCGGCGCCCTTGTCCCAGTCGAAGCGGTCCCAGGCCGAGCGCAGGATCTGGTCGACGAACCAGGCCCTGTCCTGGATCAGGCGGCGGATGTCCCTGCCCGACTTGAAGCGCTCGTCCAGCACCTGCCGCGCCTGGCGTATGGCCTTCTTGTACGCGGCGATGGGGCTGGCCTTCAGCGCCAGCTCCGCCTGAAACTGGCTGCGGTCAAACAGCTCCGGATCAACCTGGGGCATGCAAACGTTCTCCCATGGGGGCTGCGACTGGAGATATCTCAGGCTGAGGTGCGAGCGATGGTGTCGTCGCTGCGCAAAGTGAAGATCTCGTAGCCGTCAGCAGTCACCAGGATGGTGTGCTCCCATTGCGCCGACAGCTTGCGATCCTTGGTGATCGCGGTCCATCCATCGCCGAGCAGGCGGGTTTCCGAGCGACCCTGGTTGATCATCGGCTCGATGGTGAAGGTCATGCCTTCCTTGAGTTCCAGGCCGGTGCCGGCGCGGCCGTAATGGAGTACCTGCGGCTCTTCGTGGAAGACCTTGCCGATGCCGTGGCCACAATATTCGCGTACCACGGAGAAGCCATTTTTTTCCGCATGCTTCTGGATCACCTCGCCGATATCACCAAGGCGGGCGCCCGGGCGAACCAGTTCGATACCTTTATATAGGCATTCCTGAGTGACCTGGCAGAGTCGCTCGGCCCATTCGGGCACCTTGCCGACCATGAACATCTTGCTGGTGTCGCCGTGATACCCGTCTTTGATCACGGTGATGTCGATGTTGAGGATGTCGCCATCTTTGAGTGGCTTGTCGTTGGGAATGCCGTGACAGACAACATGGTTGATCGAAGTGCAGATCGACTTGGGAAAGCCTTTGTAGTTCAGCGGGGCGGGAATGGCCTGCTGAACATTGACGATATGCTCGTGGCAGAGGCGGTCGAGCTCCTCGGTCGTGACGCCCGGCTTGACGTGCTCGCCAATCATTTCGAGAACTTCGGCGGCGAGCCGCCCGGCAATACGCATCTTCTCGATATCTTCGGGCGTCTTGATGGTGACAGTCATGCAAACCTCTATATGCGCCCGCAGGCGAAGGCAAGAACGGAAAGCCGCGATGATAAACCAAAGCGCCTGCGGCCTGCAGGTCAGGGCTGATTGCACGCTAAGCTGTCGTCGCGAGAGTTCAAAGCAGTAGCCTCTCGATGGCCTTTGTGCTATAAAACGCGCCGCTCAGCGGGGTAGACCCCGTCGAGCCTAACCCCACACACGTGTCGACACGGTATCCTGGGTGCTCGCAAGAGTTGGATATCGGGACGCGTGGAGGCCTAACCCGACTTATTCGAGGACTGATCATGTCTCAAGTCACCATGCGCGATATGCTGAAGGCCGGTGTGCACTTCGGCCACCAGACCCGTTACTGGAACCCGAAAATGGACAAGTACATTTTCGGCGCGCGCAACAAGATCCATATCATCAACCTGGAAAAAACCCTGCCGATGTTCAACGACGCGCTGCGTTTCGTTGAGAAGCTGGCTGCAGGCAAGAACAAAATTCTGTTCGTTGGCACCAAGCGTTCCGCCGGCAAGATCGTTCGCGAAGAAGCTGCTCGTTGTGGCTCTCCGTATGTCGATCATCGCTGGTTGGGCGGCATGCTGACCAACTACAAGACCATCCGCGCGTCCATCAAGCGTCTGCGTGAGCTGGAAGTTCAGTCCCAGGACGGCACTTTCGACAAGCTGACCAAGAAAGAAGCCCTGATGCGTACCCGTGATCTGGAAAAGCTGGATCGCAGCCTGGGTGGTATCAAGGATATGGGCGGCCTGCCTGATGCCATGTTCGTCGTTGACGTCGATCACGAGCGCATCGCTATCTCCGAAGCCAACAAGCTGGGTATTCCGGTTATCGGCATCGTCGATACCAACAGCAGCCCGGAAGGCGTTGACTACATCATTCCTGGTAATGATGACGCCATCCGTGCCGTGCAACTCTACCTCGGCTCCATGGCTGATGCTGTTCTGCGCGGTCGTCAGAACGGTGCTGGCGGTGCTGACGAGTTCGTCGAGGAAGTTGCTTCCGAAGCGGCTCAGGGCTGAGTGCGACGCACTGCAGCGTGATACCCGATGAACAAAAAGGGGGCTAGGCCCCCTTTTTGTCTCTTGCGAATTGATCACCCGTGTCTTGGGTGAATGGTTTAGAAACCAAATCGAGAGGATTCCCAACATGGCAGAAATCACTGCAGCCTTGGTCAAAGAACTGCGCGAGCGTACCGGTCAGGGCATGATGGAGTGCAAGAAGGCTCTGGTTGCCGCCGGTGGCGACATCGAAAAAGCGATCGATGACATGCGTGCTTCCGGCGCCATCAAGGCAGCCAAGAAGTCGGGCAACATCGCTGCCGAAGGCTCGATCGCCGTTCGCGTCGAGGGTGGCCGTGGCCTGATCATCGAAGTCAACTCGCAGACCGACTTCCTGGCTCTGCAGGACGACTTCAAAGCGTTCGTCAAAGAAAGCCTGGACGAAGCGTTCGAGCAGAAGCTGACCGAAGTAGCGCCGCTGATCGCATCTCGTGAATCCGCTCGCGAAACGCTGGTCGCCAAGTGTGGTGAGAACGTCAATATTCGCCGCCTGACCGCAGTTGAAGGCGAGGTAGTTGGCGCCTATCTGCACGGTCATCGTATCGGCGTGCTGGTCACCCTGAAGGGTGGTGATGCCGAGCTGGCCAAGGATATTGCCATGCATGTCGCTGCCAGCAATCCGGCTGTTTTGAGCCCGGCTGACGTTTCCGATGAGCTGGTTGCCAAGGAAAAGGAAATCTTCCTTCAGCTCAATGCCGACAAGATTGCCGGCAAGCCGGAAAACATCGTCGAGAACATGATCAAGGGTCGTATCAACAAGTTCCTGGCTGAGGCCAGTCTGGTTGAGCAGCCGTTCGTCAAGGATCCGGAAGTCAAGGTTGGCGAGCTGGCCAAAAAAGCCGGTGCCGAAATCGTTTCCTTCGTTCGTTACGAAGTGGGCGAGGGCATCGAGAAGGCCGAGGTCGACTTCGCTGCCGAAGTAGCTGCTCAGGTAGCTGCGACCAAGAAATAAGACCGCTTCGGTGGTTTGACAAGAGGCTGCCCGCTTACGCGCGCGGCCTCTTTGTCGAATGGGGCAGCGGATTTATTTTTTTGTCACGATATAGTCATCGCTTGGCACCAACCCCGGGTTGCGCTGTCATAGCGCAGATATTTTTGGTCTGGGTCATACAGACTTGGTCATAGCACGCCGCAGGAGATAACACGCCAATGGCTCAGCAGATGAGTGCACGCAATCCTCGCTATAAACGCATTCTGCTCAAATTGAGCGGCGAGGCCCTGATGGGCTCCGAAGACTTCGGCATAGATCCGAAGGTCCTCGATCGCATGGCTCTGGAAGTCGGCCAGTTAGTGGGGATCGGGGTCGAAGTTGGCCTGGTTATCGGTGGCGGCAATCTCTTCCGTGGTGCAGCGCTTTCGGCTGCTGGCATGGATCGTGTGACCGGCGACCATATGGGTATGCTGGCCACGGTAATGAACTCGCTGGCCATGCGTGACGCGCTCGAACGCTCCAACATTCCAGCGCTGGTCATGTCCGCCATTTCCATGGTCGGTGTGACCGACCACTACGATCGCCGCAAAGCAATGCGTCATCTGAAGACTGGCGAAGTGGTCATCTTCTCCGCTGGTACCGGTAATCCGTTCTTTACCACTGACTCGGCAGCTTGCCTGCGCGCGATCGAGATCCAGGCGGACGTAGTGCTCAAGGCGACGAAGGTTGACGGCGTCTACACTGCGGATCCATTCAAGGATCCCAATGCCGAGAAGTTCGCCGAGCTCACCTACGATGAAGTGCTCGATCGCAAGCTCGGTGTGATGGACCTGACGGCGATTTGCCTGTGTCGTGACCACAACATGCCGCTGCGAGTCTTCAATATGAACAAGCCCGGCGCCCTGCTCAACATTGTGCTCGGTGGCGCCGAAGGAACACTGATCGAGGAATCGAACGAATGATCAACGAGATCAAGCAAGACGCGCAGGAGCGCATGAAGAAAACCTTGGAGTCGCTGGACCATGCGTTTGCCAAGATCCGTACCGGTCGCGCGCATCCCAGCATTCTCGATAGCGTGATGGTGTCTTACTACGGTTCCGACACGCCGCTGCGTCAGGTTGCCAATGTGATCGCCGAAGATTCCCGGACGTTGGCGCTGACCGTGTTCGACAAGAGCATGATCCAGGCGGTCGAGAAAGCGATCATGACGTCGGATCTGGGTTTGAATCCGGCGACAGCGGGCACCACCATTCGGGTGCCGATGCCAGCGCTGACCGAGGAGACCCGCAAGGGCTACACCAAGCAGGCTCGCGCGGAAGCCGAGAATGCTCGCGTCGCGGTGCGTAACATCCGCCGTGATGCAATCGCGCAGCTGAAGGACCTGGTCAAGGAAAAGGAGATTAGTGAAGACGATGAACGTCGCGGCCAGGATGACGTTCAGAAGCTAACCGATAAGTACGTTGCCGAGATCGACAAGGCCCTTGAAGCCAAAGAAGGCGACCTGATGGCTGTATAAGGCGGGCATCAAGTCGCGGTCATCGGGTCACGAATTAGCTGAAGGCTTACGTGACTTGATGACGCGGGTGCCACCGAGCTGTTGCTTGCAGCTTTTTCTTTTGGTTCGCAGCGTGTTTTAGCGCAAGTAGAGTTGTTCATGGAAAAGGTCAGGCAGATTGCCGGGCGGAACGTACCCCGCCACGTGGCGATCATCATGGATGGCAACAACCGCTGGGCGAAGAGGCGTTTGTTGCCTGGCGTGGCCGGACACAAGGCTGGTGTCGACGCGGTTCGTGCCGTTATTGAGGTCTGTGCCGATTCCGGTGTCGAGGTGCTGACGCTGTTTGCGTTTTCAAGCGAGAACTGGCAACGCCCCGCGGACGAAGTCGGTGCGCTGATGGAGTTGTTCCTCTCCGCGCTCAGGCGTGAGGCGCGCAAGCTCGACGAGAACGGAATTCGGTTACGCATCATTGGTGATCGTGCGCGCTTCCATCCGGAGCTTCAGGCAGCGATGCTGGAGGTGGAGGAAATGACGGCTGCCAATCACCGCTTCGTACTCCAGGTCGCAGCAAACTACGGCGGGCAGTGGGATATCCTTCAGGCTGCTCAACACCTGGCTTCCGAGGCGCAATCCGGTCGGCTGAATCCCGCTGAGATAACGCCGGCCCTTTTTCAGAGCTATCTGGCGACCGGTGACATGCCATTGCCGGATCTGTGCATCCGAACCGGCGGTGAGCGGCGTATCAGCAACTTCCTGCTTTGGCAGCTGGCCTATGCAGAGCTTTACTTCTCCGACCTGTACTGGCCGGATTTCAAGCACGTCGCGATGCGCAAGGCGCTCGCCGACTTCTCTACTCGGCAGAGGCGTTTCGGCAAGACTGGCGAGCAGGTAGAAAGCGAGGTCAAGGTCGAATGCTGAAGCAGCGAATCATCACGGCGGCCATTCTTCTGCCCGTTGCGATCATCGGTTTTTTCCTCCTCCATGGTCTCGCGTTCGCGCTTTTTATCGGCCTGGTCGTCGCGTTAGGTGCCTGGGAGTGGGCGCGCCTGGCCGGTTTCGCTAGCCAGTCAGCGCGTGTCGGTTATGCCGGGCTGGTCATGGTGCTGCTTGCCATGCTTTATTGGCTCCCGGGCCTTGCGCCCTGGTTGTTGGCGCTGGCCGTATTCTGGTGGCTTGCGGCGACCTATTTGGTGCTGACCTATCCCAGGAGCAGCCGGCTGTGGGGAGGCTCTGTGGGCAGTTTGCTCATCGGTCTTGCCATTTTGCTGCCGGCTTGGCAGGCCTTGGTCGTGCTCAAGCAATGGCCGCTGGGTAACTGGTTGATTCTGGCAGTGATGGTGCTGGTTTGGGTTGCCGACATCGGCGCGTATTTTTCCGGCAAGGCATTCGGCAAGCGCAAGCTTGCGCCTCAGGTAAGTCCTGGCAAGAGCTGGGAGGGGCTGATAGGCGGCCTGCTGACCAGTCTCGTGGTTACCCTTGCTGTTGGCATCTATCGTGGCTGGGCGCCGCGCGAACTGATTCTTGCGTTGTTAGGTGCTGCAGTGGTGGTCTTGATCTCCGTGATTGGCGATCTCACTGAAAGCATGTTCAAACGCAGCTCCGGTATCAAGGACAGTAGCCAGCTGCTGCCTGGTCACGGCGGGGTCATGGATCGTATAGACAGCCTCACTGCGGCCGTACCGGTGTTCGCTGTCCTGTTGTGGCTGGCCGGCTGGGGCGTGCTGTGACTCGACCCTTGCAGATCACCGTGCTGGGCGCCACTGGATCGATTGGGCTAAGTACCGTGGATGTCATTGCGCGTCATCCTGAGCGCTACGGCGTTTACGCGTTGACCGGCTTCAGCAGGATCGCCGAGCTGCGCTCGCTCTGCGTCAGGCATCGACCTGACTATGCGGTGGTTGGTGATGAAACGCAGGCTGCGATCCTGCAGCAACAGCTGCAATCCGATGGAGTCCCGACACGGGTCCTGACCGGCGAGGGCGGGCTTTGCGAGGTGGCGGCTCACCCGGAGGTCGATGTGGTAATGGCCGCCATCGTCGGTGCGGCGGGGCTGAAGCCGACGCTTGCAGCTGTTAAGGCGGGTAAGCGCGTGCTGCTGGCGAACAAGGAAGCGCTGGTGATGTCCGGCGCCCTGTTCATGCAGGCGCTGCGCGACAGCAGCGCTGTGTTGCTGCCGATCGACAGCGAACACAACGCGATATTCCAGTGCTTACCATCCGGCTACGCTCAGGGCCTTGGCGCTGTGGGCGTTCGGCGGATATTGCTCACAGCATCCGGCGGGCCTTTTCGAGACATTGCGCCGCAGCTTTTGCCGGAGGTGACCCCCGAGCAGGCTTGTGCGCATCCCAATTGGTCGATGGGGCGCAAGATTTCGGTGGACTCGGCGAGCATGATGAACAAAGGGCTCGAACTGATTGAGGCCTGCTGGTTGTTCGATGCGCGACCGCAGCAGGTCGAGGTGGTGATTCATCCGCAGAGCGTCATCCATTCCATGGTGGACTACGTGGATGGTTCGGTTCTCGCGCAGCTCGGCAATCCGGACATGCGTACGCCAATCGCTCATGCGTTGGCTTGGCCGGAGCGGATCGATTCCGGTGTTTCAGCCCTGGACCTGCTGCAGATCGGGCGACTGGATTTTCAGGCGCCGGACGACCTGCGCTTTCCTTGTCTACGCCTTGCTCGGCAGGCCGCGGAATCTGGTGGTACGGCACCGGCCATGCTCAACGCCGCGAATGAGGTGGCGGTCGATGCCTTTCTCAATCGGCGCATCCGCTTTACCGAGATCGCGAGTATCATCGACGACGTGTTGAATCGTGAGGCAGTGGTTGCTACCGCCTGCCTCGAAGATGTGCTGGCGGCGGACAGGCAGGCCCGAAATGGGGCCAATACCTGGCTGAGTCGCCACGGGCGATAGGGTCTGCCGGCCTCGAGGCTTGCAGCGAAACCTCTACAGACCCAATCCCGGAGGGAAGTATGGGCGCGCTCTACATGATCATTGGCACTCTTGTTGCGCTCGGAGTGCTGGTGACCTTCCACGAATTCGGTCACTTCTGGGTTGCACGGCGCTGCGGTGTCAAGGTGCTGCGATTCTCCGTTGGTTTTGGCACTCCACTGGTTCGCTGGCATGACCGACAGGGCACCGAGTTCGTCATCGCTGCGATACCGCTGGGCGGCTATGTCAAGATGCTCGACGAGCGGGAGGGGGACGTACCGCCCGCTATGCTCGATGGCGCGTTCAATCGCAAGACCGTCCGGCAACGCTTCGCCATCGTCTCGGCCGGTCCGTTGGCCAACTTTCTTCTGGCGATGGTGTTCTTTTGGTTGCTGGCGATGCTCGGAAGCGAGCAGGTCAGGCCGGTAGTTGGTGCTGTCGAGCCAGGCAGTCTTGCTGCTCAAGCAGGCTTGGCGGTCGATCAGGAGATCGTTGCGGTTAACGGTAAAGCAGTCAGTGGTTGGGGCGACGTTAATCTGCAGCTGGTTCGTCGCTTGGGAGAAAGCGGTCAGCTCGATCTGACGGTGCGCGAAATGGGTAGCACCGCTGAGCGCCATCTGCAGCTTCCGCTGCAGAGCTGGCTAAAGGGGGTGGAGGAGCCCGATCCGATCACCTCGCTCGGCATCAGGCCTTGGCGACCGCAAATTGCCCCGATAGTTGCTCAGCTGGACCCCGAAGGACCAGCGCAGGCGGCGGGCATTCGCCTTGGTGATCGTTTGCTGAGCCTCAATCAGCGACCTCTGGATGACTGGCAGCAGGTAATCGACGCGGTCAAGGTGCTGCCCGGTGAACCGGTTTCGTTGCAGGTGGAACGTGACGGCCAGCGTCTGGATATGCCGCTGACGTTGGCTGCTCGCGGTGAAGGTGATGCGCGCCGTGGTTATCTCGGAGCTGGTGTCGCAGGCGGAGAATGGCCGGCGGAAATGCTGCGGGAAGTCCGTTTCGGCCCCCTCGAGGCTGTAGTCGAAGGTGCAAGACGCACTTGGACCATGAGCCTGCTGACGCTGGATTCGCTGAAGAAAATGCTGTTCGGTGAGCTCTCGGTAAAAAACTTGAGCGGTCCGATAACCATTGCTAAAGTGGCGGGCGCTTCTGCCCAGTCGGGGCTGGGGGATTTCCTCAATTTCCTCGCCTATCTGAGCATAAGTCTGGGGGTTCTCAATCTATTGCCTATCCCAGTGCTCGATGGCGGTCATCTGCTCTTCTATCTCGTCGAGTGGGTCCGTGGACGTCCTCTTTCGGAGCGGGTGCAGGGATGGGGAGTACAGATCGGCATCAGCCTGGTGGTAGGGGTGATGCTGCTTGCGCTGGTCAATGACCTTGGCCGTCTGTAACGCCGAATCCGTAGTGTCGCCGTGCCGAATTGCCGGTTCATTTATCAGGTTTGAATAAGAAAGGACTTCATGAAACGTCTGCTGCTACCTGCGGTTATCTCCGCATTGATGATTGCCGAAGTTCACGCTGAGTCCTTCACTATCTCCGATATCCGGGTTAACGGCCTGCAACGGGTTTCCGCTGGCAGCGTGTTCGGCGCATTACCTCTGAACGTGGGTGAGGCGGCCGATGACACCCGTCTGGTCGATGCAACCCGTGCGCTTTTTCGAACCGGTTTCTTTCAGGATATCCAGCTCGGTCGAGATGGCGATGTGCTGGTCATCAGCGTAGTCGAGCGCCCGTCCATCTCCGGCATCGAGATCGAAGGCAACAAGGCAATCAAGACCGAAGATCTGCTGTCAGGCTTGCAGCAGTCCGGCTTGGCCGAAGGGGAAATTTTCCAACGTGCCACGCTCGAAGGCGTACGTAATGAGTTGCAGCGCCAGTATGTTGCGCAGGGCCGTTACTCGGCGACCATCGAGACCGAAGTCGTTGCACAGCCGCGCAATCGTGTCGCGCTGAAGATCAAGATCAACGAAGGCTCGGTCGCGGCCATCAAGCACGTCAACATCGTCGGCAATTCGGTGTTTGCCGACGAAGACTTGGTCGATCTGTTCGAGCTGAAGACCACCAATTGGCTCTCCTTCTTCCGTAACGATGACAAGTACGCCCGTGAAAAGCTGTCCGGTGACCTGGAGCGTCTGCGTTCCTATTACCTGGATCGCGGCTACATCAACATGGATATCACTTCGACCCAGGTGTCCATTACGCCTGACAAGAAGCATGTCTATGTCACGGTGAACATCGACGAAGGCGAGCGCTACACGGTTCGCGACGTCAAGCTCAGCGGTGACCTAAAGGTTCCGCAGGAGGAGATCGAAGCGCTGCTGCTGGCCAAGGAAGGGCAGGTCTTCTCGCGCAAGGTGATGACGACAACTTCCGAGTTGATCACCCGGCGGTTGGGTAATGAAGGTTATACCTTCGCCAACGTCAACGGCGTTCCAGAGGCCCACGACGAAGACAACACGGTTTCCATCACCTTTGTCGTCGATCCTGGCAAGCGTGCTTATGTCAACCGTATCAATTTCCGTGGTAATACCAAGACCGAAGACGAAGTGCTGCGCCGCGAGATGCGCCAGATGGAAGGCGGTTGGGCTTCGACTTATCTGATCGACCAGTCCAAGACTCGCCTTGAGCGTCTCGGCTTTTTCAAGGAAGTGAACGTTGAAACGCCGCAGGTCCCGGGCACAGATGATCAGATCGACGTCAACTACAGCGTCGAGGAGCAGCCGTCCGGTTCGATCATGGCCAGCATCGGCTTCGCCCAGAACGCCGGCCTGATCCTCGGCGGCTCGATCAGCCAGAATAACTTCCTCGGTACCGGTAACCGTGTGTCGCTCGGTCTGACCCGCAGTGAGTACCAGTCGCGCTACAACTTCGGCTTCGTGGACCCCTACTGGACCGAAGATGGCGTCAGCCTTGGCTACAACGCTTTCTATCGGACTACCGACTATGACGAGCTGGACTATGACGTCTCCAGCTACTCGGTGGACAGTCTGGGTGGCGGCGTCAACATCGGTTACCCGATTAGCGAAACCTCGCGCCTGTCCTTCGGCCTGACTGTACAGCAGGATGATCTAGACACCGGCCGCTATACCGTGGATGAGATCTTCGATTTCATGGAGGAGGAGGGCGACAGCTTCCTTAACTTCAAAGCGTCCGTCGGCTGGTCGGAATCTACCCTCAATCGGGGCGTGCTGGCGACACGAGGCCATTCCCAGAGTCTGGTCTTCGAGACCACCATTCCAGGTAGTGATCTATCGTTCTATAAACTCGACTATAACGGTCAGTTGTTCGTGCCGATGAGCAAGGACTACACCCTGCGTATGCATACGCGTCTGGGATATGGCGATGCTTATGGTTCGACTTCAAGCTTGCCGTTCTACGAGCATTACTACGCAGGTGGATTCAATTCCGTGCGTGGTTTCGAAGACAGTAGCCTGGGCCCGCGCAGCACTCCGAGCGATGGCTCGCGCCCGGGAACTATTGCCGATCCGGATCAAGATCCGTTGCCGTTCGGTGGTAACGTGCTGATACAGGGCGGTCTCGAAGTGCTGTTTCCTATGCCGTTCGTCAAGGATCAGCGCTCGTTGCGGACCTCTGTATTCTGGGACGTTGGTAACGTGTTCAATACCAATTGCCCGTCAGGTGCAGCCAATTGCAGCGATATCGATTTCGGCGACATGGCCAGTTCGGTTGGTGTCGGCTTGACCTGGATTACTGCGATGGGCCCGTTGAGCTTTAGTCTGGCGATGCCGGTGGTCAAGCCTGACGACGCCGATACCCAGGTATTCCAGTTCTCGCTGGGACAAACGTTCTGACATTGCGGCGTGATGCTGCAATGTTTTCTTTTCAGGAGTGGTGTTTACCGTGCGTAAGTTGACTCAACTGTTTCTCGTCGTTGCCGCGCTGGTAGCGACCCCTGCGTTTGCTGAGATGAAGATTGCCGTCATGAACTATCAGATGGCGCTGCTCGAGTCCGACGCTGCCAAGCGCTATGCGGTCGATGCCGAGAAGAAATTCGGGCCCCAGCTGAGCAAGCTGAAGACGCTGGAAAGTGATGCCAAGCGTATCCAGGACCGCCTGGTCAAGGATGGCGACAAGATGCAGCAGGCTGAGCGTGAGCGTCTGGAACTCGAATTCAAGCAAAAGGCCCGCGACTTCCAGTTCCAGTCCAAGGAACTGAACGAGTCCAAGGCTGTGGCTGATCGCGAAATGCTCAAGCAGCTCAAGCCAAAGCTGGACCAGGCGGTGGAAGAAGTCATCAAGAAAGGCAACTACGATCTGGTGTTCGAGCGCGGCGCGGTGGTGGATGTCAAACCTCAGTTCGATATCACCCGCCAGGTCATCGAGCGCATGAACCAGATGCGCTGATATGTCAGGCGCAGTCTTTACGCTCGGTCAGCTGGCCGAGGAGCTGGATGGCAGCCTGCGCGGCGATGCAGCTCTTATTATCGGTGGGCTCGCGACGTTGCAGGAAGCGGGTCCGTCGCAGCTGAGCTTTCTGGCCAACACCCAGTATCGCAAGTACCTGGCTTCTACTCGGGCGGGCGCGGTATTGCTTTCGTCCGATGATGCGCAGGGCTACCCGGGCGCGGCGATCATCGTCAGCGATCCCTATCTCGCCTACGCACGCGCGTCGCACCTGTTTGAAACCCGTCCGCAGACGGCTAGCGGTATTCATCCCTCCGCGCTGGTGGCGCCAGATGCGCACGTTCATCCCTCAGCTAGCATCGGTCCGTACGTGGTGATCGAGTCGGGCGCAACCGTCGAAGCAGATGTGGTTGTCGGCGCGCAATCGTTCGTCGGTGCGCGCAGTCGGATCGGCGAAGGCGGGCGACTGGCTCCGCGGGTCACGCTCTATCACGATGTGCTGATCGGCAAGCGTGTGGTGATCCAGTCAGGCGCGGTGATTGGCGGTGAAGGGTTCGGTTTCGCCAAGGAAAAAGGTGCCTGGCAAAAGATCGCGCAGATCGGTGGCGTGCGTATCGGTGATGACGTCGAGATTGGCTCCAATACCACCATCGATCGCGGTGCACTCTCCGATACGGTGATCGGTAATGGCGTGAAGCTAGATAACCAGATCATGATCGCGCACAACGTACAGGTGGGCGATAACACCGCAATGGCGGGTTGCGCCGGCATCTCCGGCAGCACCAAGATCGGACGCAACTGCATGATCGCCGGCGGCGTCGGCATGGTGGGGCACATCGAGGTCTGCGACAACGTGTTCGTGACGGGAATGACCATGGTCACCCGTTCCATTACTGAACCTGGTAGCTATTCCTCCGGCACGGCGATGCAAAATGCAGCCGACTGGAGAAAGAGCGCGGCACGAATTCGTCAGCTGGACGACATGGCCCGCCGGCTGCAACAGTTGGAGAAAAGCCTGGCCGCCGTGACTCAGGCGCAGAATCCGGCTTCTGATGCCTGAGCTTACAGTCTGATCCTTTTTTCGGGGTTACTGCCTGTCAGTGCTCGCGCGAGGCTTCAGCGCAGGCTGCCCTATACTTTTTTACAGGCTCTTTCCTGACATGATGGATATCAACGAGATTCGCGAATATTTGCCTCACCGCTACCCGTTCCTGTTGGTGGATCGTGTAACGGAGATGGACGTCGAGGCTAAGCGCGTTCGTGCCTACAAGAACGTGACCATCAACGAGCCGTTCTTCAATGGGCATTTTCCTCAGCACCCGATCATGCCTGGCGTGCTGATCATTGAAGCCATGGCACAGGCCGCGGGACTGCTTGGCTTCAAGATGATGGGTGTCAAACCGTCCGATGGCACGCTTTACTATTTCGTTGGTTCCGACAAGCTGCGCTTCCGTCAGCCGGTTCGTCCGGGCGATCAGTTGGTTCTCGAGGCAACCTTCCTGAGCGTCAAGCGAGGCATTTGGAAATTCGATTGCCGTGCAACGGTCGATGGCAAGCCGGTCTGCTCGGCCGAAATCATTTGCGCGGAACAGAAGATATGAGTTTGATCGACCCTCGTGCCATCATCGACCCTGCGGCCCGGCTGGCGGATGACGTCCAGGTAGGGCCCTGGTCGATCATTGGTGCGGATGTCGAGATTGGCGAGGGTACGGTGATCGCATCGCATGTGGTCATTAAAGGCCCGACTCGCATTGGCCGGCACAATCGCATCTACCAGTTTTCCTCGGTCGGCGAAGACACACCAGACCTGAAGTACAAGGGCGAACCGACGCGCCTGGTGATTGGCGATCACAACGTGATCCGCGAAGGAGTCACCATCCATCGTGGCACCGTTCAGGATCGCTCCGAAACCACCATCGGCGATCACAACCTGATCATGGCCTATGCGCATATCGGTCACGACAGCGTGATCGCAAACCATTGCATCCTGGTCAACAACACCGCGTTAGCCGGTCATGTACATGTAGGTGACTGGGCGATTCTTTCCGGTTACACCCTGGTGCATCAGTTCTGTCATATCGGCGCCCATAGCTTCTCCGGAATGGGCACTGCGATTGGCAAGGATGTGCCGGCGTTCGTCACCGTTTTTGGCAACCCTGCCGAAGCCCGCAGTATGAATTTCGAAGGCATGCGCCGACGTGGCTTCAGTGCCGAGGCCGTACACGCCCTGCGCAACGCCTACAAGATCGTTTATCGCAAGGGCCTGACGGTGGAGGCTGCGCTCACCGAGCTGGCCGACAGTGCGGCGGCGTTTCCGGAGGTCGCAATCTTCCGCGATTCCATCCAGGCTTCTACCCGTGGCATCACCCGCTGAAATGAACCGACCGCTCAGGGTTGCCCTGGTCGCTGGCGAGTCCTCGGGAGACATCCTCGGCGCTGGGTTGATGCAGGCGCTGAAGGTCCAGCATGGGAACGTCGAGTTCGTGGGTGTTGGTGGGCCGCTGATGCAGGCCGAAGGGCTGCAGCCTTACTTCCCTCTCGAGCGTCTGGCCGTGATGGGGCTGGTCGAGGTACTCGGCCGTCTGCCGGAGCTGCTCGCGCGACGTAAGCGCCTGGTCAAGACGCTGACCGAGCTTCGTCCGGATGTATTCATCGGCATTGATGCGCCCGATTTCAATCTTGGCCTGGAGCTCAAGCTGCGCCGCGCTGGGATCAAGACCGTGCATTACGTCAGTCCTTCAGTCTGGGCCTGGCGGCAGAAACGGGTGCTGAAGATCCGAGAAGCCTGCGATCTGATGCTTACGCTGTTTCCGTTTGAAGCCAAGTTCTACGACGAGCATCGGGTGCCGGTTCGGTTCGTTGGTCATCCGCTGGCGGATTCCATTCCGCTTTGTGCTGATCGCGTCGCTGCACGGCAAGCGCTTGGGTTGCCATCGGATGGCTTGATCGTCGCGCTGATGCCAGGCAGCAGGGGGGGCGAGGTTGCTCGGTTGGGCGATCTGTTCCTTTGCGCCGCGGAACGGTTACGCGCCATGCGCCCTGGAATTCGCTTTGTCATGCCTTGTGCCAGCCCCGAGCGACGGCTGCAACTGGAGCAGATGCTGGCGGGGCGTGATCTGCCGCTGACTCTGCTCGATGGTCGATCCCATGATGCGTTGGCTGCCTGTAATGCGGTGCTGATCGCCTCCGGTACGGCAACGCTCGAGGCGCTGCTATTCAAGCGGCCGATGGTGGTGGCCTACAGCGTGGCGCCTATGACCTACCGCATCCTCCGTCGGCTGGTGAAGAGCCCCTATGTCGCGCTTCCCAACCTGCTGGCTCAACGTTTGTTAGTCCCAGAGTTGCTGCAGGATGCTGCGACGCCCGAGGCTCTGGCCCAGGCGCTGTCGCCTTTGCTAGACGATGGCGATGTGCAGACCGAAGGTTTTGACAGTATCCACCGCACCTTGCGCTGCGATGCCTCGAGTCAGGCAGCCGACGCCGTGCTGCGCCTAGTTGGAGTGCGCTGATGCAGTTCGGGCTCGATTTCGGTCTGGTTGAAGAGCTGGTTGCCGGCGTTGACGAGGTTGGGCGTGGGCCGCTGTGTGGTCCTGTTGTGACGGCAGCTGTGATCCTCGATCCGGCGCGTCCGATCAAGGGGCTCAACGACTCGAAGAAGCTGAGCGAAGCCCGTCGAGAGGCGCTATTCGATGAGATATGCGAGAAAGCCGTAGCCTGGTGCATTGCCCGCGCCGAGGTTGAAGAGATCGATCAGCTCAATATTCTTCACGCGACAATGCTTGCCATGCAGCGCGCGGTAGAGGGGCTGAGCGTCACCCCGCGGCTGGCGTTGATCGATGGTAACCGCTGTCCGCAGCTTAGCGTGCCCAGTGCTCCGGTGATTCAGGGCGACGGCCAGGTGCCGGCGATCGCTGCTGCGTCCATACTTGCCAAGGTCAGTCGTGACCGCGAAATGCAGGCGCTCGACCTCTGCTATCCAGGTTACGGCCTGGCCGGACACAAAGGCTATCCAACCCCTAGTCATCTGGAAGCACTTCGTCGACTCGGACCAACGCCCATTCATCGTCGTTCGTTTGCTCCCGTTCGTGCGATGCTCGAGCAAACAGGCATTGCGATCGAGGTTTCGGCTAGCGCTCTGTTGGTCTAGCCCTGGTCAGGGCGACGATCCGCGCTCCGTGCTCGCAGTTCCTGCGTTTTGGCGTCGCCGTGGGTGCGCGCTTTACTGCTTGATGCCTCTCCTCTAGTCCCCAGCGGCTCCGTGCTTTCCGGTACAATCGCGCGCTCGTCGTTTTGCCAGTGCAAGGTCTGTTCATGCCTGTTTCCTTCGTCCATCTACGTCTGCACACCGAGTACTCGCTGGTCGATGGGCTGGTCCGGGTCAAGCCGCTGATCAAGGCAGTGGCGGCAGGTGGAATGCCGGCCGTGGCGGTAACCGACATGAGCAACATGTGCTCGCTGGTGAAGTTCTACAAAGCCGCACAGGGTGCCGGTATCAAGCCAATTTGTGGCGCGGATATCTGGATGGCCAGCTGCGACGAGGACGGGCCGCTCAGCCGTTTGACGCTGTTGGCGATGAATCCAAAGGGTTATCGCAATCTCACCGAGCTGATTTCTCGCGGCTGGACCGAGGGCCAGCGCAACGACCTGGTGATCATCGAGCGCGATTGGGTCAAGCAGGCGGCCGAAGGCTTGATCGCGTTGTCAGGTGCCCGGGAAGGGGAGGTTGGCCAGGCATTGCTCAATGGCGATGAAGCGCTGGCCGAATCGCGCCTGACCGAGTGGCGTGACGTATTTGCCGATCGCTTTTATCTGGAAGTCCAGCGCACCAGCCGGGTCAACGATGAAGAGTATCTGCATGCGGCAGTCGCGCTCGCCGAGCGCAGCGGTACGCCGCTGGTGGCGACCAACGACGTGCGCTTCCTCAAGCAAGAGGATTTCGAGGCGCACGAGACCCGCGTATGCATCGGCGAAGGCCGCACCCTGGACGATCCGCGGCGGCCGCGCACTTACTCCGATCAGCAGTATCTGAAAACGCCGGAAGAGATGGCGGAGCTGTTCGCCGACCTCCCCGAGGCGCTGGAAAACACCGTCGAGATCGCCAAGCGCTGCAACATCGAAGTGCAGCTGGGTACCTACTTCCTGCCGAACTTCCCTGTGCCCGAGGGCATGACCATCGACGACTACCTGCGCCAGGTGTCGTTCGAGGGGCTGGAAGAACGCCTCGAGGTACTGCTACCCAAGGACACGCCTGACTACGAGGCAAAGAAGCAGGTCTATATCGACCGCCTCGAGTTCGAACTGGGCACGATTATCCAGATGGGCTTCCCCGGCTACTTCCTGATCGTCATGGACTTCATCAAGTGGGCGAAGAACAACGGCGTGCCGGTCGGCCCGGGCCGTGGCTCGGGTGCCGGTTCGCTGGTGGCCTACGTGCTGAAGATCACCGATCTCGACCCGCTGGCCTACGATCTGCTGTTCGAGCGTTTCCTCAACCCCGAACGTATTTCCATGCCCGACTTCGACGTCGACTTCTGCATGGATGGCCGTGACCGGGTGATCGATTACGTGGCCGAGGCGTATGGCCGCAACGCGGTTAGCCAGATCATCACCTTCGGCACCATGGCGGCCAAGGCTGTGGTGCGTGACGTGGCGCGGGTGCAGGGCAAGTCCTACGGCCTGGCCGACCGGCTTTCGAAGATGATTCCGTTCGAAGTTGGCATGACGCTGGAAAAAGCCTACGAGATGGAGGAGCCACTGCGCGACTTCCTCTCCGTCGACGAGGACGCCCGGGAAATCTGGGAAATGGCGCTCAAGCTCGAGGGCATCACCCGCGGTACCGGCAAGCACGCCGGTGGTGTGGTCATCGCACCGACCAAGCTGACCGACTTCGCGCCGATCGCCTGTGACGAGGAGGGCGGCGGCCTGGTAACCCAGTTCGACAAGGACGACGTCGAGCAGGCTGGCTTGGTGAAGTTCGACTTCCTCGGTCTGCGCACGCTGACCATCATTAAGTGGGCGCTGGAGACGATCAATCGGGAGCAGGCCAAGAAAGGTCTGGAGCCGATCAACATCGACTTCATCCCGCTGGATGACAAACCGACCTACCAGTTGCTGCAGAAGGCCGAAACCACCGCGGTATTCCAGCTCGAATCGCGCGGCATGAAGGAGCTGATCAAGAAGCTCAAACCCGACTGCCTGGAAGATCTCATCGCATTGGTGGCGCTGTTCCGTCCAGGTCCGCTGCAGTCGGGCATGGTCGATGACTTCATCAACCGCAAGCACGGTCGTGCCGAAGTCTCCTACCCGCACCCGGACTACCAGTACGCAGGCCTTGAGCCAGTGCTCAAGCCCACCTACGGCATCATCCTGTATCAGGAACAGGTGATGCAGATCGCCCAGGTGATGGCAGGTTATACCCTCGGCGGCGCAGACATGTTGCGTCGCGCCATGGGTAAGAAGAAGCCTGAGGAAATGGCCAAGCAGCGCGGTGGTTTCATCGAAGGCTGCTCCAACAATGGCATCGACAAAGAGCTGTCAGGCAACATCTTCGACCTGGTAGAGAAGTTTGCCGGTTACGGTTTCAACAAGTCTCACTCGGCGGCCTACGGCCTGGTTTCCTATCAGACGGCCTGGCTCAAGGCGCATTACCCGTCGCCGTTCATGGCTGCCGTGCTTTCGGCGGATATGCACAACACGGACAAGGTGGTGATCCTCATCGAGGAATGCCGCAGCATGAAGCTGCGCATCGATCCACCTGACGTGAACGTTTCCGAATTCAAGTTCACCGTCAATGATGACGGCCGGATCGTCTACGGGCTTGGCGCGGTCAAGGGGGTCGGCGAAGGGCCGGTGGAGGCCATCGCCGAATGCCGAGCCGAGGGTGGGCCATTCAAGGATCTGTTCGACTTTTGCGCGCGGATCGACCTGAAGCGGATCAACAAGCGTACCCTCGAGGCGCTGATCCGCTCCGGTGCGCTGGATCGTCTGGGTCCGTACTTCTTCGAAGAAGCCAAGGCGTACCAGGCTAACATTGACCGCAATCGCGCAGTGTTGCTGGCGGCCATGGAGGAAGCGGTGCAGGCTGCTGAACAAACGGCCCGCAGTGCTGAAAGTGGCCATATGGACCTGTTTGGCGGTTTGTTCGCCGAACCTGAGGCGGACGTCTACGCCAACCACCGCAACGCGCGTGAGCTGTCGCTCAAGGAGCGTCTAAAGGGTGAGAAGGACACGCTTGGGCTTTATCTGACCGGCCATCCGATCGATGAATACGAAGGTGAAGTTAGGCGCTTTGCCCGCCAACGTATCATTGATCTGCGCCCGGCGAGAGGTGAGCAGACCATTGCCGGTCTGATCGTCAACCTGCGGGTGATGAAGAACAAGAAGGGCGACAAGATGGGTTTCATCACTCTGGACGACCGCTCCGGGCGCATCGAAGCTTCGCTGTTCGCTGAGGCGTTCAACACCGCCCAGGCCCTGCTACAGACCGATGCGCTGGTGGTGGTGGAGGGTGAAGTCAGCAATGATGACTTTTCCGGCGGCCTGCGCTTGCGTGCCAAACGGGTGATGAGCCTGGAGGAGGCGCGTACCGGGCTGGCCGAGAGCCTGCGGGTGAAAGTTGCTGGTGAAGCCCTGAAGGGTGAGCGCATGCGCTGGCTGGCCGAGGTTTGCGGCCGCCATCGCGGTGCGTGTCCGATCACGCTCGAGTACACCGGTCGTGATGCGCGGGCCTTGCTGCAATTCGGTGAAGCCTGGCGGATCGACCCGGCCGACAACTTGATTCAGGCATTGCGTGACCAGTTCGGACGCGACAACGTCTTTCTGCAATACCGATAGAGGGCGGACGCCCGAAAAGCCGCCGACGCGCGCTTTCCGAGCTAGGCCCGACGGCCCGGTGTTGACCGGGTCATGGTTCAGAACAATTTTTGTTCGACCTGAATGCGCCTCTCCCGTAAGGTAAGGCGCAAAAAACGGAACAGCCTCCCGGCCGCCTGGCCGTCGACGCATGACGGATGCCTATGAACCCGAATTTCCTGGATTTCGAACAGCCGATCGCCGACCTGCAAGCCAAGATCGAAGAATTGCGCCTGGTTGGTAACGACAACTCGCTGAACATCGGCGATGAGATTGCCCGCCTGCAGGACAAGAGCGAATCGCTCACCGAAAGCATCTTCGGCAACCTGACCAGCTGGCAGATCGCTCGCCTGGCCCGCCACCCGCAGCGGCCGTACACCCTCGATTACATCAATCACCTGTTCACCGAGTTCGAAGAGTTGCACGGTGACCGCCACTTCTCGGATGACGCCGCTATCGTTGGCGGTACTGCGCGTCTGGACGGTCAGCCGGTGATGATCATCGGTCATCAGAAGGGGCGTGAGGTGCGCGAGAAGGTTCGCCGTAATTTCGGCATGCCGCGCCCCGAGGGTTACCGCAAGGCCTGCCGTCTGATGGAGATGGCCGAGCGCTTCAAGATGCCGATCCTGACCTTCATCGACACCCCAGGCGCCTATCCGGGCATTGATGCCGAAGAGCGCAACCAGAGCGAGGCTATCGCCTGGAACCTGCGCGTCATGGCACGCCTGAAGACTCCGATCATCGCTACCGTGATTGGTGAGGGCGGTTCTGGTGGCGCACTGGCCATTGGCGTTTGCGACCAACTGAACATGCTGCAGTACTCCACCTATGCGGTAATTTCGCCGGAAGGCTGTGCCTCGATTCTCTGGCGCACAGCCGAGAAGGCGCCTGAAGCGGCCGAGGCCATGGGTGTGACCGCTGAGCGCCTCAAGGATCTGGGTATCGTCGACAAGGTAATCCCCGAGCCGCTGGGCGGCGCCCATCGCAATCCGGCCGTGATGGCCGCTGCCATGCGCGAGCAGCTCAACAGCCAGCTGCATATGCTCAAGTCGCTGGATACCGATGCGTTGCTCGCGCGTCGTTATGAGCGTCTGATGAGCTACGGTATCGCCTGACCGTCACGCCTGATTCGCGTCTCGATTTCGCTGCTTCGGAATCGAGACGCGAAAGCCATTTGGGGTCATCTCCCCGCGTCCTATCGCTGCTTCTGCTGCCGGGCTTTATGCTTGCCGTCAACGCCGGTCATCGAAGCGCCCGTATGTCCCTCGATTCTCTTCTGCTTTCAGCTCTCGCACCTTGGCGTGGTTCACCGGCATGGTGGGTGGCGTTCTCTGGTGGCCTCGATTCGACCGTCCTGTTGCATTTGCTGGCACGGCTTGCTGACCAGCATGAGCTACCCCCTGTACGCGCAATCCATGTGCATCATGGCCTGCAACCGGCCGGTGATGATTGGCCGGCACACTGTCAGGCAGTCTGTGACGGTTTAGACGTTCCCCTGCAAGTGGTTCGCGTGAAGGTCGCGCCCGGCGCAAGCCTGGAGCGTGCGGCGCGCGAGGCTCGCTATGAAGCGTTCTCTGCCTGCTTGGGGGAGGACGAAGTGCTTCTGACAGGTCAGCATCGTGACGATCAGGCCGAAACGGTGCTGTTTCGTCTGCTCCGAGGGGCTGGCGTGCGAGGCCTGGCGGCGATGCCTGTGGAGCGGCCATTAGGTCTGGGCAGGCTGGTAAGACCGCTGCTCGGCGCATCGCGCGCCGAAATCGAGGCCTATGCCCGGCGCAACGCATTGCGTTGGGTGGAAGATCCGAGCAATCGGAATCACGATTACTCGCGCAATTTTCTGCGCCGTGAGGTCATGCCGCTGTTGCAACAGCGCTGGCCGCAGACGGTTTCGAGTATGGCTCGAGCCGCGGCCCATATGGCCGAAGCGCAGCAGCTGCTGGACGAGCTGGCGCAACAGGATCTCTCCGCCGCGAACACCGCCAGCGATTTCGAATGGCTGCGACTGCCCAGCCTTGCGCTATCGCCGTTGCGATCGCTGACGCCGGCTCGTCAGCGCAACGCGTTACGTCATTGGCTGGCTGACTTCACGCTGGCGCCGGATGAAAATCACTGGGCTGGCTGGGCGTCGCTACTGGATGCGAGGCCAGATGCCACGCCACGATGGCGTTTAGTGGGGGGCGAGCTGCAGCGCAGTGGGGATCGCATATGGTGGCTACCCAACGGCTGGCTTGAGCCGGGTTTCGAGCCGATCGACTGGTCGGATCCGTCTACAGGCCTAGTGCTTCCAGGCAATGGCACGCTTCGAGGGGAGGGTGCGCCGCCTGCCGGTAAACTCCAGATCCGCTATCGGCGCGGTGGCGAGGTGCTGCTTGTGCCGGGCCGCGGTCGGCGTGATCTCAAGCGCTTGCTGAACGAGGCCGGCGTGCCGGCGCTCGTCCGTGGGAGGCTGCCATTGCTATATCGCGATGACGAGCTGATCGCGGTGGCCAATCTGCCGCAACTTAGCGAGGGCGGCTTTGCACTTTATTGGTGCGTTCCGGAGTTCTAAGTGGTTTGAGCTGATAAGGGCTTTCCGGTAGACTACGCTCCCGTCTCAATACAGCTTCTGCGGTTTCTTCGAATCCGTGGCAGTTGCGCTATTGCCGCACTCGAGCAATGGCACCTTCGCTTTCCCCCGGCGGCGCCAGCCGCTTAACGCAGACTTCTAGGGTTTTTCATGACGCGCTACATCTTCGTCACGGGTGGTGTTGTTTCTTCATTGGGGAAAGGCATCGCCTCGGCTTCATTGGCGGCCATCCTGGAGGCGCGGGGCCTGAAGGTCACGATGCTCAAGCTTGACCCTTACATCAACGTCGATCCGGGCACCATGAGCCCGTTCCAGCACGGTGAGGTGTTCGTCACCCACGACGGCGCCGAAACCGATCTCGATCTGGGGCACTACGAGCGGTTTATCCGCACCCGTATGACCCAGAACAACAACTTCACCACCGGTCGCGTCTACGAAGACGTGCTGCGCCGCGAGCGTCGGGGTGATTATCTGGGCGCGACCATCCAGGTCATTCCGCACATCACCGATGAGATCAAGCGTCGCATCATCAAGGGCGCCGGCGACGCCGACGTGGCCCTGGTGGAAGTCGGCGGCACCGTTGGCGACATCGAGTCGCAGCCGTTCCTCGAGGCAATTCGGCAGCTGCGCGTGGAAGTTGGTGCCAAGCGCGCCATGCTGATGCACCTGACGCTGGTGCCGTACATCGCCACCGCCGGCGAGACCAAGACCAAGCCGACCCAGCATTCGGTGAAGGAGCTGCGCTCCATCGGCCTGCAGCCTGACGTTCTGGTCTGCCGCTCCGATCGCGCGATCGATGTTTCTTCGCGCCGCAAAATCGCGCTGTTCACCAACGTTGAAGAGCGCGCGGTGATCAGCCTGCCGGACGCCGATACCATCTACAAGATCCCGGGCATCCTGCATGCTCAGGGCCTGGATGACTACGTCGTGGAACGTTTCGGCCTTGAGTGTCGCGGTGCCGATCTTTCCGAGTGGGACCGGGTGGTGGACGCCAAGCTGCATCCGGAAAAAGAAGTGACCATCGCCATGGTCGGCAAGTACATGGAACTTCTGGACGCCTACAAATCTCTGATCGAGGCAATGAGCCACGCTGGCATCCAGAGCCGTACAAAAGTGAACCTGCGCTATATCGACTCCGAAGACATCGAGAACCAGGGCACCGGCCTGCTGGAAGATGTCGACGCCATTCTGGTGCCGGGTGGCTTCGGTCTGCGCGGCGTCGAGGGCAAGATCGCAACGGTGCGTTATGCACGGGAGAACAAGATTCCGTATCTGGGCATCTGCCTGGGTATGCAGGTCGCGGTCATAGAGTTCGCTCGTGACGTTTTGGGCTGGTCTGACGCCAACTCCACCGAGTTCGACAAGGACAGTGGACACCCGGTAGTTGGTCTGATCACCGAGTGGGAAGACGCCAGCGGTGCCGTGGAAACCCGCAGTGATAACTCTGATCTGGGCGGCACCATGCGTCTTGGCGCTCAGGAATGCGGCCTCGAGGCTGGTTCCAAGGTATTCGAATGCTATGGCCAGGAGCGCATAGTCGAACGCCATCGTCATCGTTACGAAGTGAACAATAAGCTGTTGCCGCAGCTGCAGGCAGCGGGCCTGAAGATTACTGGGCGCTCCGGTGACGGCGCGCTGGTGGAAGTGGTCGAGGCGCCGGATCATCCCTGGTTCGTTGCTTGCCAGTTCCACCCTGAATTCACCTCTACGCCGCGTGACGGTCATCCGCTGTTTAGCGGTTTCGTCAAGGCGGCGCTGGAACACAAGGCGAACAAGGCATGAGCCAGAAGACCATCCGCGTAGGCAACATCGAGATCGCCAACGACAAGCCGTTCGTGCTGTTCGGTGGTATCAACGTCCTCGAATCACGTGATCTGGCGATGCAGGCCTGCGAAGAGTACGTGCGGGTCACCGAGAAACTCGGCATTCCCTACGTGTTCAAGGCCAGCTTCGACAAAGCCAATCGTTCGTCCATCACCTCGTTCCGCGGCCCGGGCCTGGAAGAGGGGATGAAGATCTTCGAGGAAGTGAAGAAGACCTTCGGCGTGCCGGTCATCACCGATGTGCACGAGCCCTGGC
This sequence comes from Stutzerimonas decontaminans, assembly GCF_000661915.1. Taxonomy (NCBI): domain Bacteria; kingdom Pseudomonadati; phylum Pseudomonadota; class Gammaproteobacteria; order Pseudomonadales; family Pseudomonadaceae; genus Stutzerimonas; species Stutzerimonas decontaminans. The sequence continues at coordinate 3,055,916 of NZ_CP007509.1, read as the reverse complement.
AGGCGCAGCCGGTTGCCGAAGTCTGCGACATCATCCAGCTGCCGGCTTTCCTCTCCCGACAGACCGATCTGGTAGTGGCGATGGCCAAGACCGGCGCGGTGATCAACATCAAGAAGGCCCAGTTCCTCGCGCCGCAGGAAATGAAGCACATCCTGAAGAAATGCGAAGAAGCCGGTAACGATCAGTTGATCCTCTGCGAGCGCGGCTCCTCCTTCGGCTACAACAATCTCGTAGTCGACATGCTCGGCTTCGGCATCATGAAGCAGTTCGAATACCCGGTGTTCTTCGATGTCACTCACGCTCTGCAGATGCCGGGTGGTCGCGCCGACTCGGCGGGTGGTCGTCGTGCCCAGGTGACCGATCTGGCCAAGGCCGGCCTGTCCCAAGGCCTGGCCGGGCTGTTCCTCGAAGCGCACCCCGATCCGGACAACGCCAAGTGCGACGGCCCGTGTGCTTTGCGTCTGAACAAGCTCGAGCCTTTCCTCACCCAGCTCAAGCAGCTGGATGATCTCGTCAAGAATTTCCCGCCAATCGAAACTGCTTGAAGCCTTGCAGCTATCTACGGAGTGTTAACAACAATGGCAAAGATCGTCGACATCAAGGGGCGTGAGGTTCTCGATTCCCGTGGTAACCCCACCGTGGAAGCCGACGTGATCCTGGACAACGGCATCATCGGTAGCGCCTGCGCGCCGTCCGGTGCATCCACCGGTTCCCGCGAGGCTCTGGAACTGCGCGATGGCGACAAGAGCCGTTACCTGGGCAAGGGCGTACTGACCGCCGTGGCCAACGTAAACGGCCCGATCCGTGACCTGCTGTTGGGCAAGGATCCGCTCGATCAGAAGGCGCTGGATCAGGCGATGATCGAGCTTGACGGTACGGAGAACAAGGGCAAGCTGGGTGCCAATGCCATCCTCGCCGTATCCCTGGCCGCTGCCAAGGCTGCTGCTCAGGCGAAGGGCGTGCCGCTGTACGCGCACATTGCCGACCTGAACGGCACTCCGGGCGTCTACTCCATGCCGGTACCGATGATGAACATCATCAACGGCGGCGAGCATGCCGACAACAACGTCGACATCCAGGAATTCATGGTCCAGCCGGTCGGCGCCAAGACCTTCGCCGACGCGCTGCGCATGGGCGCGGAGATCTTCCATCATCTGAAGGCCGTGCTGAAGGCTCGTGGTCTGAGTACCTCCGTGGGTGATGAGGGTGGTTTCGCACCTAACCTGGCTTCCAACGAGGACGCCCTTGCCGCTATCGCCGAAGCTGTGGCCAATGCCGGCTACAAGCTGGGCGACGACGTCACCCTGGCTCTGGATTGCGCTTCCTCCGAGTTCTTCAAGGACGGCAAGTACGACCTGGCAGGCGAAGGCAAGGTGTTTGACGCGACCGGATTTGCCGACTACCTGGCCGGTCTGAGCCAGCGCTATCCGATCATCTCCATCGAAGACGGTATGGACGAGTCCGACTGGGCTGGCTGGAAGGTGCTGACCGACAAGATCGGCGATAAGGTCCAGCTAGTCGGTGACGACCTGTTCGTTACCAACACCAAGATCCTCAAGCGCGGCATCGACGAGAAGATCGGTAACTCGATCCTGATCAAGTTCAACCAGATCGGCTCGCTGACCGAAACGTTGGAAGCCATCCAGATGGCCAAGGCCGCCGGTTATACCGCGGTGATTTCGCACCGTTCCGGTGAGACCGAAGACAGCACCATTGCCGACCTGGCTGTGGGTACTGCCGCTGGTCAGATCAAGACCGGTTCGCTGTGCCGCTCGGACCGCGTGTCGAAGTACAACCAGCTGCTGCGTATCGAAGAGCAGCTGGCCGGCAAGGCACCCTACAAGGGCCGTGCCGAATTCCGCGGCTGATCCGCGGCATTTAAAAAAGGGCGGCGCGAGTCGCCCTTTTTTGTTTCAATCGGTACTGTGCATCCCGCCAATTGCCGGTCGTACGCGAATACCCCGGTGTTTGCTAATACCTGAACTACAGCCGAAGTCGTTTCATGCCCGCTATGCGTCGCCCTTACTGGTTGTTCGTCGTACTGCTACTGCTTCTTGGCGGTCTGCAGTACCGCCTGTGGGTGGGCGAAGGCAGCCTGGCGCAAGTCAGCAGCCTGAACAAGCAAATTGCCGATCAGCAGGGTGAAAACGAACGGCTTTTGGAGCGTAACCGGATCCTCGAGGCCGAGGTCCGGGAGCTGAAGCAGGGCATGGAGACCGTCGAAGAACGTGCCCGCCAGGAGCTCGGCATGGTCAAAGAGGGCGAGACCCTCTATCAGCTGATCGAATGATCGTCCGCACACAGCCCGCCTTCTGGGTCGTCATCCCCGCTGCCGGAGTTGGCAGCCGCATGCGTGCCGACCGCCCGAAACAATACCTACAGTTGGGCGGACGCAGCATCATCGAACACACCCTCGATTGCTTTCTCGATCACCCCGCGCTAGCTGGGGTAGCGGTCTGTATCGCCTCTGATGATCCCTACTGGCCGAATCTGCGCTATGCAAACGACGGTCGGATCCAGCGTGCGCCGGGTGGCCGAGAGCGCTGTGATTCGGTCCTCAACGGTTTGCGGCAGCTTGGTGAACTAGGCGCGAATGAGCATGACTGGGTGCTGGTGCATGATGCGGCACGCCCCAATCTTGCGCGTGCTGACCTGGACAAACTCCTGACCGAACTGGCCGACGACCCGGTTGGCGGCCTGCTGGCTGTGCCTGCCCGGGACACGCTGAAGCGGGTCGGGCCGGACGGTCGGGTCATCGAAACGGTTGATCGCAGTGTCATCTGGCAGGCGTTCACGCCGCAGATGTTCCGGCTGGGTATGTTGCGCAGTGCCCTCGAAGCGGCGCTCGAGGCAGGCGTGCTGGTTACTGACGAGGCCTCGGCGCTGGAATGGGCCGGACACTTGCCGAAGGTGATTGAAGGGCGGGCCGACAATCTGAAGGTCACACGGCCCGAAGATCTCGAATGGCTGGCGCAGCGTTGGAGTGCCGGTCGCTCGCATTGAAAGCGGGCAGGGGTTGCCTGCCCGCATGCTCCATCAGAACCGATAGATCGCTGCCGCTCCCGTGGCGGTGGGCATGCGTTCGGTTGGCACCACGACCACGTCTCCGCCTTGCTCAAGCGTCCAGATCGTCAGCTCATCGAGCAGGTCGGGGGTATTGACGTCGCCCTCTGATGCAGGTGTCGCCGTTCCATCATTTTTATCGACGTGTCCCGGAATCCGCCGCTCGGCCTCCACCAGCAGCGTGGCCACCCGGCCCTGCCGTGTAGCCTGGCCTATGTGGTCCAGGTGGTCGGAGGCCAGGCCCTGGCCATGGGATGCGCCGAACTGGTCGAGCAGCCCTTCTAGGCGCTTGAGATAGCGCGGTTGCATCACCATCCAGCTTTTGCTCCGCAACTCTTCGATGCTGAGTGCGTGCTGACCCATTTCGATGCCTTCAGGCAGCAGGTTCGGGTTATGGCTGAGGCGGCGAAAATGCGGCTGTTGCTCTGGCAGGGCAGCGAGGATCAGTGGCAGGCCAGAAGGCTTGGAGTGATGCTCTAGGATGGCCCGGTCAACCTCGCGGAAATAGCGATCGCGATCACGATCGATTTCGGCCTGCTTGCCGCTGCCGCCAGCCTCCACCTGCATTGGATCGCCACGTTCACTGGCGCGACTATAGCCCTGTGGGAAGCCACTCTGGCCTTTCTCGGTGAGGTCACTGCCCAGGGCATCGGCAAGCGTCCTCGGCACGGCCTCGTTGAGCTTCACCTCATCGAGCGCGTCACGGTTACCTTCAAATAGGCGGACCGAGTCACGCGACAGGCAAAGAATTTGGTAACGATCAGCCGATTGCGCGATGCGCACCAGCGGCTTGAGGTGCATGCGCGAGTTGGCTACGGCCATCTCCGGCACGCTGCGTTGCAGTCGATAGACCTGAAAGTAGTCCTTCGCGGCAAAGGCGGCGAGCCCGTCGAGGTTGTGGTTCCAGAAATCGTTGTTGTCGATCAGTGCGTAGAGCGGCGCGAGCAGAGCAGATGCTTGGTCGCCGTGCCCTTGTTGCTTGAGGGCGTCTTCCAGTTGCCTGACCAGGTGTTTGAAGCGGATCGGGTCTTGCTGACGTTCCGGAAAGCTGCGGTGAGTGGGCTGATAGACGGACAGGCAGGGCCCGTCGCGTTTTGCCAGCAGCTTGGTAAGAGTTTCGCGATCGAGCAGTCGGTTCATGCGTGGCCTCCAGTAGCGGTGGTTCGGTCCCTCGCAAAAATGTCGATGGCACACTCAATGGCCATCGAGGTCAGGTCAATGGCGGTTGAGCTTGTCTAGGGCATGACCCAGCGCGTGGTTCAGCTTCTCCGCTGCACCATTGATTGCCAGGTCCAGCGTCTCGGCTTTGTGTGTAGCCGAAATGGGGTCGTGACCCTTGACTCGCGCTTCCATCTGGCAGCGCTTGTCCTGTGGCCCGCTCTTGTTACTGTTTTGGTCGTTGAGATGTACCTCGACGCGGGTCAGATGATCATCGAAACGTTCGAGCTCGGTTTCCACCGTCGCCTTGATCCGGTCTTCAAGATCACTGGTAACACTGATGCTGTGGTTGCTGTTAACCAGAACCTGCATGGCTTCCTCCTCATTGCAGCGCTGCACCCTTCGCAGCTCAGACGGCTCGAAGAGCTGCAGCTACACAAGGTACGACGTGGGGGAGTCAGGCGGGTTCCGCCTCCGGCCTGGCCTCGGACGCGCGGTTCAAGTCCCGTTCAGCTTGGGCTGCCTGCATACTCGTGGCGCCTGGCAAGGCCGTCCTTGAGTGTCTCCACGAGCAGGCGCACCTTTGGCAGCGGATAGCGTCGCTGCGGATACACGGCCCAGACCGCGGTATCTGGTGGTTGATTAGCCTCCAGCACGGACACCAGTTCGCCGCGTTGCAGCGGGCCTTGCACGTAGTAATCCGGCAGCTGGCAGAGGCCAAAGCCGCGCAGTGCGGCATCCAGCACTGCTTCGCCGCTGTTGCAGCGCCAGTTGCCGCTGGGCTTGAAATGCTGCTCGCGCCCTGCGACCTGAAAAGACCAGACGTCACTCGTACCGATCAGGCAATTGTGCCGCGCCAGTTCGGATAGCGTATGTGGTCGGCCGTAGCGCTCCAGGTAGCTGGGTGCGGCGCACAGGTACATGGCCCGTGGCGCGATCCGCGTGGCCACTAGGCGGGACTCGCCGAGTTTGCCCAGGCGAATGGCCAGGTCATAGCCCTCTTGCACCAGATCGAGAGTGCGGTTGGTCAGCTCGATATCGACCCGCAGCTGCGGGTGTCTTGCCATGAACTCGTTCACCAGCGGCACGATGAAACGCTCGCCATAGGCGACGGCTGCGGTCATGCGCAACAACCCGGTGGGGGCACTGTGCAGATCGCTGATGGCGAGGAATGCCTCGTCACGCTCCTCGATCAAACGCTGACAGCGGGCAAAGAACGTATGCCCGGCCTCGGTCAGCGAGACGCGGCGGGTGGTGCGATAGAGCAGACGCGCCTGCAGGCGCTCTTCGAGGCGGGCGATCTGTCGGCTGACATGGGATGACGAGACGCGCAGGCGCTCCGCGGCACGCATGAAGCTGCCGCATTCTGCGACCGCGACGAATTCGTCGAGGCCTTCCCAGCGATTCATGGCACCTCCGGTTAACGAATGAGCAGATCTGATCGAAAGAGGTGGCAAAGCCTAGCGCCGAATGTGCAGATTGTCCCTATGCAGCAATAATGTTTTCCAGAATCGTCAGTTAATCCCTGTTTAGTCGTGAATTACACTCCTGACTTTCCCAGTCACATCGAGAGTGATGTCCATGACCATCAAGTCGCGCGCCGCCGTTGCCTTCGGCCCCAACCAGCCCCTGCAGATCGTGGAAGTGGACGTCGCGCCGCCCAAGGCCGGCGAAGTGCTGGTCCGTATTGTTGCCACCGGGGTCTGTCATACCGATGCGTACACCCTCTCGGGCGAGGACTCAGAAGGTGTGTTTCCGTGCATTCTCGGTCACGAGGGCGGGGGCATCGTCGAAGCGGTTGGTGAAGGCGTTACCTCGGTTGCCGTCGGCGATCACGTGATCCCGCTGTATACCGCCGAATGCCGCGAGTGCAAGTTCTGCAAATCCGGTAAAACCAACCTGTGCAGCTCCGTGCGCGCGACTCAGGGCAAGGGGCTGATGCCGGACGGCACCACGCGCTTCAGCTACCAGGGCGAGCCGATCTACCACTACATGGGCTGTTCGACTTTCTCCGAATACACCGTGCTGCCTGAAGTTTCGGTGGCGAAGATTCCGAAAGAGGCGCCGCTGGAAAAGGTCTGTTTGCTGGGTTGCGGCGTCACCACCGGGATTGGCGCGGTGCTCAACACCGCCAAGGTGGAAGAGGGCGCCACGGTGGCGATCTTCGGTCTGGGCGGCATCGGCCTGGCGGCGATCATCGGCGCGAAGATGGCGAAGGCCAGCCGGATCATCGCCATCGACATCAACCCGAGCAAGTTCGCCATCGCCGAGGAGCTGGGCGCGACCGACTTCGTCAATCCGAAGGATTACGACAAGCCGATCCAGGAAGTCATCGTCGAGATGACCGATGGCGGCGTGGACTATTCCTTCGAGTGCGTCGGCAACGTGCAGCTGATGCGCGCGGCGCTGGAGTGCTGCCACAAGGGTTGGGGCGAGTCGACCATCATTGGTGTCGCCGGTGCCGGGCAGGAAATCAGCACCCGTCCGTTCCAGCTGGTCACTGGGCGCGTCTGGCGCGGTTCGGCGTTCGGCGGCGTGAAGGGCCGCACCGAGCTGCCGAGCTACGTGGAGAAGGCGCAGAGCGGCGAGATTCCGCTGGATACCTTCATCACCCACAACCTGCCGCTGGACAAGATCAACGAGGCGTTCGACCTGATGCATGAAGGCAAGAGCATCCGTACCGTCATCCACTTCTAATCCCATGGGTGGATGCGCCTTCGCTGAATGGTGTATCCACCTCGACTGGTGGGAGCCCGTGCGGTTTCCACCGCGCGCGAGGCCCGTTCATGACCCTTGAAATCGTTTCCAGCAACAAGAGCTTCGGCGGCTGGCACAAGCGTTACCGTCACCGTTCCAGCAGCCTGAACTGCGACATGATCTTCGCCGTGTACCTGCCACCGCAGGCGGAGCAGGGCGAAAAGCTGCCGGTGCTGTATTGGCTGTCCGGACTGACCTGCACGGACGAGAACTTCATGCAGAAGGCCGGCGCGCTGCGTCTGGCGGCCGAGCTTGGTCTGATCATCGTGGCGCCGGACACCAGCCCGCGCGGAGCAGGCGTGCCGGACGATCCCGACGGCGCATGGGACTTTGGCCTGGGTGCCGGCTTCTACCTAAACGCCACTCAGCAACCCTGGGCGCAGCACTATCGGATGTACGACTATGTCGTCGAGGAATTGCCGGCACTGGTGGAGGCCAATTTCCCCGTTTCCGATAGTCGCGGTATCAGCGGCCACTCCATGGGAGGCCACGGTGCGCTGATCTGCGCGCTGAAGAATCCGGGCCGTTATCGGTCCGTCTCGGCCTTTGCCCCGATCACCAATCCGCTCAATTGTCCCTGGGGCGAAAAGGCGTTCAGCCGCTATCTGGGCGAGGATCGTTCACGCTGGCGCGAGTGGGATGCCTGCGTGTTGATCGCCGATGCCGATGAAAAACTGCCGATACTGGTCGATCAGGGTGATCGCGACGATTTCATGGAGGGGCAGCTCAAGCCGCAGGCGTTACAAGCAGCCGCGGCTACGGCCGGTCACCCGCTTACGCTGCGCATCCAGCCGGGCTACGACCACAGCTACTACTTCATCGCCAGCTTCATCGACGATCATCTGCGCCATCATGCGCAGGCGCTGAAAGCGTAGGGTGGATGACGGCGAAGCCTCATCCACGGGCTGGATTCGGCTCGCCTGCCCGTCAACACGGCGCAGCTTCAGGCACGGCGTTTTCCGTGTGCGTATGGGGACGAGCGCAGTAGTTAGCCAGAAATAAAAAAGGCCCAACCGGTCTCCCGGTCGGGCCTTCCGTCGCAAGGAGCTAGAGCGACGGATAATCGGTATAGCCAACCGGGCCCTGGGCGTAGAACAGCTCAGGCTTGGGCTCGTTCAGCGGCGCGTCCTGGCGCAGGCGCTCGACCAGATCCGGATTGGCGATGTACGGAATCCCGAACGCGACCGCATCGGCCTTGCCTTCGGCCAGCCAGGCATTGGCCTGCTCTTTGGTGAAGCGCTCGTTGGCGATGTAGACGCCACCGAAGATTTCTTTCAGTTGCGGTCCCAGGCTGTCTTCACCGGCTTTTTCGCGAGTGCAGATAAAGGCGATGCCGCGCTTGCCCAGCTCGCGAGCGACGTAGCCGAAGGTTTCCGCACGGTTGGAATCGCCCATGTCATGGGAATCGGCACGCGGCGCCAGATGCACGCCGACACGACCGGCGCCCCACACGGAAATGGCGGCATCGGTTACTTCGAGCATCAGTCGCGCACGGTTTTCCAGCGAGCCACCGTAGGTATCGCTGCGCTGGTTGGTATTGTCCTGCAGGAACTGGTCGAGCAGGTAGCCATTCGCGCCATGGATTTCCACGCCGTCGAAACCAGCCTCCTTGGCGTTCTCCGCCCCCTTGCGGTAGGCCTCGACGATGCCCGGGATTTCATTGGTTTCCAGGGCACGAGGTGTTTCGTAATCCTTCATCGGGCGAACCAGGCTGACGTGGCCGGCCGGTTTGATGGCGCTCGGTGCGACTGGCAGCTGGCCATCCAGATAGATCGGATCGGAGATACGGCCAACATGCCACAGCTGCAGCACGATCTTGCCGCCTTTGGCATGCACCGCGTCGGTGACTTTCTTCCAGCCCTGAACCTGCTCGGACGACCAGATGCCGGGGGTGTCCGGGTAGCCGACGCCCATCGGCGTGACCGAGGTGGCTTCGCTGATGATCAGGCCAGCATCTGCGCGCTGGGCGTAGTACTCGGCAATCAGAGCGCCGGGTATGCGGCCGGGCTCTGCGCGGCAGCGCGTCAGCGGCGCCATGATGACGCGGTTGTTCAGTTCCAGATCGCCGATCTTGATCGGGTCGAAAAGTGTGGGCATAGCAATACCGCTCCTTTACTGGTGGTGCGAAACAGGGCTTAGAGGTTCTGGCCGATGCGCTGGACAAAGGACTGGATGACCTCGTCGTTACGCTTGAAGAAATGCCACTGGCCGACCTTCTGGCTGGTAATCAAACCCGCTTTCTGCAGGGTCGTCAGATGGGCCGACACGGTTGATTGCGACAGCCCGGCGCGTTGGTCGATCTGTCCGGCACAGACGCCGTTCTCCAGCGAGTGGTGCTGTTCTGCGAAGAACCGCTGCGGCTCCTTGAGCCAGCGCAGGATGTCACGGCGCAACGGGTGGGCTAGGGCCTTGATGATGTCGTCGAAATCGTCCGGCATGGGATGGTTCTGGGCTGTATATCGGAATGAGGCGAACTATATATCGCTATTTTGCGATATCGGATCGATTCGGCTGATGGTGCTTATCGGTGGTGTCGATGATCGGACGCGGTCGCGCGAGCCCCTCAAGCAGCGGTTGGCTCCTGTAGAATCGCTGCCTCTAGATTTTCCAAGGTGTTTCATCTATGCGTATCGGCCACGGTTACGACGTGCATCGCTTCGGCGAGGGCGATCACATCACGCTTGGCGGTGTGAGGATTCCACACAGGTTCGGGCTGCTGGCGCATTCCGACGGTGACGTACTGCTGCACGCCCTGAGCGACGCACTGCTGGGAGCCGCGGCGCTGGGCGATATCGGCAAGCACTTCCCGGATACCGACCCGCAGTTCAAGGGTGCCGACAGCCGTGTGCTACTGCGCCATGTGCTGGTTCAGGTTCAGGCCAAGGGATATGTGGTCGGCAATGTCGACGCCACCATCATCGCCCAGGCGCCGAAGATGGCACCGCACATTGAAAGCATGCGTGCATTGATCGCTGATGACCTGCAGATTGAGCTGGACCAGGTCAACGTCAAGGCTACCACCACGGAAAAGCTTGGCTTCACCGGACGCGAGGAGGGGATCGCCGTTCACGCGGTTGCCTTGCTGGTCCGCGCATGACTGAAGACCAACTGCTCGGGCCGCGTGCCCACGGCGAACCCTGCGGCAGCGCGGTGCTGAAGGCTGTCGCGGAGGATTTCCAGGTCGACGAGGTGCTGGACATCCCGCTGTCGGGGGAGGGGGAACACCTCTGGCTCTGGGTGGAAAAGCGCAACCTGAATACCGAGGAAGCCGCCAAACGCATCGCCCGCACCGCCGGCGTGCCGCTGAAGATGATCAGCTACGCCGGGTTGAAGGATCGGCAAGCGCTCACGCGCCAGTGGTTCAGCCTGCATTTACCGGGCAAGGCCGACCCTGATCTTGCCGCCGCCGAAAACGACAGCCTGACAGTCCTCAAACGCACCCGACATCAACGCAAGCTGCAGCGTGGCGCGCACTCGGCCAATGGCTTCCGGCTGCGCCTGACTGCGCTGCAGGGCGACCACGCCGAACTCGATGCACGACTGGAGCGGATCAAGGCCCACGGTGTGCCGAACTACTTCGGCCTGCAGCGTTTCGGCTATGAAGGAGGCAACCTGCACGGCGCGCGCGAGTTCGCCGCCAGAGGCGAACTGCCCGTGCAGCGCAACCTGCGCTCGCGTCTGCTATCGGCCGGGCGCAGCTATCTGTTCAATCGCGTACTGGCCCAGCGCGTTGCCGACGGCGACTGGGCTCAGGCGAAGGTAGGTGACCTGCTGGCGTTCACCGACAGCCGCAGTTTCTTTCCCGCCGGCGAAGCGGAGTGCAGCGACCCGCGCCTGGCGATCCTCGACCTTCATCCCACCGGGCCATTATGGGGCGATGGCGGCTCGCCCGCGGGCGCCGAGATCCAGGCGCTCGAGGATGCAGTGGCTGCAAATGGAGGCGCGATCGCCAATTGGTTGGCGCAAGCAGGAATGAAGCACGAACGGCGCATTCTTCGCCTCCCCATCCACGGTTTGTCGTGGCATTATCCCGGGCCTGACATTCTGCAACTGGAATTCGTCCTGCCGACCGGATGCTTCGCCACCGCCATGGTGCGTGAGCTGGTCAGCCTGGCAGGGCAGACGGACATCTGATGCGTATTCTGATCGCCAACGACGACGGGGTGTATGCACCCGGGCTCGCCGCGCTTTATGACGCGCTGGCTGACTATGCCGAGTGCAAGGTGGTAGCCCCGATCCAGGACATGAGTGGCGCCAGCAGCGCCCTTACCCTGGACCGCCCGCTTCATCCGGTAAGCATGCCGAACGGCTTCATTGGCCTGAACGGTTCGCCCACCGATTGCGTGCACCTGGGCCTCAACGGATTGCTCGAGGAAACGCCCGAGATGGTGGTTTCGGGCATCAACCTGGGCGCCAATCTAGGCGACGACGTGCTGTATTCCGGGACGGTCGCCGCAGCCATTGAAGGACGCTTTACCGGGCGCCCCGCATTCGCTTTTTCGCTGGTTTCGCGCTCGACGGAAAACCTGCCGACCGCCGCGCATATCGCGCGCCTGCTGGTGGAAAAGCACGACCAGCTCGAGTTGCCGCCGCGCACCGTGCTCAGCGTCAACGTGCCGAACCTGCCGCTCGACCACATTCGTGGCATCCGGCTCACCCGTCTCGGTCATCGCAGTCGCGCCAAACCGCCGGTCAAGCAAGCCAATCCGCGCGGCAAGGAAGGCTACTGGATATCGGTGGCCGGCGATGTCGAAGACGGCGGGCCGGGTACCGATTTTCATGCAGTGATGCAGGGCTACGTATCGATCACGCCACTGCAGCTGGATCGAACCTTTCACGAGGCCTTTGGCGGCCTTGAGAGCTGGCTGGAGGACGTGCTGTGAGACATCGCGGACAAGACAGCCTGCTGCATGGCTCGGGAATGACGTCGCAGCGCACCCGTGACCGTTTGATCCAGCGCCTCTATGAGGAAGGGCTGTCCAGCGCCCAGGTCCTGGAAGTCATTCGTCGCACGCCGCGTCATCTGTTCGTCGACGAAGCGCTGGCGCACCGCGCCTATGAAGACACCGCGCTGCCGATTGGGCATAACCAGACCATTTCCCAGCCGTTCATGGTCGCGCGCATGAGCGAACTGCTGCTGGCCGACGGCCCCCTCGACAAAGTGCTCGAGATCGGCACCGGCTCCGGTTACCAGACCGCCGTGCTGGCACAACTGGTCGAGCGGGTGTTCTCGGTCGAGCGCATCCAGGCGTTGCAGGACCGCGCCAAGGAGCGCTTGGTCGAACTCAAGCTGCGTAATGTGGTCTTTCGCTGGGGCGATGGTTGGGAGGGCTGGCCTGCACTGGCGCCTTACAACGGCATCATCGTCACCGCAGCGGCAGCCGATGTGCCGCAGGCCTTGCTCGATCAGTTGGCGCCCGGTGGGCGTCTGGTGATTCCGGTGGGTGCCGGCGAGGTCCAGCAACTCATGCTGATCATTCGAGAGGAGAACGGCTTTTCGCGCCATCTTCTGGATACCGTACGTTTCGTGCCGCTGCTCAATGGACCCGTGATTTGATCATTCAGCGGAAGGAAGCATGAAGAACGCTTTGTTGTTGTACGCCAAAGGCATGGCCATGGGCGCGGCGGACGTGGTGCCCGGTGTCTCGGGCGGTACCGTGGCGTTTATCACCGGTATCTACGATGAGTTGTTGCGCTCGATCAGTGCGGTGCCTTATGCCGTCCGCCCGTTGCTGCGGGGGCGCATTGCCGAGGCGTGGAAGACCGCCAATGGCAGCTTTCTGCTGGTGTTGTTCGCCGGCATCCTGACCAGCGTCCTCAGCCTGGCCAGGTTGATTACCTTCCTGCTGGAGGAGCACCCGATACCTGTATGGTCTTTCTTCTTCGGCTTGATCCTGGTGTCCGTGCACCTGGTGAGCAAGGAAATACAGCGCCGTAATCTGTCACGCCTGGTCAGTTTCTGCCTGGGTATCGCTTTTGCCTACTGGATCACCGTAGCCGCTCCAGTGCAGTGGGGCAGCAGCAGCCTGAGCCTGTTCTTCGCCGGCGCCATCGCCATCTGCGCGATGATCCTGCCGGGCATCTCCGGCAGCTTCATTCTGGTGCTGCTGGGGCTATATCCGGTGGTACTGGGGGCGGTGAAGAGTTTCGATCTCGGCGTGATGGCGATCTTCGCTGCCGGATGCCTGGTAGGTCTGCTGAGCTTTGCCAAATTCCTCAGCTGGTTGCTCAAGGAGTGGCGCGATCTGACCCTGGCGTTTCTCACCGGATTGATGCTGGGTTCGTTGAACAAGGTTTGGCCGTGGAAGGAAACGCTGACCTGGCGCACCAACTCCAGCGGCGAGAACGTTCCGGTGCTGCAGCAGAACCTGCTGCCAGGTGCCTATGCCGATCTCACCGGTCAGGATCCGCAGCTGCTGGCAGCGGTGTTGCTGGCAGTCGGCGGTATCGTTCTGGTACTGGGGCTGGAGTGGTTTGCCGGTCGGCGTCAGCCGATGGCGGAAGGCGCCTGACGCACTTGTCTATGAAAGGGAGCGGGCATTGAGGCTCACAGCAGTACCGCAGTGGATTCGCGACCCCATGGTCCGTTCGATGCTCGGCATTCTGGTGATTACCGGAACGCTGGTTGGCTGTGCCTCGTCTCCGCAGGGTGGAGGCGTGCAGGTTGTCGACCGCAATCAGCGCGACCGCGTCACCAGTGGCCAGTACATCGTGCGTCGAGGTGACACGCTCTGGTCTATCGCATTCCGCTTCGGTTGGGATTGGCGTGAGCTGGCTCGGGTAAATGGCATCCAGCCGCCGCACGTGATCTATCCGGGGCAAAAGATTCGTTTCGATGGCGGCTCATCGCGCGCCGCCTCCGCTGCGCCGAGACCAGCACCTCAAACCACTCCGGCGCCCGCGCCTTCCGCTCCAGTGGTGGTCGCCACGCCTGTGCCACGTCAGCCGGCCATTACCACGCCTTCAAGTCCGCCCCCGGCATCCCCTCCGGCGAGCACTCAGGTGACGCCTGTTACCCGTTCGGCAAGCGGCTGGGCATGGCCGGCGAATGGCACGATCATCGGTCGATTCTCGTCAAACGGTAGTTTGAATAAAGGAATTGATATCGCCGGGGAATTGGGACAGCCTGTCTTGGCTGCTTCTGATGGGACTGTTGTGTACGCCGGCAGTGGATTACGGGGTTACGGCGAACTTGTGATCATCAAGCACAGCGATACCTATGTAAGCGCCTACGGACACAACCGCAGGCTGCTGGTGCGGGAGGGCCAACAAGTCAAGGCTGGGCAAAGTATTGCCGAGATGGGATCGACGGGAACCGACCGGGTGAAGCTGCATTTCGAAATTCGTCGCCAGGGTAAACCCGTAGACCCGCTGCAATATCTGCCAAGACGTTGACCTGTCGCCTGCCTGTTCCAGCACTAGGTTAGGCTTGAGCGTAGCCAAGGACCCGCGTCGCTTGGGCCTGTTGTCGAACTCGGAACAGGACAAGAATAAAATGGCACTTAAAGACCAAGCGCTGGAGTTTGACGTCGACGATGCGGTTCTGCTCATGGAAGCGCCCATCCACTTCGACCAGGAACACAAGCTGGCCAAGACTGCCCCCGTGGGCAGGCCAAAGGCCGCATCCAGCACCAGACAGCACAAGTTTATCGACTACAACCGGGCTCTGGATGCAACCCAGTTGTACCTCAACGAAATCGGTTTCTCCCCCCTCCTGACCCCCGAAGAAGAAGTGCATTTCGCGCGCCTCGCGCAGAAAGGCGATCCGGCGGGGCGCAAACGGATGATCGAAAGCAACCTGCGCCTGGTGGTGAAGATCGCGCGGCGTTACGTCAACCGCGGCCTCTCGCTGCTCGATCTGGTCGAGGAGGGCAATCTTGGGCTGATTCGCGCGGTCGAGAAATTCGACCCCGAGCGCGGCTTCCGTTTCTCCACCTATGCCACCTGGTGGATCCGGCAGACCATCGAACGGGCCATCATGAATCAGACCCGGACGATCCGGTTGCCGATCCATGTGGTCAAGGAGTTGAACGTCTACCTGCGGGCGGCGCGCGAATTGACGCAGAAGCTTGACCATGAGCCCAGCCCTGAGGAAATCGCCAATTTGCTGGAGAAGCCGGTCGGTGAGGTCAAGCGCATGCTGGGGCTCAACGAGCGCGTCACCTCAGTGGACGTATCGCTCGGGCCGGATACGGACAAGACGCTGCTGGATACCCTTACCGATGATCGTCCGACCGACCCCTGTGAGTTGCTGCTGGACGATGATCTGTCCAACAGCATCGATCAATGGCTGTCGGACCTCTCCGAGAAGCAGCGCGAGGTGGTGATTCGGCGCTTCGGCCTGCGCGGCCACGAAGCCTCGACACTGGAGGAGGTAGGGCAGGAGATCGGGCTGACCCGCGAGCGCGTCCGCCAGATTCAAGTTGAGGCCCTGCGACGTCTTCGCGAGATATTGGAGCGTAACGGCTTGTCGAGCGACGCGCTGTTCCAGTGACATTTTGTCGTCGGACCTGTTTATCAGGGCCGACGGCAATTGCCTTTTCCCCCTCGGTCGTCACCTCGCCACATCCATTCCTATTGGTCATTTGTGTCGATCCCTCGGCTTAATCCGCCGCGGTCGATTTTCGTCGTTGTCCTGTTTCCGTGTACGCATTTGCTTACAAGCGTTGTAAGTAAAGCTAACCATATCGCTGTGGAGACAGGCGATTTCGGTTTTGGAGCTTTTATAACCTTATGATTTGCAACGGTATTTAGCGAAGAGCAGGACGCGCGTTGCGGCGCTGCGTCCGCAAGCCACAGCTTGTTGTCGCCATGCCGATCATTAATATCGCACCCGTGCTCAGGGATTAGCACGGCCTTCAGGACGAAGGTCAGGGACCGCCGCAGGAAGCGGTGTCATCCAGGAAGATGAGAAGGGATACAGGGAACAAGGAAGGAGGCGGGCGGGGTCAACCCCGCCCCTTTTTTTTGCCCGCAAGAAACTCCCGCTGAACCGAGTGGCCAAGCCGCAGCCTAATAGGGACAGTTCTCAGCGGAGTATGAAAAATGAATGGCGATCAGCACCACGACCAGCCAAGCGAAGAGCGCGACGATGTCGCCCGTCAGCCGGACGAAGCTGATGAAGATCAGCTTGACGAAGCAATCGAAGAAACCTTTCCAGCCAGCGATCCGATATCGCCCTGATCACTCGCAGGAGCAATCAGGGTCAGCCCTCAACTGTACGCATCAGCAGCGCAGGCATGATATGCCTGCGTAACAGCGGCGCCACGTCTTCCCTCGTGCAGGGCGCCAGTTCAAGCCAGCTCATTTCTTCCAGTTCTGCCTGCACCTTCACCGGATGGGGCAGTCGACCCATGAATACGTCCGCCTCCACCTGGTGCCCCGGCTCATTAGCCGCCGGTGCCCGAAAGTGCCCGAGGGCTTCCAGATTAGTCTCGTCGAGCCTTAGGTCAAGCTCCTCGTGGAGCTCACGCTGGAGCGTCTGAAGTGGTGTTTCACCTACTTCGGCCTTGCCACCGGGAAGCATGAAGAAGCGGGTTCCACGTTTGCGTACCACTAGGATGCGCCCGCGTTCGTCGAACAGGCAGGCGACGGCGATGGTCAGGGTTGCAGCTGGCATGGGCATCATCCTTCGGTCATTGAGCAGGGCGATCAGTGCCTTGCTTCGTCGATAACGGCTCAGTCGGTCGGCAAGCGTATCCGGCAGTCGGTCCGTCTTGACGAAGCCCAACCGCGTATAGAAATCCAGTAGCTCCGGTTTGCAGAACAGCCAGACAGGCCCATCGCAGGACGCCAACACTTCGCGGACAAGCTGCGCGCCGACGCCGCAGTTGCGCTCCGCCGGGGTGACCAACAAGCCTGTTAGGAAATGCCCATCGGCCACCGGTGTCAGGCACAGCCCGCCCACGATCGCGCCGCGCCGCGCCACCCAGCAGGTTGCTTCAGGGCGTACGCGGTTACGGCTGTTGTGGGCACGATAGAACCTCACTAGCAGTGGCTGCAGGGCTTGAGGAAGCGGCGAATAGTCGAGAGGCATGGCCGGTCGGGCTGTTTTCGGGGCCGCTAGTCTAGCGCTTGATTTGCCAGCACCAAACTTCCCGCTTGTGAGCAGTGCCGTTTGTCCGCTCGCTGCATCTTTTCCGTCGTCCAGGCGCTCTCACCCTTAGCGCCTCCAACGACAGGAATAACAACATGTTGGATCTATTGATCGTGCTCGCCTTCGTCTTTTACGGCCTGTCAGCGGGCATGCGTGCGCGCAGCAAAGCCTCGCAGAGCCTGCATGAATACTTTCTCGCCGGACGGACCATCAAAGGCTGGCGTGCCGGCGTCTCGATGTCTGCCACGCAGTTCGCCGCGGATACGCCGTTGCTGGTCAGTGGTCTCGTCGCTACCGCGGGCGTGTTTGCACTCTGGCGGTTGTGGATTTACGGGCTGGCGTTCCTCTTACTGGCCTGGGTCTTCGCTTCAGGGTGGCGCCGTGCCGGTGTGCTCACTGATGCCGAACTCACGCGGGTGCGTTACAGCGGCCCCGCGGTGGTGCCGCTGCGGCTGTTCAAGGCCATTTATTACGGCACCGTGATCAACTGCGTGGTGCTGGCGATGGTACTGGTGGCCGCCATCCGCATTGCTGAAGTATTCCTGCCCTGGCATGAGTGGCTGCCTGGCGGGGCCTACGAGGTGATCATGGGGGCGGTCGAGTCCAGCGGGATTCGCCTGGGCGAGAGTATCAGCGGGCTCGATCAGCTGACGACCAGCACCAACAACCTGATCTCCATCCTGCTGATCCTGACCTTTACCGCCATGTATTCGATTACTGGCGGCTTGCGCGCAGTAGTTCAGACCGACGTTATGCAGTTCAGCGTAGCTATGCTCGGTACGCTGGCCTACGCATGGTTCGTAGTCGATGCTGCGGGTGGTCTGGGCGGTCTTACGGATCGCATCGTTGAGCTGTATGGCAGCGAGCAGGCGGCCAAAATGCTTTCGTTCGCACCACCAAGCAATGCGGGGGAGGCGCTCATGCCGTTCTTGGTGATTGTCGGTTTGCAGTGGCTGTTCCAGATGAATTCGGACGGCACCGGCTACCTGGCACAGCGCAGCATGGCCTGCCCGACCGATCGCGAAGCGCGGATTGCGGGCCTGGTGTTCACCTGGCTGCAGATCTTCCTGCGCAGCCTGTTCTGGCTGGCGATCGCCATCGGCTTGCTGGTGCTCTATCCGTTCAGCCCTGAAGAAATGAACGGCGAGGGCTTCACGGCTGCCCGCGAGGCACTGTTCGTTACCGGCATCGATGAGCTGCTACCGCCGGGCTTCCGCGGGCTGATGCTGGTGGGCCTGTTGGCCGCGTTGGCGTCAACGGTCGATACACACCTGAACTGGGGGGCGTCGTACTGGAGCAATGACGTCTACGGCGGCGTGGTTGCGCCGAAGCTGCTCAAGCGCAAGCCGAAGGACAAGGAGCTGGTGCTGGTCGCACGTCTATCCAACGTGCTCATCCTGCTGATCGCGATGGTGATCATGGCGAACCTCGGGTCGATCCAGACGGCGTGGTTCATTTCGCTGCTGTTCGGCGCGGGCATGGGCTCGGTGCTGGTGCTGCGCTGGTTGTGGGAGCGTATCAATCTGTATTCCGAGCTGACCGCGATGGTCGCATCCCTGATAACAGCGCCGTTGCTGCTCTACTTCCTCGGCACGGATCCGGAGCGGGAGTGGATTCGTCTGGGCATCATGTCGCTGGTCACGTGCACCGCTGCAATTCTGGTCAGCTATATCACGCCTCCTACAGACGAGCAGACGCTGGATCGCTTCTACCGCAGGGTTCGTCCGTTCGGCTTCTGGGGCAAGACCGCCATGCGCTGCGGTGTAACGCGCCGCGAATCGCTCAAGGCCCTGGGCGTGAGGCTGTTTGCCGTGGCTGTGACTGCCTTGTCCGTGTTCACGCTACTGATCGGTGTGGGCCGGCTGCTGTTTCCGCAGCCAGGCGGTAGCGCGGCCCTGGCGTGGACATGCATCGCGATTGGAATGGCATTGATGCCGGTATGGATGTATCTCGCATTCAGCCGTTACTTCGATGATCAGCACGAAGAAGATACGCTCGAATTACAGTCAGAGCGCGCTGATGTTGCAGTCTGATATTGGTTATGGTTGATATTTATATAAATTGATAGTTAAAAATTGAGGTGGCAATTTAATATCGGAAAGCGATGAAAAATGATATCAAGGCAATATTGTATGTATACATAAAATGATAAGAATCATCGGATTAGATCATTTTTCTATAGTTTTTCATGAAATACGGGTCATTCGTCGATTCTTTGGGCAACCATTTCTTTTGCATGCTTGTCTCAGGACTACGCATAGTTATTGCGTATTTCAAACAAGCATAAAAGCAGAGGTGCCGTCATGAACCGACTATTCAAAACTTCATTGATGATTGCCGCAATGCTCCCGGCTATTGCCGGCGCGGCCCCGATGAGCGGTGACAAGGAAATTACCCTGGGTGGTGCGGGGAGCAGTGACAAGGATTTCGACGATACTGTTTTCTCCGTGCAGGGCAGTTGGGGGCAATACCTTAGTGAGTCGTCCCTCTGGGGTGTAAGGCAAACTATCAATGCACGAGACAGTGAAGGCGAGAGTGTCAAGTTCGATGGCTCGACACGTGTCTTCTACGATTATCACTTTGGCACAGGCAAGGCGCGGCCCTTCATTGGCGCGAGCGTTGGCGGCGTCTACGGTGATCGGGTTGACGAAACCTTCATGGCGGGGCCGGAAATCGGCTTCAAGTACTGGATTCAGGACAAGACATTCATTACCGCCATGGCGGAATACCAGTTCCTGTTCAAGAGCGGCAGCGATGCGCAGGATCGTTATGACGACGGCGTGTTCCTCTACAGTATCGGTATTGGCTTCAACTACTGATCCAAGCGTGCGCGGTGCCCTTCGTGGCATCGCGCATATTCAACTGCTTTCTTCGGTAAGCGCCGTTCCGTTTGTTCTGTCGTGACTCATTCAGGCTTCGGTAAGTTGCTGTAGAAAGTTCTTCAGCGCCACGCCAGGGTCATCGTCTTCGGATGCGATCATGCGAATGCCCCATTGCCGCAGAACTTCCTCTTGTACCGGATTCGGCTTGTGTGAGAACACATAGGAAATAGGCCGCACACCCAGCGCTTCGTGTTCGTTCCATATCTTCGAAAGCTTGTGGAAGAGCAAGCGGATATTGGTATCCGATAGGCTGTAACCAATGAACAGAACGGCCTTGCTGAGCGTATCCGCACGCAATTTGATATCCAGCGGAGTTTCGAATTGCAGCCGCTGGTAGTAGCTCGTTTCGTCGAGCACGATAGATGCGTCATCATCGAAATCCCCGTGAAATTTCACGATCTGCCTGACCCCGTCGCGGGCCTTGGTGAGGTCGCTGGCGTTGGCGATCTTGACGTAATCCACGCCATGCGCGTCATGGGCATACTCCAGCCAGCGGTCGTAGTTGGTGGTGTATATCGCCGGAAAGCGGCCACGCACGATCAACTGGTGAATCTCCGAATCACGTATTTCGATGTTGCGATGCCACTCGCGGTCCATCCAGCTGCGTAGCGGACCGATGCTGCCTTTCTTGATCCGGTAGTACTCGGCCAGGGCGAGGAAGTTGCCATAGGTGTTGAAAACCTCCGGGTCGTAGTCGAGCTGCACGGCGATCTCATCGATCAGCTCCTTCCACGGCGGCAGGCCGATATTGGCAGACACGCCGGAGCCGACGAAGAGGATCAGCTGATTGTTCTTGTACGCCTCGCGGAGCTGGTCCATGGCAGTTCAGGCCTCCCGCAGGAACGTGACGAAGGCATCCAGAGCGTGCCGTCGCATGGACAGCCCATTCTTCTGCTTGCCCAGCTGGGCGAATGTCTGGTGCTGACCTTCGGGTATGAATACATCGTCCCATTCGAAGCCGCCATGACCGGCGGGTGATGGCGCAATTCGCCCAGCGACGATCCCTTCGAAAAAGTGCCGCTTGCGGCCGTCGCAATAGCCGATCAGGGTTCGTGCCTCGGCGGCGGGATCGTCCAGGCGCCCGATCAGTTCCGAAAATCGCTCGGCCTGCAGCCTGTCCCAGAATATCTGCGTCAGGCCTCCGGGAAAGCCGTTGAGGCTATGGATGAACAGCCCGGTGTGTTCGACGAATACCGGTTTGCCGATCAGTTTGAACGCGGCCAGAAGCTTATCGCTGACCAGCTGCTGCAGGTCCTCCGTGCGCAGCTCCTCGATACGGATCGGGAAGGGTTTCACCTCGATTCCGCTCGGCTCGAGAATCTCGCATACCTCGCGGATCTTCTGCTGGTTGATGGACGCAAAGCGGATTTTCATGGAACGAGCCAACTCCCGTTGTTCGGCGGGCTGGTGTAGCCGCTTGCGACGGCTGCCATGTCTGTATGACGCGAGGTGGGCGACTCGGTTCGCCGTTGAACGGATGACAGCAAGCGCAGCCGCCTAAAGCGCCCAGCGTCACCGCGCTCCTCTCGGCAGGACTCGTGGAGATATTTTCGCTGTAGCGAGCGGGGGCCGCATCAGGCTGGTTGCGGCCGCTGGCTGAGCCGCACGGATCCATGCGTGATCCGACTGGATGCAAGGCGCCGGCAAGGCGAGTGGTCGGCAGCAATTGCTGATTGTGCTGCTCAGCTCTGGCCAGGACGTGCCGGGCAAGCCGTTTGCACCTGGCGGATGCGCTCGGCCGGGACGCGCAACTGGCGGAGCAGGTATTCGGCGAATTCCGGCGTGTATGGCTGGCGGGCGATGGCTTGCTCCATGCAGAACAGCCA
This sequence comes from Stutzerimonas decontaminans, assembly GCF_000661915.1. Lineage (NCBI taxonomy): Bacteria > Pseudomonadati > Pseudomonadota > Gammaproteobacteria > Pseudomonadales > Pseudomonadaceae > Stutzerimonas > Stutzerimonas decontaminans. Next base: position 3,034,134 of record NZ_CP007509.1, on the reverse strand, counting down.
GGCGTCGCGCTCGGCTTCGCCGACTTGCCAGCGGGTGTGAAACTGCGGAATGCTGATGCCACCGTACTTTTCGGCGTAACGCTTCGGCCCACCCAGCCAGCCGCTGAGGAAGCTCGCGAGGCGATCCCGCGCTTCGCTCACGTCATCTGGATACATGGCGCGAACAATCGCCGCCTGTGGTGCTTCTTCCATCACCTGATAGAAGTCAGCGACCAGCTGTTGCAGTCCCGACTCGCCGCCTGCAGCCTGGAATGAAGCGTCACCGACGCCGAACGCGGGTTCTTGAGCGGAGGTCATCAGGCTTATCCCTGGCTTGTTGAAAGAGGCGCGCGATGATGCGCGTTTGCCCCAGATCAAGACAAGTGCAACCAGTGCCGACAGGGCAGCCTTAGCTGGTCTAAGCTGAAATTCCACACAATAGCGGAGACAGCAACATGCGCAGGCTTCTGATTGCATACGATGGTTCGGACAACGCCAAGCGTGCTCTGCAATACGTCGTCGACCTGGCGCGGGACACAGGGATGGCGCTGCAGGTGCATGTTGTCAACGTCCAACATGAGCCGGTCATCTATGGCGAATATTTCACTGCGGCCATGTACGACGAGCTCAACAACAGTCTGATTGCCAAGGCACGTACCGTTCTGGACGAGGCGGCTGCCGTGCTGCAGGGCGCCGGCCTCAGCTGTGAAACCCATGCGCTGATGGGCAACGTTGCCGAACAGGTCGCCGATGCGGTTAAGCGACTGGACTGCGACACGGTAGTGATGGGGACCCGCGGCCTGGGTAGCTTCACCGGGCTGGTACTGGGTTCGGTAGCGAACCGGGTGATCCACGAGGTATCGGTCCCGGTGCTACTGGTCAAATGAGCTGAGATGCCAGCCCTGGTCGATCAGCCCTGCTTGCCTTTGAGCAGGTCGGCCAGGTTGGCGAAGGCTTTGAAGGTTTCTTTCGGGCCAAGATCGCTGCCGGGGCGGGCTTCGGCCTGGTATTGGTTGTCCGTGTAGCGAGAGTGCTCGTTATCGTGACAATACAGACAGAGCAGCTCCCAGTTGGAGCCATCCTCGGGGTTGTTGTCGTGATTGTGGTCCTTATGATGGACCGTCAATTCACTCAGACGCTTGCCGGAAAATTCCCGGGCGCAGCGCCCGCACACCCACGGGTACATCTTCAGTGCTTTTTCCCGGTAGCCCTGCTCGCGCTGGCTATAGGGCGTGGTGGGCTTGCTGGTACTCATCGTCAATCCTCGCCGGATTACTTGTTCTTCAAAGGCCGTGTGCCCGTCACCAAGAGTGGGACAGGAACGGCCCTCAGTTAAGCCGATAGCGGTCAGCCAGCCAAGCCGACGTAGACGTTCTGCACGTCATCGTGGGCGTCGATGGCCTCAAGGAAGGCTTCGACTTCTTCCAGTTCGGCACCGGAGAGGCTGACCGGGTTCTTCGGGCGATAGCCGAGCTGCGCGGATTGCACGGTAAAACCGAACTCCGGCAGGGCTTTGCAGACGGCGTCGAGATCGGTCGGTTCGGTGATGAACAGCGTGGCGCCTTCATCCGCTGCTTCGAAATCCTGCGCCCCGGCCTCGATCGCGGCCATTTCGGCGTCGGCGTCGCCCTGAGGCGCCGCCTCGATCATGCCGACATGGTCGAAGTCCCAGCTTACCGAGCCGGAAGAGCCCAGCTGGCCCTTGCGGAACAGCACGCGGATTTCGGCAACGGTGCGGTTCACGTTATCGGTCAGGCACTCGACGATCAGCGGAACCTGGTGCGGTGCGAAACCTTCGTAAAGGGTGCGTTCGTAGTGGACCACCTCGCCGCTGAGGCCGGCGCCTTTCTTGATTGCGCGCTCGAGAGTGTCCTTGGGCATTGAAGCCTTCTTCGCCTGCTCGACGACAAGGCGCAGACGCGGGTTCATGTCGGGGTCGGCACCGCTGCGGGCTGCGATCATGATTTCCTTCGACAGCTTGCCGAAGATCCTGCCCTTGGCGTTCGCCGCTGCTTCCTTATGCTTCGCTTTCCACTGTGCGCCCATGCTCGTCCCCGTCTGAAGTGATGAAGTCAGGCGCGGATTCTATAGCGTCCGCACGGGTTTCGTCGCCGGTGGCGGGCGAGCGGGGTGCTAGGGCCTGTCATGGGCCGATCGACGGTGTGCTGGCGACTGTGCCGCTCAATTTCGCCGTCACTGTATGGAGCGCTCACCGGGGGCGGCGTCTTTAATGCTCTTTTACGTAACAAGGTGCGTCACCATGTCGCCTCGGGATCTGCTGCTCGCGCTGGTCGTCATCGTCGTCTGGGGCATGAACTTCGTGGTGATCATGGTTGGTCTGCACGACGTACCGCCGATGCTGCTCGGCGCCTTGCGTTTCATGCTGGCTGCGGTGCCGGCGGTGTTCTTCATCAGACGGCCGCAGGTTCCACTGCGCTGGATGCTGGCGTATGGAATGACCATCTCGCTCGGGCAGTTCGCCTTCCTCTTCACCGCCATGAAGCACGGCATGCCGGCCGGGCTGGCGTCGCTGGTGCTGCAGTCGCAGGCATTCTTCACGCTGTTCTTCGCCGCAATGTTTCTCGGCGAGCGGATACGCGCAGCCAATCTGCTGGGGCTGGTCATAGCGGCCTGTGGCCTGGCGCTGATCGGTGCGCAGAGTGGGTTGGGAATGACCCTCAGCGGGTTCGTGCTGACGATCTGTGCGGCGTCCATGTGGGCGCTGGGCAATATCGTCACGCGCAAGGTCGGCAAGGTGAACCTGGTCGGTCTGGTGGTATGGGGCAGTCTGGTGCCGCCGTTGCCATTCCTGGCGCTGTCGCTATGGCTCGAAGGGCCGCAGGTCATCGAGACCGCGCTACGCGGCATCGGTTGGCAGACGATTCTGGTGCTCGTGTACCTGGCCTTCGGCGCGACGATTCTTGGCTATAGCCTGTGGAGTCGCCTGTTGTCGCGCTATCCGGCGAATCAGGTGGCGCCATTCTCGCTGCTGGTGCCGGTGGTCGGGCTGACCTCGGCCAGCGTACTGCTGGGGGAGCGACTGGGATCGCTGCAGTTGGGCGGGGCGTTGCTGGTGATGCTCGGGCTGGCGGTGAACGTCTGCGGCGGCTGGCTATTCGGTCGGCTGCGCCTTGTTAGGGCCTGAAACGCCCGGCGTCAGACCGGGCGTAGCAGTAACTGGCTTCAATGGGTGGCGGCGTGAGCGCCGAGCAGCGTGGTGGAGCCACCCTTCTTGTCGCGCTTGGCCATACGTTTTTCTTGCGCCGTTTTCATCGGCTTTTTCTTGCCGTTCTTTTTTGCGTCCATTCCCTTGCTCATGGTGTTCACCTCTGATTGCTGGCTGGACAGGTTCCTGATGTGCGAAGGCCTGACTGTCGCCGCTGGAGCGAAGCCTGTTTCCGGCCTAGTGTCTTCCATGACCGCTGCAGTATGGCACTGCTGCGCTGCAATGCACGCACTGCTTTACGTTGGGCTCAGTCGAACAGGCTGCGCTGGTCGCGCTGGCTGCGACGAGCGTCGTAGCGCTGGCGGAATATTGCCCGATAGTGTGTGGCAAGGCGTGGCAGCTCGGCCAGTTGCAGCAATGTTTCGTCAGCCAGCATTGGATCGAGAAAACAATGCCAGACATGCGCGACGCTGATGGCGGGGTGCGGCCGCTCCAGCAGTTGCAACCTGTCGCCCGGGTGCAACGCTCCTTCCTCGACGGTGCGGTAGAGCCAGCCGGTGCGACCGCTCGTCGACAGCTCGCGCGCCAGGCCTCGCACGCCGTGGCGATTGTCCAGCCTGACGCAAGGCGAGCGCGGCTGGCTGACTTCTATCAGTGCAGTTCCCCAGCGCAGCCGATCACCGATGCATACCTGATGCTCATCCAGCTGTTCGCTGCCGAGGTTCTCGCCGAATGCACCGAGGCCAAGTCGAGTGCGCAACTGCGGGAAACGTTGGGCCCAGTAAGCGTAATGCTGCGTCGGGTAATGACAAAGCGTGCGATCGGGGCCGCCGTGAAAGCGCTGGTCGGCGACCCGGTCGCCCTGCAAACCCGCCATTCCCAGCCAGAGCGGGCCGGTGCTCGCGTGTTTGTCCATGGCGGTGGCCTTGCTACTGCCGGGCAGTGGCGAAAACTGTTCGCATCGCAGCGGGCCGCTGACGGTCCAGCTTTGCAGCGGGGTGGTCGCTACGCGCTCATTCAAGGCTGCTGCGCCTGGTTGAGCCGCTCCAGCTCGCGACGCACCATTGCGGTGTATTCCGGCGGGCTGAGCTGATACAGCTCGGTGGCGACCCAGGCCAACCAGCGCGAGCCAAGTGTCGCTTGCTGGTCCAGCAGCCGTTGGGCTTCAGCGCGGGCGCGCTCGGCGTTGTTCTGATGGAAATCTGCTCGACTCACGAATCGTCTCCATTGCGGTACTGGCGATGAAAGGAGTGGCGATGGTAAACCCGTAACGCTCGCGTTAGGCTCGATGGCTCTTTTTTCGCGCCACGAGAACGATGCATGTCAGTGTCCGTGAACTTCAAACAAAAAATCTCCCGCCAGCGTCCCTATGGCAAGGCCGAAGCGGGCCAACGGGCCAGCGACGGCAACCTCGACGTCGTGCTGGACCAGCTGGAGAGTGACCGCGGGCGCATCATCAACTCGGCTGCGGTGCGTCGCCTGCAGCAGAAGACCCAGGTATTCCCGCTGGAACGCAATGCCGCAGTACGCAGCCGCCTGACGCATTCGTTGGAAGTGCAGCAGACTGGCCGCTTCATCGTTCGCACGCTCTACAAGCAGCTTGGCGACAGGGCTGCCGAGTTTGGCCTGGACGGACTCGAGCCAGCGCTGCAGAGTCTGGTCGAGATGACCTGCCTGATGCACGACATCGGCAATCCCCCGTTCGGCCATTTTGGTGAGTACGCCATCGGCGAGTGGTTCGAGCGCAATCTCGACGCGCTGTTCAACGCCGCTGTGACGCCGGAGCAGGGCGATGCCGAATTGCGCAAACGGATGTTGGTCGATCTCAAGCACTTCGAAGGCAACGCCCAGGCGGTTCGGTTGGTGGTTTCGCTGCAGCGGCTGAACCTGACCTATACGCAGACCGCCGGCCTGCTCAAATACGTTCGTCCCGCTTATCAGGCCAAACCGGCGAAGGGCACGCCTGGCGCTTACCTGCTGAAGAAGCCCGGCTTTTACCTGTCCGAGGAGCCCTTCGTGCGTACCCTGCAGGCCACGCTGGACATGCAGCCGTGCACGCGACATCCGCTGGCCTACGTGATGGAAGCCGCCGATGACATCGCCTATTGCCTGGCCGATATCGAAGACTCGGTGGAAAAGGGCATCTTCAGTATCGAGCAGCTGGCGCAGCTGCTGCTCGACAAGTTCGCCCTGCATGGTTCAGTGGATGCACCGGTGCCGGGGCCTGAGCGCAGCTTTCGCAGCATGGTCAATTATGCGCTTGAGCGGGCGCACAAGGAGCCGATCAACAAGGCTGGCGAGTTTTTCATCTGGCTGCGTGTGAGCCTGATCCATCCGTTGGTGCAACATGCCGCGCGGCAGTTCGTCGACAACATCGAAGCCGTCTATCACGGCACCCTCGACCGTGCATTGCTGGAGGACGACAGCCTGGCCAACGCCATCGTGCAGACCTTCAAGGATGTCGCGATGGACAAGGTGTTCTGCCACCGCGAGGTGGAAACGCTGCAATTGCAGGGCTATCGCATTCTCCAGGGCTTGCTGGAGTTCTATGCGCCGCTGCTGCGCGTGCCGGCAACGGTGTTCGATGCACTCACCCTCGGCACCTGCCGCAGCGAACCTCACCTGCAGATGCTTGCTCGGCGCCTGCCCAACCAGCTGGTCAAGGCCTACTACGAAGCGCTCAAGGACCATGGCGAGCAATCGATGGATCGGCCTTTGTGGGAGTTCTACTACCGCAACCGCATGCTGCAGGACTACATCAGCGGTATGACCGACCAGCTGGCCCAGGACGAATACCGCGCGCTTTCTGCACTCTGACCGTGCGCTGCACCGAGGCCGTCGCCGCGCTTGGTACGGGCATTGCTATGGCTCGGTGCAGCAGTCGTCGTGCAAGCCCCGCAATGGCGCACGGCGGGAAACCGGTAAAATCCCTAATCTGTTGATTAAAAAGGATTAATGACGCTCGGGCAGCATGCTCGAAGCGAACTCCGGCTGCAGGTGACGGTAATCAGCCATGGCGCAGTGATGCATCTCGGTGCGTGCGCTCGGGTGTGATTACCGTTTTGGTGCGTAGTACCCGCTGAGGCTGTAGTCATCCATGGAAAACCTCGACAGTGCCGTGCAAACCCTGGTTCACGGCTCCAATACCCTGTTCATCCTGATTGGCGCGGTGATGGTGCTGGCCATGCATGCCGGCTTCGCCTTTCTCGAAGTCGGCACGGTGCGCCTGAAAAATCAGGTCAATGCCCTGTCGAAAATCATCACCGATTTCGCTGTGTCCACCCTGGCGTACTTTTTCATCGGCTACTGGGTCGCCTATGGCGTCACCTTCATGCAGCCAGCGGATCAGCTGGTGCTGGACCATGGCTACGCGCTGGTGAAGTTCTTCTTCCTGCTGACCTTCGCTGCGGCTATTCCGGCGATCATCTCCGGCGGCATTGCCGAACGCGCGCGCTTCGGTCCGCAGCTGTGTGCAACGCTGCTAATCGTCGCGTTCGTCTATCCATTCTTCGAAGGGCTGATCTGGAACGGCAATTTCGGCCTTCAGGCCTGGCTTGAGCACCAGTTCGGTGCATCCTTCCATGACTTCGCCGGCTCCGTGGTGGTGCACGCCATGGGCGGCTGGCTGGCCTTCGGTGCGGTGGTTCTGCTAGGGCGGCGTAACGGTCGTTATCGGGACGGCAGGTTGGTGGCTTTCGCGCCGTCGAATATCCCATTCCTAGCTCTGGGCTCGTGGATTCTCATCGTTGGCTGGTTCGGCTTCAACGTGATGAGCGCGCAATCCCTCGAAGGCATCAGCGGGCTGGTCGCCGTCAATTCGTTGATGGCAATGGTCGGGGGAACGGCTGCGGCATGGCTAGCCGGGCGCAACGATCCGGGCTTCCTGCACAACGGGCCGCTGGCCGGGCTGGTGGCGGTCTGTGCCGGTTCCGACCTGATGCATCCCGTCGGCGCGCTGGCCACCGGTGCTATCGCCGGGGCGTTGTTCGTCTGGGCATTCACCGCCACGCAGAACCGCTGGAAGATCGACGATGTGCTGGGTGTATGGCCGTTGCACGGCCTGTGCGGGATCTGGGGCGGAGTGGCCTGCGGTATCTTCGGCCAGGCGGCACTGGGCGGGCTGGGTGGTGTGAGCCTGATCAGTCAGGTGATCGGTAGCGGCCTGGGCATGCTGGTGGCATTGCTGGGCGGCTTCGGCGTTTATGGTCTGCTCAAGCTGACGACAGGCATTCGCCTGAGCCAGGAAGAGGAATTCAACGGCGCGGATCTTTCCATTCACCGAATCGGCGCGCTCAGCCAGGATTGAGGCGCCGGATGCAGCGTGCCGGCGCAGCCGCGCTTCAGTAGCCGCGGCTGCGTTCCACCAGATCACTCAGCGGATGCCCGTCGCGCAGTGCCAGCAGGTTGCGTGCGGCGATTCTCGCAGCACTGCGCATGTCCGTTGCGGCTGCCACGTGCGGCAGCACGGTTACTTGAGGATGGCTCCAGAATGGATGCTCTGACGGCAGCGGCTCGCTGCGAAAAACATCGAGCACCGCATGGCCGACTTGGCCGCAGGCAAGGGCCTGCAGCAGATCAGCCTCGACCAGATGCCCGCCGCGCGCGAGGTTTATCAGTCCGGCGCCGGGACGCAGGGCGGCGAAGAAGCGCTGATCCAGCAGGTCGCTGGTCTGTGCCGTCAAGGGCAGCAGGTTGATGACGATGTCGCTACGGGCCAGTAGCGGCCAGAGCGCGTCCTCCCCATGCTCCAGCGACAGGCCTTCCACTGTGCCGCCGTGCAGGTTCCAGCCAGTCACTCGATACCCCAGCGCCAGTAGGCGGGTGGCGCAGACGCGGCCCATCTGGCCGGTGCCAAGCAGCGTTACCTGAATCTCATCGGCACGCCGCTGTGGCAGCTGCTGCCAGTCGCGCGCGTGCTGTTGCCGGGCGTAGGCATAGAAATGCCGGTGCAGCGAGAGCGTCGCCCACAGCGCGGTTTCTGCCATGGCCGCACTCATGGCTGGATCGACCATGCGTGCCAGCGGCACGTCGGGCAGGCTTGGGTCGCTCAGCAGGCGATCCACTCCGGCCCACAGCGACTGAATGAGGCGCAGGTTGGGTAGCCCTCGCAGCGAGCCCGGACGGGGATTGGCGACCACCGCTGCGGTAATCAGCTCAGCATCGGCTGGCGTCACGGTCAGGTGCCAGTGGGCGTCTGGCAGGGCATCCTGCAATTCTGCGAGCCAGGCGTCGCGCTCATCATCGTCGAAGCTGCCGCAAAGCAGTATGTGCATGCAGATGGTTCCTCGTGGGTACGGGCGGAACTGTACTCAGCCGCAGGGCCTCTGAATAGGCAAGTAGCGGAATGCGCGCGACGCGCCTTTCGGCCTGTAAACGAGCCCCTAGGAGAGCACCATGGAACTACCTAACAAAGACCTTGGCACCCTGTTCGAGCAGCTCGGTCTGGCGTCCGATCCTGCCAGTATCGACGCATTCATTGGCAAACATGGACGCTTGCCGGAAGACGTCCGTCTGGCCGACGCGCCGGTCTGGAATGAGTCGCAGCGTGCGCTGCTGCGTGATGAGTGGATCGAAGATGCGGAGTGGGCACCAATCGTCGACGAGCTTAACGTGCGTATGCACGAGCACTGATCGTCGGCCCAGGCTGCGGCAAGCGACGCAGCCTGGTTCTGCCGTATGCAATTCAATCCAGCAGATCGGCCGGGACGTTTCCGCCGTTTTCGGCCAGCTTGTTCAGCACCGCCTTGTGCAACCACATATTCATCTGTGCCGAGTCACCCATCTTGTCAGCCGGGCAGCCCAGTTCGGTGGCCAGCTCCTTGCGCGCCGTCAGGCTGCTGTCCAGGCCGAGCAGTTTCAGCAGATCGACGATGGAGGTACGCCAATTGAGCTTCTCCGGGTGGTTGTGCGCCATGCCGTCGAGCTTGGCGGCAACGTCGACCTGATCGACAGCCGGGGTGGCGGGCGCGCCTGCGCCGCCGGTCGAGGCTTCGGGTGGTGTCGTAGGTGCAGTGCTAGCCGGCGCGGCATGTGCCTGGCCGAGGCCGATCTTTTCCAGTATCGAGTTGAAAAAGCCCATGGGGGTCTCCTGGCTGCGTGAATGATGAGCCGTGGCTCGCAGAATAGGACCGCCTGTGTATCGATTCGTCGCGCAAGCTGTGCCCCAGCCCGGCGGGTGACGTGAGAGTTCAGGCCCGAAATGCCCCGCATGGGACTGGTCATCCACCGCTTTGCGCTGGCTTCGCCGCTGCGCTTTCGGTTTCCAGCACGCTCGTGCTGTAACCGCAGCCTGCCTAGAATGCCGTTTTCTGTTTCCGGGACCTACTATGAGCGAGCCGACCCAACACGACCTCGATATCGATGCCCGCTACGCCTGCGCCAAAAATCTCGCGTTGGAAGCTGCGCGGCTGGGCATGGATTTCTACCGGCGGCGCGAGACACTGGCCGTCGAGCACAAGGGCAGCGACCAGCAGGACGTGGTCAGCATTGCTGACAAGAACATCGAAGATTTCATCCGTGCCCGGCTGGCCGAGCAGTTCCCGCAGGACGGCTTTCTTGGCGAGGAGAGCGGTTCAGCGGATCTCAAGGCGCGCTGCGTCTGGGTGATCGATCCCATCGACGGTACGGCCTGCTTCGTCAACGGTTTGCACAACTGGTGCGTGTCCATCGGCCTGCTGGTCGACGGCGAGCCCTTCATCGGTGCGATCGCCGATCCCAACCATGATGAGCTGTTCCATGGCTGCCTCGGCCGCGGCGCTTACGTCAATCAGACCCGGCTCAAGGCCAGCGCCGCGACCCATGTGCGCGAAGGGCTGACCGGCGCGGGCACCTTTCATCCCCGCGGCAAGGAGCACTTCATCCCGTTTCTGGAAAAACTTCTGGCCGAAGGCGGCATGTTCATCCGCAACGGCTCCGGCGCGCTGATGACCGCCTACGTCGCTGCAGGGCGCTTGATCGGCTACTACGAAACCGAACTCAAGAGCTGGGATTGCCTGGCCGGGCTGGTGCTCGTGGCCGAGGCGGGCGGGCTGCGCAACGACTTCTTCCGTAATGCTGGCTTGCTCAGGGGTAACCCCTATCTGGTGGCGGCGCCTGGTGTGTATCGGCAGCTGAGCGAACTCATCGGTCCTTCGCTGGACGCCTGAGTCGATCGCGTTCGTCGACCCCTCTGTGCTAGTCGGCACAGGCCGCACAGCCTGTGCTATACCGTTCTGACGCATTGGGCCGGCGAAATCGGCCCGTTTACAGGGGGATATCGGCAGCCATCAGGCCCGAACCACCTGTGTGTTCTGATGGCTGCCCGCACAGAGCGAGGTAACGATCATGAGCATGATGCAATGCACCTACCGCGACCACCTCATCACCGCCGAGGTGATGGAATATCCCGGCACCCCGACACCCTGGGCTGGTGGTTGCCGGATCACCGACCCCGCGGGGCACACGACCCGTCGCATGCCGCTACCGCTCGAGCACGCCTTCATGGATGAGCTGGAAAAGGCTCAGCGACTGTCCATGGCCCACGGCAAGTGGCTGGTCGACCAGCACCTCGACCACGGCCGGGAGTTGTACCAACGGGCAGCTTAGTAGTCGCGGACCAATCCCTCATGCGTCGGATGCCACCCATCCGACGCAGTCGAAGCGTGTCGGCCGCGGCGTGCCGCGCCGCACACAAATAGTTTCACCTACGGCCTGTACGCCATCTTTGCGCCTTCGCGCGAGCAATGGCAGCGATCGCGCTAAGTTTCAGATAGCAAAGCCAAAATCACTCCGAGCTGGACAGCTTCGGCGACATCTTAGGCGTTGCTTATTCAGCGAAACGGTGGCATAGCTATTACCAAGCCACCTGAAAAGGTGGTGCTCATAAGCGGAAGTAAGGACGACTTATGCAAATCCAGGTTCATAGCGATAACCACATTGAAGGCAGTGCCCGTCTGGCGGATTGGGTCAGTGCCAGTGTCGCAGGCAAGCTGGACCGGTTCGACGACGAGCTGACCCGCGTCGTCGTGCACCTCAACGATGAGAATGGTGACAAGGCCGGCGCCCATGACAAACGCTGCCAGATCGAAGCGCGCCCTAAGGGGCTGCAGCCGATTTCCGTCACGCACAAGGCCGAGTCGCTTGAATTGGCTGTCGACGGTGCTGTGGACAAGCTCAACAACGCCTTGGCGCATCAGTTCGGTAAATTGCGCAGCAAGCGCGCTGGTGGCCAACCGCAAATGATCGACGGTGCCGCCGTAGCCGGCCGCGATGCGCTGCTGGAGGAAGACTTCCTGGCGGACGAGCAGGTCCGCAACTCCTAAGCCTCAAACAAGGGCCTTCTGCGAGGAAGGCCCTTCGCCCTCAGTGCAGCAGTTCCGGCGGAATGCTGCCGCCGTTCTCAGCCAGTTTCTTCATCACCGCGCGGTGCAGCCACATATTCATCTGCGCCGAGTCCGCCATTTCTGCCGGTGGGCAGCCGAGCTCGGTTGCCAGCTCACGGCGTGCTTCCAGGCTGCTGTTCAGACCGAGCAATTTCAGCAGATCCACGATCGAGGTGCGCCAGTTGAGGGCTTCGGGATGCTGTGCCGCCTTGGCTTCCAGCTGCGCCACCACATCAATGCCGCTGGCGGTGCCGCGCGTCTGATTCAGGTCCTTGTGCGGTGCGATGGTTGCGTTGTCAGTGGTGCTCGGCCGGTCACTCAGCGTGATGCCTTCGGCGCTGGACCGCTCGGCATCGGCCGGAGGTACATCGGCCTTGGATTGCGCCTCGTTGGAGACATCGCCCAGGCCGAGCTTGGCTTTGATCGAGTCGAAAAGTCCCATGTCCATTCTCCGTGCTGTTGGTGTCCGCATTCGACAGCAACACAGGGCCGGACATTCGCTTCCATAGGTCGGACTACCTAACTAGCCGTGCTCCAGCCAGGCGACGGCTTCTGCTTCCTGATCCAGGTCGAAGGCCTTGATGGTCAACCCGGGAATCAGCGCGCCTTCCACTTCGCTGGCCTTGCGCAGCCACTCCTTGCCGGCTATCACAGCGCAACGGTCAAAGCGGCGAATGAAGCGGAAAAGCTGCGGCAGGCGGGACAGTTCCACTCCAACCGCGCCCAACGTGGGCAGGTCGAAATCGCCGATGCGGTAGAGCATCCGGCCATGGCTGATGCCTTCGGATTTGAACAGCAGATCATCCAGCGCGCTGCGCATGGCCTCGCTGTCCAGCTTGCCGGAAAAATCGACATCGATGCGGTTTTCGCTTCTGCGCGATACCTGAAACATGACGAGTCCCTCGGGTTCTGCGGGTGGTCCGGATGTCATCTGACCATAGCCGCCGCGAGGAGAACGGGCCAAAAAAAAGCGGATCGCGAACGTCTTTCTTGACTTGGATCAGCATGCGCGGCGCCGATCCGTGAGCCTCCAGAAATGCCCGAAAGCCGCGCCGCGTCTGGCTTCCAGAAGAGCGACCAACGGCGTCAAGTTGCCCTTCGGTCGGCCGAGAAACGAGATAACTGCGCCGCCAGCGAGTGCTGGCGGCGCCTTCTTTCCTGCTTTTCTGCAGTTGGAAACCTTCCATGACCAGCACCTTGGCGAACGTCATCCAGTCCGTACTGCGCGGGCTGGGCCTACGCACCATCAATCTGCAATTTTTCTTTTCCTACAGCCTGATCTTCCTGTGCGCGGCGTTGACGGCTGGTGTGCTGTTCATGTCGAGCAAGGACGCCAGCCAGATCGACATGGCCGGTGCCCAGCGCATGCTCAGCCAGAAGATGATGAAGGAGGCGCTATTGGCCGCACGCGGTATCGGCGGCCCGGCTGACGTCGAGAAGACCATCCAGCGCTTCGAGCAGTCGCATCGACTACTGCTCAATGGCGACCGAGCTCAGGGCATCCCCCGCGTCGAGCTGGCCAGTGCGCAGCCGCATCTGCAGCGCGTCGACCAGATCTGGCAGCGTTACCGGCCCGCCATACAGGCTCTGGCTGCGGGTCAGAGTGCTGACGTGAACGCGATTGCCACCGACTCCAACGACATCCTTGCCGCGGCCAACGAGGTGGTGCTGCTGATATCCGCCGAGGCCAATCGCAGTGCCTCCCAGCAACTCTGGGTCGCCTTGGGTTCGACGCTGTGCATTCTGCTGCTGGTTATCCTCGGGCGAATTGCAGGCATGAACTGGCTGATGCTGCAGATCGATGAGCTGCGCGGTCGCCTGGAAAAGGTCAGCCAGGGCGATTTTTCCTCGCCGCTGCAGGTGCGTCATGCCGATGACGAAATGGGCATGATCACTCTGGCCTACAACCGTCTGCTGGGGCAGGTGGGCGAAATGATCAAGGGCGTGCGCCAAGCAGCGGATGAAGCCGACGCACAATGCGTGCGCATGGCCGGGCTGGCGGGTGACAGTGCACGCAACGTGGAAGGGCAGCAGGCGGAGATCGACCAGGTCGCCACCGCTATGAACGAAATGCTGGCGACCTCGCATGAGGTGGCACGCAGCACCGTCGAGGCCGCCAATGCTGCGGATGTCGCCGAGCAGGAAACCAACTCCGGCAGCGCAGTAATGAATGAGTCGGTTGGCGCCATCCGCACCCTGAGTGGTCATGTCGACAGCCTCTCCGACGTCATGCAGCAGCTGGTGCAGGACAGCCACGAGATCGGCAAGGTGCTCAACGTGATCAGCGGGATCGCCGAGCAGACCAACCTGCTGGCACTCAATGCCGCTATCGAGGCGGCGCGTGCTGGCGAGCAGGGTCGCGGTTTCGCCGTTGTTGCCGACGAAGTACGCAGCCTGGCCAGTCGCACGCAGAGTTCGGCCAAGGAGGTCAGCGTGCTGGTCGAGCGCCTGCAGAGCCAGGCGACCCGCGCCGGTCATGCCATGGATGCATCGCGGCAGAGCAGCTCGGTGACGCTCACCCAGATCGAAGCGGCGCAGCATGCGCTTGGGCAGATCGTCGGTGCGGTGCAGACCATTCGCGGCATGACCAATCAGATCGCCACGGCGGCCGAGGAGCAGTCACAGGTGGCCGAGGACATGAACCAGTCGCTGACACGCATCGCCCAGGTTGCCGACCAGGCCGCTGGTGTCACTCAGGACACGGCGACGTCAGGCAATACCATCATGCAGAGCATGAAAGGCCTCAAGGCGCTGACTGGGCGTTTTCGCCTGGAGTGTTGAGCCGCAGGCAGGCGTAGCGGGGGAGTGCTGCAGGAGAGGGGCGCCTGACCGGCGTCACGCGGAAAATCCCTGCACCTCAGTGCAGGGATGGAGGGATCAGTCCTGGCGGCTGGTCACTTCCAGCAGGTGGTAGCCGAATTGCGTCTTCACCGGACCCTGAACAACGTTGATCGGGGCGCTGAACACCACCGTGTCGAATTCCTTGACCATTTGGCCGGGGCCGAACGAACCGAGGTCGCCGCCCTGACGGCTGGACGGGCAGCTGGAGTTTTCCTTGGCGACCTCGGCGAAGTCGGCACCGCCCTCGATGGCGGCTTTCAGTTCGTTGCACTTGGCTTCGGTGGAAACCAGGATGTGGCGGGCAGTGGCACGTGCCATGGTAGCTCTCCTCTTCAGATAGGCCGTTGAGGCTACCGCAAACTGCCGATATTGGCGACCGCGCCGATATGGCCTTGGGGGCGTAATGAAGGCCCCCTACAGCGTCTCTTTCGGGTACTCTCGCGCGCTTTTTCACCGGACCTGGAAGAACGCACCATGCTTGATACCACCCTCGCGCAGCTTGAAAACGTCATCAACGATCTGCTGCAGCGCAACCAGAACCTGAGCGAGCACTGTGCCTTGCTTGAGCAACAGCTGCAGCAGGCGCGAGAGGAGAACGACAACCTGCAACTGGCTGCGCTGGAACAGGAAGACAAGCAGGGCGCTACCCTGGCGCGGCTGCAGGCGCTGGTGGAGCGCGCAGCTGGAAGTAACGCCGCATGACGACTGATGGCGTTCAGGTGCTCAAGGTGTTCGGCCGCGAATACTCGTTCCGCGCACCGCCCAGCCAGGACGCGCTGTTACAGGAGGCGACCGCGCTGCTGCAGCGGCACCTGGCCGATAGCCAACGGCAATTTCCCAACGCCACTGGCGATAAGCTGCTGGTGCTGACTGCACTGAACCTCTGCGTGCCGCTGCTGCAGCAAAATGAGCAGATGCACGACGTCGAGCGGCGCATTGCAGCCAGCGTCGCGCGTATCACTCAGCAGCTCGACGCGCAGGGCTGATCGCCTACCTCACGCGGCGTCGCTGCTGCGCGCGGTTTTGCTGATCGGCTGCTCGGCCAGATAGCGTTGCAGGCGGGCCTTTTCCGGCTCGCTGAACGCCAGCCCGAGCTTGGTGCGACGCCAGAGGATGTCATCCACCTGGGTTGCCCACTCCTCGCGCCGCAGGTAGTCGACTTCCTGCTCGTACAGCTGCTGACCGAGGTCCTCGCCGAGTGCATCGAGCGAGCGCGCTTCGCCCAGCATGCGCCATACCCGATTGCCGTAGAGCGTCGCCCAGCGCTTGGCCAACGGCAGTTTCAGCCCTTGCACCTTGGCCACCAGCTCTTCGGTGAGGGCATCGACCGTGCTTATGTCTTCGCCGCCAGGCAGTGCCGCCTGCGCCGTCCAGCTTTCACCCATAGCCGGGAATAACGGCTTGAGCTGCGCCATCGCCGACTCGGCGAGCTTGCGGTAGGTGGTCAGCTTGCCGCCGAATACCGAAAGCAGCGGTGCCTGCTTCTCTTCCGCGGCCAGCGACAGGGTGTAGTCGCGGGTGACGGCAGAGGGGTTATCCGACTCGTCGTCGCACAGCGGCCGGACGCCAGCGAAGGTATGCACAATGTCCCTGGGTTCGAGCTGCTTGCGGAAGTGCGTATTGGCCACGCCCAGTACGTAGGCGATCTCTTCCTCGCTGATGCTCACTTTGGCTGGGTCACCGCGATACTCACGATCAGTGGTGCCAATCATGGTGTAGCGGTCCAGATAGGGGATGGCGAAGACGATGCGCCGATCCTCGTTCTGCATGATGTAGGCCTGCTCACCTTCATACAGCTTGGGGACGATGATATGGCTGCCCTGGATCAGGCGGATGCCGTACGGCGAGCGCTGCTGCAGATTCTCGCCGATGAACTGCGCGACCCAGGGCCCGGCTGCATTGACCAGTGCCTTGGCCCTTAGCGAGAAGCGGCTGCCGTCCTCGCTCTGTAGCTCGACCTGCCAGATACCGCCGGCACGTTTGGCGCTCAGACATTGGGTTCGGGTAAGGATGTGCGCGCCTTTCTCCCGTGCCGCCATGGCGTTGAGCACCACCAGCCGCGCGTCGTCGACCCAGCAGTCGGAGTATTCGAAACCACGGGTGATGGCTGGCTTCAGTGGGCTCTCCTTGCCGAAGCGCAGGCCCCGCGATGCCGGCAGCTTCTTGCGCATGCCCAGGTTGTCGTAAAGAAAAAGACCGGCGCGAATCATCCACGCCGGGCGCAGGTGCGGGCGGTGGGGCAACACAAAACGCATCGGCTTGACGATATGCGGTGCCTTGGCCAGCAGCACTTCACGTTCGGCCAGTGCCTCGCGGACGAGGCGGAATTCGTAGTGTTCCAGATAGCGCAGCCCGCCATGAATGAGCTTGCTGCTTGCCGATGACGTATGACTGGCCAGGTCGTCGCGTTCGCAAAGGAACACCGACAGCCCGCGACCAGCTGCATCGGCAGCGATGCCGACGCCATTGATACCGCCGCCGATCACGGCGACGTCATAGAGCTCGGAGACGGGCTGAGCGGAATGGGGCACGGGCTTCTCCTCGGAAACGAAAGATCATGTTCGGTTTTGAACATGCTATTCGTAAAAGAATCCGTATGAAAGCAAAAATGTTCGAAATTGATTAAAAGGAAAATATTCGAAAGGTGCAGGTGGGATGTCTGCTGTTGAGCACAGCGGAGCGCCTGCTTATATCGGCATCCATCTTGTGGTGGTTACCCATCCTGGGGGCGACCCCCTTGAGCCACCTACCAGGCCGCGGCGCGGAGCGTCGTAAGGCAGCGCTCCTCCGCGGACCATAGGAGCGCTCAGTCAGTAGATGCCGCGTATTGGCTGTTTGTCGGCAGGCTGCGATTCGCGGCCGAGACCGCTGCTACAGGTTCGGCGTCGTGGGGTGGGAAGCTGTTCACGATGGAGGCGGTTCGCCTAGTCGGCGATTTCCAGCTGCACCTTGTGGCGGGCCAGCAGCTCGGCGAACACCTCTGAGGGTGCCGAATCGGTGAACAGGCAATCGATCTGTTCCAGGGAACCCAGACGGGTCATGGCGCTACGGCCGAACTTGCTGGAGTCCGCGGCGAGGAAAACCTTGCGCGCGTTATGGATGATCGCCTGGGAGACGCGGACTTCCTGATAGTCGAAGTCCAGCAGGGTGCCGTCCTCGTCGATGCCGCTGATGCCGATCAGGGCGAAATCGACCTTGAACTGGCTGATGAAATCGGCGGTAGCCTGGCCCACCACGCCGCCGTCGCTGCGCACGTTGCCGCCTGCGATCAGCACATCAAAGTCTTCCTTGGTGCTGAGGATGCTCGCCACATGCAGGTCGTTGGTGATGATCTTCAGATCGCGGTGGTTGAGCAGGGCGCGGGCGATGGCTTCGGTGGTGGTGCCGATATTGATGAACAGCGAAGCCTGGTCTGGAATACGTGCAGCCATGGCCGCAGCGATGCGCAGTTTCTCGTCGCGCATCTGGTGCGCGCGCTGGCTGTAGGCAGTGTTCTGCACGCTGGAGTCGTAGGCTGCGCCGCCGTGGTAGCGCCGCAGCAGGCCGGCGTCGCCCAGTTGGTTGATGTCGCGGCGGATGGTTTGCGGCGTGACGGCGAAATGCCGCGCCAGCTCGTCGATGCTCACGTAGCCGCGCTCGCGCACGAGTTCCAGAATGTTCTGCTGTCGGGGCGCCAGGCTCATGAGGCTTCCTTGTTCGCTGTTGTGCGGGAAGCATGCCGTAGTCTGGCGTTCGATTAAAGCGCCGATTGTTCGAATTCGCGCATTCCGCGCCTGCATCCGAATGATCGGAGCGCAGGCGCCGTCAGCCCCTTATCAGTCCTCGGCCCAGTTGCGCGTGCGGTCGACGGCCTTCTGCCAGCCGCGATAGAGCGCTTCGCGCTGTTCGCTTCCGCACGCCGGTTCGAACACCCGCTCGATGCTGCTCTTGCTGCGCAGCTCGTCGAGATCGCTCCAGAAACCGGTCGCCAGGCCTGCCAGATAGGCCGCACCGAGCGCGGTGGTTTCCTTCATCTGCGGCCGCTCGACCTGGGTGCCGAGCAGGTCGGCCTGGAATTGCATGAGGAAGTTGTTGGCGACTGCGCCGCCGTCCACGCGCAGGGCGCGCAGGCGCTCGCCGGCGTCCTGCTGCATGGCGTCGAGCACGTCGCGAGTCTGGTAAGCGATGGATTCCAGCGCTGCACGGATCAGGTGATCGACCTTGACCCCGCGAGTCAGGCCGAACAGTGCGCCGCGGGCACGCGGATCCCAGTAGGGCGCGCCGAGACCGGTGAAAGCTGGCACCAGGTAGATGCCATTGCTGTCCGGCACCTTGGTGGCGAAGTATTCCGAATCCAGCGATTCGTTGAGCACCTTCAGTTCGTCACGCAGCCACTGCACGGTGGAGCCGCCATTGAAGATGGCGCCCTCCAGCGCATAGTTCACCTCGCCACGCGGTCCGCAGGCGATAGTGGTGAGCAGGCCGTGTTCGGATTGCACCGCCTTGGTCCCGGTGTTCATCAGCAGGAAGCAGCCGGTGCCGTAGGTGTTCTTGGCCTGCCCAGGCTCGACGCACATCTGGCCGAATAGTGCGGCCTGCTGGTCGCCGGCGATGCCGGCGATGGGAATGCCGGTGCTCTGGCCGGAGCCGATGTAGGCGTGCCCGTAGATCTCCGAGGAGGAACGCACTTCCGGCAGCATCTCGCGCGGAATATCCAGCGCTTCGAGCATCACCGGGTCCCAGTCCAGCTTGTGGATATCGAACAGCAGCGTGCGCGACGCGTTGGTGTAGTCGGTGACATGGGCCTTGCCCTGGGTCATCTTCCAGATCAGCCAGCAGTCGACGGTGCCGAACAGCAGTTCGCCGCGGCGGGCGCGCTCACGGCTGCCCTCGACGTGGTCGAGAATCCACTTGATCTTGGTACCGGAGAAGTAGGGGTCGATCACCAGACCGGTGGTCTTGCGGATGTGCTCGTCCATGCCGTCGCGCTTGAGCTGGTCGCAGATCGGCGTGCTCTGGCGGCTCTGCCAGACGATGGCGTTGTAGATCGGCCGGCCGGTGATCTTGTCCCAGACGATGGCGGTCTCGCGCTGGTTGGTAATACCGATCGCCGCCACCTGCTCGTTGGTGATACCGGCTTGGGCCAGGGCTTCGACGAATACGCCGCTCTGGGTGGCCCAGATCTCCATCGGGTCGTGCTCGACCCAGCTCGGTTGCGGGTAAATCTGCGCGAACTCGCGTTGGGCGATGGTCACCACGTTGGCGTTGCGGTCCAGCACGATGGCGCGGGAGCTGGTGGTGCCCTGGTCGAGGGCGACGATGAATTGCTTGTTCTGATTGCTCATGGGGTCGTTTCCTTAGCGAACTTTGCTGATGTCGGGCTGCGCGGAGCCCATTTCGGCAGAGGCCTTTTCCTTGGGTTTTGGTGCATCGCAGGCGGCCGATCCAACGCCTGGCAGGTGCCGGCAGATGAGTGCCTTGTAACCGGCAGCGCCGAGGCAGGCGCCGAGAATCGGGGCGAAGATCGGGACCAGGAAATACGGAATGTCTCGCCCGCCAGTGAAGGCCACGTCACCCCAGCCGGCAAAGAAGGTCATCAGTTTAGGCCCGAAATCCCGTGCGGGATTCATCGCGAAGCCGGTCAACGGACCCATCGCGCCACCGATGACGGCGATCAGCAGTCCGATCAGCAAAGGTGCCAGCGGGCCGCTGGGCAGACCATTGCCGTCGTCGGTGATGGCCATGATCATTGCCAGCAGGATGGCCGTGATCACCATCTCCACCAGGAACGCCTGGCCGAACGATAACGAGGCATGCGGGTAGGTAGAGAAGATCGACGCGAGCTCGAGACTCTCGACACTGCCGCGAACCATCTGCTGGGCCTGTTCGAAATCGAAAAACAGGCTGCTGTACAACCCGTAGACCAATGCCGCGGAACAGAAGGCGCCGGCCACCTGCGCCAGGATGTAGGCTGGAACGCGGTGCCGCTCGAAGGTGCCGAACAGCCACAAGGCGATGGTGACGGCCGGGTTCAGATGAGCACCGGAGACGCCGGCGGCAAGGTACACCGCCATCGAAACGCCGATGCCCCAGATGATGCTGATTTCCCACAGGCCCAGATCGGCACCGCCGAGCTTGAGTGCTGCGACGCAGCCGGTGCCGAAGAAAATGAGGAGGGCAGTGCCGAGAAATTCGGCGATGCATTGTCCCTTCAGCGTCGGGACGATGGGCGTAGTCATGCGTGAAGCCTCTTCGTTTGTTTTTGTTTTATTCCGAGCACTGCCTTGGTTCGGAATTGTTCGGAAACGAAAACTTAGAGGCAAAAAAAGGCGCTGTCAAAGTAAAAATTCGAACATTTTGCCGAGGGTTGCGCGGAACAAACTGCGCCGTGAGCTGTCGTGCAGTGCCTGGGCACGCCGTTCGCCAACCGTCAGGTGCGTATAGCCGGCCGTAAGCGTGGCTGTGCTGGGCGTTTAACGCCGACGGCGCCAGAGACGCCAACCGAGCAGCAGATCGTCCGCCATGGGCACTAGCGCCAGCGCCAATAGCAGTGCGGCCAGCGGGACGGTGGAGAGAAAGCCGAAGTGCTTGAAGCCGACCGCGCCGCTCAGTCCGCCAATGAAGAAGCTCGTCACCATCAGCAGGTTGATGCGCAGGCGCTGCCGGTTGGCTCGGACCGGTGGCATGTCGTCATGACGACTGCGGTTGAAGTAGATCAGCCGCCCCAGTTCGATCCCGATGTCGGTCACCATCCCGGTGATGTGGGTGGTGCGAACTTCGGCGTTGGAGAGCTTGGTGATAATCGCGTTCTGCAGGCCCATGATGAAACACAGCAGCACCACGGTCAGCGGCACGAAGAAACCCGGGACGCTCATCAGCCGTGCACCGAGGACGCCGAACAACAGCAACAGTGCGGCTTCCAGGGCCAGCGGCAGCGCGTATTGGCTGTGCAGTCGACGGCGGCGCGAGAAGTTGATCATCAGCGTCGAACACATGGCGCCGAGGATGAACGAGAGCAGCGCGCCGAAACCGGCGAGCACCATGTCAGTGGCGCCCAGGGCCAGGTTGTCGGCCATTGCCGAAACGATGCCGGTCATGTGCGAGGTGTATTGCTGGACCGCGAGAAACCCGCCGGCATTGGCTGCGCCGGCAACGAATGCCAGACAGATGCCGAGCTGGCGGTTGCTCTGTGTGGAGCGCCGACGATCGGTCAGACGACGGGCGTAGTTGATCGGCATGGCAGGCTCGCGCTCCGAAGCAAAGCGGCGATTATAGAGCGCAAGGCGTGGCTCGAGCGGACATAAACTCAGCGCCGCCGCCCAGCCTTGCGACCTCCACTGCGCCGCGCCGCTCGTGGCTTACGCTGGCGCGACAGCTCGCGGGTGATGGCGTCATTGAGCAGCTTGCGCGCCGCCTCGCCATCGTCGTGCTCGGGAAAGTGTTCGGGCAGGCTGCGAGCCAGATGCAGGTAGGTCTCCACCACATGCAGAGTGCTTTCCAGACCGGCCAGATCGGCACCAAGCAGCAGCTTGGGCATCGGAATGGCATGGCCTTCGGCGACCCGCTTGATCCAGCGTTGGGCATGCTGACTGGCCGGGCTGTCGAAGCCGCCACGGATCGGCGTGCAGGCGAACGTCCAGCGCAGCCAGAGCGGAATCTTCGGATCGTCGATCAGCTCGATCCATTCGGCCAGTTCGTCCGGCAATATCGAGATGAAGGCCTCTCCGTAGTTGATATTGCGGTTGAAGGTCAGCCAGGCGCGCAGCAGGCTCGGCTCGCCCATCAGTTCGGAAATGGCGGAGAGGTGATCGATGGACGGGCGCACCTGGAACTGACTCAGGTCCACCGGCGCATCCGGGCTGTTGAACAGGCGGCGGATGGACTTGAGCGTCTGCGGATCGAGCGCGGTGATCTCGCCGCTGTCGTGGTGGCCGAAACGCCCGGCCCGACCGCCGATCTGCTTGACCTCCTGTACCTTGAGCTGACGATTCTGGATGCCGTCGAACTTTTCGTCCGTATAGAAGCACAGCGTATGCGCCGGCAGGTTGAGGCCCATGCCGACTGCATCGGTGGCGACCATGATGTCCGCCTCGCCTTCGCGAAAGCGCCGGGCCTGTTCGCGACGCACCTCCGGCGAGAGCGCACCGTAGACCACCGAGACGCTCTTGCCGGCGCTTTCGAGCATGCCCTTGAGTTCGAGCACCAACTTGCGACTGAACGCCACCAGCAGCGAGCCGGGTTCCAGGCGCTCCAGCGTCGTGGCATGGCGGGCGACTTCGACCGGCGACAGGCGCTTGGTGCGCTGCACCACCAGCTTGTCCTCGCAGAGGTCGCAGAGGGTGCGCAAAGAGGGCTCGATAAGCGCCGGGCCGGTCATCATCAGTTGCGGCGTGTGCGCGCTGACCAAGGCATCGACCCAGGCCCAGCCGCGTTGCGGGTCGGCCATCATCTGCACTTCATCGACCACCACTACGTCCCAGTGCTGATGGCGGAAACGGGCGAACTCCTCCACGGTGCAGCAGAAGTGCGTGGCGCCTTCGCGGATGATTTCTTCCTCGCCGGTTACCAGCGAGCAGGGCACACCCATCGATTCGATGCGCTCCTGATTCTCCAGCGCCATCAGCCGCAGCGGCGACAGGTAGATGCCATGCTCGGCCGCCGCCATCGCCTCGATGGAACGGTGGGTCTTGCCGCTGTTGGTCGGGCCGAGCAGGGCGGTCCAGCGGCGCGTCAGGCGCCGGGCCGGGTAGAGCTTGTGGTAGTGGACGAAGCGCGGGTTGTTCTCCAGCAGCACGGCAAACGCCATTTTCTCCTCATGCTCGCGGCGGGCGGCACGGATCGCCTTGCGCATGCGTCCGGGTTCGAGCGCGAAGAGTTCGGTCAGGCGCTTGTGCCCGAGCAGCTGCAGGTCGAAGCCGTCGGCGAGCTCGAGCATGCGCTCGAAGGTGGCCTGCAGCTCCTCCCGGTCCTTTCTTTTCCAAGCCTCGACCTCGGTCGCGCCGAGCAGATGATCCTGGCCAGCGGGGATGCGGCGCTGCAGTTCGAGCACGAGACTGTCGCGTCGCAACGGCACCACGTAGCGCAGCTCGTGGCGGATCTCGTTGAGCGTGGCGACGGCATGCGGCAGGAACTCGTCGAGTCGCGACAGCTCCGGTCGAATGCGCGCCAGACAGCGCTGACGCTCGTCTTCATCCATCTCGGCAAAGGGCCGTTCGAGCACCTGCAGCCGATTGCGCACGTAGCGCTGCACGGCCTGTTTCAGGTTGCCGGCGAAATCGCCGCGCTGCGGGCTGTCGTCCAGACGCAGCGCCCACTCAGGTTCCAGCAGATGGGGCGGGGAGCCCAGGCTGAAGGTCTTCTCGCTGCCGAACAGATCGACGCTGCAGAGAATCTCGCCGAGGTCGCGGCTGACGACCCGATCGAGCAGCTCGTCTGCGGCAGGTTCGGCCAGCAGTTCATCCACCGCCTGCCCATGCAGCCCCAGCCAGAACGCCTTGGCTGCGCGCCCGAGCCCGGCGATGGGATAGCCAATGTAAGGCGTGAACCACTTTTCCTGATGATGCTTCTTCGCATTGAAATCCGGATAGCGCGCCGTCGCCCAGTCGATGAAACGCGCCAGACGCTCGAGCCTGATGGATTTGAACTGCTTACCGCCGGCCTTGGCCATGATCGACACCTTTGCTGATCAGTCTTGTTTTCTACGACTCACGATGCGCTCGTTTGCTCGGCAGGGCGCGTGACCGGTCGGCGATTATAGGGGGAGGTGTCGTGTTTTCTCTTCTTGCGTGACGGCAATCAAGAAAGCGAACCGTCTGTCAGGATGGCTGTTGGCCATTATTGGCCCATGCCCTATAGTGCGCGCCGCAATGGATGGCCAACAGCCCCGGTAGAGCCGGCTGGATGAGAGCTGTCGATTTTTCGATGGACAACAAGGGACTTAAAGATGAACGCCAAACACATTCTTGCCGTAGCCGTTAGTGCCGTACTGCTTTCGGCCTGCACCGCCACCACTTCGCTGCGCTCCACCGATCCGGATCTTGCCATCAAGATCAACCAGGACGCACCGCTGGTACTGAAGAACCCCGTCAGCAAGACCTACAAGGCCACCAGCTTCGGCCAGTACCGCTTCCGTGCCGAGAAGCCGGGTATGGAGCCGATGTACGGTCTGATTCCGTTGAAGTTCAACAGTGGCTATCTGGTCGCGGACATCCTGTTCTTCGCCCCGGCGGCGTTCTACAACCTGCGTGAGGTCTACCCGTTCTACGAGTTCGACGTAGAGAAAAACGAGGTTCGCTACAAGAAGAACGCCGGTGACCAGTGGACCGTGTACAAGCCGACGCCGGCTGAAGTGGCTCGCGCTCAGGCCTACTTCGCCAACTGATTGCGCCTCGGCAGCCCTTGCGCCTTCAAGGTGCAGGGGCTTTCAGCTCAACCCTCTCGCTCCACCCTATCGCCATCTTCACGGCGATTGTCACTCAGCTGCAGCTTCAGGCTGCGCACTTCCTCGGTCAGGCACTCCACTTGCAGCAGCAGCCGCTGCAGCGTTTCCCGGTCGGCCAGTTGCTCGCGGTTGTCTTCCTCGTGCCGGTCGGCGACGAACAGCGAACCGATATAGGCGGCGAAGCTGCCGAATAGCCCGACGCCGGAGACCATCAACAGCACCGCGACAATGCGGCCCTGGGTAGTGACCGGATAGAAGTCGCCGTAGCCGACCGTGGTGACGGTGACGAATGCCCACCACAGCGCCTCTTCCGGCGTGTTGATCGAGCTCTCCGGATTCGGCGCTTCCACCAGGAGCATGGTCAACGCGCCGAAGGCCACCAGTAGCATGGTTGCCGTGGCGGCAGAGGCGACGATGCCTTCGGCACGGTTGCGAAACAGGATGCGCCAGATCAGCCGCAGCGACTTGATCGCCCGTAGCACCCGCAGAATCTGGAATGCACGGAACAGCTTGGCTGCCTGCAGCCCACCGGCCGGTACGCTGGCCAGCAGATCGACCCAGCCCCAGCGCATGAAGCGCAACTTGTTCTCGGCCTGTTGCAGGCGCATCCAGAAGTCGAGGAAGAAAAAGAAGCAGACGATGTTGTCCAGATACCCAAGCAGAGTCGATATGTCGTCGGGCAGATCGAATACCAGATCGGCCACCAGCGCGCCGATCACATAAATCGACAGCACCAGGATGAGTATCTGAAAAGGCGTGACGGAGCGTTGCTTCATGGATGAACCGTGTGAGCTGAGGCGGGCGGCGCGCAAGTTTAAAGCACATGACCAGCCAGCGTTGGCTGCGAGATCAAGAGGATTTTCGATGAAATCCAGCGAAAGCATTCGTCTTGGCTACGCCGGTTGGAGCCTGCCGCGAGCGGCCTGGCCGGCGTTCCCGAGCGATGGCACCCATCTGCAGCGCTTCGCCCATCAGTTCACGGCAGTCGAAATCAACAGTTCGTTCTACCGTCCGCATCGTCCGGCAACCTACCGCAAGTGGGCCGCGAGCGTGCCGGAGGGTTTCGGTTTCTGTGTAAAGGTGCCTCGGCAGATCACCCATGAACAGCGATTGCGCGACTGCGGCGCCGCGCTTGAAGGTTTTCTCGACGAAGCGACCGAGCTTGGCGACAAACTCGGTTGCCTGCTGTTGCAGCTGCCGCCATCGCTCGGCTTCGAGCGTGCGGTGGCAGGCGATTTCTTCGAAGCGCTACGCGAGCGCTATGCCGGCCAACTCGCCCTGGAGCCGCGGCATGCGAGCTGGCTGGATGCCGATGAACTGCTCGAGCGTTGGCGAATCGCCCGGGTGGCAGCGGACCCTTCACCAATTGCCGGGGGCGATCAGCCGGGTGGCTGGGCGGGCATGCGTTACTACCGGCTGCACGGCTCGCCACGTATCTACCATTCGGCCTACTCGGCCGAATGGCTGGAGCGGCTGGCGGGTGAGTTGCGGGCTTGCGCTCGGTCCGGCGTGCCGTGCTGGTGCATCTTCGACAACACCGCCAGCGGCGCTGCAACCGAAAACGCACTGGCGGTGCAGGCGATGTTGCGTGATTGAGGTGGCCGCGTCGGTTCAGCGCGGGATGATGCGCACTCGGCCTGCAGTGTTGTCGCGGCGCGCGGCTTTTTCGTTTTCGGCTCGGCCGGGAATCGAGCCGGCATCCTGGCCACGATCCGGTGTTGCGCTGCCGTCCAGTTCGCGCTCATCAACGCTGATTGAAGTGGCATCCGGGTAGCCGGTGGTCAACGTCTCGGTGCTGGCGGTTACTGGCGTGGCATCGTCGTCGCCCCACTTGGCACTGCGCTCGTCGATATCGATGGCACCGTTGCGCTCCATGACTCGTTCGACGGTGGATACCCGGCTGTCGTCTTCAAGCGTTACGGTCACGATGGTCGACCCGCGGCGGGCCGCTTCGGGGTAACGGCCTGCATGCTTGCTCGATCCGTCGCCGAAGACCTTGTGAAAGAAACTGCCGATCTTGTCCGCCACCGTTGCATCTTCATCCGGCTCCTCGCCGACCACTTCCACCCGGCTGCTGTCGACGGTTTCGGTGTTGAAGGATGCCGATATCTGGATGTCATCGCTGGACACTCCTTCGCTCACGAGTTCGGCTTTGACTTGCTCTGCTTCGGCGTAGCGGTCAAAGGCCGCAATGAGAATCTGGGTCATGACTTCACCTTTTCATATGCAGACTGGCTGCGGTGGGTGTGCGTGGCGGGCGCCTGGACCGGTAGCGGTCAACGCATAGGTACTGACTGTTTGGCGTGACAACCTTGGCGATGGTTCCGTGCGCGCTCATTTCCCGATGATTCAGGCCGGGGTGGGCAAGTTCGAATTTCAGTGAAATGCCTGCTGCGATTGAGGCGATTGATAATGCTCTTTTGAAGTGCTTCTTTAAGTGGAATGCACCACCTGCTTGCGTGGCACTAATAGTTGCACTGAAAACACTTTTTAACTGTGCCGGTACAATTCGAACTGTTCCGTTAGTTTTCACTTTTATTTTGTGTTGGTGTAATTGAATAGTTGCTTCTTTGACCTTGAAATGCCCGTTACAGAGCTTCTGGCGCGCTGATTGCTAAGTACGAATTGCCTAGGTAAACCGGAAGTGAGATCCGCTTCCATCACCCTGCTGTTTGATCAACAGTCGGCATGCTTAGTTATGCAGATTTCAAGGAATTAACATCGTGGAAAGTTACGCTGTAAGCAGACGTACACTTTTGCAGTGGATTGGCAAGACGGCCGGTGCGGCTGCCATGTACCAGGCAATGACCTCGCTTGGCTTTGCCGCCGAAACCCATCACAACGAGCAGTTCGCCCTGAGCGGCGCACCAAAGGGCGCGTCTGTACTTGTACTGGGCGCCGGACTCGCTGGAATGGCGGCGGCTTACGAGCTTCGCCGTGCCGGCTACAAGGTCAAGGTGCTTGAGTACAACGCCAAGGCTGGCGGGCGCTGCTGGTCCCTGCGCGGAGGCGACCGTTACACCGAGCTGGGCGGTGCGACCCAGGAATGCCGTTTCGATGAAGGCAACTACCTAAATCCCGGTCCCTGGCGCATTCCTTATCACCATCATGCTGTTCTGGCTTACTGCAAGCGTTTCGGGGTGAAGCTCGAACCTTTCATTCAGGTCAATTACAACGCGCTGGTGCACTCCACCGAGGCCTTCGGCGGTAAGCCGAAGCGTCACCGCGAAGTGCAGGCCGACTTTCAGGGACATGTCGCCGAGCTGTTGGGCAAGGCGGTCAATCAGGGCGCGTTGGACCAGAGCCTGACCGTGGAAGATCGCGAGAAGCTATTCGAGTCGCTGCGCGCGTGGGGTGCGCTCGACCACGACGGCAATTACCGAAAAAACATGGAGTCGAGCCTGCGCCGCGGCTTTGCAGTCGATGCAGGGGGCGGGTTGATGCCATTGGCCGAGCCGTCGGAGCCTATCGACCGGCAGGCGTTGATCGATTCCGGGCTGTGGAAAAAACTGATCGACGGGCAGGAATACGAGTATCAGAGCAGCATCTTCCAGCCGGTCGGTGGCATGGACATGATTGCCAAGGCCTTCGAGCGTGAAACGGGGGAGATGATTCGCTACGGTTCCAAGGTCACGCGCATCGACCAGAACGAGCAGGGCGTTACCGTGACCTACAAGAACAGCGACGGCAGCGGCGAAGCGATGCAGGACAAAGCCGACTGGTGCGTCTGCACACTGCCGCTGTCGATCCTGAGCCAGATCCCCGTAAGCGTCAGTCAATCCATGCAGGATGCGATCCGCGCCGTGCCCTATGACTCCTCCGTAAAGATCGGCTTGCAGTTCAAGCGTCGGTTCTGGGAAGAAGACGAGCACATTTACGGTGGCATCAGCTACACCAACACTCCCATCGAGAAGATCAGCTATCCCAGCACCGACTACGGGAAAAGTGGCAAGGCAGTGCTACTGGGCGCCTATGTCTGGGGTCCCAATGCCTACGAATTCACCGCTATGTCCCCTGAACAGCGTGTGAAAAAAGCCGTCGAGTACGGCGCACTGCTGCACGCGCAATATCCCGAGGAGTTCGATAACGGCATCGCCGTTGGCTGGCACCGCGTGCCTTGGGCGCAGGGATGCTACGGCATGTGGAGCGAAGACAGCCGTGAGAAGCATTACCGCAATCTGTGCCAGATCGATGGCCGCATCGTTCTGGCCGGTGAGCATGCGTCCTACATCCCGGCGTGGATGGAAGGGGCGATTCTGTCCTCGCTCGATGCAATCAAGCGCCTTCACACCCACGCCGTCGCCACGCAGCGTGCTGCCTGAGTCATGAGGAGAAGCATCATGTCGATATTCAACCCAGGCCTGGTTGCAGCGATCAGCCTTCTGGCCGTGGCGGTCGCGGCGACTCCCGCTTCGGCGGCGAATCCGCCACCTTTTTCCAAGGGCGAAACCTTCGAGGAGACAACCGGGGAGGATCTGTTCAACGGTATCTGCCAGGGCTGTCACATGGAAGGCGGACAGGGCGCGATTGGGGCTGGTGCCTACCCTGCGCTCAAGGACAATCCGCGCGTCGCGTCAGCGGCCTACCCGATCTACATGGTGGTGAACGGCCAGGGCGGTATGCCCAGCTTCAAGGACTATCTCAGTGATCAGCAGATCGCCGAGGTGGTGAATTATGTCCGTACTCACTTCGACAACAACTTCCCCGACGCCGTCAGCGTCGAGGACGTGCGCAAGATCAGCCTGCGCTAGAGCCCGAATATCAACCAGGAGAAATCGATGACCCGTAAATTGCTAACTGCCGCCACGCTGCTGTCCACCGTTCTGTTCGTGAGCCACGTCCAGGCAGCCGATGGCGTAATCCGCCACAAGATCCCCGATTCGGATTTCCCGATTTCGCTGGCGGTAGAGATCCCTGCGAGCGCGACCGTGGTCAACCTTAGCGGCGCTGTGCCGAGGATCAGCGACGGTGATACCGAAGCGCAGACAGTCAGTGTGCTGCAGAGCATCGAGGCAACGCTCAAGAGCCTGAATCTAGCGATGAAGGATGTGATCAAGATGCAGGTATTTCTGGTCGGCGACTCGGCCAAGGCCGGCAAGATGGATTTCGAGGGATTCATGAAGGGCTATACACAGTTCTTCGGCACCGAAGACCAGCCCAATCTTCCGACCCGGTCTGTTTTTCAGGTTGCAGGCTTGGCCAATCCCGATTGGCTTGTCGAGATCGAAGTCACCGCCGTTCGGCCTTGACCACCAGGGCCGCGCCTGTCCGGCGCGGCTTCGGATGCGGGTTCATTGCAGGTCAGCCGTTGACCACCTTGCCGCCATTGATATGAATGGTCTGGCCGCTGACGTAAGAGGAGTCGTCGCAGGCCAGATAGACATAAGCCGGACCCAGTTCGGAAGGCTGGCCGCAGCGGCCCATGGGCATCTGGCTGCCGAAATCTTCGAGCA
Source organism: Stutzerimonas decontaminans (assembly GCF_000661915.1). NCBI lineage: Bacteria > Pseudomonadati > Pseudomonadota > Gammaproteobacteria > Pseudomonadales > Pseudomonadaceae > Stutzerimonas > Stutzerimonas decontaminans. The sequence continues at coordinate 3,003,915 of NZ_CP007509.1, read as the reverse complement.
TCTGCGGGTCGTGCTTGCCGAGGGACGGTGGCTGCAGCGGCGTCCAGATCGGGCCAGGCGCGATCTGGTTGACGCGGATCTCACGCTCGATCAACTGCTGTGACAGTGCCCGGGTGAAGCCATCGATCGCGCCCTTGGTCGAGGTGTAGTCCACCAGCAACGGGTGGCCGATAAAGGAGTTGATCGACGTGGTGTTGATGATCGAGGCGCCGGCCTGGAGATGGGGCAGGGCGGCACGGGTGAGATAGAAGTAGCCGTGGATATTGGTGGCGAAGGTCTTTTCCCACTGCTCGTCGGTGATGTCCTCGAGGCGGGTTTGCACCTCCTGGCGGCCGGCATTGTTGACCAGCACATCCAGCCGGCCAAACGCTTTCACGGTTTGCTCTACGGCATCGTCGCAATGGGCGCTGTCGCGGATATCGCCAGGTAGCAGCAGGCAGCGCCTACCTTCAGCTTCAACCATGCGCTTGGCGTTTTCGGCGTCTTCGTGTTCGTCGAGATACATGATCGCGACATCCGCGCCTTCACGGGCGAAGTGCACCGCTGCCGCTCGACCAATGCCGCTGTCGCCGCCACTGATCAGCGCTACCTTGCCGGCCAGCTTGTTACTGCCCCTGTAGCTGTCGCGGATGAACTCGGCCTGCGGGTGCATTTCGGTTTCGCGACCGGGCAGGCGGTCCTGCTGCTGAGCGGGAATCTTCGGGTAAGCCATACGTACTTCAGTCCTGAAATGGGTTCTGTAGGTACGGCTGGCGCTCGCCCGGAAAGTTTCGACGGGAGGAGTCGGGCAGCAGAGTGCAGTGACGAACCACCGGTAGTACCGACGCCGTCGCGGCCACTCGTCGTGGCGCACGTTTGCGACCTGACATCAGTGGATGGCGGGCGTAGAATCCGCGCCGCTTCGACTGTCCCGTCCCTCACTCCATCCGCTCCCGCTGCCATCCTGCTCGCTTCGCGCCAGCGGGCCGCGTGCGTCATGGCATTCGCGCAGGAACCGTCGCCCTTATACCCTCATTCGTCGCGCTTTGCTTCGACTGAATCGCTACCAGACACACTTCTCCATGAACGAATCGCAAAGCTCCCCGGCCGGGAGCTGGCTCAGCGTGATCGCACTGGCGCTGGCCGCCTTCATCTTCAACACCACCGAGTTCGTCCCTGTGGCGCTGCTTAGCGACATCGGCCGCTCGTTCGACATGCCGCCATCCCAGGTCGGGCTGATGCTGACCATCTACGCCTGGGTGGTTGCACTGATGTCGCTGCCAATGATGCTGCTGACGCGCAATTTCGAGCGCCGCACGCTGCTGATCCTGGTCTTTGTGGTGTTCATCGGCAGCCATCTGGTTTCGAGCGTGGCGTCGAGCTACGGCATGCTGATGCTCAGCCGGATTGGCATCGCCCTGGCGCACGCTGTGTTCTGGTCGATCACCGCATCGCTGGCGGTGCGTGTCGCGCCCGCAGGCAAGCAGGCGCAAGCCCTGGGCCTGCTGGCGACCGGCAGTGCGCTGGCGATGGTGCTGGGCATCCCGCTGGGGCGTGTGGTGGGCGCGGCGCTGGACTGGCGCACCACCTTCCTGGCCATCGGCGTGATCGCCGCGCTGGTGCTGGTGGTCCTGGCGCGTACGTTGCCCTCGCTGCCGAGCCAGAATTCCGGTTCGTTGCGCAGCCTGCCGGTGCTGTTCAAGCGCCCGGCGCTGTTGACTGCCTATGCGCTGACCGCGCTGGTCATCACGGCGCAGTTCACTGCCTACACCTACATCGAGCCCTTTGCGCAAACCGTCGCGCACCTGAGCGGCGACATGACCACCGTCCTACTGTTGCTCTTCGGTGGTGCCGGTCTGCTCGGCTCGCTGCTGTTCAGCCGATACAGCGGGCGCTATCCGAGGGGCTTTCTGATCGCGGCGATCGCGGTCATGGCGATCTGTCTGCTGCTGTTGCTGCCGGCTTCGCGCGAGAGTTCGCTGCTCGGTGCGGTGGTGGTGATCTGGGGTATTGCGGGAATGTGCTTCGGCCTGGCGGTGCAATCGAAGGTACTCAACCTGGCTTCGGACGCGACCGATGTCGCCATGGCCATGTTCTCCGGCATCTACAACGTCGGAATCGGCGGCGGCGCCTTGCTCGGCAGCCTCGTTGTCAGCCATCTGGGGCTGCGTGAGATCGGCGTGGCCGCCGGCTTGCTCGCGGTCGCCGGCCTGTTGCTGTGTGGCGTTGCGACCTATCGCTTTGCCCGAACGGCCAGCAGCACGGCGGTGTAGTTTCAGCCGCTATGGTGGTGCTCTGCCGAGCATGGCCTTGGCGGTTGGGTCAGTCAGTTTCTCTGGCACGGTAGCCTGGAAATCTGCGCCTATTCATTGCGTGGTAGCGTTTTCGACAGATGCCAGGGGCGCTCTGTGGGCCGCCTGGGTGCGTGCGATATCCAATGCCGCACGCTCCAGGCAGCGGCCGATTACCCGGTCACGATGCTGGTTGCTGCGGATGCCATCTAACAGGGCTAGAACCACATATGTAACCGTGGCTAACGCCAGCACAAATACGATGCCTTTTCCGGCGATCCAGGTATCGGTCAGCTTGATGACGTCCGTCGACAGACTGACGATCGCCGAAACCAGCATGACGATGACGAGATTCTGGGAGACCCAGCGTTCCTGAGGTGGCGGGCCGGCGATCTCGGCGATGCGTGCCAATTCCTGAATGCTCGCCGCATTGAACCCGCGCTCTACAAGGGCATTTCGGAACAGCACGTAGCGCAGCAGTTCTTCGCGGCGTAGAAAACCGTAGCGATTCAGCGTTTCTCGGGCATAGATATCCCGGTAGTACCACGCGCAATAGCGCTCCCGGGCCAGCAGCATGCCAAACAGAGCAAGCAGTGCGCCGGCCATGGCAGCCAACCCCTGCAAAGGTGACTGGCTATTGAGCAAGGTCCCAACCAGCAATATGCCGACAGCGATCGCCAGCGCCCAGGAAGGCCAGACCATGCGCAGCCCGCCATGCGTGAAGCTCGCCTTGAACACGCCGGGTTGGCATCGTCGATAGAGCGAGCGGATCTCTGCCCATGTCGCAAGTACAGTCACGGCAGCGCCTCCCCGGATGTATGGACGTCAGGCGTGCGGCTTGTTGCGGATGGTCTTCATCAGATCGTCCGGCGTGATTTGTCCGACCACGCTGCTGCCGCTGCCCGGCAGCGGCAGGTCGAGGATGTGGCCCTTCATCTTGCCGACCACGTGCATCTCGCAGGGCTTGCAGTCGAAGGTCAGGGTCAGCACTTCGTCGCCGTGCACCAGCTGCATCGGGGCGACCTTGGTGCGCACGCCGGTGACGCCCTTGGCCTGCTTCGGGCAGAGGTTGAAGGAGAAGCGCAAGCAGTGCTTGGTGATCATCACCGGGACTTCGCCGGTTTCCTCATGGGCCTCGTAGGCCGCGTCGATCAGCTGCACGCCGTAACGGTGATAGAACGCCCGGGCCTTCTCGTTGTAGACGTTGTAGAGAAACGACAGGTGCGACTCCGGGTAGACCGGCGCCGGCACGCTGACCGGCTTGCGCCCGCCGCGCGGACGGATGGCTTCGCGCGCTTCGCCCAGCGCCTCGATGGCTTCACGGCGCAGCGCCTTGAGTTGCGAGTTGGGGATGAAGAAGGCCTGCGGCGCATCCACTTCGACTTCTTCGGCGTGGTAGATGGTGGTGCCCAGCTGGCTCAGCAGGTCAGCGATCTGACCGGGCACCTGCTCGGGCTTCTTCGCTTCGCCGAAGGGGCCGGGCAGGGTGGCCGTGGCATAGGCGCCTTCCTCGCTGGTGACGTGCAGCTCAAGCTCATCGGCGCGCAGCTTGGCCAGCCAGCGCACACCGACGCGGCGTTCGGCGGAGGTCTTGAGCAACGCGTTCTGCCAGTTGTGGTCCAGGTTGCGGTTGAGCGGATGGTTCGGGCGCACCTGACGCATGGCGGCGGGCATTTCGTTGGGTTCGACGCGGTACTGCCAGAACGACTGACCATCTTCCTCGAACTGCTTCAGCGGCTCGACCACGCTGGCGCGGAAACCCACCACCTCGCGCTTGATCAACACGTTGAGGCCGTCACCGTTGGACAGCGGCTCGCGGGTCTGCACGGTCAGATCATGCTTGCCGACCTTGAGTACTTCGCCGACGGCGAGGCCGGTGAAGGTCGGCGAATCGAAGGCGCCGATGTCGATCTTGCGGTCGGTGACGAAGTAGTCGGTGCTGCCGCGGTGAAAGGTCTTGTCCGGGTCCGGCACGAAGAAGTGATCGGTGCGGCCGCTGGAGGCGCGGGCCAGGTCAGGGCGTTCGGCGAGGATGCCGTCGAGGCGCTGGCGGTAGTAAGCGGTGATGTTCTTCACATAGCTCACATCCTTGTAGCGCCCCTCGATCTTGAACGAACGCACGCCGGCGTCGACCAGCGCACTCAGGTTCGCGCTCTGGTTGTTGTCCTTCATCGACAGCAGATGCTTTTCGAAGGCCACCACGCGGCCCTGATCGTCCTTCAGCGTGTAGGGCAGGCGGCAGGCCTGGGAGCAGTCCCCGCGGTTGGCGCTGCGCCCGGTCTGCGCGTGGCTGATGTTGCACTGCCCGGAAAACGCCACGCAGAGGGCGCCGTGAATGAAGAACTCAAGGGTCGAATCCACTTCGTCGTAGATCGCGCGGATTTCCTGCAGGTTCAGCTCGCGGGCGAGAACCAGCTGCGAGAAACCAGCCTTATCGAGGAACTTGGCCCGTTCCAGCGTGCGGATGTCGGTCTGGGTGCTGGCGTGGATCTCGATGGGCGGAATATCCAGCTCCATCATGCCCATGTCCTGCACGATCAGAGCATCCACGCCGATCTCGTACAGCTGGTGGATCAGCGTGCGTGCGGCTTCCAGCTCGTCGTCATGCAGGATGGTGTTGATGGTGACGAACACCCGCGCATGAAACAGGTGGGCGAATTTCACCAACTCGGCGATATCCGCCACGCTGTTCTCGGCATTGTGCCGCGCACCGAAGCTCGGGCCGCCGATATACACCGCATCGGCGCCATGCAGGATGGCTTCACGGGCAATGCTGGCATCCCGGGCGGGGGCGAGCAGTTCGAGATGGTGCTTGGGAAGGGACATTGGCGCGGACCGGGTTTGAATCGAAAGGCGCGCATTGTAATGGCTTGCGGCCGGTTTGGGACTGGCCGCCGGGCGAGTGGGGGCGTGATGGTCGGCTAGCCGGAAGGGTGTCGAGGTGAGGTTTACCCCACCCCGACGGCTCGGATCAGCGCGCCAGCTTGGTGTTGCGCACGCTTGCGCTGGTGCCATGGCAGTCTTTGACCGCCCGAGCAGCAGCGCAACGAGCCCCGGACGGCTACCGGGCTGGTTCTACAGCGTCAATACGACCTGATGTTGCCCTCCATCCAGCGCAAGTCGTACGTATCCGTTCATGCAATCGAGCGGGCCTTCATCCAGCCGCGCGTGCTGGATGCCGCGGTTGGCCTGGCCTGGGTTTTCCACGCGGATGGCGTAGCGCGTTTCGCCCAGGGTGATGGTGGCTTCGAACGCCGGCCAGTGACTGCTGATGCACGGATCGACGATCAGCCATTCACCTTCGCGGCGGATGCCGAGGATGCCTTCGACACCGGCGCGGTACATCCAGCCGGCAGCGCCGGTGTACCAGGTCCAGCCGCCGCGGCCGTTGTGCGGTGCCACGCCGTAGACATCCGCCGCGACCACGTAGGGTTCGACCTTGTAGCGCCGGCTTTCTTTCGGTGTCAGCGCGTGATTGATCGGGTTCAGCAGCTTGAACATCCCACACGCCGCATCGCCATCACCCAGCTTGGCAAAGGCGAGCATGGCCCACATCGCAGCGTGGCTGTATTGACCGCCGTTCTCGCGTAGGCCCGCCGGATATCCCTTGATGTAGCCGGGCTCCTTCGGCGTCTTGTCGAATGGCGGGGTGAACAGCAGGGCCAGTCCGTCATGCTCGCGGATCAGGTGGTGCTGCACGGAAGCCATGGCCTGTTTCGCGCGGGCGGGGTCCGCTGCGCCGGACAACACCGCCCAGGACTGGGCAATGGAGTCGATGCGGCACTCGTCGCTGTCTTTGGAGCCCAGCCAGGTGCCGTCGTCGAAGGTTGCGCGGCGGTACCACTCGCCATCCCAGGCCTTTTCTTCCAGCGAATCAGCAAGTGCCACGGCGTGTTCGCGCCAGCGTTCGGCGCGCTGGGCGCCAGCCACGCTGCCTCGCTGCTCAGCCAGCGGCGCGAAGAGTTCGATGGTGCGCAGCAGCAGCCAGCCGAGCCACACGCTCTCGCCCTTGCCATCTTCTCCGACGCGGTTCATGCCGTCGTTCCAGTCACCACCGCCGATCAGCGGCAGGCCGAGTTCGCCGGTCAGCTCCAGGCACTGATCGAGTCCGCGAGCGCAGTGTTCGAACAGTGAGGCAGCCTCGTCCGCGATCATCGGCTGGAAGAAGGCATCGTGCTCGCCGGGCTTGAGCAACGGCCCTTCGAGAAAGCTCACCGGCTCATCGAGGATCGCCGCGTCGCCGGAAACCTGAACATAGGTTGCCGTGGCGAATGCGAGCCAGACACGGTCGTCAGAAATGCGCGTGCGCACACCCTGACCGGAGTGCGGCAGCCACCAGTGCTGTACGTCGCCTTCGGGAAACTGGCGACTGGCCGCGCGCAGGATGTGGCTGCGGGTGGCCTCTGGCTGCGAAAACGTCAGTGCCATGCCGTCCTGCAACTGATCGCGAAAGCCATAGGCGCCGCTGGCCTGATAGAAAGCCGAGCGCGCCCAGATGCGGCAGGCGAGAGTCTGATACAGCAGCCAGCCGTTGAGCATGATGTCCATCGCCCGGTCCGGCGTTTTCACCTGTACCGAGCCAAGGGCGCGGTGCCAGTGGTCCGTGACTTCACACAGCACTGCGTCGAGATCGGCCTGGCGATAACGCTCGACCAGCGCACGCGCCTCATCAGCCGACGCGCACTGGCCAAGGAAGGCGACGATCTCGACGCTCTCCCCAGGGGCGAGCTGGACCACGCACTGCAATGCCGCGCAAGGGTCCATGCCTGCGCCGACGCTGGCGGATAACGGTTTGCCAGTAAGCAGCGCCGCCGGCGTGGCGGGGCTGCTGTTGCGACCAAGGAATTCACTGCGATCAGCCGTCCAGGCCGTTTGTCGTCCACCCAGATCGGCGAATGAAATACGCCCGGGAAAGGCGCTGCTCCACGGGTTGTGCGCCAGCAACAGGCCGCTGCTGGCGTCGCGCTGGGTGACGATGAAAGGCCCGGAGGCGCCGCGGGCGGTGCCGAGCACCCATTCGCTATAACTGGTGACCGACAGTCGGCGAGGCTCGGATGACAGGTTGCGCAGCGTCAGTCGGGAAATCTTGATCGGGTCGCCAAGGGCGACGTATTGCAGCAGATCCAGCGCAATGCCTTCGGCCAGGTGCTCGAAGCGGCTGTAGCCGTGGCCGTGCCGCGCCACATAGAGGCCGTCATCGCGGATCGGTTGGGCGGTTGGGCTGAACAGCGCGCCGCTGCGTTCGTCGCGCACATAGAAGGCTTCGCCGCAGGGATCGGTGACCGGGTCGTTGGACCAGGGCGTGAGCTGATTTTCCCGGCTGTTTTCCGCCCAGGTATAGCCGCTGCCCTGCGCCGAAACCTGAAAGCCAAAGCGCGGGTTGGCGATCACGTTGATCCAGGGCGCTGGTGTCGTGCTGCCCGACTCCAGCAGTGTCACGTATTCGCGGCCGTCCTTGTCGAAGCCGCCGAGGCCGTTGAAGAACTCCAGCCCTTGCGCCAGTTCGCTGCCGGTAGGGCCCGGTGTCGCAACGACCGGCCGCGAGGGCGGGGTAGCGAAATGCGCTGCCACGGCGTCGCCCAGGAGCAATGTGTTGGCCAGCTGCTTGTCGATCGGCCCGCGGCGGGCTATCAGTGCTACGCGAGCGACGCTGCGCAGCAGGGCGCGTGCCTCGCCGCTCAACAGGTCGGTGCGCAGCATGTACACCGATCCCTGGGCAAGCTCGGCGCCGAAGCGCGGACGCGACTGGCTGCTGCGCACCGCGGTTTCGATGGCGATCTGCAGATCCTGCAGATAGGAACTGGCGTGCTCGTTGAGAATCACCAGGTCCACCGCCAGGCGCTTCATCCGCCAGTACTCATGGGCACGGAGTAACTGGCGGACCTGGGCGATGTCCTGGATATCGTCGATGCGCAGCAGCACGATCGGCAGATCGCCCGAAATCGCGTGCGGCCACAGGCCGGATTGGGCGCCGGCACCCTGGATGATCGCGGCCGACGGCGCGCGGAATTTCGGATCGGCATAAAGAATGGGCGCGGCCAGGCGCTGGAAGTCGGCGGCTTCGGCCGGTTTGATGTCGAGATGGCGCAGCTGCACCTGCGCCTGAGTCCAGGCCAGGGTCTTGACGCGGTCGTAGGCGCTGCGGTCGTGGTGCTTCTCGATCAGGCTCAGCAGCTCGTCACGCGAGTCGGCGACCAGGGTCCAGAACGCTACGCGGGCGACCTTGCCCGGCGCCACCCTGATCCGGTACTTGAGCGAGAAGATCGGGTCGAGCACCGTGCCGACGCTGTTCGACAGCGGCTGGCCTTCGGCGACCACCGCGGCAGCGGCCACGCTCGGTCGCTGGCCGATGAAGCGGGCGCGATCGGTTTCATACTGCGGGTCGGATAGGATTTCGCCTTCCACCACGGCGAAGTGCGCGGCCCAGATCGGCTGCTCGCCCTCGCTGCGCAGGCGGCGGGTGGCGGTCAACGCGCCGAATTCGGGCAGGTAGTCGGTCACTACGAACAGTTTAGCGAATGCCTGATGCGCATTGTCAGTGGCCGGCGTGGTCAGCACCACTTCACTGTAGGACGTCAGTTCGATGTCCCGCGCTTCGCGACCGCTGTTGGCGAGCGAGACGCGGCGCACTTCACTTTCGTCCTCTCCGGATACCCGCACGTCCATCGTGGTGGTCAGGTCCAGATCGTGACGAATGAACTCGGCATGATCCTCACCGAATATCACCTCGTGACTGAGCGCATCGCTGCCCAGCGGCTGTCCGCCTGCGGGCCAGACCCTGCCGTCTTCGGTATCGCGCAGGAAGACGAAGGAGCCGTAGTCGTCCCGGCTGACGTCCTCGCGCCAGCGCGTGATCGCGAGGTCGCGCCAGCGGCTGTAGCCGGCACCGGCTGCGGTGAGCATCACGGCGTAGCGGCCGTTGCTGAGCAGATGGGTAACCGGCGCGCCGCTCGCGGCTGAGCCTTTCAGGCGGCGCAGTGATTGCGGATCACCGCCGCCCTCGACGGCGCGGATTTTCACTTCTTCGGCACGCGGGTGGGCGATGGCGACATCACGCGGCATGCGTTCCTGCAGCAGCAGTTCACAGGCCTGGATCATCGGCTCGCGATGGAAGCGTGCGCGCATCTGGCCGTCTTGCAACGTATTGGCGATGGCGACGATGGTCATACCCTGATGGTGCGCCATGTAGTTGCGCACGATGACGAACGCCTGGCCATCCGGCAGGCGTGTCGGGGTGAAGTCCAGCGCTTCGAAGAAGCCGTAGCGCCCGAGCGCACCCATCTCGGTCATGCGCCGGAAGTTCGCCTGGGCGCCAGTCGCGTCGACCATGGTCGCGAGCCCGGTGGCATAGGGCGCGATCACCAGGTTTTCCGCCAGCCCTCGCTTGAGGCCCAGGCCCGGCACGCCGAAGTTGGAGTACTGGTAGGTGAACTCCATGTCGCGGGCGTTATAGGCCGATTCCGAAACGCCCCAGGGCGCGTGGTGGTCATTGCCATATTCCTGCTGGCGCTGCACGACCAGACGATTGGTCTGCTCCAGCAGGCTGCCCGCCGGGGCGCGCATGACCAGTGACGGCATCAGGTATTCGAACATCGAGCCCGACCAGGAAATCAGCGCGGATGCATTACCCAGGGGTGTCGCCGTGCGGCCCAGACGGAACCAGTGCCGCGTGGTGACATCGCCTTTGGCAATGGCGAACAGGCTGGCCAGGCGCGCTTCGGAGGCCAGCAGGTCGTAGCAGCTGGGGTCCAGACTGTTGTCGGCCAGGCCGTAACCGATCGACAGCAGCTTGCGCTCGGGGTCGAGCAGAAAGGCGAAATCCATATCCAGTGCCATCTGCCGTGCGCTGGCGGCCACACCGCGCAGGCGCGCCTGCATCGCTGCCAGCGACTCGGCGGTTTGCTGGCGATCGCGGCCGTGTTCGGCAAGCGTCTGGCACAGGGCGTTGATCCAGAAGTGAAGCGCCTGCGCATCTTCGTCATCCGTGACGGACGGGCTGATTTCCTGCGTGACGCGAACGGCCTTCTCGGCCAATTGCCGGAGCGTTGCCGAACGGGTGTCGAGCGCTTGCGCGTCGCCTATTTGCGTGGCGATCTCATCGAGCACGCCGAGCAACGGCTGGCCGCGCTCGCCATTGGCTGCCGGCAGCGCGGCGATGGCCTGGCGCGCCAGTATCAGGTTGTCGTGCAGGCCCTGGCGGGCATGCGGCACCTGGGGCTGGTCGAGCCATTCTTCGCAGGCATTGGCGAGGGCGATCAGGTGGCCGGCGAGATTGCCGCTGTCCACGGCCGAGACATAGGCTGGTTCCAGCGCGCGCATGTCCTCGGTGGCGTACCAGTTGAAGAAGTGCCCGCGGTGTCGCTGCAGCCGGCTCATGCTGTCCAGCGTCGTCTCCATTCGCTCGAGCGTCTGCAGCGTGCCGGCCCAGCCGAAATCACGTGCGGTGACGGTCGAAAGCAGATACAGGCCCATGTTGGTGGGCGAGGTTCGGCGCGCGACGACCGGCTTGGGCTCTTCCTGGAAATTGTCCGGCGGCAGCATGTTGTCGGCGGGGGTGACGAAGGTTTCGAAGAAGCGCCAGGTGCGCCGTGCAATCAGGCGCAGCTCCTGAGCATCCGCTTCAGCCAGTTTCTGACTGGGAGCGACGCGAGGTGAGCGACTGGCCCAAAGGGCCAGCGCCGGAGCACCCAGCCAGAGCAGGGCGAACGGCAGCACCAGTGGCCATGACCCCGGCGCGACCAGCAGCGCCAGCAGTGCGACGCCGACACCCAGCACTGTGCCGCCGGCCATGCCACGGTAGAAGCCGCTCAGTTTCAGCCGCGGGCTGATGGCCGATTGCGCGGCGGTGGTCCATTCCAGCAGGTGGCTGCGAGTCGCATAGAGCCGTGAGAGGGTGCGGATGATGGCATCGCTCATGCGCCAGGCCTGGTCCGGCAGAAACGCCAGGTTCAACAGGGTTTGCGAGGCGGCCATGCGCAGGTCGCCGAGCAGCCGGTGCAGATGGCTTTGCGCACTGACGCCACTGCGAGACGGCAACAGCGTGAAGCACAGTGGCAGGAAACCGGGAATCGCCAGCGCTCCGAGCACCAGCAAGGTGCCGATCAGAGCAGCCGGCAGCGACAGCATCCAGCACAGGGCCAGTGCCAGCAGACTCAGCGGTGCCAGCAGCGAGCGGCGCAGGTTGTCGAGCATCTTGAAGCGCCCGATGATGGGCAATGCCTGGGGGCCGCGGCGCGCGCCGAAGATCCACGGCAGCAGCTGCCAGTCGCCGCGGGTCCAGCGGTGCTGGCGCTTGCCCGATACGTCGTAGCGCGAGGGAAACTCTTCCACCACCTCGACGTCGGTCGCCAGTCCCGCGCGGGCAAACACACCCTCGAACAGATCGTGGCTGAGCATGCTGTTTTCCGGCACTCGTCCGGCCAGCGCTGCCTCGAAGGCGTCAATGTCGTAGATGCCTTTGCCGGTGTAGGAGCCTTCGCCAAACAGATCCTGATAGACGTCGGATACGGCGGCGGCATAGGGGTCCATGCCGCCGGGGCTGGAGAACACCCGTTGATAGAAGGAGCCTTCGCGGCCCACGGGCAGCGACGGCGTGACACGCGGCTGAAGAATCGCGTAGCCATTGATCACCCGCTGTTCGGGTACGCTGAATCGCGGCCGATTCAGCGGGTGCGCCATCTTGCCGATCAGGCGCATGGCGGCATCACGCGGCAGGCGCGTGTCCGCGTCTAGGGTGATCACGTAACGCACATCCGCGGGAATCCGCTGCGTGCAGCCGGCCAGGGGCATGTAACTGGTATCGGTCGCGCCACGCAACAGCTGGTTCAGCTCATGCAGCTTGCCGCGCTTGCGCTCCCAGCCCATCCAGCAGCCTTCGCTGGGGTTGTACTGCCGGCGCCGATGCAGAATCAGGAAACGGCTGCCGCCGGGCGCCGGGCCGTAGCGCTGGTTGAGCCGCGCGATGGCATCGACCGCGACCTCCAGCAGCCGGGCGTCGCTGTCGAGAGTTTCCTGGTCGGCGTCCAGGCCATCGGTGAGCAGGGCGAAGGTGAGGTCGCCCCCAGCGCCGGCCAGGTGATGCACTTCGATTCGCTCGATCTGTTCCAGCAGGTCCGCTTCATTGGTCAGCAGCGTCGGCACCGCGACCAGGGTGCGCATCGACTGCGGCACACCGGCGGTGAGGTCCAGGCCCGGCAGCGTGCTGGCGCCGAAACGCCAGGTGACTACGCGGTTGACCAGCGCCGAGGCCAGGTCCGTGATCGGCAGAAAGGCGACCAGAGCCAGCAGCGCGAGCCAGCCCGCGCCTACGCCGGCACCGCCCATGGCCTGCAGCCCGAGGGACAGCAGCAGGGTGGTAACCAGGAGGATGGCGCCAACATAGCCGACGATGCCCAGCTGCACGTGAAAACGGCTCAGGCGCAGCCCCAGTGGTGGGCGGAAGCCAAGGCTGCGTTCGAGACCGAGACGGCCTTCGCCAATCAGGTGGTAGCCGGGGTCGGCCACGCGCTCGTCGTCGGCAGCGTCACGGGACGGCGCGGCGTGGGCGGCATCCAGCGCGGCGCCGGCGATCTCAAGCTCGCTGGCGCTGGAACCGCGCGCCAGTTGCTCGATGGCACTGCGATAGAGATTGCGTGTCGGGAAGTCCATGGCGGCGAAGGCGCTGCCGCCACGCATCCGCTCATCCACCAGGCTGACGTCTTCGAACAGCTCGGTCCAGTCGATATCGGAGATCAGCCGCATGCTGGTGATTACGTTACGCACGCTGACGTTGGAGGCGCCCTGGCGCTGCTGCGAGTGCTGCACCACCTGTTCGATGGAGGTGTCCTGGCGGCCCAGCTGTTCTTCCAGCCAGCCCAGTGACGGTGTGGTGCGCGGGTCCTGGTCGCGCAAGCGCTTGGCCAGTTCAGCGGCGAAGACCTCGGACAACGGCGCCGTGCCACGCGCGGCGAGTTCATCGTCCAGCGCTTTCTGCGGCGAGCTGGCCGAGAGCAGGCGGTTGGCCAGCTCATCTGCGGCCATTCGAGTCGCCAGGCCATCGGTGATCTGGTCGCTCAGGCGACGCAGGTTCTCGACCAGCACGATGCGCAGGGTGATGGCCACGGCCCACAGTTCGCCAATGGTCAGCGGCTGGACCTGCTGGTAGGCGTTGATGAAGCGGCGCAGGGTCTCGGGATCGAAATGACTGTCGGTATGGGCCACGAATGCCCAGGCCAGGCCGAAGATGCGGGGATAGCCCACAAAAGGCCCGTCAGCCAGCTTGGGCAGCTGACGGTAGAAGCCTGGCGGCAGGTCGTCGCGAATTTCGCGGATTTGCGCCTCGACCAGGTGGTAGTTGTCTAGCAGCCACTCTGCGGCAGGCACCACGCTGCGCCCGCTTTCTAGCTCGGCGGCGCTGGCGCGGTAAGCCGCCAGCAGCACCGTCGCGTTGTCGTTCAAGCGCGCATGCAGGGGCAGCACCGCCCGAGGGAGCGGGGTGACCGGCTGGGCGGCAGCCAGGCTGCGGGCGTGATGCTCGAGCCGCTCGGGGCCGAACAACTCGTCGCGAACGGGAGCGAGATCGCTCCAGACGGGAGAGCGCTGGTGGTACCCGAGGATGTGACGGAAAACTGAGGTCATGAGCGCCTGTCCGACTAGCGGAGATAGGGGAACAGGCGTTAGTGCGCCGGCTCCTGTCGGGAGGAACCACGGCGGCAAGCTTTCGGAACAACGGGAAACCGATTGCCGGTTTCTGCCAAATCGCCGTACAGCCTCGTCATTTCACCGATCCGCAGGGCGGTCAGCAGAGGCGCCAAGAATCGGCGAGCCATGAAAGCAGCAGGGCATATGGGCCGAGCCGCTTGCAGGAAGGATGCTGTCGCAGCAATCGCTCCACGATACAGCATAGGCACTTTTATTGTCGGTGCTTCGCCGCCTGGCCCTCAGGCGCGATCGGCATGCCGGCTCTGGCGAATCAAGGGGGGCGAGACCGGTTCGGGCGAGGCTTGTGTTGCCCCTGTCAGAGGCCACCCAGCAGGTCGTACGCATCGAGCAGGCGCCAGGCGATTTCCGGCTGTTTCTCCAGCCCGCGGCGTACGGCGGCGGCGATGGCGGGGCGGGTCTTGCGGCAGAGACCGGGCTGCTCGGCGAACTCGATGGCGATGCCGCGCATGCTGCGCACCTCGTTATGCCCGGGCGCGACGGTCATGCGGATGCCGAGCTGATCGTACATCCGTTGCTGCAGGCGTTCGAGATCGTCCAGGCTCTGCACGCTTTCCAGGCGTTCGAGCAGGCGACGTTCCTCATGCCGGGTCAGCATGAGAATGCGCACGTCGGCGCCGGGCGTTTCCAGCAGCTCGTCGCGCCGACAGGTACAGGTGCCGGGCGGGCAGGATTGGCGAAGCGGCGGCAGGTTATTCATGGTTTTCGATCATAGCCAAGCCTGCGCGATGCGCACAGCCAGTGGCCACATGCTGGCCCGCTGATGACAAGCGTGGCAGCCTCGCGCACCATGGCGCTTCATTTCTGCGCCGGGTGCGCTTCGTTCCGTCAGGGATATTGCTGGAGAACTGTCATGCGTGTTCTGTCATCCATCCTGCTGATCGCAACGTGGTTCGTTGCCGGTGTCGCAGCCGCCGAGGAGGCTCGTCTGGTCGATGCGATCAACGCTTACCGTGGCGAAGTACAGCGCTGCGGCAACAAGGCGAGTGAAGAGCTGCCACCGCTGACGGCCGATTCGCGGCTGAACCTGCCGGTCGGCGCCGTCGGTGACCTGCAGGATGCCTTGTCCCGTGTTGGCTATCCGATGGTCACGGTGCAGGCAATCACCTTGTCCGGCCCGCGAGATTCCCAGGCTGCGATGCAGGCGCTGCGCGAAAGCTTCTGCCGGGTGATCCTCGATCCGCAGTTCGCCGACATCGGTGTGAGCCGCGACGGCCGTGACTGGCGCATCGTGGTGGCGCGGCCGTTGCTCGATGGTCGGCTGGGTGACTGGCAGGCCGAAGGGCAGAAACTGCTGGAGCAGATCAACGCGGCCCGTGCCTCCGCCCGCCGTTGCGGTAAGCAGGACTTCGCCGCAGCCGGGCCGCTCAGCTGGAACGAGACGCTGGGCAGCACCGCCGAAGCCCACAGCCGGGCCATGGCCAATGGCAACTTCTTCAGTCATCTGAGCGAAGACGGCCGCACTCCCGGCGACCGCGCCGAGCTGGCCGGTTACACCGGCAGGCAGGTTGGCGAAAACATTGCTGCGGCGCTGCCGACTGCCCGCAAGGTGCTGGACGGCTGGCTGGCCAGCCCCGGGCATTGCGCGAACCTGATGAATCCGCAGTTCAGCGAGCTTGGCGCGGCCTACGCGGTCGATCCGCAGAGCGACGCGGCCATCTACTGGACGGCGATGTTCGGCGCGCCTTGATCAAGCGTTCATCGACCACCCCGCAAAGCCAGCGTTGGCTGGATTGTTGAGCGATCCGGCCGAGCGCGCTGTCAGACAGACCTGTTCCCATCACCAGGGTTGCCCTTGACCGATATCCCTACCCCCGAGCAACTGCCCGCCGTACTGGCGGGCCCGCTATTGCGGCGTCTCGAGCCTGGCCTTGTGACGTTCTGGCTGGTCGGCTCACGGCCGCTCGAGCTGTCGCTGATTCTCGAAAGCCCTGCGGTCGGACTGCAGCTACATGTGTCGCTCGATGAGCTGAGCTGCCAGCGCCTGCCGATCGGCAAGCACGCGGTATTGCATCTAATCGAGTTCGTGCCTGACGCACCGCTGCCAACCGATTGCCTGATCGAATACGACCTGCGCATCCAGGACGGTGCGGCAGAGCGGGGCATCGCCGACTGGGCGCCGCATCTGCTTTACGGCGGCGCAACGCGGCCGAGCTTCGTCATCAAGCCGCGCCTTGATCGCGTACTCCATGGTTCCTGCCGCAAGCCGCACCACGCAGCGGCTGACGGGCTGTTGTGTGTCGACGAACTGTTGGCTGACGCGCAGGACAAGCCGGCCGAACGCCCGGCCGTGCTGCTGATGACTGGCGATCAGGTCTATGCCGACGATGTCGCCGGGCCGATGCTGGTGGCGATCCATGCATTGGTACGCCGGCTCGGGCTTTATGGCGAACAGCTCGAAGGCGCGGTGGTGAACAATAGCGATGAGCTGATGACCCATCCGGCCAGCTATTACCGTCGCGAGCAGCTGTTGCCCGCATTCAAGTCCAACGACGCGTTGCGCGAGCGCTTCTTCGGTGGCGTGGAAAAGCCGGTGTTCACCACCGCCAACGGGCAGAACCATCTGATCAGCCTGGGCGAGGTCATGGCGATGTACGTGCTCGTCTGGTCGCCGACGCCCTGGTCGCTGATCGCCCCGCAGATGCCCGCGCTGGAGCCAGCCGAGGCCGAGCGTTACCGCAGTGAAGAAGCGTGCCTGCAAGGGTTCATCGCGGGACTGCCGAAGGTGGCCCGCGCCTTGGCTCATGTGCCGTCGCTGATGATCTTTGACGACCACGACATCACCGACGACTGGAACCTCTCTGCGCGCTGGGAGGAAACCGCCTACGGCCATCCGCTGTCACGGCGCATCATTGGCAATGCGCTGATCGCCTATCTGCTGTGCCAGGCCTGGGGCAACGATCCGACGCGTTTCGCCGAGTTACTGCCGCCGCTCCATGAGCTGCTGGCGACGGCCAGCGACGGCTGGCTGGATTGCGCGGCGCAGGATCAGCTGATCGATACGCTGTTCAGGCTCGGCGGTTGGGGCTACGAGCTGCCTACCGATCCGCCGCTGGTGGTGCTGGACACACGCACCCGGCGCTGGCGCACCGAGCGCAACCTCAGTCGACCGTCCGGCCTGATGGACTGGGAGGCGCTGAGCGAATTCCAGCAGAACATTCTCGACAAACCGTCGGTGCTGATCGTCTCGCCGGCACCGATGTTCGGCGTCAAGCTGATCGAGGCGGTACAACGGGTGTTCAGCTGGGCTGGCCAGCCGCTGCTGGTGGATGCGGAGAACTGGATGGCCCATCGCGGCGCCGCCCACGTGATGATGAATATCTTTCGCCATACGCGAACGCCGGGTAACTACGTGGTGCTGTCCGGCGACGTGCATTACTCCTTTGTCTACGAGGTGCACATTCGCGGGCGCGATACGGCGCCCCAGCTATGGCAGATCACCAGCAGCGGCGTGAAGAACGAGTTTCCGCGGCGCCTGCTGGACTGGTTCGACCGCCTCAATCGCTGGTTCTACGCGCCCTGGTCGCCACTGAACTGGCTGACCAAGCGCCGTCGGCTGGAAGTCGTGCCGCGCGTGCCGGACCGCAGTAACGCCGGCGAACGGCTATGGAACGGCTCGGGTATCGGCCTGCTGGTGCTCGACGAGCAGGGCAGGCCGCGTGAGATCTATCAGTTGAATGCCGATGGCACGGCGCCGGTGGCGTTTCTCACCGAGCGCGCTCGCAATCGCGGCCAAGCCTAGTCGCGCGTGGCCGCGGTATCACGCGCGTCGCTCCACATCGCTGACCGCCACCCGTTCGGATCGCAGCTCTTGCAAGGCATGGCGGGTGATCTGCACCGCCGCGCTGATGGAGAGCAACGCCATGATCGTCGCCACGATCAGGTCGGGCCATCCAGCGCCGGTGCCGAACACGCCGAGCGCTGCCAGCATGACGGCGACGTTGCCGAGCGCATCGTTGCGGCTGCATAGCCAGACGCTGCGCATGTTGCTGTCGCCTTCGCGGTAGGCATAGAGCATGGCGGCCACCGCGATATTGGCCAGCAGCGCGATCACACCGACGACTCCCATGGTCGAGGCATGTGGAACGCTGCCTTCGACGAAATTGCCGATGGCGACCACCAGAATGAATATGCCGAACAGGCCCATCGTCAGCGCCTTGGCCAGCGACGCCCGCGCCCGCATCACCACGCCCAGGCCCAGCACGAACAGGCTGACGCCGTAGTTGGCCGCATCGCCGAAGAAATCCAGCGAGTCGGCAAGCAGCGATACCGACCCCGAGCGCACACCCGCGCCGATCTCGACACCGAACATCGCCAGATTGATCAGCAGCGCAATCCAAAGAATGCGCCGATAGCGTCCGCGTGCCGCCGTGGTGGCGCAGCCGCCGCTGCAACAATTTCCCGCCATGACATCGCCTCCAGTTGTCGATGGCGCTACGCTAAACCCTGTAGCGACTACAGGGTCAAGCGATGCCACTCACCATCGGCAAACTCAGCAAGGCCACGGCAGTGAACGTGGAGACCATCCGCTATTACGAGCGTATCGGGCTGCTGGCGGCACCGTCGCGCACCGAATCCGGCTATCGCACGTTCAGCGAGCAGGACGCCGCGCGGCTGCGTTTCATCAAGCGTGGGCGGGAGCTGGGGTTTTCCCTCGACGAGATCCGCACCATGGTCGAGCTGGCCGACCAGCCGGAGCATGCCTGCACCGATGTCGATCGCCTGGTGCAGACGCATCTGGTCGAAGTGCGCCAGCGTATCGCCGACCTGCAGCGGCTCGAAGCGGAGCTGCAGCGCCTGGCGGGCTGCAGCGAATCGTCGGTCCGCGAGTGCCGCATCATCGAAACCCTGACCGGGGTGCGTCGGCCCTAGGTCCGCGGTGTTGCGCGACTCGGGGCGTACGGACCGCACATCGAGATGTACGGCGCTGACGAAACGCCCGGTCTACCCCGGGGTTCCAAGGCAGAGTCACCAACGCCCATTGTTGCCAGAGGACAGCTGCCATGATCGATCCAGACGACCCACGCAAGGATGGCCTGACCCCGCCGGATTACGACGAGTACGGCGATGTGCCGGATTCGGGCGAGAGCGATGCCGATTCAGGTACTGATTCGAAAGACCAACCGGAAGCCGATCAGAGCCCGCTCGGCTAGACGCCGGCCAGGCGTGACCTCGCGTGAATGTTCATCCACTGGACAATTCGACCCGCCCGGCCTAAAAAGGCGCGCTGCGCCGAGAGGCGTGAGCGCCAAGCGGCAGCAGCGTGTTTTCCAGAGCCAGGTGAATCGTGAGAAAGAAAAAGCCCGTAGACCCCGTCCGCCAAGCCCAGAAGAACCGCGCCCATCGCATCGGCTGGCTGATTGCCCTGGCTGGCATCGTGGTGGGTTTCGCGCTGGTGATGATGAAATCGGCATAGCCAATACGTGCCGGCGGTTTCCGTAGCCGCTCACGACGCTGCTGAAAAGCACAGTGCTCTTACAATACGCCCCGTGTGCAGCACACAGTCCGCGGCTGTCCGCACGGGCTGCCGGCACCGAATCATCACGAGAGGAATACCATGCCGACCTACGACTACCGTTGCGAAGCCAACGGTCAGGTTTATGAAGTTCGCCATGCCATGGCGCTACGGCCGAAAACCTGGGGCGAACTGCGCGCAGCCGGCGCGCTGGCCGAAGATTCGAACATTCCGGACGACGCGCCGGTGACCAAACTGATGACGGCTGCCGGGGTGGTCAACAGCCGCGTATTGAAGAATCCGGAAGCGCCGGCCTGTGCCCGCGGCGGCTGTGCCGGCAACTGCCGCTGAGTTCAGCCGCGGACGTGGATGGCGTCGATAGGGTGGAAGACGGCGAAGCCTTTTCCACGCGGTTTCCCGGGTTGTTTCGTTAGTAGCGCATCTCCAGCGTGACCCGGGTGGGTTCGCCTGCGCTGACCTCGAATGCGCTGTCCTCGAAGGACGGCGGGCCCATCACCTTGGGATTGTTCGACAGCCCATAGCCTTCCGTTGGGATCATGCCGAAGCGGCGGTCCATCTCGCCGTTGTCGTTCTCGTCATGGTAGGCCAGCACCGCGTAGCGCCCGGGCGGTACGTCCTTGAACACCAGGGTCACGGCGCCTTGCTCGGCGTCGGCCTTCTGCGCGGCGAACGCCTGGTTGTCCTTGCGGAAGGTCTTCGGGCTGGAATAAACCGCCACGGCTACCTTGCCGTTGTCGTGCTGAACGCCGTTGAGTGTGACATGCAGTTCCTCGGCGTAGGCCGAGGGGACCAAGAGGGCGAGGGCAACGCCCAGGATCGGAAGTGCTTTCATGCTGTGCTCTTGAAGTCGAGGATGCGGAAGTCGCCGGATTCAATGTCGCCAGCGACGCTTGAGTCGAGCGTCGCCATCTTCAGCGAACAAGCGAAGCGTTGTCCACGCGGCGCATCCATCGTTCGATCAGAACTGCGGCCCTGAGCGGGTGTTGTTGCCCTTGGCCAGGCGGTCGTAGAGCACCACGTTCACCGTCGCGGCGAGGTTCATGCAGCCATTGGTGGGGATGTACACCACATCCTCGCACCAGTCGCGGATTTCCTTGCTCAGCGAGCCGTCCTCTGCACCGAAGATGTACAGCGCACGGTCCGGGTGGGTGTACTCCGGCAGCGAGCGGGCACCTTCGACCAGCTCCACGGCAACCGGCACGCAGCCGAGCGGGAGGATCTTGCGCAGGTCGTCGATGTTGATCAGCGGAATGTCCTGGTGGACCTTCTTGGTATCGGTGACGAAGTCCTTGGCGCGGTCGTAGCGGGTGCCGGTGTAGAACACCGAAGCGGCGCCATAGCAGCCTGCGGCACGCATGATCGCCCCCACGTTGGACGGCGATTTCGGGTTGCTCAGGCCAATGCAGGCATAGCGTTTGTTGCTCACGGAAGTGGACTCGCGCGGAAAACGCGCGAGTATACGGGAGTGTCCAGTCCGATGACGGCTCGGATCGCCGGCTCAGGGAATCAGCTTGCTCGCCCGCAGCCTGGCGAACACCTCGAAGAACGCCTCGTCGCTGGCCTGATAATCCAGAAAACCGAGCTTGCGACTCTTCGACATGTCCGTCACCACCTCGATCGGGCGGCCGAGATCGGCATCGGTGTGCCACGGCGAGACGAGCTTGCCGATGTCCGCCTCGGCGAGACCGAACTGCTTGGTCATGTCGTTTCAGATGTCCGCGTCGCCCGCCATCTGCTGCTCCAGCGGGGCCGGGCCATCGAGCGGCGCAGCGTCGATGCCGAACCACTCGGCAATGCGCGACCACATCCATTTCCAGCGGAACACATCACCATTGACGACATTGAAGGCCTGGTTGGCGGCTGCCGGCGTGCTGGCGGCCCAGCGCAGGTGCCGGGCGAGCTGGCCGGCGTCGGTCATGTCGGTCAGGCTGTGCCATTGCACGTCCGAGCCCGGAAAGCGGAAGGGCCGCCCCGTGTGGCGGCAGATGGAGGCATACACGGCCAGCGTGGTGGCCATGTTCATGGCGTTGCCGACCGCGACGCCGGTGACGGTGTGCGGGCGATGCACGCTCCAGCTGAAGCCATCGCGCTCCGCCGCGGCGAACAGCTCATCTTCCTGGGCGTAGTAAAAGTTCTCGACATCGAGCCGCCCCTGCTCCTCGCGGAACGGCGTCTGCGGTAACGCACCCTTGCCGTAGGCTTCGAACGGACCGAGGTAGTGCTTGAGGCCGGTGACCAGCGCCACATGGCGAACCGCGCCAGCCGGCCGGACGGCTTCGAGCAGGTTGCGTACCATCTGCGCGTTGACGCGGATATTCTCCGCCTCGCTGGCCTGGCGCGCCCAGGTGGTGAGGAAGATATGCGTGGGTGAAACGCCAGTCAGCGCCGCGGCGAGGGCCTTCGGGTCCAGCAGAACCGCGCTGATCGGCGTGACGCCCGCGTCGGTATTCGGCCGGCGAGCCAACCCGGCGACCTTCCAGCCTTCATCGGCCAGCAGGCGCGACAGCGCGCTGCCGACAATGCCGCTCGCGCCGACCACCAGTGCTTGATTTGTCATGTGCAGACCCCCACAAAGCGAAACAGGCCTGCACCTTACCCACTCGAAAATGCCGATCCAAGTCGGCACCAAATGGTGACCATCCCCCATGCAACCGGGCTCTGACGAAGAACAATGGCGCGAAGACTGCGCGCCGAGACGCGTGCTCGAACTCTTCTCCACCAAGTGGACCAGCATGATTCTGCACACGCTGCATGCCCGGCATGGAGGCACAGCCCGTAGCGGCGCGTTGCATCGCAGCCTGCCTGGCATCTCCAAGAAAATGCTGATCCAGACGCTTCGCGAACTGGAGCAAAGCGGCCTGATCGAACGCCGCACTCTCGATTCGGTTCCGCCGGCGGTGAGCTATGCGCTTTCGCCGCTGGGGCAACTGATGGTCGAGCCCATCGAACTGATCTATGACTGGGCAAGGCAGCACTCCGCCGCGCTGGATCAGTTGCAGCCACGAAGCACGTCGCGCAGGCGGGGCTAGATCGCGTTGACGATCTGCTCGCGCAGCCATTGATGGGCAGGGTCGCGATGGGCGCGTTCATGCCAGAGCATGGCCATTTCGTAGCCGGGAATTTCCAGCGGCGCTTCGACGACCTGCAGTGCGACACCCTGAACCAGCCGTTCGGGCAGCATGGCCACCAGGTTGGTGCTTTCCAGCACCGAGCGCAGGAACAGGAAGTGCGGCACCGACAGCACCACGCGCCGCTGCAGGTCATGCGCGGCCAGCGCGTCATCGGTGGCACCGTGAAACCCGCCGCCGTCCGGCGAGACGATCACCTGATCCAGCATGCAGAACTGCTTGAGCGTCGGCCGCCGCCGCAGGCGCGGATGCCCGGCACGGCCGGCCAACACGTAACGTTCGGTGAACAGCACGCGGCGGCGCAGGTTGGATGGCGATCCGTCGACGGTGTGCAAGGCGAGGTCGATATCACCCTGTTCCGCCTGGCGGGCGATGCGCGAAGGCTGCATCTCGACCACTGCGATGCGTGTGCCCGGTGCGGCGGACCGCAGGCCGGCCAGAGCGGGTAGCACGATGGCGGACTCGCCATAGTCGCTGGCTGCGATGCGCCAGACGTTCTGTGCGGCGCCAGGGTCGAACGGGCTGGCTGGCGCGACGGCTTGCTCCAGCGCCTCCAGCGCCAGGCGCAAGGGCTCGCGCAGTTCTTCTGCGCGTGCAGTCGGGCGCATGCCTCGTGGGCCAGGTATCAGCAGAGGGTCGTCGAACATGTCCCGCAGCTTGGCCAGGTGCACGCTCACCGAGGGCTGGGAAAAATTCA
Source organism: Stutzerimonas decontaminans (assembly GCF_000661915.1). NCBI lineage: Bacteria > Pseudomonadati > Pseudomonadota > Gammaproteobacteria > Pseudomonadales > Pseudomonadaceae > Stutzerimonas > Stutzerimonas decontaminans. The sequence goes on along the minus strand of NZ_CP007509.1, from coordinate 2,980,647 downwards.
GGCGCTCTGCGGCGCGGGTGACATTGTGCTCGGCGAGCAACACGTCCAGGGTCACCAGCAGATTCAGATCGAGGCGTCTGAGATTATTCATGGCAATACCTGGGATATGGCTTATTCATTTCAAACATACCTGGGCAAGCCACATCCTGCATCCGTCCCGCTACGGAGGTTTCCCATGAATGTTCTACTTGTTTATGCCCATCCTGAACCGCGCTCGTTGAATGGCGCGCTGAAGGAATTCGCCGTCCAACGTCTGCAGGCGGCTGGCCATCAGGTCCAGGTTTCCGACCTGTATGCCATGGGTTGGAAGGCCGCGATCGATGCCGGCGACAGCCTGGATCGCGATCCCGAAGCGCGTTTCGATGCGTCCGCGGATTCCCGACGCGCGTTCGCCAGTGGTCGGCAGAGTCCCGATATCGCGGCCGAGCAGGACAAGCTGCGCTGGGCAGATGCGCTGATCCTGCAATTCCCGCTCTGGTGGTTCTCGATGCCGGCGATCCTCAAGGGCTGGGTCGACCGGGTATATGCCTACGGTTTCGCTTATGGCGTCGGTGAGCACTCGGATGCGCGCTGGGGTGATCGCTACGGCGAGGGTTCGATGGTGGGCAAACGGGCGATGCTGATCGTGACGACCGGCGGCTGGGATTCACACTACAGCCCGCGGGGGATCAACGGGCCCATCGAAGACCTGCTGTTCCCCATTCATCACGGCATCCTGCATTATCCGGGCTTCGATGTGCTGCCACCGTTCCTGGTGCACCGCACCAGCCGTATCGATCCGGCCCGATTCGACACGCTCCGCAACGAGCTGGGCAAGCGTCTGGACGACTTCTGGCGCACGGAGCCCATCGCCTATCGCAAACAGAACGGCGGCGACTACGACATCCCGGCGTTAACGCTCAGGGCTGACGTAGCGCCGGGGCAGGTCGGCTTTGCCGCGCATGTCGAACAGCCGTAACAGCTTCAGGGCAGGGGACGTGTCCTGTCGTTACGTCGTCAGAGCTCCTTGGCGAACCGCTCGACGGCGCTGACCACCTGCTTGGCGGCGTCCTGAATCTCGACGATCACCGCACCGGCCTGGTTGGCCAGCCCCAGGCCCTGCTCCGCCTGTTCGCGGCTGGCGAACATGTTGCGCACGGCCTCGTCGGCCAGCGCCTGGTTCTGTTGCACCACATTGACGATCTCGTCGGTAGCGGTGCTCGTGCGCGCGGCCAGTTGCCGGACCTCGTCGGCAACTACCGCGAAACCGCGGCCCTGCTCGCCAGCCCTGGCGGCCTCGATGGCCGCGTTCAAGGCCAGCAGGTTGGTCTGCGCGGCGATGCCGCCAATGGTCTGGACGATGGAGCTGATCAGCAGCGACTGCTTGCCGAGCGCCTCGATGCCATCGGTGGCGGACTGCACCTGGTCGGTGATCTTCTGCATCGTCACCAGGGTGTCCTTCACCACGCTGGCGCCGCGCTCGGCACTGACGTCGGTCTGCAGCGAAATGTCGTAGGCAACGCCCGCGGCTTGCCGCACTTCAGCCTCCCGCATGACCTGATCGGTCACCACGTTGGCGAACTTGACCACCTTGTAGAGGTTGCCTTCGGTGTCGTGCACCGGGTTGTAAGTCGCTTCCAGCCAAACCTCGCGGCCATGGCGGTCGACACGCTTGAAGCGGTCGGCGACGTACTCGCCGCGGTTGAGCTTCTGCCAGAACGCCTTGTAATCCGCCGAAGCGGCATCTTCCGGCGCGCAGAACAGGCTGTGATGTTTGCCCTTCAGCTCCCCGAGCGAATAGCCCATGGTCTGGAGAAACTGCTCGTTGGCGGTGACCACCGTTCCGTCCAGATTGAACTGGATGACCGCGGTCGAGCGCAGCAGGGCGGTGATGAATGCCTCGTTCTCCTTCGCCCGGTACACGGCCTCGCTGATGTCGCTGCCGAACCCCTGAATATGCGAAAGCTTCCCGTCGGCCGTTGCGATCGGATACCAATGGATCTTCAACCAGGCGAGGCTGCCGTCGGCGCGCAGGTACCGATAGTCGTCGCTGACCGGCTCGAGCTTGGCCACCGCGGCGCGAAAGTTGTGAAAGCAGGGCAGGTTCTTCACATAAGGCGGAACGATCTCGGCCAAGGGGCGGCCTTGGAGATGCCCGTGTGAGTAACCCAAGGTACTGGCGAACCGATCATTGAACGCACAGATCTTGAAGTCGGCATCCAGCGTGACCGACAGCATGTCACCGTTCATCTTGCCCATGAGCTGGCGCAGGATTGCCAGCTCGGCATCCTTGGCTTCCAAATCCTTTTTCAAGCGGCTGTTAAACATGCAGGGCATCCAATTGATCTCGTTGTGCCTCCCGTATCGGCGAGCAGAGCGTGTGCTTGAGCGACACCTGCGTGCGACAGAAGGCCGAACGATGCATCCGGGATGCCATGGCCGCTAGCGGCTGGTCATTTCGCGATCAGCGCTGATCGCCAACGGCCTTCTTGTCGATCACCGACCATAGGTTGCAGATCTTTCCCGCGATGAACTCGTAGACCGATGTAGCCCTGGTAGCAATCAGCGATCTCGTCGCCAGTCTTGATCGTTCCCCGCAAAGAACGTCCGATGATCAGGCTAGCGACTACTCGAAATACACCAGCCGCATCCACCAGCCGCACTAGGCTGTGGTTATCTGTTCGGCACCGATTACCTGGTCAGTCGAGCACCACGGCGTGGCCCTCCAGCGGATTGATGTCGCCTTTGATCAGGGATTCGGCCAGCGCCTGCGCGGCCTCCAGGCCTGTGTGCTCGTGCACCTGCATCCAGGGCTGCTGCGCATCGCTCACCCGAGCGATGAAGGCCCGCTGCGCCTCGTTGAAACGGCGGGTCACCTCGGCGGGGCCCCAGTCGGCGTTGCGTTTCTTGATTTGATAAGGCGCGAAGTAGGGCTGAGGCTGCGGACCGGCCAGCGTCTGGTCCGTCTCTCGGTATTCGTGATTCTGGGCTGACCCGGCGAAGCAGTCGTACACCAGGGCGTCCTTGAAATGGCCATGGATCTGCCGGCGTAGATCGGCGCTGCCGGAGAAGTCGACATAGAGAGTGGGCACGCTCGGGTCCAGCGACGCGAGCTGGTCGTAGCCAACTGCCTGGCGGTAGCAACCCAGGCCTTGTACGAAGTCCGTATTGCCTGGGGAGGTCAGCCCGATCGTTTGCACGGCCGGGTTGTCCTGCAGGCAGAACGCGGTGCCATATGCGGTCTTGCTCGAGGCGCTCGACATCAGGATCTGGCGCGCGCTGAAGAATGCGTTGTCGTCGAGGAAATCCGCCAGCATGAACGAGGTGATGAACAGCGGCCGCAGCAGCATCTGGTAATTTTCGCTCTCCGCGCGATAGGCGGCGTCGCTGCTGATGCGCTGGTACTGGTTGTAGGCCGATGTGAGTTCGAGTCGATGTTCGGCGCCGTCGTAGAAGCCGCGCTCGGAGACGCGCACCGGCTGCATCACGACATGGCTGGCAATCGGCCAGAAGCCGTAGAAGCGTTCGCCCTTCGCCAGGCCATCGACGGTGCTCTCCACGACTTCGGCGAAGCCCCATGCCGGCATGTGGAACCACTCGCTATCGCCGGTGGGGTAGAAGTCCCAATAGCGCAGGTGAGGCGTCTCGCCGAATGCGGCGTAGGTGACATTGTTCGTGGTCAGTGCCAGCCGGCTGATACGCAGCAGGGCTTCGCCGGGTTTCAGCTCCGGCATCGGTCGGGTCTGAATGCGGGTCTGCTGCATGTCTTTCTTGTGGTTCTGCAACTGGCGGATGACGCTCATCGATGGCACCTTGGGTTCGTAAATGGACGGCTTCGACTCTATCCTGCGGATTTCGGAGCATCGTGACCGGCCGTTTCGGTTGATCGTGACCGGTCATTTCGCTAACGCGTGACCGCTGATTTCGCTAACAACGTGACCGATTTTCCACCTGTTCCGAAACAGGCGGTCACGGCTTACCGAAATCGTCGGTCACGGTTTAGCGAAAACCTTCCCCCTGCGTTGCGCATGACCTGACGCGACCGTCACCCTCGCCCGATTTCGGGAGACGAGGGATGGCGGCGCCGCGAGTAGCCATGCGAAACATCAAAGAATGTCTGCGCCTCAAGCTTGAGGCCGGTTTGTCCCACGAGAAGATTGCCCGCGCCTTGCAGCTGTCCAAGGGCGTGGTCAGCAAGTACGTCACGGCGGCGCGCGTGGCCGGGCTGGACTGGCCGGCGCTGGTGGCGATGGATGAGGCCGCGTTGGCAGCCGCCTTGTTTGCGCCGATGCCACCGGGCAAGCCGCGCGGTGAGCGGGTACTGCCCGATGTGCTGAGTATCCATCGCGAGCTGCGGCGCAAGGGCGTGACCTTGCAGCTGCTGTGGGAGGAGTATCTCGCCGCGCATGCGGGGCAGCCGACCTACCGCTACACCCAGTTCGTCGAGCACTACCGGCGTTACGCACAGACGCTCAAGCGTTCGATGCGCCAGCTGCACCGCGCGGGCGAGAAGCTGTTTATCGACTATGCCGGCCCGACGCTGCCGGTGGTCGATCCAGGCACCGGCGAAGTCCGCCGGGCGCACATCTTCGTCGCCGCCCTGGGCGCCTCGAATTACACCTATGCCTGCGCGACGCCGGGCGAAACCCAGGTGGACTGGCTGACTTCGCTGGGGCAGGCGCTTGCCTACTTCGGCGGCGTGCCGGAGATGGTGGTGCCGGACAATCCGCGCGCCCTGGTCGCCCAGCCGGATCGCTACGAGCCCGGCCTGAACCGGGCGACGCTGGAGTGCGCGCGGCATTACCAGACGGTGATGCTGCCAGCCCGGCCACGCAAACCTCAGGACAAGGCCAAGGCCGAGGTGGCGGTGCAGGTGGTCGAGCGCTGGATCATGGCGCGGCTGCGCCACCGGCAGTTCTTCAGCCTGCATGCGCTCAACCAGGCCATCGCCGAACTGCTGGAGGAGCTGAATCGACGCCCGTTCAAGCGCCTCGACGGCTGCCGGCGCGACTGGTTCGAGCGCCTGGATCGCCCAGCCCTACGCCCGCTGCCGGAGCATCCCTACGAGGTCGCCAGCTTCAAGCGCTGCAAGGTCAACATCGACTACCACATCGAGGTCAATGGCAGCTTCTACAGCGTGCCCTCGGCCCTGGCCCGGCAGAGCGTCGAGGTGCGGCTGACGGCGCACACCCTGGAAGTGCTGCATGGCAACCGGCGGGTGGCCAGCCACCTGCTGCTGGGCCGTCGCGGCGCCTACAGCACGCAGCGCGAGCACATGCCCGCCGCGCACCAGGCGCATCGCGAATGGACGCCGCAACGCCTGCTCGACTGGGGCGAGCGGATCGGCCCCTACACGCGCCAACTGATCGATCACCAACTGACCCACAAGCCGCACCCGGAGATGGGCTACCGCGCCTGCCTCGGCCTGCTCTCGCTGGCCCGCCGCTATGGCAATGCCCGCCTGGAAGCCGCCGCCGAACGGGCCGTCCAGCTACGCGCTTTCACCGGGCGCAGCGTGCGCAACCTACTTCAGCAAGGCCTGGATCGACAGCCGCTGCCCAAGCGTGCGGCCGAAGCGAGCCTCCCCGAGCACCACGAAAACGTCCGTGGCGCCGACTACTACCAACCCCCGCAACAGGAGCTGTTCGATGATGCCGCAACACACCCTGAATCAACTGCACCAGCTACGCCTGGACGGCATGGCCCGCGCACTGGAGGAGCAATGGACGCTGCCGGCCAGCTACAGCCTGAGCTTCGATGAACGCCTCGGCCTGTTGCTTGACCGTGAACTGGCCTGGCGTGACAACCAGCGCCTGGTGCGGCTGCGCAAGAAAGCCAAGCTCAAGTACAGCAATGCCTGCCTAGAGGATCTCGATCGGCGTCCCGGCCGCGCCCTGGACGAGCGCCTGATCGCCGCTCTGGCCAACGGTGACTGGATCCGCCAGCAGCACAACCTGCTGTTGACCGGCCCGACCGGTGCCGGCAAGACCTGGCTGGCCTGTGCCTTGGGCAACCAAGCCTGCCGCCAGGGCTACAGCACCCTGTATCTGCGCACCCCGCGCCTGCTGGAGCAACTGCGCATCGCCCACGGCGACGGCAGCTTCGGCCGCACCCTGCAACAGCTGGCAAAGGTCGACGTCCTGGTTCTGGACGACTGGGCGCTAGCCCCGCTGGAGGAAGGGGCCCGGCATGACCTGCTGGAGGTGATCGACGACCGCGCCGGCAACCGCTCCACCATCCTGACCAGTCAACTGCCCATCGAACACTGGCACGGCTGGATCAACGACCCGACCTTGGCCGATGCCATCCTTGATCGCCTGGTGCACAACGCTTACCGATTGACGATGAAGGGCGAGTCACTGCGCCGGAAAAAAGCCGAGGAAGACACCGCATCGTGACCGATGCGATTACAATCTCAAAACCGCGCAACCGGGACGGAAGCACCGGTCACGTATTAGCGAAACGCTCGGTCACGTTCACCGAAATCCGCACTATCCCTTTCGTTTCACCGCCGGGTTCGGATTTCATGAGCACACGATTGCCGAGCGCCAAGCCGCTCAAACGGCCGACTCAGCAGCGCGCCAAGGCCACCGTTCAGGCGATTTTCGACACCTATGTTCGGATATGGCAGCGCGACGGCTGGTCGCGATTGACGACCCGTGCGGTCGCACTGGAAGCCGGCGTGGCCATCGGCACGCTGTACGACTACTTCCCCAACAAGCACGCGCTGCACTCGGGCTACGTGCGCTATTGCGTCGAGCAGCTGCTGGAGGCCATCGACGCGCAAGCGGTAGCGCCAACCGCGCTCGCCTGGCCCGAGCGCATCCGCCGACTGGTACGCGCCCTTGCCGGCGTCGAGCCACAGCTTCCCTGGTTCCACCCGGATATGCTCGAACTGGAAGCGCTGGTAGCCGAGCCCAAACATCAACGTCGGGCCTACGAGGATCTGTTGAGCGCCTGGCATCGAGTCATCGATGCGGCGACTGACCTTCCGGTGCGCCCCTCGCCAGCAACCTTGGAAGCGCTGCATCTTTCGGTATGGGGCGGTCGCCGCTACGCGATGCTGGTGCAGCTTGAAGCGGATCGGATGGCTGACTGGGCCAACTGCATGGAGCACCTGTGCCTGCATACGCTCATGGGCGCGAACGAGCCGGCTTGACCTCGATCGTCCCTGTCGGACGCTTGCGACGGTGGGTAGGCGGAAAATTCAAGCGTTGTGTCGAATTCGTTCTCCTTCGTTCGACTATCAAGGTCATCAAGGCACATTCGCACCCAGAGGAGAACAGCCATGCCCAGCACCATCCGCCTTCACCGCGTCCTGCGAGCGACACCTGAGCGCATCTATCGCGCCTTTCTGGACCCAGACGCCAAGGCCAAATGGCTGCCGCCGAACGGCTTTACCGGCAAGGTGCATGAGATCGACGCGCGGGTAGGCGGCCGCTACAGAATGTCCTTCACGAATTTCTCCACGGGCACGAGGCACAGCTTCGCCGGGCGATTTCTGGAGCTGCTGGAAAACCAGCGCATCCGTTACGAAGACACATTCGACGATCCGGGCTTGCCGGGCACGATTGAGGTAACGGTGACACTCACCCAGGTTTCCTGCGGCACCGAACTGAGCATCACCCAGGCAGGCGTCCCGGACGCGATCCCAGCCGAAGCCTGCTACCTCGGCTGGCAGGAGTCGCTGACGCTTCTGGCGAAGCTGGTCGAAGTGGAGATTCCGGACGAGTGATCGAGCGCGACCGGGACCATGGTGGCAGAGCAGGGCGGCTGGACGGGCCACGCAACCTGTCACCGTCCAGCGAAGTCCAGCACTGCGCCCGGCCACTACACGGAGGTGTGGTTGAGATATGATGCGCGCCCGCTGACGCCCCCTCACACATCAGGTCATCATGCCCGGCGATGCTCTCTATACCGACTTGTCGGGTTATTACGATCTCATGTGTGCGGACATCGACTACAGGGCGCAAAGCCACTGTGTCCAGCGATTGCAGCAGCTGTTCGGCAACGGCGGGACGCGGCATCTGGACCTCGCCTGCGGCACTGGCCCGCACGTCCGACATTTCATCGATGCCGGCTATACCAGCGGTGGGCTCGACATCAACCAGCCGATGCTGGACCGAGCAGCCGCGCGCTGTCCGGGGGCGCAGTTCTCGCTGCAGGACATGTGTGGTTTTGCGGTCGAGCAACCGGCCGATCTGATCACCTGCTTTCTTTACTCCATCCATTACAGCGCCGCGCTGGCCAGGCTCGAAGCCTGTATTGCCAGCGTGCATGCCGCGCTGGCCCCGGGCGGGCTGTTCTGCTTCAACGCCGTGGACAAGCGCCGGATCGACAACGCCTCATTCGTCTCGCACACGGCCAGGCATGCGGACGGCCTGTTCACCTTCAGCTCCGGTTGGCACTACCCGGGTGAAGGGGAGCAGCAACTGCTGAGGCTGCGCATCGAAAAAACCGTCGCGGATCAAAGCCAGGTCTGGCACGACGAACACGCGATGGTGGCGGTGAGCTTTGCCGAACTGAGCGAGCTGCTGGCGCCGTACTTCGACGTGCATGTACTCGAGCATGATTACGAGAAGATCGTGCCCTGGGGCGAGGCATCCGGGAACGCGATATTTGTCTGCGTGAAGCGCTGATCCGCGAGGTTGCGTCCGGGAGCGTTCTGGGCAGTCAGTGCAGGCGTCTGGCTGACGCGTAGTTCTCCATCAGCTGGTCGGCCTGACGCGCCAGTTGATCGAGCAGGCGGTCGCGCTGCTTCTCCGCCTCGCTCATCGCCTTGCGGCCGTTCTGCTGCACCAGATAGCTGTAGATCTGCCGGACTTCCTTGGACTGGAAGATCGGTTCCAGATCCTGCACCGCCACCGCACCGTTCGTGGCCTCGTTACGGGTATTCATCACTACCTGCGGGCCACGCGCCGCCAGCGGCTGAAAGCCCAGTGCGCTGAAATACGGCACCTTGCCTGCAACGCACGCCACCTCGGCATGGGGATAACGCGTCACCATCGCCTCGACCATCGCCCGGCCGATGCCTTGGCGGCGATGGTCGGCATCAACTGCCAGATAGACCAGCGCGCAGGCATCGGGATCATCCACAAAAGGCAGGTACAGCGCGAAGCCGAGCAGGATCGCCGGGTCGTCAGCATCCAGGGCCATGATCAGCTCCGGCTTGCCCGCCTGCGCCCCGTCCATGCTGTCCAGATAGCGATGCACCTCGAAGCCCACCACGTACTGATAGAGCTGATACAGCGGGTTGCTGGGCTGCAGCGAGACGGGGCTGATATCGCCGAGATAATCCACCACCATCTGCAGCACCTGGCTTTTCAGCGATTCCGGCGGCGGGGTGTCGAGGTGGGTGAGGGTGAACATGGCGGCGCTCCGGGGCGGTACGGAAAATGGCGGCATTGTACCGGGCGGCGTGCGACTGGCCAGGTGAAGCAGCATGGCGATCGGTGCGAAGAGAGATCCTGCCTGCCGCTATGTCGCGGCTGCGTCTGGCTTTCTCTTCCTCGGTTTGCGTGGCGCAGGCGCTGGCATGAGGCGAGCCGTTTCGATCACCAGGTGGCGGAGTTCGTCGGCATCGTCCAGCAGCTCGTCCGCCACCGGATAGTTCTTCGCGCCGGGGTAGGGCGGCGCTTGCGGCAAGTCCGGGGCGAGCGTCTCGGCGGCCGCCGAAGGCTTGATGAACAGGCTGTTGTCGCAGACGAACGCGACGACCTTTTCATCCAGATAAAGGGCGTACTCGCCGAACATCTTCCTGTACGTCAGCCTGCTTCCCAGGCCGATCTGCTCCGCCACGTACAGCACGAAATCTTTGTCGCTCGCCATGTCTGCTCCGCGGTCTCAACTGGGTACCACGCCCATGGAGCGTAGCGTGGAAAGCGAGGCCGTTTCCACGCGTTGCCTGCCTTACACCTGATCGAACTCCACCTGCCTTGCCCGCGCATGGAGCGGGTGCGCGTCGAATGCCGTCTGCAGCTCCTTCACCAACGCATCCACCTGGCGCTGAGCTTCGGCCACCGAATTGGCCAGCAGCTCGCCGCCGATTTCCTGGCCTTCGATGGCGATCTGATGAATGCGGGTGATCCCGATGAAATTGAGTGCCGTCACCAGGTTTGGCTCCAGATGGTTCATATGAGCCATCGCCTCACCCGGGTTGAAGCCGACGCCTCCCCTGGCCGTGAGAATCACCGCGTGCCGGGGCCGCTCTGCCAGCAGCGGAACATAAGGATCGAGCGCGTTGCTGTCGTCGAACCCGACCGTGCGGTTCAGGCGCACCACCTGATCGATCCAGGCCTTGAGCGCCGCCGGCATGCCGAAGTTGTACAGCGGTGTGCCGATGATCAGTACATCGGCGGCAACCACCTCGTCGACCAGCTGGTCACTTTCTGCCAATGCTTCCAGCATCCACGGCTCACGGCGTTCCTCCGAAGCGAAGGCCGAAGCGATCCAGTCATGGCTGACGAAGGAGGGTGGGTTCTGGCCGACGTCTCGGTAGGTCACACTGTCCTGCGGACGATGGGACAGCCACTGGCTGACGAAGCGCTGGCTGAGGTTACGGCTGTGGGAACCGTGCTCGTCCTTGCCGGCAAGACCGGGGCGGGCGCTGGCATCGAGGTGCAGAATGTGCGTCATGGCGATTCTCCTCTGTGATTGAACTCATCTGTCGTTCGCGGTAAATCCAGCCTAGGGCTAGGCTGTACGAGCGACAAACGACCATTTCTTCCAACTACAGATGAGAGAAACTCAGCCATGGCGCACCGCCGGTTACCTTCGCTTTCTGCGCTGCGGGCCTTCGAAGCCGCCGCCCGCCACGAGAGCGCCAAGCAGGCTGCCGAGGAGCTGTCCGTCACGGCCACGGCGATCAGCCACCAGATTCGCTCGCTGGAGGAGTCACTCGGCGTGGCGCTGTTTCTGCGCAAACCGCGAAAGCTGGAACTGACCGACCAGGGGCGCGAGCTGCAACAGGCGCTGGAAGCCGCATTCGACAGCATCAGCGGGGCGGTCGAACGCCTCAGCGCAAAGCCCTGCCGTCAGGCGATCACCCTCAGCACCACACCGGCCATCGCGGTGCGCTGGCTGGTGCCCTGGGTTTGCCTGCTGCGCGATTCCCATCCGGATATCGACCTGCGCTTCCACACCTCCCACGAACCGGTCGCGCTGGATGGCGTCACGGCGGATATCGCCATTCGCTACGGCGACGGCCGCTGGCCCGGGCTGGTGGCGGAGAAGCTGTTCGACAACACCTTCGTCCCGGTCTGCAGCCCGCAGCTCGGCTTGCGTGATGCAGCCGAGCTGCCCAAACACTCATTGATCCACTTCCGCGCGCAGGCTGCCTTATCCGCCCCGATTCACTGGGCGTCGTGGCAAAAGCTCGCCAACGTGCCGGGGCTGGACGTCAGCGCCGGGCTGGTCTTCTCCGACGAGACCCACGCCATCTCCGCCGCCATCGGCGCGCAGGGCGTGGCGCTGATGAGCCGTCAGCTGATCGAGGATGAACTGAGGGAAGGGCGGCTGGTGCAGCCGTTCGGGCCGGAGATGGAGGGCAAGCCGTTTCACCTCGTGTATCCGGAGAGCCGTCGGGATGACCCGACGGTTCGGGCGGTGAGGGAGTGGGTGATGAAGGTGCCGGGTGGGTTGTGTGAGTTGTAGCTTCGCTGGGTGTTTTTTGGATTCGTGCCGCCGCTATTTTTTGGGGTGGTTGAAGCATTGGTTCCGCCCTGCTGGGCGGGTCACTTTTGTCAGTCGCGACAAAAGTAACCAAAAACGCTTGCCCCGCCATCCGGCCCTGCGCTTCGCTCCGGGTTCGTTCGCTCCATCGCCATTCCATGGGCGCGCCGCGAAGGGCCATCCCTGGCCCATCGCGGCTCTCGCGGCATCCATGCCGCTCAACCCCTTCCACGGCGATTCCACTCACCCTCCTGAAGGGGCGGTTGGTGTCGCCTGCCGGTCTGTACAGAAGAAATAAATAATCCAAGGACTCTCGGGCGACTCGGCCTCCGTTCCCCGTCCGGAGGCCGAGTGGAGGTGTTGCATAGGGGGGCGAGCCGCATGGATGCGGCGAGAGGGCTTGGCGCCCCGCATAAAGGGCCAAGGATGGCCCTTGTAAGCCGGCCCCCGGAGCACCGCCGGAGCGAGGGAAGTCTGGCCGGAGGCCAGACCCGGATGCCGGGGTGGCCTTCTCTTTGGTTACTTTCTCTTGGCCAGACAAGAGAAAGTGACTCGCCGTGCAAGGCGAAACCTGTCGGCGGGACCAAGGAAAGCGTGGCGATCAGATCTGACCAAGAAGCCGGCATCCGAAACTAATTTGCTCTTTAACTACCTTGCCAAACGTCGTTCAGCGTAGTTGCATTCGTTAAGCGCGAAAGCTTTCTCGTATAACCGCCGCTTCTCTTCGCGACTTTCGCCTTTGCTGGTTCGGGTTGCTTGAAGAATGTAGATTTCTGCTAGGAAATCATTCATCGAACCCCACTGATATTGCATGCCCGACGGTGGAACTTTCATACACTCAAGGCGGACAGTGGGCTGCGGGTAAGCGTTCTCATAGTGGTTGATCTGAGACACGGCATTCTCCAGCAGTGCTTCGTACTCCGGGTTTGGCTCATAGCCGATACAGCTGGCGGCCAAGCGCACAGCAGCCGGTGCAAAAGCTTGCTTGGCGCTCCGGTTATACAGTTCACACGCTGCTTTCGCGCGATCTGGTAGAGCTTCGTATATCAAGGCGAGGCGGTATTGTGCTTTGGCGGAACCAAGCTGGCTGGCTTTTTCAAGCTTCTGTACTGCCGGGAGAATTGTTTGTCCATAGCGATCAGACATGAACGGAAGGTTGGCTTGTTGATCGCTAGCCAAGGATGCTTCGATCTCGCGTATGATCGGCTCCGCTTGTGCAAGTATTTCTACGGCCTGCTTATAGAGATTTTCTGTATCTTTCTGAGTTGGTGTGTCTGCGCTAGCGTGTGCTGTTATTGCCGTTATGAGAACTAAAGAAATCAGGTGCAGTCTTGTCATTAGTACTGTTCCGGAAGCTGGTTTTGGTAACGGGAGGCTGACGCTTAGCAGTGCTCATCCCGAAGAGCAAAGATCGTCATTGGAAAATAAACTGGTCACTTTCCCTACTTAGGGGTAGACCTGCACCTTGGTATCGCGATCGAGTACATAAGATGTGACCCTGATTTCCATTTGCTCCCGCTGGGGTGGGCCTTTGATGCTGGTCGCCGCAGACCAAGTGGCTAGATAACGCTTGCCGGCCTCCAGCTCGATACCATTCGCTCCGAGACCACACATGCCGCCACCGGTACCGAGTTTATTCATCGATACCCAGCACCACTCCAACGTGTGCTTTCCAGGCGGTAGTCGAAGGGCTTGGTAGCCTGAGAAATTCATTAAGGAGTGCCGGCCTGCATTCGGTAAAGCCTTGCCGTCAACCTGAACCGCCAGCAGTAGTCGATGGAAGGGGACGCCTAGGTCGCGGTACTGCATTGTGTCGAAGTAGATAACAGGAGCATCGGCAGTACCGTTCGACAAGTCCAAGATCAAGATGGAGGGATCGTCGATATTCCCGCTATAAGTTTTGTATTGGTGGTTAGAGCATCCGGACGCCAGTGTAAGTAGAATCGCAGTCCCTATGTAGAGAAGTCGCATTTTTATACTCGGCGGCGGCAAAAACTGAGTGCAACACCTGACCTTTCCGGTACGGTGCTGCCCCCATGTCTTATACCGAACTCAGCGTTGAAGAGCGCGCCACCATTCAAATCGGTCATGCCCAAGGTTTCAGCCTGCGTGGGATTGCCTGCTTGATCAACCGATCCCCTTCGACCATCAGCCGGGAGCTGCGCCGCAATCGAGATGCCTGTGGTGGCTACTCGGCCCGTGTAGCCCAACAGCAGATGCAAGCCCGCCGCCAGGTGTGTCGACCGATGCGAAAGCTGTTGCCGGGTAGCGAGCGCTTTGAGCTGGTGGTTCATATGCTGCGTGAGCGTTTGTCTCCCGAGCAGATTGCCGGCAAGCTGCGCAGCATGAACATTCCCAGCCTCAGAGAGGCCTACGTCTGTCGTGAGACGATCTATAACGCGATCTATGCCCTGCCGGTCGGTGAACTGCGCAAGGAGCTGATCATCTGCCTGCGCCAAAGCAAGACGACGCGCAGGCCGCGCTCTGGCGGTGTGGATCGGCGCGGTCAGATCCCTGAGATGGTCAGTATTCATGTACGTCCGCCGGAGATCGAAGACCGGCTGATGCCAGGGCATTGGGAAGGCGACCTGATCAAGGGCAAGGCCAACGCCTCGTCTGTAGGTACGCTGGTGGAGCGCACCAGTGGCTACCTGATGCTGGTGAAGATGAACGACGCGACGGCGACCTCGGCGATGGAAGGCTTCAGTGCAGCGCTCAATGGCATGCCGCTGGCGATGCGCAAGAGCATGACCTACGACCAGGGCCGAGAAATGGCGCGGCATGCTGAAATCACTCAGCAGACCGGGGTGGCCATTTACTTCTGCGACCCGCACAGCCCTTGGCAGCGCGGCAGCAACGAAAACATCAATGGCTTGATCCGCCAGTACCTGCCCAAAGGCACAGACCTGTCGGTACACAGCCAGGAAGAACTGGATGCCATCGCACTGCAACTGAACATGCGCCCACGTAAGCGCTTCGACTTCAAATGCCCAATTGAAGTTATGGGCAAAGTGATGCAGGAAGCCATGGCTATGCGGCATGATGCGCCTGCTTCAATTCAATAACCGTGTTGCACTCAGCCCCTGCAACCGCCCTCCTATGATTATTCCATTAATTGGTAATGCGGGGGGCAGAAAATAAATCTGGCCCATTTCCAGTTTTACTTCCAGGCTGCCTCGCTATTTTTCACGGGGCGGTGCCTAAGCTATCTCGCTGTCCCCTTTTTTGTCTGGATATTCGTCATCTGAGTCTTTTTTTGTTTATCCAGAAATAGTTGTTATCAAGCTCGGCTTGAAACACTTTAGCGTGTGGGACGAGGGTGGAAGCTGCTTGGATTAATGATTCTTTATTTTTCGGTGTTATCCGGGCTCCAAGAAATATGCTTCGGATTGCGCTTTTGTCGAAGCTGTAGGTGCCAGGTCCTCCGTTTTGCTCAATCGTTTCTGCTATCTCGTCTAGTCGATCTGGGTTGGTTTTGAACGTTTCATGATAAAAATTCAATTCGTCGGGTTCTATTGTTCTTTTTAGAATTCTCCATTCTTTTTCGTATTGCCAGTGCTGTGATTTTGTAAGTAGTACTCGGTCAATTAACTTTTCTGGATCCGAGTTGAACTCTGCTTTTGGTCTTTCCCCGTTGTAGGTGACTTTTTGGGTGCGGTTGAATGGCGAAGCCTCTGTGTCGAAGCCGATGCATATTCCAGTGTGGTTATTGGCGTAGTGCGACCACATAAGTATGTTTAGCGGGTCTTCTGTTAAACAGAGAATGCCGATTTTTTCTCGCCATTCGGCGGATACGGCCTCAGGGGGGCTGAGGCGAAATATTCGCTCCACTGCTTCTTTTTCCTTCAGGCTGAGGGATTTCAGGAGCGGTGATGTGGATATATTTACTTTTGCGGATAGCTCGAAGGGGTCGTTGAATTTCGATGGTGCGGAAAAATATATTCTTCCGTTAAATGTTTCTATAGCTCTGGAGAGTTGGGTTTCTGTCGCTGTTGAGTAGTATTTGTATAGTGTCTGTTTCAAGGCGTAACCCTAGCCCAATAAAAAAGCCCCGCACAAGGCGGGGCTGTCCTGACTCGCTGCCCCAAAATCCATTTCAGGTAAAGCGCTCTATCTATCGGCTATCGCTGCTCGAATCAATCCCAGCTCAAAGCTCCACCAGTCTGATACTCAATCACCCGCGTCTCGAAGAAGTTCTTCTCCTTCTTGAGGTCCATGATCTCGCTCATCCACGGGAACGGGTTGGTAGTGCCCGGATACTCTTCCTTCAGACCAATCTGCGTCAGGCGGCGGTTGGCGATGAACTTGAGGTAGTCCTCCATCATCGCGGCGTTCATGCCGAGGACGCCACGGGGCATGGTGTCGCGGGCGTATTCGATTTCCAGTTGGGTGCCCTGGAGGATCATCTGGGTCGCTTCGTCCTTCATCTCGGCGTCCCACAGGTGCGGGTTCTCGATCTTGATCTGGTTGATCATGTCGATGCCGAAGTTCAGGTGCATGGACTCGTCGCGTAGGATGTACTGGAACTGCTCGGCGGTGCCGGTCATCTTGTTGCGGCGGCCCATGGAGAGGATCTGGGTGAAGCCGCAGTAGAAGAAGATGCCTTCGAGTACGCAGTAGTAGGCGATGAGGTTGCGCAGGAACTGCTTGTCGGTCTCCGGGGTGCCGGTCTGGAAGGTCGGGTCGGAGATGGAGCGGGTGTACTTGAGGCCCCAGCTGGCCTTTTTCGCGACGCTCGGGATCTCGTGGTACATGTTGAAGATCTCGCCTTCATCCATGCCCAGCGATTCGATGCAGTACTGGTAGGCGTGGGTGTGGATCGCCTCTTCGAAGGCCTGGCGCAGGATGTACTGGCGGCACTCGGGGTTGGTGATCAGGCGGTAGGTGGCCAGCACGAGGTTGTTGGCGACCAGGCTGTCGGCGGTGGAGAAGAAGCCGAGGTTGCGCTTGACGATGCGGCGCTCGTCTTCGCTGAGGCCGTCCTTGCTCTTCCACAGAGCAATGTCGGCGTTCATGTTCACTTCCTGCGGCATCCAGTGGTTGGCGCAACCATCCAGATACTTCTGCCAGGCCCAGTCGTACTTGAAGGGTACGAGCTGGTTGAGGTCGGCGCGGGCGTTGATCATGCGCTTCTCGTCGACGCGCACGCGGGCCGATTCGCCTTCCAGTTCGTTTAGGCCTTCCTGGATGTCCAGGTCGTCCAGCGCGCGCTTGGCGCGGGCGATGGCGTCGGAGTCGTCAGCGGCAACGGCGCGGGCTTCCTCTACCGAGCCGGCGGCGTCGTTGTCCAGCTTGGCTGCGGTCTGGCTTGTCGGCTGCGCGGCAGCGGTGGCCGGCGCGGCGGTGGTGGTGTCTTCTTCGTTGAATTCGTCCCAGCTCAGCATGTGCGATAGCTCCTGATCGGGGACCGGGGCTTGGCCGGTCGGATGTGTTTGGGGTGGCTTTTGGTTTGCACGCAAAAGCGCGGAATTTGTGGGTCGCTGTTGACCCTGGTTGGGCCGTATCGGTGGATGCGAAAAGCGGCATCCACCCTGCGAATCAGCACCACTCGGTGCGAGGGCGGAGCTGAGCGAGTGGCTGCTACGCGGCTGCCGAGCCGGAACCCCTGAGCGTACAGCTGTACGTGATGGGGTCCGGCTCGGCAGGCAGCGCGGCGATCGCCGTCCAGATGCGTCCGCCTCCTTTGTTACTGGCAAAAGCTTTATAGGTAAGACCGTATACTTCACTTTCGAGCCCTACTCATGAGGCTTTCAGCAATTTACTCGGTACTGCAATTTCTAAAACCGTATACTTCAGTGGGTTTTACCCCACAAATTGGTAGCCGAAGTATACGCCAGTTAGGACGAGTTTTGACCCTAAAAATTTGCTTGGTCAAGACAATTTTCTGCTGAGCGGCTAGGGCGATTTGCTTCGCAGGGTGTGGGGGTGCCCGATACCCGTTTGAGGTAAGCTCGTCCTAGGCCACTAACGACGCGAACCGATGATGACTACCCACCACTTCCAGCTGTTTTACTCGGTACGCCCCCTGGATCTGAGTCAATCTGCCGCAGAGATGGCGGCCATAGTTAACTCGCAACTCTCTGAGGTGTCCGTTGATGGCTGGGATAAGCCTGTCCAGCTAGCCCGCTCCATTACGGGGGCTCTCAAGCTTTCTGGTGGAGACACTGCTAGTTGTCGCGACGAGGCTCAGGCACGCATTAGAAGTGTGTTCAGCGGCGTTCTGACGGGGGCTGGGGCATCTTTCGATGTAGCGGTGCATGTTGAGGCGTTGGTCGAGCGGCTAGGCCCAACCTTTACCTTTGACGTATAACTGCACCTATCGAATTTCTTTGGGCTTCGCGTATGGCAGGGGCTGATCGAGGTCAGCCAGGGTGAGGCCTTTCCGCGTAGCGTTATGACTCCAACGGACGAACTGCTCTAGCAAGGCTGTGTTCTCGCGGGTTAGGCGATCTGCTCGGGCTTCCAGCATGCGGATGCGCTCAGCGGCCTTTTCTAGCTCGATAGCGCTGCGAGGCGTGGTAACCCCATCGCCATCCCTTGCAAGCTCCTTAGCGTGATCCCAGGCCGCTTTAATCCGTGGATGCCGGAGCATGGCGGCTTTGGTGTACTTGTGGCCCACCTCGACCTCTAGCATCGCTAAATAGCGATCCCAGGTCAGCTTGCCAGCCCACCCATCCAGCAGGCGAACTGCCTTCTCTATGCCGCTATCGGCCAGCTTTGGCGCGCCCATTACAGTAACCCCAGTTCCATCAGCAACTCTTCATCCTCATCTGCTGAATCGTCAAAAGACTGCTTATCGACAGCCTGAGTGTCGACGTTTATGAGTCTGACGGCTTGAGCCAAGCCTGCCTTTGACTGCGAGTTCTCACTTGGCGGCAGAGTCAGCAGGGTTCCGTCTGGTATTGCGGGGTCGTTCATCATGTCGAGCACAAGGCGCCACCGCTCCAGTTTTGGCTGGTTTAGCTTCAACCACCTGGTAGCCCCAGGCTGACCCTCTTCAACGGCCTTCTCCGCGTCTGCAACGGCCTTAGCGTGCAGCTTGTGCTGAAACTCCGCCTCGTCATGGTGACGCTTATCACCCTTCACGAACGTGTGCTCGGTGCAGTTCACGCAGTCCTTGTCTTTGGGGCAAGGCGTAAGCGCATGGTCATGGCGACAAATACCGTAACGAGTGCGGTGTGTTGCCCCTAGCTCAAGGCGTAGGGCCTCATCCCGTGTCAGGCCGTGCTGGATGGAGATCGACTCCACCTTGTCCTTCAGATGGCCTTCGACGCGTACAGGTCGCGCCTGCTCGCCCAGCTTCAAATACGCCTCGATCAAGGCTTCCTGAGGCAGATGGTCGTACCACTCGTTCTGGCTGACGTTCTTACGTCCAGACCAGAATGCGATCAGTGCCTCGCTCAAGTGCTTGCTTTGAGCGAGCGTGTTCAGCAGGTGCCGGAAGTCGTGGGTGGTAATGGCGATGGGGCTATCATCTGGGTTTGTCTTAGCGTTTCGGCTGAAGACTGTTAACCCATTTGGGTTGGCGCCCAACTGGTTATTAATCTGATTGATCGAGATGGGCGACGGTACGTAGAGGAGCGAGTCGGCGCTTGGCACAAGGCTGTTGTCAGGGAGGACAAACAGAGCCTCGTGCCACTTGATGTTGGTGTGGCCATCGAGGATCGGGAAAATGGCCGGCAACCGCCCTAGGACGTACTTTTCCAGAGACTCGAACTCGTACAAACCCACCCAGTGGGCCTTCTGTGCTTCTGGCCCTCTTCTGGCCTTGTCGGTTGTGCGCTCACCTGTTTTCACGAACCCATAGCGCTCAGCGTGGCTAGGATTTATCGGATTCTCTTTCCCCAGGATGGTGACGATTTCATGCAGCGTTACGGGCTGTCCGCGCAGGTGCTCCGTGCCTGGCGGCAGGAACAGCCTGCCAGGGTTGTTTGCGTACCATTCAGCGGCCATGCGGGCAGGCGCACCAAGCTCGACAAGGTAGTTGATCGTCTCTTCTACAACGACCTCAAACTCATCCGATGCTGAGAACTTGGTGACTACCCCGGCACCTTTTGCAGGCGCCCATGCTATGCCCAATATCGAGCCTTCTTTTGTGTCTGCTGTGCGTAGGCAGTTTACTGGGAGGCTCAATATTTCTGAGGCCCGACTTGGGGCATACATCGCCAATGTCACGAAGCAAGTTGTAATCCTATCTGGCGTATGAGTGCTCTTATGATGGATATCTGCGAGCGCCAATATAGATTCAATCGATGGAAGCCTCCCTACAGCTTCCTCGGCTTGCTTTTTAGCTACCCTGTCATTTCTTACTGGTGCGTTGTAGGAAATTGGGCTTTTCCACTCAATAAGAACAGGGGTTAGTCGAGCTGGATTAATATTCTCAGTGACAATCCTTTCAAGAACTCGCGCTGTGGCCCACGGGTCTGCAAAACGTGCCTTAAGCAGATCTGCTGCGGCGTCCATGATGAATGGCGTTACCTGGGTTACGCATGGGTCAAGTTTGGCATCAATGAGGGCTTGTTCAATTGATTGAAGCGCATACAGGTGACGCTTGAATTCAGACAGTCTCAGGCGTCTCATGGTGTCACTGAATACAGACTTTGCGAAATCAAGAAACTGAGACTCAAATGGAACTTGCACGATTGGCTTGTTGCCCGATTTGTCGCGAATCGACTTAAAATGCGCAACCTTTTTTGTTGTGCCTTGAGCTCTGCCGATATTGAAAGTCGTGATATCCCAGCTGTTACTTTCCCAAGTTACGTCAGGGAACGGCATGTTTCTTTTTGCGTGTTCAATATACGCTGCAAGATTCTCTTTAGCGCTAAGCTCATTTCTGCCAACAAAGTGTACTATTTCGCCCATTTAAATGACTTCTTCCGATGCTGTTCTGAGGACGATAATTTGCTGAATGGCAGACATTGCGCTGTGGTTTATTTGCCGGATTCTTGGCTCTTGCTCAAGCTCTTGGTCAGCAACGAGCTCAGCCATTAAATCCTCCCACGGAGCATCCAATAGCGGCTCGAAATGAGAGCATCCTGCAAGGCATGCGATAGGCGCGTTCTGGTGGCACTTTGCATGAGTTCCGCACGCACCTACAGGTTGACCCATAAGCCTCATAAAATCAGCGATCACGGCATCAGGATCGCCGGCCCTGGTGGCCTCGTTAAGGCCCCTGAGAACCTTGCCCTGAAACGCGTTGGCAAAGTAGGTCATTTCCTTGCCTACGGCCTCTCTAATGGGCCTTTGAAGCTCTGGCATAGATGCCCGGTAGAACTGAATACATGACGTGCTGCGGTGCGTGAGTAAGCGCGCTACCTCGTAGTCCGAGGCTCCTTGCGCCAGGGCTCTTGTAGCCAACGTGTATCGGAAGCGGTAGGGGGTAATCGGAGTTTTGTCACCAAGCCTCTCGGAGTGGGTATCCAGCCCTCTGATTATGGAGCTCATACGATATCCCAGGGATTGTGATGACGAAGCCTCAAATAGCTGGTCGTCATCACCCTTTGCACTGGCATAAGGACTATCTAAGTAATTGATTAAGCACTCAGCCAGTACGGTTGGCGCACGTCTCGACCAATACTCTGTAGAAGTGCTCATCTCTCCCTTGGCTAGCGGAATGCGGAGGGTAACTTCCATGCCCTCTTTGCTATGCACGAGAACATCGCTTCTTTTCATCCTGTGGACTTGTGATGGCCTCACACCAGTCCCAATAAAGAACCAGCAGAGCGTGTAGTCGTGCAGAGATATTCTGCCCTTGGAAAAGGCACGATGAAGCTGGCTGTGTATGTCGTGAATCTCTTGCTCGGTTAGTGCGCCTCTTTCTGGATCGTTAGTAATGAGTCCGTAGTAGGCTCCGTTACTCTTCTCTTCCCATTTGTGAGTGTGCTTCAAAAAGTCAATTACACTTTCAGAAAGCACTGGGAGTTGCAGTGCAGAAATACGGCGCAGTAGAGGTATGACAAATGGCCTGTAGTCCGCAGAGATTTTGTTGAGCAGGTTTATTTCGCTTATATCAACATGCGAAATTGAATGCATCTCTGGAATTTCTAGCCAAGCCTTAACTGCATACAGGATCGTATTGCAGTAAGATAGGCTGTGCGTGGACATAGTGGACTTTATGCACTTGTATATACCTTCGTGCAGTGCGTTTCCGGCTTGGAGTGCGTCCAGTCGCATTGGCCTTGAGTTACCGTCTCGGTCGGTCAGGGTATAAAGTTCGCCAATGCGTATCTCTATAATGCGACCATCAAGCAATACAACTTCATCTGACTTGCGATCCGAGAAATCTGGCAGTTCAAGCTGCATGTTTTGGCTGGTGATCATTTAGGTTTTTCTTCTTTTTCTCGGAGTTGATTAGCAAGTTCTTCGGCAATCCGGTCTGCCTTGAGGCGAATGTGACGCCTGGCATACCGCTCCGTCATGTTCGAGTTCTTAGACCAGCCATTCATGCGGTTCCTGACCTGCTTTTCCTCTTCGGGCTTCATGCGCTGCTCTGGCGGAAGGGCATCAATCTTCTCGCTAAGCTTGTCATTCCAGGTTCTACGCATGCCATGCGGTGCAACATCCTTGGGGAGGTTCGCTTTTCGACGGACTTCCCGAAAGATAAGGTTTATCGCCCCATTTGAGAGGTGATCACCCTCGGCAGTGGTGAACAAATACCCATGTTTTCTGGCTTTCACGGGTATTTTGGCCCAGTGCTTCATCACAAATGCATGAAACTCATCTGCCGTCTCCTCTGAAATTGGGAGGGTTCTGGCCTTGGTCTTGGAAACCCTAACCTTAACCCTTCGAGTCGCATGGTTGATGTCTTCAACCAGCAGGTGGCGAAGCTCGTTGCGCCTCATGGGAGTTTCTAAGAGGAGCCAGTACATCAGGCTATTCCGATACTGATGAAAGGCGGACTGAAACGGGTTGGTGTCTGATCCCGGTTCGAAAGCCGCATCCAACGTGCGAATTACCTCTGCTGAAAGGCCTTCCAGAGCATCCCCGTCGTCTGCTGATACAGCCCTGGGCTCTTGTGCCCGCAAGCTCGCAATAGCCACGTCTCTGGCCTTGGTAAGTTCCTTGCTCAGCCTGGTAGACGCCTGAGGCTTGACCCGCTCATGGTTGAAATCCAAGAAGCTAGCAACCGCACGAATGCGGTAACCGCCCTCTACCGGCGAGATCATTGTCCGTGGCGCGCTTGAACTTGCCGCAGGCCGTACATGCTCTAAGCGAGTTACCTTGCGGGTTTTGGGGTTGAGTGACTCTTCCACAAGCCGATCTTGAGCCGCTCGATCTAACCGGAGGAAGAAAGCGAGGTCTTCACACTGCTCAGTCGATAGGAACTCTTCAGAGGACAGGGCCTGATGGAGGTCGAGCTTGCGATAAGCGGCCCAGAGGTAGGCCATTCCAATCGAACGGAGCACCTTTTCAATCGTTGTGGCTGCAAAGCCTACATCTCGATATCGAAGGGTTGCATAGACATTGGGAAGGAAAAGCGGGCGACCTTCATCATCGACCAATACCACCATCGGGAGGTCGTCTGAGGCAGTGAAAGATCTGATGGAGAAGTGAGGCAATGTATACGATTCCGACCTATAAGCTAGATAGGGCGGAGAGTATAGGGAGGGGTATACGGTTAGTAAACCCTCCAAACCCATTTGGAATAAGGGCTTGGAGGGGTATGGCTAGTTAGAATCTATACGTTATGAAACATATGAACGCTACTGGCAGGCTTCGCAGTCGGGGTTATCGATACTGCACGCCAGCGGCACCGGAGCCGGCTTCGGCTCGGCGGCCGGAGCGGCGCTGGCGGAGTTCGCCGCCTCGCTGCCACCACTGGACACGGCGTTTAGCTTGCCGGTGTTGATGGTGGACTTCTCGGTGCTGGTCGCGGCCAGGGCACGGAGGTAGTAGGTGGTTTTCAGGCCACGGTACCAGGCCATGCGGTAGGTCACGTCGAGCTTCTTGCCCGAGGCGCCAGCGATGTACAGGTTCAGCGACTGCGCCTGGTCGATCCACTTCTGGCGGCGGCTGGCGGCGTCGACGATCCACTTGGTTTCCACCTCGAAGGCGGTGGCGTACATGTCTTTCAGATCCTGCGGGATGCGCTCGATCTGCTGTACGGAGCCGTCGTAGTACTTGAGGTCGTTGACCATGACCGGGTCCCACAGGCCGCGGGCCTTGAGGTCGTGGACCAGGTACGGGTTGATCACGGTGAACTCGCCGGACAGGTTCGATTTGACGTACAGGTTCTGGTACGTCGGCTCGATGGACTGCGACACGCCAACGATGTTGGAGATGGTCGCGGTCGGCGCGATGGCCATGATGTTGGAGTTGCGGATGCCTTTCTTGACGCGCTCGCGGATCGGCGCCCAGTCCAGGGATTCGGTCAGGTCGACGTCGATGTACTTCTGGCCACGGGCCTCGATGAGAATCTGCTGGGAGTCCAGCGGCAGAATGCCCTGGGACCACAGCGAGCCCTGGAAGCTGGAGTAGGCGCCACGCTCGTCGGCCAGGTCACAGGAGGCCTGGATGGCGAAGTAGCTGATGGCTTCCATGGACTTGTCGGCGAAGTCGATGGCGGCGTCGGAACCGTAGGCGATGTGCTGCAGGTACAGCGCGTCCTGGAAGCCCATGATGCCCAGGCCCACCGGGCGGTGCTTGAAGTTGGCGTTCTGCGCCTGCGGCACGCTGTAGTAGTTGATGTCGATGACGTTATCGAGCATGCGTACAGCGGTGCGCACGGTGCGCTCCAGCTTGGCGGCGTCGAGCTTGCCGTCCTTGATGTGGTTGACCAGGTTGATCGAGCCCAGGTTGCAGACGGCGATCTCGTCCTTGTTGGTGTTCAGGGTGATCTCGGTGCAGAGGTTGGAGCTGTGCACCACGCCGACGTGCTGCTGCGGGCTGCGCAGGTTGCACGGGTCCTTGAAGGTCAGCCACGGGTGGCCGGTCTCGAACAGCATCGAGAGCATCTTGCGCCACAGGTCCTTGGCCGGCAGGGTCTTGAACAGCTTGATCTTGCCGTACTTGGTCAGCTCCTCGTAGTACTCGTAACGCTCCTCGAAGGCGCGGCCGGTGAGGTCGTGTAGATCGGGGACGTCGGACGGGGAGAATAGGGTCCAGGGGCCGTCGTCGAAGACGCGCTTCATGAACAGGTCCGGAATCCAGTTGGCGGTGTTCATGTCGTGGGTACGGCGACGGTCGTCACCGGTGTTCTTGCGCAGCTCGAGGAATTCCTCGATGTCCAGGTGCCAGGTTTCCAGGTAGGCGCAGACCGCGCCCTTGCGCTTGCCGCCCTGGTTGACCGCGACGGCGGTGTCGTTGACCACTTTCAGGAAGGGCACGACGCCCTGGGATTTGCCGTTGGTGCCCTTGATGTAGGCGCCCAGTGCGCGCACCGGGGTCCAGTCGTTGCCCAGGCCGCCGGCGAACTTGGAGAGCAGGGCGTTATCGCGGATGGCGTCGTAGATGCCGCCCAGGTCGTCCGGCACGGTGGTCAGGTAGCAGGAGGACAGCTGCGGACGCAGGGTGCCAGCGTTGAACAGGGTCGGCGTCGAGGCCATGTAGTCGAAGGACGACAACAGGTTGTAGAACTCGATGGCGCGGGCTTCTTTCTGCTCTTCCTCGATGGCCAGGCCCATGGCGACGCGCATGAAGAAGATCTGCGGCAGCTCGAAGCGGACGTTGTCCTTGTGGATGAAGTAGCGGTCGTACAGGGTCTGCAGGCCGAGGTAGGTGAACTGCTGGTCACGCTCGTGGTTGAGCGCGGCGCCCAGCTTGGCCAGGTCGTAGCCCTTCAGCTTGGAATCGAGCAGTTCGAACTCGACGCCTTTCTCGATGTAGGCCGGCAGGGCCTTGGCGTACAACTCGGCCATTTCGTGATGGGTGGCGCTTTCGGCTACGCCGAGGAAGCCCAGGGCTTCGGCACGCAGGGTGTCCATCAGTAGGCGTGCGGTGACCTGGCTGTAGTTCGGCTCGCGCTCGACCAGGGTGCGGGCAGTCATCACCAGGGCGGTGTTGACGTCCTTCTCGGCCACGCCGTCGTAGAGGTTCTTCAGGGTTTCACGCTCGATCAGCGCGCCATCGACTTCGGCCAGGCCTTCGCAGGCTTCGGTGATGATGGTCTGCAGGCGACCCATGTCCAGCGGCTGCTGGCTACCGTCGGCGCGGGTCACGCGGATGCTCGGGTGCGGCTGGGCGATGTCGCTGCTGCCGCTGGCGCTCTTGCGCTTGACGGCCTGGGCTTCGCGATAGATCACGTAGTCGCGGGCGACTTTCTGCTCGCCGGCACGCATCAGGGCCAGTTCGACCTGGTCCTGGATTTCTTCGATATGGATGGTGCCACCGGAGGGCATGCGACGACGGAAGGTAGCGCTGACCTGTTCGGTCAGGCGCGCGACGGTGTCGTGGATGCGCGAGGAGGCGGCGGCGTTACCGCCTTCCACTGCGAGAAAGGCCTTGGTGATGGCGACGGTGATCTTGTCGTCGGTGTAGGGGACGACGGTACCGTTGCGCTTGATCACGCGCAGCTGGCCCGGGGCGGTAGCCGCCAGATCCGATGCATCGGCTGACAGCGGGTTCTCGCGAGTGGATGGGTTCTGCATGGGGGCTCCGGATTCTCTCTTTTAGTCGCGGTTCGGATTCTGTCTGCTCGGGCCTGGTCCGGCCTGGGCGTCGTTATTGCATGAACCATGCCCCGCAATGCGGCGCACAGTGGTATCGCAAGGAATAATCCTGACTCGGCCGCATACGAGCTAAGTCGTTGCCGGAAGGATAGTCAGGCTGGAAAAACTGTCAACACAATATGTTGTGTTTTGTCTTGGCTCCGAGCACAGCTGCTAGTTCCGCGCTTGAAGTCAGGGAGACGACTGTCGAAGGCTTGCATTAATGCTTGACCTGAGGCTGCCGACGGTATTGCAGAGCAATGAGAGCCAAGGCGATAGCCTAGCGCTCGAAAATGTCTCGATTGTGTCAGTTGCGGCGCGTAGGCCCAATATCTAGGGGTTACGGCGCGCAGGGGCGACAAGATAATGCTGGCTCAAGGCCAATGCAAGGCGGCCTACTGGGATAACCTGTGGATAACGTGTGTGCGGTTTGTGGGCGAAAGCGCAGCGTCCGGCCGCAGGCCGCATGGCTGCGGCGCTCGGCCGAATGCCGACGAAATACGCGCCGCCGGGCATATTTTGATGATGGTCAATGACACAACATATTGTGTTTGCTGCTGCCCGCTTTTTGTGCATCGTTCGGGCCCGGGCGTTGGGTACAATGCGCGCTTGTTCGTTTGTGGCCTGATGGTTCGGCAGGGGGCGGGGGATGGAGCAAGAGACGTGGCGGATTCTCATTGTTGAGGACGATCGACGGCTGGCCGAGCTGACGCAGGAATATCTGCAGAGCAGTGGCGGCTTCGAGGTATCGATCGAGTCGGATGGCGCCTGCGCCGCCGAGCGCATCATCGAGGAACGCCCGGATCTGGTGGTGCTCGATCTGATGTTGCCCGGCGAGGATGGCCTGTCCATCTGTCGGCGTGTGCGTGATCGCTACGATGGTCCGATCCTCATGCTCACCGCACGGGCCGACGATCTGGATCAGGTGCTGGGGCTGGAAACCGGCGCCGACGACTACGTCTGCAAACCTGTTCGCCCGCGTCTGTTGCTGGCGCGAATCCGCGCCTTGCTGCGCCGTCAGCCGCAGGACGCGCCGGCCAATGCCAAGCGCCTGCAATTCGGCCCGTTGGTGATCGACAGCGCGTTGCGCGAAGCCTGGCTGCGCGAGCAGCAGATCGAGCTGACCGGCGCCGAGTTCGATCTGCTCTGGCTGCTGACCTCCAATCCCGGACGCATTCTTTCCCGTGAAGAAATCTTCGCCGAGCTGCGTGGCATCGAGTACGACGGCCAGGACCGCTCCATCGATGTGCGCATCTCGCGTATTCGCCCCAAGATCGGTGACGACCCCGATCACCCGCGGCTGATCAAGACGGTACGCGGCAAGGGCTATCTGTTCGTTTCCGAAGCTGCCGTGGCGATGGTGTAGCGCTGCCGCCCATGAACTCGATTTTCCTGCGCATCTATGGCGGCATGCTGGGGGTGCTGGTGCTGGTCGCGCTGCTCGGCGCCGGCGGCTTGCACCTGCTCAACCAGTCCCGCGCGGACGATCACCGCGAGCGCCTAGCCAGTGGCACTTTCCGCCTGATGGCGCACAACATGAGTAGCATGACGCCGATCGAGCGGCGCCAGGCGGCGAACCTCTGGGGGCGGCTGCTGGGTATTCCGCTGCGGGTGCGCACGCTGGATGACGTTCGCCTGGAAAGCCGTCTGGAGGCGCGCTTGCTGCGTGGGCAGGTGCTGGTCGAGCAGATCCGACCGCAGAGCACCACGGTGTTCAGTCTAGTCAGCGCGCGGGATCGGCTGGTGCTTACTGGGGAGGTGGAGCAGCTCAGCGAGCAGCTGGCGCGCGCGACTATCTATCTGCTGATCGACGAGCTGATCCGCTATCCCGAAGCCGAGCAGCCGCAGCGCTTGGCCGAGCTCAAGCAGGCGCGTGGTTTCGGCTTCGATCTGGAATTGCTGACCCGCGACAGTGCCAACCTCGATGACGACCAGCGGCGACGGCTGGACGAGGGCGACACGGTGATGGCGCTCGCTCGCGGCGGTGATGCTGTGCGCGTATTCGCGGCCATCGCCGGCACCGGCTGGATCATGCAGCTCGGCCCGCTGTACCAGATGAATCCCTTTCCACCGCAGCTGCTGATCCTGATCGGCCTGCTTGGCCTGTCGCTGATCGGTCTCACGGTGTATCTGCTGGTGCGCCAGCTGGAGCAGCGTCTGAGCGTGCTGGAAGGCGCCGCGACCCGCATCGCCGCGGGCAATCTGGAAACCCGCGTGCCGGACGTCGGCACCGATTCGGTCGGGCGTCTGGCCGCGGCATTCAATGGCATGGCGCGGCATCTGCAGCGCCTGCTGGCCGTGCAGCGCGAAATGGTCAGCGCCGTGGCCCATGAGCTGCGCACGCCGGTCGCACGTCTGCGTTTCGGCTTGGAGATGACTGCCGAGGCGCCGACCGACGAGGCCCGGCGCAAGTACCTGGAAGGCATGGACGGCGACATCGACGACCTCGATGCGCTGGTCGACGAGATGCTGGTGTACTCGCGGCTGGAACGCGGCTCGCCGACCCTGAACTTCCAGCAGGTCGACCTCGGCGCGCTGGTCGATCAGGTGATCGGTGAGCTGGCGCCGTTACGTCCCGATGTCAGCGTCAGCCGTGGCGAATGCGCAACGGCCGCCGATGGCAGCTGTTGGGCCGAGGCGGAGCCGCAATACCTGCGCCGCGCCCTGAGCAACCTGATCAACAACGCCATGCGCCATGCCAATAGTAGGGTGCAGGTCAGCTTCGCCATCGATGGGCAAACGGTGCGGCTGGATGTGGACGACGACGGCCCCGGCGTGCCGGAGGCGGATTGGGAAAAGGTCTTCACCCCGTTCCTGCGTCTGGATGACAGCCGCACCCGCGCCTCGGGTGGGCACGGGCTGGGTCTGTCCATCGTGCGGCGGATCATCTATTGGCACAGCGGCCGCTCGCAGTTGAGTCACAGCGAGCTGGGTGGGGCGCGCTTCAGCCTGGTGTGGCCGCGGCACCGGCCGGACTGAGCGTCGCAGCGTCGGGTGAACCTCCAAGGCTCACCCTGTGCTGCGGTTGCGTCGGTGCCGTCAGCGGATGCGGCCTTCTTGCAGTTCCAGCTCATCCTTGGCGAAGTCGTCGACGTCGATGACCTTGCGGCGAGCGAGTTCCGCCGTTCGCAACTGCTCGGCTTCGACGGCGTCGATGACACCAGCCGTCAATGCTGCGTCGACCAGGCTCTCGCCGGGGGCGGGTTGTACGCTGCCGGCCTTCACCGCCTTGGCCAGTTTCTTCGCCGTGCCCTGACTGCTGGCAATGGCCTCGAACGCGTGCTTCAGCGAACCAAGGGGCTGCTCTGGATCATGCGGGCGATACATGCCGTCGAGAATGCTTTCCAGGGCTGGATCGCCCTCCGGACGGCCGAGCAGTGCGGCGACTTCGGCGTCCAGTACATCCGACGGCCCTTTGTGGCGTGCGCCGAACGGGAATACCAAGGCATGCAGCAGATGCCCGAGGATGCGGTTGGGGAAGTTGGCCAGCACGTCCTGCAGGGCGGATTCGGCCTTCTCTAGGCAATCCTCCAGCGCCCAGCGCAGCAGCGGTTCCTGCGCGGTCGGGTGGCCGAGGTCATGGAACTGCTTGAGCGCTGCAGAGGCGAGGTAGAGATGGCTGAGCACGTCACCGAGGCGCGCGGAAAGCCGCTCGCGACGCTTGAGTTCGCCGCCGAGGAGCATCATCGATAGGTCCGCCAGCATGGCGAATGCCGCCGCGATGCGGTTGAGTGCGCGGAAGTAGGGCTGCGTGACCTTGTTCCCAGGCACGCGCCCCATCAGGCCGAAGCTCAGGCCGAGCAGCAGGGTGCTGGCGGTATTGCTGACGGCGAAGCCGATGTGCTGCATCAGCAGGTCGTCGAACTTCACGACTGCCGCTTCGCGATCCGGCTCGTGGACCAGCTCCATCTCACGCAGCACGAACGGGTGGCAGCGGATCGCGCCCTGGCCGAAGATCATCAGGTTGCGCGAAAGGATGTTGGCGCCTTCGACGGTGATGGAGATCGGCGCCGACAGCCACAGCCGTCCCAGGTAATTGTTCGGGCCGAGGATGATGCCCTTGCCGCCGTGAATATCCATGGCATCGGTAATGCAGGCGCGGCCGCGCTCGGTAAGGTGGTACTTGAGAATCGCCGACAGCACCGAGGGCTTCTCGCCAAGATCGACAGCATTGGCGGTGAGGATGCGCGCGGCATCCATCAGCCAGGCGTTGCCGCCGATGCGCGCCAGCGGCTCCTGAATGCCTTCGAAGGCGGCCAGCGGCACATTGAACTGCTCGCGGACCTGCGCATAGCGGCCACCCACGTAGCTGCAGACCTTGGCGGCGCTGGTGCCGGTCGCGGGCAGGGAAATGGAACGACCTACCGACAGGCAGTTCATCAACATCATCCAGCCTTTGCCGATCATGTCGCGGCCGCCGATGATCGCTTCCAGCGGCACGAAGACGTCCTTGCCCCAGTTCGGCCCGTTCATGAAGGCTGCGCCGAGTGGCAAGTGCCGGCGACCTATGTCGATGCCGGGGGTGTCGGTGGGAATCAGCGCCAGGCTAATGCCCAGTTCTTCCTCATCGCCGAGCAGGTGATCCGGGTCATAAGTCTTGAAGGCCACACCGAGCAAGGTCGCGACCGGGCCGAGGGTGATGTAGCGCTTCTCCCAGTTCAGGCGCAGGCCGAGCACTTCCTCGCCCTGCCATTGGCCGCGGCAGATGACGCCGCTGTCGTTCATCGCGCCGGCGTCGGAGCCGGCGTAGGGGCCGGTGAGGGCGAAGCAGGGGATATCGGTGCCGTTGGCCAGGCGTGGCAGGTAGTGGTTGCGCTGCTCTTCAGTGCCGTAGTGCATCAGCAGCTCGGCTGGGCCGAGGGAGTTGGGCACCATGACGGTGCTGGCCAGGTCGCCGCTGCGGGTCGCCAGCTTCATCACGATCTGCGAATGGGCATAGGCGGAAAAGCCCTTGCCGCCGTATTCCTTGGGGATGATCAGCGCAAAGAAGCCTTCGGCCTTGATGTAGTCCCACGCGGCGGGCGGCAGGTCCATCCGTTGCGCGATATCCCATTCGCTGACCAGTGCGCAAAGTGTTTCGGTAGGGCCGTCGAGGAAGGCTTGTTCTTCCGCGGTCAGGCGCGCCTTCGGATAGCCGAGCAGGGTGTCCCAGTTGGGCCGGCCGCTGAACAGCTCACCATCCCACCAGACGGTGCCAGCATCGATGGCGTCGCGCTCGGTGGCGGAGATCGGCGGTAGCACCTTCTTGAACCAGTCGAACATCGGCCCGCTGAAATACTTGCGGCGCACATCCGCGACCAGCAGCGGCACAGCGACGGCGATCAGTGTCAGCCAGAGCAGGAATACCACCACGCCGGATGTATCGGCGGCCGTCATGAAGATCAGGTAGGTGGCGACGATCACCAGCGCCGGCACCGGCGACACGCGCAGGTGGGCGAGTACAGCGATGCCGAGCAGCAGGACCAGTAACCAGAGCAGCGTCATGAGTCTTATCCTTTTAGGTTCGAAAAGCTTCCGTCTTCAGCATAGGCGCTTGCGCCGCTGCGGCGAAGGTACGAGGTGTAGCTGCGGGTTGCGGCGACACCTGGATGGGTCAAGCGCGTGGCTGGGCGCCGCGGGATTGGCTTTCGGCGTCCCCTGCGTTCTGGTTGGCGGCGGGTTTTTCCTGCGGCACGCCCGCCACGCTTATTTCCGGCAGGCTGCCGCCGATGAACTCCACGCTGCGGGTCGGGAAGGCGAACTGCACACCCATCTCGCGAATGCCCTCGAGCAGCGCCAGGTTGATCTCCTGTTGAGTGTCCATGTACCGGTTGTAGTCCGAGACCTGCATGATGTAGACGACCTCGAAGGTCAGCTGGCTGTCGTCGAAGCCGAGAAAATGCGCACGGTCGAATTTGGCAGCCTCGATACCTTCGATGATGCGTTTCACCAGCGCCGCAACCTCTTTCACCTTTTCGGTGGGCGTGTTGTAGGTGATGCCGAACTTGAACACGATCCGCCGGGTATTCATGCGCTTGTAGTTGTGCACGATCTGGCGCAGCAGATCCGCGTTGGCAATCACCACCTGCTCACCGCTGAGGGCGCGGATGCGGGTGGTCTTCAAGCCGATGTGCTCGATATTGCCGGCCACCTCGCCGAACACCACGAAGTCGCCAATCTCGAAGGGCTTGTCCACGCCGATGGACAGCGAGGCGAAGATGTCGCTGAGCAGTGTCTGCACCGCCAGCGCAATGGCGATACCGCCGACACCGAGGCTGGCGATCATGGCGGTGATGTCGACGCCCAGGTTGGCCAGGATCGACAGCAGCATCATGGTCCAGACCACGATGCGGATCATGATGCCGATGATGGTGGTGGTAACCGGATTGCGCGCCTTGCCGTCGCGGGTCAGGCTTTCCATCCACAGGCGCACGCCGGTATCCATCCACAAGGCGAACTGGAATGCCAGTGCGATGAACCAGCCGTGGGACATGGTCGATTCCCAGCGTGGCGATAGTTCGACCGTCTTCAGGGCGATGAGCAGCGAGAAGGCCAGAATCAGCAGATTACTGGTGCGTGAAAGCAGTTCGGCGGCGATCCCGATGAACTTGGTTTTCGACCCTGTCGCCAGCTTGCTCAGGCGCCGGGTCACGATGCCAAGAATGGTGCGCAGGACCAGAAAACTGACGATGGTGATGCCCAGCACGATCGCCAGGTTGATCCAGAATGTCTCGTTGAGCAGGGCGTCCCAGTTCATTCATATCCTCCGGCAAGGGTGCGCTTGATGCGGCGAAGACCACGTTTTTCAGTGGTCCATGCTGCGCATTAGTTCCCTTGCTGGCGGCCGGGCGGGGTGATGTGGCGGGTTTATCTGCGATGGCGCATCAGTTGCGCTGCAGGATGGCGGCAAGCTGGTCGTAGCTCCCGGCATTGATGACCTGGCTGTAGCCAAGCTTCTCGAGGACGTCCTGCGCGGCAGACGAGCGCCGGCCGCTGCGGCAGTAGAGGACCACGGGGGTGTCCTTGTCGGGCGCGACGTTGCCGATGCGCTGGGCAAGGTCTGGCGTCTCGATTCGCCTGGCGCCAGGTAGCGCGCCTTCGGCGAATTCTTCGGCCGTTCTGACATCGATCAGGACGGCGTCCGGTCGTTGCATTACCTGTAGGGCCGTGTTTCGGTCGATTTCGCCGGCCGTGGCGCCAACGCTCAGGGCAAGCAGTACGAACAGGGCGGGCGTGCGCATCGGGGTTACCTCATGGCGCGCCTACGGCGCGCTCAGCTGAATATGCGGGTCAGATTGGGCAGGATCAGAATCACTGCCGTGGCGATGACGATCAGGGTCGCCTGCCGGAACTTCTTCTGCTTGAGCATGACATGGCCTTTTATTCTTGTGTGTAGCGGATTGTCGCCTTGCCGAACAGGCTGAGACGGTACGGCGTTTGAGGTTCCCACAAGCCGTGGCGTAGAAACGAGACGTGCCGGACATTCACTCAGCTGCATAAACGCAAGCAAGTTCCACACCAGCAAATTGACCTGACGATGAAGCTGCGGCGTTCTTTCGATTGTCTTCCGTGAGTAACCCAATGGGAGGTGACCGATGAAAAAGCCGAAGCTAACGACAATATTGTTGCTCACCGCCGTTTCGACGGCTGCGCTCGCTCAGCAGCAAGAGATGTCGCTGCAGCAGGAGCGCGAGCAGATGGGCGCTGATTTGGAGGAGAATCGCCAGCAGATCGGGCGAGATATCAACCGTATCCGTGAACCCGGGGCCACGCAGAACGACGCTCAGGGCATCAATCGAGGTGGCGTGCAAAGCGACGCCGACAACCCACGACCCAACGTGCCCGGCACTGCGAACCCGCCGGCAGGTACAGGTTTACCCAGCGCCCAGGACAACGTTCAGCAGCCGAATCGCGATCTGGGGACACCCCCCGCGCCGGGTGCCACGCAGCCGCAAGCGACTCCGGGTGGTGCCAATGGGAACGTCGGTCAGGATGGCGTCACGCCTCCGGGTGGAATCGGAACAGGTAGCGGTAACGGCGCAGGTGGTGCGAGCAGTGGAGGTGCTGCGACTGGCGGTGCGACGGGTGGAGCGGCGGGCCGTTAGGTTCGTTGGGGTGCGCGGCCGTTGCCCAGTCGTTCGACGCTGGCCGCGTCGGGTTGGCCATCGAAAAAGACCTGCAGTGCTTGTTCGAACAGCGTCGGCTCCGGGGCGGTGGCAGCGAACAGCGTCATGGATGAGTGGAACTTCAGGTCGTCCGGGCTTCCAAGAATCTGTCGCGCACTACCGTCACGATGTTCGAGCATCGCTTCGGTACAGGTCTGCAGGCGAGGGCCGAGGATAGGGTGCTGAAGATAGGCAATCGCCTCGTTGCGCCCCGATATGGCGTATTGCTGTGCCATTGCGCTGCGACCGAGGCCCTGCAGCTGCGGAAAGATGAACCATATCCAGTGGGTGCGCTTGCGGCCACCGCGCAGCTCTTTGAGCGCCCGTTCGTAATGGTCGCGCTGGGCATCTACGAAGCGTTGCAGATTGTGAGGGTCGGCCATAGCTTTCGTCCCGGCAGAGGAGGGAAGGGCAAATCTGCTACAGCTTGACCGGGGCGGCAACCGGCGATGGATGCATGGCAGGCTGGCGCAGCGGGTCAGTCGGACCCTGAAACGCAAAAACCCCTGACTTCGCGTGAAGTCAGGGGTTTTGCTTGAATCTAATATGGCGGTGAGGAAGGGATTCGAACCCTTGATACGATTTCTCGTATACACACTTTCCAGGCGTGCTCCTTCAACCGCTCGGACACCTCACCGGATCGACGGAGGTTCATGTCCGTCGAGGCGCGCTAATGTAATCGAACGCACTGCCTTTGGCAAAAACTTTTTTAGCTTATTCATGCGCTTAACAAATTCGTCTCGCTCAGGTGACAGGCTGCACGTTCCGCTAGACTGCTGTTACGTCGCTGGCTGATGCCTGAGTTATTTTGAAAGGAAGCCGAGGGAGTTCACTCGTTCCATGAAACTGACACGCAGGTCAGGCAACCACACCGATACCTTGTTGGTGCCAACCCGTCGCCGGGTTTCCACCGCCAACTTGGAGTTGGGTATGTACGTCTGCGAGCTGGATCGGCCATGGAATGAAACCAGCTTCGCATTCCAGGGTTTTCCGCT
Source organism: Stutzerimonas decontaminans (assembly GCF_000661915.1). NCBI lineage: Bacteria > Pseudomonadati > Pseudomonadota > Gammaproteobacteria > Pseudomonadales > Pseudomonadaceae > Stutzerimonas > Stutzerimonas decontaminans. Next base: position 2,945,214 of record NZ_CP007509.1, on the reverse strand, counting down.
GCTGACGCCCGGTGAACTACGCGCCCTCCGCAACTGTTGCGTGTACGTCTATGTCGACGACACCCGGCAAGTCCGCCTGCAGCAAGACGCCGCGGTCGCGACCGCGGCGCCGCGCATGCGCAAACCGCAGGAGCGCCAGTACCATGCGCTCTCGACCGAAGTCGAGGAGGCACGCGCGGCCTATCTGGACGGCTCGCAGCTAATCGACCAAGTGCTTGCCGATGTACAGCATGGCCGGGTGATCGACACCAGAGCGTGCCATGGTGCTGTCAAGCGGAATCTGGCGAGCATGCTGCGCAACGAGAGCGCCATGCTCTGGCTGATTCGGCTGAAGAACAAGGATCTGTATACCAGCCTGCATTGCCTATCCGTTTCGATCATGGCGATGGGGTTTGGCAACCATCTCGGTCTGCAGGACGACAAGCTGCAGCTGCTGGGGATGGCCGGGCTGCTGCATGACGTCGGCAAGATGCGCATCGATCCCGCGATCCTCAACAAGCCCGGCAAACTGACGCCGCAGGAGTTCGAGGTCATCAAGCGGCATCCGGTCTTCGGCCTGGAAGCGCTTCGGGCACAGCCCGGGATTCCAGAGGCGGCGCTGCATGCAGCATACGGCCATCATGAGCGGCTGGATGGCACCGGCTATCCGTTGGGCTCGGGGCCCACGCAGATTTCTTACATGACGCGCATCATCACCATCGTTGACGCGTTCGACGCCATCACCAGCCATCGGGCCTACGATTGTGCGCGGCCGGTGCAGGCGGCCTTCGAAATCCTGCGCAGTGGCGGTGGTAGGCAGTTCGACGAAGACCTGGTGTCTGAGTTCATCCGCTGGCTGGGTGCCTTCCCGGTCGGCACGCTGGTGGAGCTGCACACCGGTGAAGTCGCCGTGGTGGTGGAGAAACACAAGCAGCTCCAGCTACGCCCACGCGTGGTGGTGCTGCGCGATGCAGCGAAACAGCGCTGTGCTCCGCGTTATCTGGACCTGGCCCAGGTCACGGTGGACGAGGAGGGCACGCCATATCGCATTTCCATTGGTTTGCCGGATGGCTCCTTCGGGCTGCATATCGCCGATCCGGAGCTGCAATCTATCCTGCATCCAAAGACATTGGCCGACTTCGAGAAGGAAGCCTGACCGGCCTTTAACCGCGACTCATTGCGCCTTTCAAGGGCTCGGGCGTGACCGCTCGGTCGGTCACCGCGCTTTACCTCAGCCTGAGCGCTGGGTAACGTCTGCCCACTTCAAAAACAAGGAATCTCGTCATGAGTGAGCTGGTCTCCTACCAATTCGAAGACGGCGTCGCCACGCTGACGCTGTGCAATGGCAAGGTCAATGCCCTGTCGCCTGCCGTGTTCGAGGCGCTCAACGCCGCGCTGGATCGCGCTGAGCAGGACCGTGCCGTCGTGATTCTCACCGGGCAGCCGGGCATTCTGTCCGGCGGCTACGACCTCAAGGTCATGACCTCCAGCCCGCAGAACGCCATGGCCCTGGTCGCAACCGGTTCGACCTTCTCACGCCGCATGCTGGCGCACCCGTTCCCGATCATCGTCGCCTGCCCAGGGCATGCGATTGCCAAGGGTGCCTTCCTGCTGCTGTCTTCGGATTACCGCATCGGCGTCGAGGGGCCATTCCATATCGGCCTCAACGAAGTGCAGATCGGCATGACCATGCACCATGCCGGTATCGAGTTGGCGCGCGACCGTCTGCGTAAGTCGGCCTTCCACCGTTCGGTGATCAATGGCGAGATGTTCGATCCGGCTGGCGCCGTGGATGCCGGCTTCCTCGACAAGATGGTGCCGGCCGGCGAGTTGCTGGCAGTCGCCAAAGCCACAGCCGAGCAGCTGAAGAAGATCAATATGGTGGCGCACAAGAACACCAAGCTGAAAGTGCGCAAGGCGCTGCTGGAAACCCTGGATCAGGCGATCGCCTTGGACCAGCAGCACTTCGGCTGATCCTTCGCCAGTTGCGCAAGAGAATTTCTTCTCGAGTGCGCACGAGGGCCGGCCCTGCGTTTACACTGCGCGAGTGACGCCCCGCCGATGGCGGGGCGTTTTCATTTCTCATTCCGTGTCGCCTCGCAGGAGAGCCCCGATGTCCGCCCCGCACACCCCGGTAGAACGCGCCGATTTCGACCAGGTCATTGTTCCCACCTTCGCCCCCGCGGCCTTCGTGCCGGTACGTGGCCTGGGCTCGCGAGTATGGGATCAGAGCGGTCGAGAACTGGTGGACTTCGCCGGCGGCATTGCGGTCAACGCGTTGGGTCACGCGCATCCGGCCATGGTGGCGGCACTGACCGAGCAGGCCGGCAAGCTCTGGCACATCTCCAACATCTATACCAACGAGCCGGCGCTGCGCTTGGCGAAGAAGCTGGTGGCGGCGACCTTCGCCGACCGCGCGTTCTTCTGCAATTCTGGCGCTGAAGCCAACGAGGCGGCGTTCAAGCTGGCCCGTCGTTACGCCCATGATGTCTACGGCCCGCAGAAATTCGAGATCATTTCTGCGCTGAACAGCTTCCACGGCCGCACCCTGTTCACCGTTACGGTAGGCGGGCAGTCGAAGTATTCCGACGGCTTTGGACCGAAGATCGAGGGCATCACTCACGTGCCTTACAACGATCTCGAGGCGCTGAAAGCTGCAATTTCCGACAAGACCTGCGCCGTGGTGCTGGAGCCGATCCAGGGCGAGAGCGGCATCCTGCCGGGCGACCAGGCCTATCTGGAAGGCGCGCGCCAGCTATGCAACGAGCACAACGCGCTGCTGATCTTCGATGAGGTGCAGACCGGCCTTGGTCGTACCGGCGAGCTGTTTGCCTACATGCACTACGGCGTCACGCCCGACATCCTGACCAACGCCAAGAGTCTGGGCGGCGGCTTCCCTATTGGCGCGATGCTGACCACCAACGAGATCGCCGCGCATCTGAGCGTCGGCACGCACGGCACCACCTATGGCGGCAACCCGCTGGCCTGTGCGGTGGCCGAGACGGTGCTGGATATCGTCAACACGCCCGAGGTGCTCGAAGGCGTCAAGGCGCGGCACGAGCGGTTCAAGGCGCGCCTGATGCAGATCGGTGAGCGCTACGGCGTATTCAGCCAGGTCCGCGGCCGCGGCCTGTTGATCGGCTGCGTGCTGAGCGATGCCTGGAAGGGCAAGGCCGGTGCCTTCTGCGCTGCTGCCGAGAAGGAGGCACTCATGGTGCTGCAGGCCGGTCCGGACGTGGTCCGCCTGGCGCCGAGCCTGGTCATCGACGAAGCTGACATAGACGAGGGGCTGGATCGTTTCGAGCGCGCCATCGCGACGCTGACCCGGGCCTGATCATTTCCCATGCGCGGCGCTGCGAGCGTTGCGCGTTCTACGAGTGAGAGCAATTCAATGAGCGATAGCCTGCAACTGGTTCTGGAAGATGTCGACGGAACCCAACTGGAAACTTCCTGCACCCGTTTCGCCGTGATCTGGCAGGGCCGCGAGGTCTGGATTCAGCAGGTCGGCAACGGTCAGCTGATGATCGGCGTGGACGTCGAGGATGGCGACACCGAGTACGCCAATCTGGTGCTGCGCCCGTTGGCCACCAATCTGGTCAGCCTGCAGCTGGAAATGGAGCCGGTCGAGGCCGATGACGACGAGCACGTCCACGGTCCTGACTGCAACCACTGACGGTTCCCCGGCATGCTCGCCCTTGGCAAGCTGCTGGAATTGACCCTCGCCGGGCGCGAGCCCTGCGAGAAGGTCCAGCTCACCCCGCGAGGGGTAAAGCTGCACTGGCTGGCCGACGGTGCACTGCTGGTATCGCCGCCGAGCGGCCAGGATCAAGGCGTTGACCTGCTTCTGTCGGCGGGCATACACGGCAATGAGCTCATTCCCATCCATGTTCTGGATCGCCTGATCCGCGCGCTTGCGCGAGGCGAAGTGCAGCCCCGTGCGCGACTGTTGTTGCTGTTCGCCAATCCGGCAGCAATGCGCAGAATGGTGCGGCAGGTCGAGCACGATCTGAATCGCCTGTTCCTCGGCAAGCATGCGGATGTCTGGGGCAGCGAAGCCATTCGCGCCGCAGAGCTTGAGGCATTGGTCAGCGGCTTCTTCAGCCTGCCAGGCCGCCAGCGCCTTCATTACGATCTGCATTCGGCGATGCGCCCGTCGCGCCTTGCCCAGTTTGCAATCTGCCCCTGGAGCGAGGGGACGCAGGTCGCGCCCCTAGCCTTGACGCGCTTGCAAGGTCTGGCAGTCGAGGGCGTGCTGCTGCAGCGCCAGGCCAGTTCTACCTTCAGCGCGATGACCGCCACGCTCCATGGTGCCGAGGCGTTTACCGTTGAGCTCGCCGAAGGCAAGGATGAATCCCTGCCGGCTGCGGTGCTGCAGTTCGAGCACGGTTTGATCTCGATGGTCGAAGGTCGCGAGTCGTCGACCGCCAGTAATGCGCCGCCGCAGTTACTGCAGATATCTCGCGAGGTCATCAAGCGCAGCCCGCGGTTTCGCTTGTGCGTGCCCGCCGATATTGAGAATTTCGCGCTACTGCCGCTCGGCAGTTTGCTGGCCGAGGATGATGGTATGCGCTGGGTGGTCGACGAGCCGGGTGCGCGCATTCTGTTTCCCATGCCTGAAGTCGCCGAAGGGCAACGCGCGGCGCTGATCGTGGTGCCGCTGGACGAATTCGAACCGAAGCAGTGAAGCATTCGCAGCGCAAATGTGCGGTTGCAATCGGCTAGCGATGCCCATATCTACCTCCATTCCCTTCGCGTTGTGTGCACCTTCTTATGAGTACTGCTCTGTCCATCCGGCAGTTGACCAAGACCTACGGCAACGGCTTCCAGGCCCTCAAGGGCATCGATCTCGATGTCGCCGAAGGCGACTTCTTCGCGCTGCTCGGCCCCAATGGCGCCGGCAAGTCCACCACCATCGGCATTCTTTCCACCCTGGTGAACAAGAGCGGCGGCACGGTCAACGTGTTCGGCCATGACCTGGATCGCGACCCGTCCGGGCTCAAGCGCTGCCTGGGCGTGGTGCCGCAGGAATTCAACTTCAACCAGTTCGAGAAGGCCTTCGATATCCTGGTCACCCAGGCCGGTTACTACGGCATTCCGGCGAAGATCGCCAAGGAGCGCGCGGAGCGCTACCTCAACCAGCTGGGCCTGTGGGATAAGCGTGACGTGTCCTCGCGCATGCTCTCCGGCGGCATGAAGCGTCGTCTGATGATTGCCCGTGCGCTGATCCATCAGCCGCGCCTTTTGATTCTTGACGAGCCAACCGCAGGTGTGGATATCGAGCTGCGCCGCTCGATGTGGTCGTTCCTCACCGAGCTCAACCGCGAGGGGATCACCATCATCCTCACCACGCACTACCTGGAAGAGGCCGAGCAGCTGTGCCGCAACATCGGCATCATCGACCACGGCCAGATCGTCAAGAACACCAGCATGCGCGAGCTGCTCAAGCAGCTGCACGTGGAAACCTTTCTGCTCGATCTTAAGGAGTCGCAACTGGTGGCGCCTGAGCTGGGCAGCTATCCGTCGCGGCTGATCGATCATCACACCCTCGAAGTGCAGGTGGAGAAGAGCCAGGGTGTCACCGAGCTGTTCCGCCTGCTCGGTGCCCAGGGCATCGAGGTGCTGAGCCTGCGCAACAAGACCAACCGACTGGAGGAGCTGTTCGTGTCGCTGGTGGAGAACAACCTGAAGGTGAAGTCATGAGCGGCGAGCTACATCCCAACCTCATCGCGCTGCAGACCATCGTCCAGCGCGAGATCCGTCGTTACACACGCATCTGGCCGCAGACGCTGCTCCCCCCGGCGATCACCATGGTGCTGTACTTTGTCATCTTCGGTAGCTTGATTGGCGCTCGCATCGGCGATATGGGCGGCTTCAGCTACATGGATTACATCGTGCCGGGGCTGATCATGATGTCGGTGATCACCAACTCGTACAGCAACGTCGTGTCGAGCTTTTTCAGCACCAAGTTCCAGCGCTCCATCGAGGAACTGCTGGTCTCACCGGTATCGCCGCATGTGATCGTCATCGGTTTTGCCCTGGGTGGTATCACCCGCGGGCTGGCGGTGGCGGTGATCGTCACGCTGTTGTCGATGTTCTTCACCGATTTGCAGGTGCATCACCTGGGCGTGACGGTGTTGGTGATCACCCTGACGGCGAGTATCTTCGCCCTGGGGGGCTTCATCAACGCGGTGTTTGCGCGCAATTTCGACGATATCTCGATCATCCCGACCTTTGTGCTGACGCCGCTGACCTACCTGGGCGGAGTGTTCTACTCGATCAACCTGCTGTCGCCGTTCTGGCAGACGCTATCGCTGGCCAACCCGGTGCTGCACATGGTCAACGCCTTCCGTTACGGCATTCTCGGGGTCTCCGATATCCGCATCGGCGTGGCGATCAGCTTCATGCTGGTGGCAGTGATCGCGCTCTATCTGGTGTCGGTTGGCCTGCTCAAGAGCGGCCGGGGCATGCGCCAGTAGACGTGCTCCGTTCGGCCGCCGCGCCGATGTCGCTGAAAAGAACGCCGCGAAGCGCTAAACTTCGCGGCGTTTTCGTTCAGGTTCTCTTCCCATGCAGCATCCCGCCGAACATTCCCCTCTGGGCAAATCCAGCGCCTACGTTGCAACCTATAGCCCCCATCTGCTGTTCCCGATCCCGCGTGCGCCGAAGTGGGCCGAACTTGGCCTCACGGCCGAGACGCTGCCGTATCAGGGCGTGGATCTGTGGAATTGCTACGAGCTGTCCTGGCTGCTGCCTTCCGGCAAGCCGGTTGTGGCGATCGGCGAATTCGAGATTCCGGCGGATTCGCCGAACATTATCGAATCGAAGTCGTTCAAGCTCTATCTGAACTCGCTGAACCAGTCGGTGTTCGAGTCGCGAGAAGCGCTGGTCGAAGTGATGAGCCGCGATCTTTCCGCTGTCGCTGGCAAGCCGGTGAAGGTGCGCTTGCGCACCCTGGATGAGGTCACAGCAGAAGGTGTCGCGGTGCTACCGGGTCGTTGCATTGACGATCTGGATGTGACCATCGAGCATTACGACCATCCGCAGCCCGAGCTGTTGACCTGCGATACCGGCCGTGTGGTCGAGGAGTTGCTGCATAGTCACCTGCTCAAGTCCAATTGCCCGGTAACGGGCCAGCCGGACTGGGGCAGCGTAGTCGTCGAGTACCGCGGCGCGGCGCTACAGGCGGAGAGCCTGTTGGCCTATCTCGTAAGTTTCCGTCAGCATGCCGATTTTCACGAGCAGTGCGTGGAGCGCATCTTTCTCGATCTGCAGCGTCTGCTGCAGCCGGAGAAACTGACGGTCTATGCGCGCTATGTGCGTCGCGGCGGGTTGGATATCAATCCGTATCGCAGCACCGAGGCGCTTGTCGTGGACAATCGCCGCCTGGTCCGTCAATGACGCAACGGGTCGCGTCGGCAGCGCGACCCGGAGCCTGCTTCAGATGCCCATGTTGGCCAGGGTCTGCATGATGTTGCGCAGCGTCATGGCCATGTTCGGATGGCTGACTTCGAAACGTTCTACCGCCAGGTTGACGCCGTCTACCAGGGAGTCGTTGTAGTCGCTGGTGCCCTGAGCCGCCAGGCGAGCCTCGATATCCTGGGCGATCGCGTGGAGCGAAGCCCGTTCCTCGTCGGTCAGCGGCGTGTCCTGGGCCAGTTGATTACGCAGTTCTTCGAGCTGCGACTGCAGATCATGTTCCGGCATTTTGCTTCCCTCTCATGGGTTTACGAGCGACGTGGTAATAACCTCGATAGCCGAAGGTTAAACCAGCGGCTGGAGCTTGTCTGTGCCTTTGCGGGAAGGAGCGAGGACGAGTTCTGTAGCACGCAGGCCGCGTGTCCGCCTGACTGCCGAAAATCAGGCGATCACTCTATACTGCGCGGTCTGCGTCGGTGCGCCGCATGCACCAATACCAAGGGAGAAAAAGCAATGCCCAAGATCGCTACGGCCTGGATCGCCGTGCTCAAGGCCGGTTTCGTCGCTACGGTCGCCATGCTTGGCGCGGCGCCTGCGCTGGCGGCTGAGGAAGATCCGTGGGAAGGCGTCAACCGGGCGGTATTCCGTTTCAATGACACCGTCGATACCTACACCCTCAAACCGCTGGCCAAGGGCTACCAGAAGGTGACCCCAGAGTTCGTCGAAGACGGCATCGGTAACGTGTTCAGCAACCTTGGTGACGTGATCGTGCTGACCAATGATCTGTTGCAGGGCAAGGTCCGCGACGCCGGCATCGATACCAGCCGTATCCTGTTCAACACCACCTTTGGTGTGTTCGGCTTCTTCGATGTTGCGACCCGCATGGGGCTGCACAAGAACGATGAAGACTTTGGCCAGACCCTCGGCGCCTGGGGGCTGGGGAGTGGCCCGTACGTCGTGCTGCCGCTGCTGGGGCCGAGTACCGTGCGTGATGCCGTCGGCCGCGTGCCGGATTCGTTTCTTGAGCCCTATCCGCATATGGAGCACGTGCCGACCCGTAACGTGACGCGCGGAATCGATCTGGTGGATACCCGCGCCGGTCTGCTGTCTGCCGAGAAAATGATTCGGGGTGACCGCTACATCTTCGTGCGCAACGCCTATCTGCAGAATCGCGAGTTCCGGGTCAAGGATGGCGAAGTCGAAGACGACTTCTAAAACATGGCCGCGCTTGCTGCGGCCATTTGTCGAGCAGGGTCAGGACATCGAAAGGATGGCCAACCCCAGGCTCTGCCGACCGTCTTCGAGCTGGCTGACGCGCACCACTTCGGTCTGCGCGTCGAGCCCCTTGAGCTCGCTATGTTCGGACGGGATCAGTACGCGAACCTTGTCGCCCATGCGTAGCTGAGCATTCGTCAATACCTGCATGCCCGTGCTGGAGAGGTCGATACAAGTGGCGCTCAGTTTTGTATCGCCATGTTCCAGTGCTACGGCAGTTTCGATCTGCATCCGAATGAAGTCGCGTTTTTCGCTGTAATCGCGGTCTTTCTGGCTCATGGTTTCAACCTTTTATATATGGCTCGCGGCATTCTTATAGCTCCCCTCAATTCGACCTGTAAAGGCGCCGGCCGGTCGGCTTGAAACGCCGATCGTATGGGAGTACCGTCTGCGCCTTGAATCGAACCCAAGCCCGGCGTCATGCGGGGCCAATGTTTTCGCCAATCATCCTGGCGACCCCGCCTGGTAGGAACATGCATAAACCAAGCGCGACGCTGCTGATCATAGATGACGACGATGTGGTTCGAGCCAGTCTGGCTGCCTATCTGGATGACAGTGGTTTTCGTGTCCTGCAGGCCGGCAATGGCCCGCAGGGCATGGAGCTCTTCGAGTCGGAGCAGCCCGATCTGGTGATCTGCGATCTGCGCATGCCGCAGATGGATGGCCTCGAGCTGATCCGGCAGATCAGCGAGCGCCAGCTCGACCTCCCGGTGATCGTGGTTTCCGGTGCCGGCGTGATGAGCGATGCGGTAGAGGCGTTGCGCCTGGGCGCCGCCGATTACCTGATCAAGCCACTCGAAGACCTGGCGATGCTCGAGCATTCGGTACGCCGGGCGCTGGACCGTTCTCGTTTGCGGCTGGAAAATCGCCGCTATCGTGAACAGCTCGAGACGGCCAATCGTGATCTGCAAGCCAGCCTGCACCTGTTGCAGGAAGACCAGGACGCCGGTCGCCAAGTGCAGATGAACATGCTGCCGGTGACGCCCTGGAGCGTCGATGGCTTCGACTTCGCCCACCAGATCATCCCATCGCTGTACCTGTCCGGTGACTTCGTCGACTATTTCCGCGTGGATGAGCGGCGTATCGGTTTCTACCTGGCCGATGTTTCCGGCCATGGTGCCTCCTCGGCGTTCGTGACCGTGCTGCTCAAGTTCATGACGACCCGACTGCTGTACGAGTCGCGCCGTGGCGGCACGCTGCGCGAGTTCAAACCGTCGGAAGTGCTAGATCACATCAACCGCGGGCTGATCAATTGCAAGCTGGGCAAGCACGTGACCATGCTGGGCGGCGTTATCGATCAGGAGCATGACGTGCTGCACTACAGCATTGGCGGTCATCTGCCTATGCCGGTGCTGTACACGGGAGAGGGCGCGCACTATCTCGAAGGGCGCGGGTTGCCGGTCGGGTTGTTCGTCGAGGCGACCTATCAGAATTTCGAGCTGAAGCTGCCCGAGACCTTCAGCTTGACCTTGCTCTCCGACGGCATTCTGGACCTTTTGCCCGGCGACACACTCAAAGAAAAAGAGTCCGCGCTGCCCGGTCTGATTACCGATGCCGGTGGCACGCTGGATGGATTACGTCGAGTCTTCGGGTTGGCCGAGCTGGCTGACATGCCCGACGATATCGCCTTGCTGGTGTTGAGCAGGAACCTTGCATGAGTACTGGTAGAATCCAGTTCGCCGAAATGGATGGCACCTTTGTTCTGAAGTTCATTGGTGAGATCCGTCTGACGCTTTGCTCGGCGCTGGATGCAACGATTGAGAAGATCTTCTCGTCGCGCAATTTTTCGTCCATCGTCATCGATCTGACCGAGAGCCGCAGTATCGACAGCACCACGCTAGGTCTGCTGGCCAAGCTGTCGATCCTGTCGCGGCAGAAGGTCGGCATGTTGCCGACTCTGGTCACGACGCACCCGGACATTACCCGCCTGCTGCAATCAATGGGTTTCGATCAGGTATTCAATATCGTTGATACACCGTTGCCTTGCCCCGAGTGTCTGGCTGATTTGCCATCGCAGGACCAGTCAGAGGAGATCGTGAAGGCCAAGGTGCTCGAGGCTCATCGCATCCTGATGAGCCTGAACGAGTCCAACCGCGAGGCCTTCCATGACCTCGTCACCGCATTGGAGCGGTCCTGATCAGGCCAGCTTGGCCAGCAGGGCTTCGAGTTTCTCCTGATCCCGCGCGAACTGACGGATGCCTTCGGCGAGCTTTTCGGTCGCCATCGCGTCCTCGTTCAGGCCCCAGCGGAAACTCTTCTCATCCAGGCTGATACGCGCCTCTGATTCGCGACCGGGCTCCAGTTTGCGTTCCAGCGTGCCGCTGGCTGCGGCCAGGTCGCCGAGCAGTTCCGGGCTGATGGTCAGCCGGTCGCAACCAGCAAGTGCCTCGATTTGTCCGACATTGCGGAAGCTCGCGCCCATAACCACTGTCTTGTACCCGTGTGCCTTGTAGTAGTCGTAGATGCGGCTGACCGATTGCACGCCCGGATCTTCCGCGCCCTGGTAATCACGACCTTCGTGCTTCTTGTACCAGTCATAGATGCGGCCAACGAACGGCGAGATCAGGAAGACGCCGGCCTCTGCGCACGCCACGGCCTGGGTGAAGGAGAAAAGCAGGGTCAGGTTGGTCTGGATGCCGGCTTTCTCCAGTTGTTCCGCTGCCCGGATACCTTCCCAGGTCGAGGCGATTTTGATCAGCACGCGCTCGCGGCTGATGCCGGCCTGCTCGTAAAGACCGATCAGGCGCTCGCCGCGCTGAACCATGGCCTGGCTGTCGAACGACAGCCGCGCGTCGACCTCGGTGGAGATGCGTCCGGGGATCAGTTCCAGAATCTGCTTGCCTACCGCGACGGCGAACAGGTCGCACGCCAGGCCGATGTCGCCTTGGCACTGCTTCATCGCGTTCGCCAGGTCATCGGCATAACGCGGCATGGCCGCTGCCTTGAGCAGCAGTGAAGGATTGGTCGTAGCATCGACCGGTTTCAGGCGAGCGATGGCGTCGATGTCGCCTGTATCGGCGACGACGGTGGTGAACTGCTTGAGTTGTTCCAGCTTGGAAGTCATGTAAGAGGGGCTCCGTCCTGTGAGTGGCATGACCTTACCCGAGCCAGTCAGCCCGCTCAACGAGCGGGTGGACCCGGATGCGCCTGGCCTTTGATCGAAATGCCGGGGCTGCGTTCCTTGCGCATGGAACCGTCAACGGCCTTCGAGCAGCGCCACCGCCTGATCGAGCAGCGCCAGAGGATCGCGCGTCTTGTGTATGTCCACTGAAAGCAGCTGGCGAAAGCGCCGCGCGCCGGGAAAACCCTGGCCTAGTCCGAGCACATGGCGGGTGATGTGATGCATCGCGCCACCTTCGCTCAGGTGCTGCTCGATGTAAGGCCGCATGTTGCGCAATGCCTGTGCCCGGCTGATTACCGGCGCTTCGCTACCGAACAGCTCCTGATCGACGCGGGCCAGCAGATAGGGGTTGTGGTAGGCCTCGCGACCCAGCATGACGCCATCGAAGGTTTGCAGGTGCGCGCGACACTCGTCCAGCGTCTTGATACCGCCGTTGAGGATGATCTCGAGGTCCGGGAAGTCCTGTTTCAGCTGTGCGGCGATGTCGTAACGCAATGGCGGCACTTCGCGGTTCTGCTTCGGTGACAGACCTTCGAGGATGGCGATGCGTGCGTGCACGGTGAAACTGCGGCATCCAGCGTCGCGTACCTGACCGACGAAATCGCACAGCTCGGCATAGCTGTCGCGCCCATTGATACCGATGCGATGCTTGACTGTGACCTCAATATCCACTGCATCGCGCATGGCCTTGACACAATCGGCCACCAGTGACGGATGCCCCATCAGGCAGGCGCCGATCATGTTGTTTTGCACCCGATCACTGGGGCAGCCGACGTTGAGGTTCACCTCGTCATAACCCGCGGCTTCGGCGAGCTTCGCGCACTCGGCCAGCTCCGCCGGCACACTGCCGCCGAGCTGCAGTGCCAGTGGGCGCTCAGTCTCGTCATACCGCAGAAACCGCTGCGCATCGCCATGCAGCAGCGCGCCGGTGGTGACCATCTCGGTGTAGAGCAACGCGTGTTGCGAAAGCTGGCGCAGGAAGTACCTACAGTGCCTATCAGTCCAGTCCATCATGGGTGCGACGGAGAACTTTCTACTTGCAACAGACTGATTCGAACGGGGACTTTGCACTATCGGGCCGGATAACTTGTCGAGTCGGTGCAGGCGCACGCGAGCGGTGAACGGGGGCGGGATTATACAGGACGGCGCGCATGGGCCAGTGATCGCTAGTAAGCAGGCATTCAGTCCGGATCAACGGTGACTCCGTTTTGTCGGCGCCCGTTTGCGGGCCACTCAAAAACCGTGCGGTCACCGAACGACGGGGGTGTCGTTCGTTGGTCGAATCTCCTATGCTCGAACGAAGCGATAGTCTTGACGCAGATCAAGCCTGAGCATGCATGGGGCGTGACGGGAATCGCCGCCGGCATCCTTGACGATGGTCCGGCCGACTATAAGAACAATGCGAGTGCCTGGTGATGGAACGACTGCTGAACGAAAAAAGCAGGATCTTCGAGCATGCTGATCCGCATGCCGTTTCGGACTACGTCAATCAGCACGTGGGGGCGCACTGCATCCAGCTGCCGCGCACCGGTAGCCCGCAAGCCAGTCTTAGTCATTGCAAGTTCGGCAAGCTTGACCTGTGCCAGATCAGTTATGGCGGCAGCGTTCATGTCACCTCACCGGCGCTGGAAACCATCTATCACCTGCAGCTGCTACAGCGCGGTCATTGCCTTTGGCGCGGCCGGGGCCAGGAGCACTATTTCACCCCCGGAGAGCTGCTGCTGATCAATCCGGACGACCCGGTCGATCTGACCTATTCGGAAGACTGCGAGAAACTCATCGTCAAACTGCCGGCCTCCTTTCTGGAGAAGGCCTGTAGCGAAAACCAGTGGCAGGCCCCGGCCGAGGGGATCCGCTTCGGAAGCAACCGGTACGCACTCAGCGAACTCGACGGATTTGGCAGCCTGCTTGGGTTGATCTGCCAAGAGGCGGGGTCCGAGCAGAGCATTCCGCAGATTCAGGAACAGTACAGCCGCATAATCGCCAGCAAGCTGCTCTGCAGTTTGGCCAGCAACATCCGCCGCGATCCGTTTGGCGACAGTTGCCCGTCCTTCGGGCGGATTGCCGACTATATAGATGAGCATCTTAAGCGGGACATATCTGTCGAGCAGTTGGCCGATCTGGCCAACATGAGCCTGCGCTCGCTCTATCTGCTGTTCGAGCGCAAGGTCGGCACCACGCCGAAGTCGTACATCCGTCAGCGCAAGCTGGAGCAGATCCATGGCCGGCTGAGTGATCCTTCGGCCAAGGTGCGCAATATCACCGAGATCGCCATGGACTATGGCTTCATGCATCTGGGGCGTTTCTCGGAAAGCTACAAGAGCACCTTCGGCGAGCTGCCCTCGGATACGTTGCGCCGCCATCACTGAGTCCCCTTGAGTCGCTGCCGGTCCGACGGAAGCGGCTCTTTTTTCCTTTCTTGCCACTGCGCATTCGCTGCTCGTCACCCTCGCGTGACGCGCGGGCGGCGTCCTGCGCGCCTGCGTCAATCTGTCCGCTTGCGCTTTGCAGAAAACGGATAGAGGTCCTGCAGAAAACGGATATTGATGCCGCCTCCCGCGCCGTAGCCTTCATCACGTGGAAACAATAACAATGGAGGCCCCGGCCATGTCCCTGGGATTCGACTACCTTGATTCGCTGCTAGAAGAAGATAAAGAGAAGGGCGTCTTTCGCTGCAAGCGCGAGATGTTCACCGACCTGCGGTTGTTCGATCTGGAGATGAAGCACATCTTCGAGGGCAACTGGCTGTACCTCGCCCATGAGAGCCAGATTCCCGAGAAGAACGACTACTACACCACCCAGATGGGTCGTCAGCCGATCTTCATCGCCCGCAACAAGGATGGCGAACTTAACGCCTTCATCAACGCCTGCAGCCATCGCGGCGCCATGCTGTGCCGCTTCAAAAGCGGCAACAAGGCGACCTATACCTGCCCATTTCATGGCTGGACCTTCAACAACTCCGGCAAGCTGCTGAAGGTCAAGGACCCCAAGGAAGCCGGCTACCCGGACAGCTTCAACTGCGACGGCTCCCACGACCTGAAGAAGGTTGCGCGCTTCGAGTCCTACCGCGGCTTCCTGTTCGGCAGCTTGCGTGACGACGTCGCGCCACTGGAGGACTTCCTCGGCGAGTCGAAGAAGATCATCGACATGGTGGTCGACCAGTCGCCCGATGGCATCGAAGTCCTGCGCGGCTCGTCCACCTATGTCTACGAAGGCAACTGGAAGCTGCAGGCCGAAAACGGTGCGGACGGCTACCACGTCACCGCCGTGCACTGGAACTACGCCGCTACTCAACAGCAACGTAAGTTGAAGGAAGCGGGCGACGACATCCGCGCGATGAGCGCCGGTGGCTGGGGCAAGAAGGGCGGTGGTTTCTACTCGTTCGAGAACGGTCACCTGCTTCTCTGGACCCGCTGGGACAACCCGGAAGACCGCCCGCTGTACGCCCGTCGCGAGGAGATGATCGCCGAGTTCGGCCAGGCCCGCACCGACTGGATGATCGAGAATTCGCGCAACCTGTGCCTCTACCCGAACCTGTATCTGATGGACCAGTTCGGCTCGCAGCTGCGCATCGCCAAGCCGATCTCCGTCGACAAGACCGAAGTCACCATCTACTGCATCGCACCCAAGGGCGAGAGCGCCGAAGCCCGCGCCCGCCGCATCCGCCAGTACGAAGACTTCTTCAACGTCAGCGGTATGGCCACGCCGGATGACCTCGAAGAGTTCCGCGCCTGCCAGCAGGGCTTTGCCGGTAGGGCGATGGAATGGAACGACATGTCCCGCGGGGCCAAGCACTGGATCGACGGCGCGGACGAGGGCGCGCAGGAGATCGATCTGCATCCGCTGATGAGCGGCGTGCGCACCGAGGATGAAGGCTTGTTCGTACTGCAACACCACTATTGGCAGCAGCAGATGATCAAGGCGGTGCAGCAAGAGCAGGACCAGCTGATCCACGTGGAGGGCGCGTGATGACGCTTTCCTACGACACCGCGCGTGACTTCCTCTACCGCGAAGCGCGCTACCTGGATGACAAGGACTGGGACGCCTGGCTCGAACTGTACGCGCCAGACGCCACCTTCTGGATGCCCGCCTGGGATGACCGCGACCAGCTGACCCAGGACCCGATGAGCGAAATTTCATTGATCTGGTACGGCAACCGCAGTGGCCTGGAAGACCGTGTGTTCCGCATCCGCACCGAGCGCTCCAGCGCAACCATTCCGGACACCCGGACGAGCCACAACATCAGCAACCTCGAGTTGCTCGAGCAGGCCGACGGCGTCTGCAAGCTGCGCTTCAACTGGCACACGATGAGCTTTCGCTACAAGACGGTCGACCACTTCTACGGCACGAGCTTCTACACCCTCGACACGCGCGGCGGGAACCCGCTGATCAAGGCCAAGAAGGTTGTGCTGAAGAACGACTACATCCGCCAGATGATCGACGTGTACCACATCTGAGGGCGCCGCCATGACTCACAAGATCGCATTGAACTTCGAAGACGGCGTCACCCGTTTCATCGACGCCAACTTAGGCGAAACCGTCGCTGATGCCGCCTACCGCCAAGGCATCAACGTCCCGCTGGATTGCCGGGACGGTGCCTGCGGAGCCTGCAAGTGCTTCGCCGAAAGCGGTCGCTACGACCTCGGCGAGGAATATATCGAGGACGCGCTGAGCGAAGCCGAAGCCGAGCAGGGCTACGTACTGACCTGCCAGATGCGCGCCGAAAGCGACTGCGTGATTCGCGTGCCGGCCGCCTCGGACATCTGCAAGACCCAGCAGGCCAACTACCAGGCCGCCATCAGTAATGTGCGCCAGCTGTCCGAGAGCACCATTGCACTGTCGATCAAGGGCGAGTCACTGAATCAGCTGGCGTTCCTGCCCGGGCAGTACGTGAACCTGCAGGTGCCTGGCAGCGACCAGACCCGCGCCTATTCCTTCAGCTCGCTGCAGAAGGATGGCGAAGTCAGCTTCCTGATCCGCAACGTGCCGGGCGGCTTGATGAGCAGCTTTCTGACCAACCTCGCCAAGGCCGGCGACAGCGTCAATCTGGCCGGGCCGCTCGGCGCCTTCTATCTGCGCGAGATTAAGCGGCCGCTGCTGTTGCTGGCCGGCGGCACCGGCCTCGCGCCCTTCACCGCGATGCTGGAGAAGATCGCCGAGCAGGGCAGCGAGCACCCGCTGCACCTGATCTACGGCGTCACTCACGACCACGACCTGGTGGAGATGGACAAGCTCGAGGCCTTCGCCGCGCGCATCCCCAACTTCACCTACAGCGCCTGCGTCGCCAGCCCGGACAGCGCCTATCCGCAGAAGGGCTACGTGACCCAGCACATCGAGCCCAGGCACCTCAACGACGGTGAAGTGGACATCTACCTCTGCGGCCCGCCTCCGATGGTCGAGGCGGTCAGCCAGTTCATTCGTGAGCAGGGGCTGGAGCCGGCGAACTTCTACTACGAGAAGTTCGCCGCCAGCGCCTGAGGGCAGAGCACTGCACGGCCTTGTAGGAGCGGGCTTGCCCGCGAAAAAAGGGTTTGGCACGCCACAGGACGCTTGGCTCACCGCACCGAAAAGCTTCGCGAGCAATGGCTGAGCGCCCCTCTCGCGCCTACAAGGATTGGGTGTGCTGGCTTCGATCAGATGGAGGTTGGGTAGATGAACACACGTTTCGAAAACAAAGTCGCCGTTATCACCGGCGCCGCCCAGGGCATCGGGCGGCGTGTGGCCGAACGCATGGGCGAAGAGGGTGGCCGGCTGATTCTGGTCGATCGCTCCGAACTGGTCCACGAGCTGGCGGATGAACTGGGCGCCAAGGGCGTCGAGGTGCTCACCCTGACTGCCGATCTCGAGCAGTTCGCCGACTGCCATCGCGTCATGGAAGCCGCGAAAGCGCACATCGGCCGCCTCGACATCCTTATTAACAACGTCGGCGGCACCATCTGGGCCAAGCCGTTCGAGCACTATCAGGAACACGAGATCGAGGCCGAAGTGCGCCGTTCGCTCTTCCCCACGCTGTGGTGCTGCCACGCCGCGCTGCCACACATGCTGGAGCAGGGCGCCGGCGCCATCGTCAACGTGTCCTCTATTGCCACGCGCAGCGTGAATCGCGTGCCCTACGGCGCGGCCAAGGGTGGCGTCAACGCACTGACCGCCTGCCTGGCGTTCGAGAACGCCCAGCGCGGCATCCGCATCAATGCCACCGCACCAGGGGGCACCGAAGCGCCACCGCGGCGCATCCCGCGCAACGCCGCGGAGCAGAGCGAACAGGAAAAGATCTGGTACCAGCAGATCGTCGATCAGACCGTCGATTCAACCTTGATGAAGCGCTACGGAAGCATTGACGAACAGGCCGGGGCGATCCTCTTCCTGGCCTCGGATGACGCCTCCTACATCACCGGAATGACCCTGCCCGTAGGGGGTGGCGACCTGGGTTGAACCGACCCGCCGCCAAATGCGGCCAGCACGCAATTAACGACTAACAAAAACAATAGAGAGTCTTGCCATGCGAAAAGTAGATGTTCACGAGATCATCGATAACGCCCGCTTCAGCAGGTTTCACTGGCTGGTCGTGTGCCTGTGTGCGCTGCTGCTGATCTTCGACGGCTACGACCTGTTCATTTACGGCGTGGTCCTGCCGGTGATCATGAAGTAGTGGGGGTTGAGCCCGCTGGAGGCCGGTGCGCTGGGCAGCTACGCGCTGTTCGGCATGATGTTCGGTGCTCTGGTGTTCGGCACCCTGGCCGACCGCATCGGCCGCAAGAAAGGCATCGCCATCTGCTTCGTGCTGTTCAGCGGCGCCACGGTGCTCAACGGCTTCGCCAGTACACCGACCGAGTTCGGCATCTTCCGCTTTCTCGCCGGTCTCGGCTGCGGCGGCTTGATGCCCAACGTGGTGGCGCTGATGAACGAGTACGCGCCCAAGAAACTGCGCAGCACACTGGTGGCCCTGATGTTCAGCGGCTATTCGCTGGGTGGCATGTTGTCGGCTGGCCTGGGAATCTTCGTGCTGCCGCGCTTCGGCTGGGAAACGATGTTCTTCGCCGCTGCCGTGCCGTTGCTGCTGTTGCCGGTGATTCTCTGGTACCTGCCGGAATCCGTCGGCTTCCTGGTTCGTCAGGGCAAGGCTGATCAGGCGCGGGCCTTGCTCAACAAGGTCGACCCGAGCCGCCAGCTGAGCGCCACCGATGAGCTGGTGATGACCGACGTGAAGGGCAAGAGCGCCTCGGTGATGGAGCTGTTCCGCGACGGCCGTGGCGTGCGCACCTTCTCGCTGTGGCTGGCGTTCTTCTGCTGCCTGCTGATGGTTTACGCGCTGGGCTCCTGGCTGCCGAAGCTGATGGCGAACGCCGGTTATAGCCTGGGCTCCAGCCTGTCCTTCCTGCTCGCGCTGAACTTCGGCGGGATGGCTGGCGCGATTCTCGGTGGCTGGCTGGGCGATCGCTACAACCTGTCCAAGGTGGTGGTGGTGTTCTTCGCGGTGTCGGTGGTCTCGATCAGCCTGTTGGGCTTCAAGACGCCGATGCCGGTGCTCTACACCCTGATCTTCATCGCCGGTGCCACCGTGATCGGCACGCAGATCCTGCTTTACGCAACCGCCGCGCAGTTCTACGGCCTGTCGATCCGCTCGACCGGTCTTGGCTGGGCTTCGGGTATTGGCCGCAACGGCGCCATCGTCGGCCCGCTGCTGGGCGGTGCGCTGTTGGGCATCAACCTGCCATTGCAACTGAACTTCATGGCGTTCGCGGTACCGGGCGTCATCGCCGCCGTGGCCATGGCCATCTTCTCAGTCTCCAGCAACCGCAGCACGGCCACCGCCACGGTGGTGCTGTCGGCGGCGAAGGCTTGAACCCGACATTCGCAACGTGGAAAACGATATGAGCCCCATTCTGATCGAACGCATCCAGGCAATCATCGTCGACCTGCCGACCATCCGCCCGCACAAGCTGGCGATGCACACCATGCAACAGCAGACGCTGGTGATCATCCGCGTGCGGTGCAGCGACGGTATCGAAGGCATCGGCGAGTCCACCACCATCGGCGGTCTGGCCTATGGCAACGAAAGCCCGGAGAGCATCAAGCAGAACATCGACAGCCATCTCGGCGCGCTGCTGGTGGGTCAGGATGCGGCCAATATCAACGCCGCCATGCTGCGGCTGGACAAGGCCGCCAAGGGCAACACCTTCGCCAAGTCGGGCCTGGAAAGCGCCTTGCTCGATGCCCAGGGCAAGCGCCTCGGCCTACCAGTCAGCGAGCTGCTCGGCGGCCGCGTGCGCGACAGCCTGGAAGTGGCCTGGACACTGGCCAGCGGCGACACCGCCAAGGACATCGAAGAAGCCGAGCGCATGCTCGACATCCGTCGCCATCGCATCTTCAAGCTGAAGATCGGCGCCGGTGAAGTGAACGCCGACCTCAAGCACGTCATCGCCATCAAGCAGGCTCTCGGCGAGCGCGCCAGCGTGCGCGTCGACGTGAACCAGGCCTGGGACGAATCGGTGGCGATGCGCGCCTGCCGCATCCTCGGCGATAACGGTATCGACCTGATCGAACAGCCGATCTCGCGGATCAACCGCGGCGGGCAGATCAGGCTGAACCAGCGCAGCCCGGCACCGATCATGGCCGACGAATCCATCGAGAGCGTCGAGGATGCGTTCAGCCTGGCTGCTGACGGCGCGGCCAGCATCTTCGCCCTGAAGATCGCCAAGAACGGCGGCCCGCGCGCCGTGCTGCGTACCGCGCAGATCGCCGAAGCGGCAGGTGTCGCGCTGTATGGCGGCACCATGCTCGAAGGCGCCATCGGCACCCTGGCCTCGGCACACGCCTTCGTCACCCTCAACAAGTTGACCTGGGGCACCGAGCTGTTCGGCCCGCTGCTACTCACCGAAGAAATCGTCACCGAGGCGCCGGTCTATCGGGATTTCCAGCTGGAAGTTCCGCGTACGCCGGGCCTGGGCCTGACCCTGGATGAAGAGCGCCTGGCGTTCTTTGCTCGCAAGTAACCGGAGGCTGAACAGATGCTGTTCCACGTAAAGATGATCGTAAAACTGCCCGTCGACATGGACCCGGCAAAGGCCGCCACGCTCAAGGCCGACGAGAAGGAACTGGCCCAGGGCCTGATGCGCGAGGGCAAGTGGCGCCACCTGTGGCGCATCGCCGGCCAGTACGCCAACTACAGCGTGTTCGACGTTGCCAGCGTGCAGGAACTGCACGACACCCTGATGCAGCTGCCGCTGTTCCCCTACATGGAGATCGAGGTCAATCCGCTGTGCCGGCACCCGTCCTCGATTCGTGAAGACGACACCTGATCGACTCTTCAAGGGCTGGCGTGCGCCGGCCAACTAACCAGCGTCACCACAACTACAAGACGAGGCCTGAGCCATGACTGTGAAAATTTCCCACTCCCCCGAAATCCAGCAATTCTTCAAAGAAGCCAGCGGCTTCAATAATGATGAAGGCAGTAGCCGCATGAAGACCGTGATCAACCGCATCCTGATCGACACCGCAAAAATCGTCGAAGACCTGGAAATCACTCAGGACGAATTCTGGAAGGCGGTGGACTATCTGAATCGCCTGGGCGGTCGTCACGAGGCGGGGCTCTTGGTTGCTGGTCTCGGTCTGGAGCATTTTCTCGATCTGCTGGAGGATGCCAAGGATGAACAGCATGGCTTGACTGGCGGCACGCCGCGCACCATCGAAGGCCCGCTGTATGTGGCCGGCGCGCCGATCGCTCAGGGCGTGACACGCATGGACGACGGCAGCGAGGACGATGTTGCCACGACGATGTTCCTGCAGGGTCGCGTCACCGGCCCGGACGGCAAGCCAATTGCCGGTGCGGTAGTCGACCTGTGGCACGCCAACACCAAGGGCAACTACTCCTATTTCGACAAGAGTCAGTCCGACTACAACCTGCGTCGCCGCATCGTCACCGACGAGAACGGCTGTTACCGCGCGCGCAGCATTGTGCCTTCCGGCTACGGCTGCTCGCCCGACGGCCCGACCCAAGAGGTGCTCGACACCCTCGGTCGCCACGGTCAGCGTCCGGCGCACATCCACTTCTTCATCTCCGCGTCGGGTCATCGCCATCTGACTACCCAGATCAACCTGGCCGGCGACAAGTACCTGTGGGACGACTTCGCTTACGCAACTCGCGACGGGCTGGTCGGTGACATTCGTTTCATTAATGACGCCGAAGCCGCACGCAGCCGCGGCGTGCAAGGCCGCTTCGCCGAGGTCGACTTCGACTTCCAGCTGCAGAAAGCGCCCGCGCCGAAGGCCGAACAGCGCAGCTCGCGTCCGCGGGCTTTGCAGGAGGCGTAAGGCAAACATGTCGGCGCCGGCCACGGACGGCTCTGCCGCGCCACCAGTTAATGCGGTGCGGCGTGTCCCGCTGCGTTGTCGAGCCATTGGAACGATACACCTACAACAAGAGCCGTCCGGACACTGTCACGGATAGCCAGGCCTGACTTGCGAGGCTTCATGAAGACGCTACTCAGAGACTGCTCACTTTCTGCGGTGGTCGCGGGATTCATCGCGACGGTAATCTCCTACGCCGGCCCCCTGGTGATCGTCTTCCAGGCAGCCAAGGCGGGTGGGTTGCCTCAAGACGTACTGTCTTCCTGGGTCTGGACGATCTCCATCGGCAGCGGTGTGCTCGGCATTCTGCTCAGCCTTCGCTACAAGGTGCCGATCATCATTGCCTGGTCCGCGCCGGGCTCTGCGTTGCTGGTCACCATGTTGCCGGACATAACGCTGAATGAAGCTATCGGCGCTTATATCGTAACCAGCGTGGTGCTGCTGTTGGTGGGCCTTTCCGGTGCATTCGACCGCATCATCAACCGCCTGCCTGCCGCGATCGCCGCAGGCATGCTCGCGGGGATCCTGTTCCGCTTCGGGACTGGCCTGTTCATCTCCATAAAGGAACAGCCCTGGCTGGTGCTGGCGATGTTCGCCACCTATCTGGCGTTCAAGCGTGCCTCGCCTCGCTATGCGGTGCTCGCGGTACTGGTTGTCGGCGTAACGATCACCGTCGCCTCGGGCGAACTGCAAAGCGAGGCCCTGGTGCTTGGCCTGGCGACGCCGATGTGGATCGCCCCGGAGTTCAGTTGGCAGGTGATCCTTAATATCGCCTTTCCGCTGGTGATGGTGGCGTTGACCGGGCAGTTCGTTCCGGGGATGGCTGTCCTGCGCAACGACGGCTACAGCACACCGGCCAGCCCGTTGATCAGCAGCAGCGCATTGGGGTCGTTGTTGCTGGCGCCTTTCGGTTGCCACGGGCTTAACCTCGCTGCAATCACGGCGGCGATCTGCACCGGCAGGGAGGCCCATGAAAACCCGGCAAAGCGCTACGTTGCGGGCGTATCGGGCGGTGTTTTCTATCTCCTGCTGGGGGTATTCGGTGCAACGCTGGTCTCCATCTTCACCGCGTTTCCCCCTGCACTGATAGCCGCGTTGGCCGGTCTGGCACTACTGGCAGCAATTGGCGGGGCGCTGAGTGCCGCGATGGCAATGCCCGCAGACCGTGAAGCGGCCTTGATCACCTTTCTGGTGACGGCATCCGGAATGTCGTTCCTGGGTCTGTCCGCCGCGTTCTGGGGACTGATCTTCGGTATCGCCGCCCACCTGTTACTGCGATTGCGCCCCGCTGTGGCAACAGGGGCGAGGGAGCAACAGCCGGCCCGCTGATTTCACTGTCGCCGATACCAAACCCAAGCAACCAAAGCTGTCGTCACCTCTGACTTCGAGTCGGAGGGTCGGCCGCGTGCACCTGCAAACAACAACAAGAGAAATCTAGCATGCAGAACACAATGATCCCCAAACTGTCCCTGGCTGTTGCCGCAGCTTCCGTCCTGCCCTCAGTGCACGCTGCCGATGGCGGCTTCATCGATGGGGCCAGCGCCACGTTGCAAGCGCGTAATTACTACTTCAGCCGGGACTTCTCCGACATCGTGGGCGCCAATCAGCAGTCGAAAGCGGAGGAGTGGGGGCAGGGCTTCATTCTGAACTTCAAGTCCGGTTATACCCAGGGCACGGTTCGCTTGGGCGTTGATGCAATCGGACAACTCGGGCTTAAGCTGGACAGTAGCCGCGATAGGGTGGGGACCGGGCTTCTGCCGGTCGGCGATGACGGTCGCGCGGCTGACGACTACAGTCGGTTCGGTGCTGCGCTCAAGGTGAGAGTGTCGGACACCGAGCTGAAGATTGGTGAATTGCAACCAAATCTCCCTTTGCTGACGTTCAGCGATATTCGCCTGCTACCGCCGACTTATCAGGGCGCCAGTATCATTTCCAACGAGGTCGCCGGCCTGACATTGCACGGAGGGCATCTGCGTTCGACCAGCCTGCGCAACGAGGCGGGCGATGGTCGGATGCGAGCAATGTTAGGGCGTACACCGCAGGCCGGGTTCAGCGATGCGTTCAACTATGTGGGCGGTGACTATGCGTTCAACGCCGAACGTACCTCGCTGAGCGCGTGGTATGCACAGCTTGAAGATATATATAAGCAGCGCTTTATCGGCTTGAAGCACAGTGAGCCACTGGGTAGCTGGACGCTTGGTGCCAACCTTGGCGTTTATGACTCCAACGAGGACGGAAGCAAGCTCGCGGGAGCCATCGACAACCAGGCATTCTATTCGCTGCTCTCAGCCAAACGAGGCGGCCATACATTCTATGTTGGCTATCAGGCAATGTTTGGCGATCACGCATTTCCCAGGGTATTCGCCAACGTAACGCCGCTCGGCAACGAGGTCCCGACCTACGAGTTCGCCGAGAAGGATGAGCGATCCTGGCAGGTACGATACGACTACGATTTCGCCGCGTTAGGCGTTCCGGGCCTGGTTGCGACGGTGCGCTATATCACGAGCGATAACGTCGATACAGATAGGGGCTTCGAGGGTACTGCTCATGAGCGCGACCTGGATGTCGGCTATACCGTTCAGAGCGGCCTGTTGAAAAATGTTGGCATTCGTATCCGCAATGTGGCGGCACGCTCTAACTACCGCAGTGACATTGATGAAAACCGTGTGATCCTCAGTTATACATTGGCGTTGTTCTGAACGTGAGTTCACCGCCAGCGGCCGCATCGTAGGGCTACGCAAACTATTCCGTCGTAAGTCGAAATAAACGGTTGACGTTGAATTTCAGGCCCCTATAATGCGCACCACTTCCGGCGCAGTTCTCAAGCAAAACCTCTTGTAAATCAAAAGGTTAGCGAAATAAAAGGGTTGCACGGATGGCGGATTCGAGTAGAATGCGCCGGGCTGGCAGGGTGGCGGTTGAGTCCTGTTGGTGGCTTCGGTCAGGTTGATCGGAAGCGGTTGAAAGATGTGGTTGACAGCGGTTTTGAACGCTGTATGATTCGCCTCCCGCTGACGAGAGATGCGAATTGATCGGAAGCGCAAGCGGTTGAGAGGAAACGAAAAATTCTTCAAAAACAGCTTGACAGGTAACAAGGCTGCTGTAGAATGCGCGGCCTCGGTTGAGACGAAAGACTTGATCGAAACGCTCTTTAACAACTGAATCAAGCAATTCGTGTGGGTGCTTGTGAATGTAAGACTGATGGTCAGATAGATTATCAGCATCACAAAGCAACACTCGTTTATTCGAGAGTTACTCTTTACTTGTAAAGAGATTTGCGATTGCTGAGCCAAGTTTAGGGTTTTCTCAAAACCCAAGCAGTATTGAACTGAAGAGTTTGATCATGGCTCAGATTGAACGCTGGCGGCAGGCCTAACACATGCAAGTCGAGCGGATGAAGGGAGCTTGCTCTCTGATTCAGCGGCGGACGGGTGAGTAATGCCTAGGAATCTGCCTATTAGTGGGGGACAACGTTTCGAAAGGAACGCTAATACCGCATACGTCCTACGGGAGAAAGCAGGGGACCTTCGGGCCTTGCGCTAATAGATGAGCCTAGGTCGGATTAGCTAGTTGGTGAGGTAAAGGCTCACCAAGGCAACGATCCGTAACTGGTCTGAGAGGATGATCAGTCACACTGGAACTGAGACACGGTCCAGACTCCTACGGGAGGCAGCAGTGGGGAATATTGGACAATGGGCGAAAGCCTGATCCAGCCATGCCGCGTGTGTGAAGAAGGTCTTCGGATTGTAAAGCACTTTAAGTTGGGAGGAAGGGCAGTAAGTTAATACCTTGCTGTTTTGACGTTACCGACAGAATAAGCACCGGCTAACTTCGTGCCAGCAGCCGCGGTAATACGAAGGGTGCAAGCGTTAATCGGAATTACTGGGCGTAAAGCGCGCGTAGGTGGTTCGTTAAGTTGGATGTGAAAGCCCCGGGCTCAACCTGGGAACTGCATCCAAAACTGGCGAGCTAGAGTATGGCAGAGGGTGGTGGAATTTCCTGTGTAGCGGTGAAATGCGTAGATATAGGAAGGAACACCAGTGGCGAAGGCGACCACCTGGGCTAATACTGACACTGAGGTGCGAAAGCGTGGGGAGCAAACAGGATTAGATACCCTGGTAGTCCACGCCGTAAACGATGTCGACTAGCCGTTGGGATCCTTGAGATCTTAGTGGCGCAGCTAACGCATTAAGTCGACCGCCTGGGGAGTACGGCCGCAAGGTTAAAACTCAAATGAATTGACGGGGGCCCGCACAAGCGGTGGAGCATGTGGTTTAATTCGAAGCAACGCGAAGAACCTTACCAGGCCTTGACATGCAGAGAACTTTCCAGAGATGGATTGGTGCCTTCGGGAACTCTGACACAGGTGCTGCATGGCTGTCGTCAGCTCGTGTCGTGAGATGTTGGGTTAAGTCCCGTAACGAGCGCAACCCTTGTCCTTAGTTACCAGCACGTTATGGTGGGCACTCTAAGGAGACTGCCGGTGACAAACCGGAGGAAGGTGGGGATGACGTCAAGTCATCATGGCCCTTACGGCCTGGGCTACACACGTGCTACAATGGTCGGTACAAAGGGTTGCCAAGCCGCGAGGTGGAGCTAATCCCATAAAACCGATCGTAGTCCGGATCGCAGTCTGCAACTCGACTGCGTGAAGTCGGAATCGCTAGTAATCGTGAATCAGAATGTCACGGTGAATACGTTCCCGGGCCTTGTACACACCGCCCGTCACACCATGGGAGTGGGTTGCTCCAGAAGTAGCTAGTCTAACCTTCGGGGGGACGGTTACCACGGAGTGATTCATGACTGGGGTGAAGTCGTAACAAGGTAGCCGTAGGGGAACCTGCGGCTGGATCACCTCCTTAATCGAAGACTTCAGCTTCTTCATAAGCTCCCACACGAATTGCTTGATTCACTAGCGAAAAGCGATTGGGTTTCGACCCGAGAGAGACGATTGGGTCTGTAGCTCAGTTGGTTAGAGCGCACCCCTGATAAGGGTGAGGTCGGCAGTTCGAATCTGCCCAGACCCACCAATTGTCATGGGATGTGGCCGATCTGTAGATGGGGCCATAGCTCAGCTGGGAGAGCGCCTGCTTTGCACGCAGGAGGTCAGGAGTTCGATCCTCCTTGGCTCCACCATTAACTCGATAATCGCTGAAAGCTCAGAAATGAGTGCTGCTTGGGCATCCTGCCGGATGTTTGAGGGTATTGATTTCTGGTCTTTGCGCCAGAAGTGTTCTTTAAAAATTTGGGTATGTGATAGAAGTAGATTTGAGTGATCACTTTCACTGGTGGTTATTCAAGTCAAGGTAAAATTTGCGAGTAAAATTGCGGATTTTCGGCGAATGTCGTCTTCACGTTATTAGACAGTAACCAGATTGCTTGGGGTTATATGGTCAAGTGAAGAAGCGCATACGGTGGATGCCTTGGCAGTCAGAGGCGATGAAAGACGTGGTAGCCTGCGAAAAGCTTCGGGGAGTCGGCAAACAGACTTTGATCCGGAGATGTCTGAATGGGGGAACCCAGCCATCATAAGATGGTTATCACACACTGAATACATAGGTGTGTGAGGCGAACCAGGGGAACTGAAACATCTAAGTACCCTGAGGAAAAGAAATCAACCGAGATTCCCTTAGTAGTGGCGAGCGAACGGGGATTAGCCCTTAAGCTTCTTTGATTTTAGCGGAACGCTCTGGAAAGTGCGGCCATAGTGGGTGATAGCCCTGTACGCGAAAGGATCTTAGAAGTGAAATCGAGTAGGACGGAGCACGAGAAACTTTGTCTGAATATGGGGGGACCATCCTCCAAGGCTAAATACTACTGACTGACCGATAGTGAACCAGTACCGTGAGGGAAAGGCGAAAAGAACCCCGGAGAGGGGAGTGAAATAGAACCTGAAACCGTATGCGTACAAGCAGTGGGAGCCTACTTTGTTAGGTGACTGCGTACCTTTTGTATAATGGGTCAGCGACTTATTTTCAGTGGCGAGCTTAACCGAATAGGGGAGGCGTAGCGAAAGCGAGTCTTAATAGGGCGTTTAGTCGCTGGGAATAGACCCGAAACCGGGCGATCTATCCATGGGCAGGTTGAAGGTTAGGTAACACTGACTGGAGGACCGAACCGACTACCGTTGAAAAGTTAGCGGATGACCTGTGGATCGGAGTGAAAGGCTAATCAAGCTCGGAGATAGCTGGTTCTCCTCGAAAGCTATTTAGGTAGCGCCTCGTGTATCACTGCTGGGGGTAGAGCACTGTTTCGGCTAGGGGGTCATCCCGACTTACCAAACCGATGCAAACTCCGAATACCAGCAAGTGTCAGCACGGGAGACACACGGCGGGTGCTAACGTCCGTCGTGAAAAGGGAAACAACCCAGACCGTCAGCTAAGGTCCCAAAATCCTGGTTAAGTGGGAAACGATGTGGGAAGGCTTAGACAGCTAGGAGGTTGGCTTAGAAGCAGCCACCCTTTAAAGAAAGCGTAATAGCTCACTAGTCGAGTCGGCCTGCGCGGAAGATGTAACGGGGCTCAAACCAGGTACCGAAGCTACGGGTTCAACGCAAGTTGAGCGGTAGAGGAGCGTTCTGTAAGCCTGTGAAGGTCAGTTGAGAAGCTGGCTGGAGGTATCAGAAGTGCGAATGCTGACATGAGTAACGACAATGCGAGTGAAAAACTCGCACGCCGAAAGACCAAGGGTTCCTGCGCAACGTTAATCGACGCAGGGTGAGTCGGTCCCTAAGGCGAGGCTGAAGAGCGTAGTCGATGGGAAACGGGTTAATATTCCCGTACTTCTAGTTACTGCGATGGGGGGACGGAGAAGGCTAGGCCAGCAAGGCGTTGGTTGTCCTTGTTTAAGGTGGTAGGCAGAGATCTTAGGTAAATCCGGGATCTTAATGCCGAGAGCTGATGACGAGCTTTCTTTTAGAAAGCGAAGTGGTTGATGCCATGCTTCCAGGAAAAGCCTCTAAGCTTCAGGTAACTAGGAACCGTACCCCAAACCGACACAGGTGGTTGGGTAGAGAATACCAAGGCGCTTGAGAGAACTCGGGTGAAGGAACTAGGCAAAATGGCACCGTAACTTCGGGAGAAGGTGCGCCGGTGAGGGTGAAGTATTTACTACGTAAGCCCATGCCGGTCGAAGATACCAGGCCGCTGCGACTGTTTATTAAAAACACAGCACTCTGCAAACACGAAAGTGGACGTATAGGGTGTGACGCCTGCCCGGTGCCGGAAGGTTAATTGATGGGGTTAGCGCAAGCGAAGCTCTTGATCGAAGCCCCGGTAAACGGCGGCCGTAACTATAACGGTCCTAAGGTAGCGAAATTCCTTGTCGGGTAAGTTCCGACCTGCACGAATGGCGTAACGATGGCGGCGCTGTCTCCACCCGAGACTCAGTGAAATTGAAATCGCTGTGAAGATGCAGTGTATCCGCGGCTAGACGGAAAGACCCCGTGAACCTTTACTATAGCTTTGCACTGGACTTTGAATTTGCTTGTGTAGGATAGGTGGGAGGCTTTGAAGCGTGGACGCCAGTTCGCGTGGAGCCATCCTTGAAATACCACCCTGGCAACTTTGAGGTTCTAACTCTGGTCCGTTATCCGGATCGAGGACAGTGTATGGTGGGTAGTTTGACTGGGGCGGTCTCCTCCTAAAGAGTAACGGAGGAGTACGAAGGTGCGCTCAGACCGGTCGGAAATCGGTCGTAGAGTATAAAGGCAAAAGCGCGCTTGACTGCGAGACAGACACGTCGAGCAGGTACGAAAGTAGGTCTTAGTGATCCGGTGGTTCTGTATGGAAGGGCCATCGCTCAACGGATAAAAGGTACTCCGGGGATAACAGGCTGATACCGCCCAAGAGTTCATATCGACGGCGGTGTTTGGCACCTCGATGTCGGCTCATCACATCCTGGGGCTGAAGCCGGTCCCAAGGGTATGGCTGTTCGCCATTTAAAGTGGTACGCGAGCTGGGTTTAGAACGTCGTGAGACAGTTCGGTCCCTATCTGCCGTGGACGTTTGAGATTTGAGAGGGGCTGCTCCTAGTACGAGAGGACCGGAGTGGACGAACCTCTGGTGTTCCGGTTGTCACGCCAGTGGCATTGCCGGGTAGCTACGTTCGGAAGAGATAACCGCTGAAAGCATCTAAGCGGGAAACTTGCCTCAAGATGAGATCTCACTGGAGCCTTGAGCTCCCTGAAGGGCCGTCGAAGACTACGACGTTGATAGGTTGGGTGTGTAAGCGCTGTGAGGCGTTGAGCTAACCAATACTAATTGCCCGTGAGGCTTGACCATATAACACCCAAACAATTTGATGTTTGCGTGTCAGACGGTTGAAGTCGACAAACAAACCGAAGATCAGCAACACTCGCAAGTAACATCGAAACAGACATCACATACCCAATTAGGGGAAGCGACTCAACACCGACTCCCCAACCGAATTGCTTGACGACCATAGAGCGTTGGAACCACCTGATCCCATCCCGAACTCAGTAGTGAAACGACGCATCGCCGATGGTAGTGTGGGGTCTCCCCATGTGAGAGTAGGTCATCGTCAAGCTCTTATCCCAAACCCCCGATCGGAGTAATCCGGTCGGGGGTTTGCTTTTGCGCTGAAGAAAGCCGCTGTGGGCGCTGGCTGCTCCTGGCTCGGCGCGTAGAAGGGGGGCGAACAGCGTGGGGGTAAGCCGTGGCAGTGCGGGCCTTGTTCTGAGGCGCGTCTGCCTGCGATCTATATCGAGAGCCGTGGTTATGCCTTAATCCCACGAGCTGTCGCCCAAGCGCGTTTAGCAAACATGCTCCGTGCCTCGGATCCCGGCCCGGCTGCCTGCCGGCGCAGGTGAGGCGAGATGGTGTCAGCCTCGCCGCGCGCTTGGATGGTTTGTTACCTCTCCTCGGTAATCTGCTGCGCGACCGTCTGCTCGAGCATGGCGCGGTATGCAGGGCTTTCGAAGGTGAAACGGTAAACAGGGGCAGAGCTACGGCAGCAGGCTAGAGTCTAAGCTGCCGCGCGAGCCTGGCAATGGGGCGAGGAGCGCCAACCCTCCTCGCCCGGGCTACTTGCTATTCTCGCTGCCCCGATTCGAGCATGGTTTCTGGACGTACCCACTGATCGAATTCTTCGCTGGTCAGATAACCCAGCTCCATCGCTGCTTCACGCAATGTGGTTCCTTGCGCGTAAGCCTTCTTGGCTATCTCAGCCGCCCGGTCGTAGCCGATATGTGGGTTTAGTGCTGTTACCAGCATGAGCCCCCGCTCCAGATGCTCCGCCATGCGTGCCGGGTCCGGCTCAAGTCCCGCAATGCAATGAGTATTGAAATTGCGGCATCCATCCGACAGCAGCTGGATCGACTGCAGCAGGTTGTGAATGATCACCGGCTTGAATACGTTCAGTTGCAGATGCCCCTGGCTGGCGGCAAAGCTGATCGTCATATCGTTACCCATGACCTGACAAGCGAGCATCGACAACGCTTCGCACTGGGTCGGGTTGACCTTGCCCGGCATGATCGAGCTTCCCGGCTCGTTTGCGGGCAACCGTATCTCCGCAAATCCGCCGCGTGGGCCTGAGCCGAGCAGACGAAGGTCATTGGCCAATTTCATCAAGGCGACGGCCAGCGTCTTCAGCGCACCGGACATCGCGACCAGCGGCTCATGTCCGGCTAGCGCGGCAAATTTGTTGGGAGCAGATATGAAGGGGAGGCCCGAGAGCGCCGCCAGCTCCGCTGCGATGGCTTCGGCGAAGCCGTGTGGGGAGTTCAATCCGGTTCCAACCGCGGTACCGCCCTGTGCTAGCTCATAGACAGCAGGTAAGCACAGACGGATCGTGCGTTCAGCGATGTCCAGCTGGGCGACAAAGGCCGACATTTCCTGGCCGAAGGTGATCGGAGTGGCATCCATCATATGGGTGCGCCCGGTCTTGATCAGCTTGCTGTGCCGCACCGAAAGCTCGGCCAGCCCACCAGAGAGCTCCGCCAGGGCTGGAAGCAATTTGCCATGGACCGCTTTTGCCGCAGCGATGTGCATTGCGGTCGGAAAACAGTCGTTGGAACTCTGGGACCGATTCACATGGTCGTTGGGATGGACGGGCGACTTGCCGCCTCGGTTGCCGCCGGCCAGCTCGTTAGCTCGACCTGCGATAACCTCGTTGACGTTCATATTGCTCTGTGTGCCGCTGCCGGTTTGCCAAACGACCAGCGGGAACTGATCGTCGTGTTGCCCATGCAGGATCTCGTCCGCGGCTTGTTCGATCAGGCGAGCTACGTCGGGAGGCAGGTCGCCAATTCGATTGTTAACCCGCGCTGCAGCCTTCTTGATCAGGGCCAATGCGTGCAGCACATCGATCGGCATGCGCTCGGTACCGATTTCGAAATTGCTCAGCGAACGTTCCGTCTGGGCGCCCCAGTAAGCCTGTTCCGGTACTTCGACTGGTCCCAGGCTGTCGGTTTCTATACGCGTCATGCAATGCTCCTGCTCGATATTGCTGGTTAGGCTGCCTTGCGGTGTCGCCGGTTCCCCGAACGGGCCGCTCACGGCTTGAGGCATTGGAACTCCCGGCGCAGAATGTGTCCATTGAAGGCTACCTATAGCCTGCCCAAGGGATTTCCAATGCCAACGTTTCGTACCCAGGCCTTGCGCTCTGCAATGCTATTTATCTGTATCAGTTCGTCGGCCTTGGCTGATAGCGCGAGCCATGCAGGAAGTGCAGAGCGTTTCTTGCAGCTGGCCAATGCCGATCGCCTCGCCGTACCCGTTTATGCCCAGGTGCAACAGATGTTTGCGCAGCGCTTTGCTGAGGCTCAAGCGCCTGACAGCAAGAAGGCGATGCTCGAGCGCTACCAGGCTCAGGCCAACACGGCGTTGGACAAGGCTATAGGGTGGGACAAGCTGAAGCCCGATCTGGTCGCCCTGTATACCAGCCAATTTTCCGAAATCGAGCTGAATCAGCTGATCGACTTCTATCAGTCCCCACTCGGCAAAAAGATGCTTACCAAGCTACCAGAGCTTAATGCACGTTCCGCTCAGATCACCCAGACCAAGCTGGAAGGTGCAGTACCGGAAGTGAACAAGTTGCTAGCCGACATGACGGCCGAACTCGAAAAACAGAAGCCTTGAGAGACCCTGTAATGCGCAAAATCGATTTGATCCAGAATGCCCTGCAGGCTCTGCAGCCAGAACACCTCGAAGTGCTAGATGAAAGCCATACGCATAGCCGCGGACTGGAAACCCACTACAAGGCGGTGATCGTCAGCCCGCAGTTTGCTGGTCTGAACTCGGTTAAGCGTCATCAAAAGGCATACGCGGCGATGGGCGACCTGATGCAACAGATTCACGCCCTTGCCTTGCACACCTATACGCCTGAGGAATGGGCGCAACAGCGGGCGGTTCCTGCATCTCCGGTTTGCGCCGGCGGACATAAGTAGGGCTTTGTCGCGCAGGACCGTGTTACGCGTTCTTTGTTAAACTTCCCGCTCGCGCCGGCCCACGCCGGCGTTTTCGTTTGTATCCGGTCCACCCTTTACGCGGGTGACCACTGGTGGAAGTACACATGACTCAAAAAATTGTTGTGGCTGCGTTGTACAAGTTCGTATCGCTGCCGGATTACGTTGCGCTGCGCGAACCCCTGCTCGAAACACTCCTTCAACACAGCATCAAGGGAACGCTGCTGCTTGCCGAAGAGGGCATCAATGGCACGGTGTCCGGTACCCGCGAGGCCATCGATGCGTTGCTCGACTGGTTCAGCCGCGATGCCCGCTTGGCCGATATCGACCACAAGGAGTCGTACTGCGACGAGCAGCCGTTCTATCGCACCAAGGTCAAACTGAAGAAAGAGATCGTCACGCTGGGCGTTGAGGGTGTCGATCCCAACAAGCGGGTCGGCACTTACGTGGAGCCGCAGGACTGGAACGCGCTCATCGCCGATCCCGAGGTGCTGCTGATCGATACGCGAAACGACTACGAGGTGGCGATCGGTACGTTCGAGGGCGCTGTCGATCCCAAGACCAAGTCGTTCCGCGAGTTTCCCGACTACATCAAGGCCCACTACGATCCGGCGAAGCACAAGAAGGTGGCGATGTTCTGCACCGGCGGTATCCGTTGCGAGAAGGCGTCTAGCTACATGCTCGGTGAGGGCTTCGAAGAGGTCTATCACCTCAAGGGTGGCATTCTCAAATATCTGGAAGATGTGCCCGAAGCGCAAAGCCGCTGGCAGGGTGACTGCTTCGTGTTCGATAACCGGGTGACCGTCCGTCATGACCTCAGTGTCGGCGATTTCGATCTGTGTCACGCATGCCGCGCTCCGCTATCCGTGGAAGATCGGCAATCGCAGCACTACGCTCCGGGTATCAGCTGTCCACACTGCTGGGACAAGTTGAGTGAGAAAACGCGCGCCGGCGCACGTGAGCGGCAGAAGCAGATCGAGCTGGCGCGGCAGCGCAATCAGCCGCATCCGATCGGCCGCGACCCGCGCGAATTGGATCGCTGATAACTGGCCGCTGCGCCAGCACGTCACGCAGTAGTGGAGTGAACGAAGTGGCCCGATTGATCTATGTAATGGACCCGATGTGCTCCTGGTGCTGGGGGTTCGCGCCGGTAATGACGGCCTTAGCCGAGCAAGCCAGGGAGCAGGGCGTATCGCTCGGACTGCGGGTCGGCGGCCTGCGCCGTGAGCGGGTCGTGATGGATCAGGCCGGGCGGGATCGCACGTTGGCCTACTGGCAAGCCGTGCACTCGGCGACGGGACAGGCATTCGATCTGGAGCTGGGTCTGCCTGAAGCGCTGGTATACGACACGGAGCCGGCTTGCCGTGCCCTGGTCGCGGCTCGCGCCCTCGATCAGGCCATCGTCTGGCCGCTGTCATTGCTGATCCAGCAGGCGTTCTACGAGCACCGACGCGACGTGACTCAGCCATCAGTGTTGGTGGAGCTGGCCGAGGCCGCAGGACTTTCGCGGGGCCAGTTCGCCGAGCGTTATGACGATCCGGTCACCAAGGAAGCAACCGCGGCCGACTTTACCTGGGTGGAGAATCTGGGCATAGCCGGTTTCCCCACGTTGCTGGCCGAGCACGAGGGGCAACTGGCGCTGGTCACCAACGGCTATCAGCCATTGCCTGCGCTGGCGCCGCTACTGGAGCGTTGGCTGGAGCGCAACGCCCATGGCTGACCAACTCAGCTGGGCGGAAATTCGCCGGCTTGCGCTGCACCACCGCAAAGCACTGATTCTGGCGAACCTGGTCGCCGTGCTGGCGACGCTCTGCAGCGTGCCGATCCCGTTGCTGCTGCCGTTGCTGGTCGACGAGGTGCTGCTCGGTGCAGGCGATACCGCGTTACAGGTGATGAATCGCTTTCTGCCGGCCAGCTGGGAAAGCGCGGCGGGCTATATCGGGCTGATGCTGGGTATCACACTGGTCTTGCGGGCCTCGGCGCTGGTGTTCAACGTGCTGCAGGCGCGCCTGTTTGCTCGGCTGTCGAAGGACATCGTGTACCGCATTCGCGTGCGTCTGATCGAGCGCCTCAAGCGCATCGCCCTTGCGGAATACGAAAGCCTCGGCGGCGGAACGGTTGCGGCCCATCTGGTCACCGATCTGGAGACCATCGACAAGTTCATCGGCGACACGCTCAGCCGTCTTCTCGTCGCGGTCCTTTCGATCATCGGCACGGCCGCCATTCTGGTGTGGATGCACTGGCAGCTGGCATTGTTGATCCTCTTGTTCAATCCGCTGGTGATCTACGCCACCGTGCAGTTGGGCAAGCGGGTAAAGCACCTTAAGAAGCTGGAGAACGACAGTACGTCGCGTTTCACCCAGGCGCTGACGGAAACCCTTGATGCGATCCAGGAGGTGCGTGCTGGTAATCGCCAGGGATTCTTCCTCGGCCGTCTGGGGCTGCGCGCACGAGAGGTGCGGGACTACGCAGTAGCCTCGCAATGGAAGACGGACGCATCCAACCGTGCCAGTGGCCTGTTGTTCCAGTTTGGCATCGACGTGTTCCGCGCCGCCGCGATGCTCACCGTGCTGTTTTCCGACCTGTCGATCGGCCAGATGCTGGCAGTGTTCAGCTACCTCTGGTTCATGATCGGCCCCGTGGAGCAACTGCTGAGCCTGCAGTACGCCTTCTACGCTGCCGGTGGTGCGCTGGGCCGTATCAATCAGCTGCTGGCGCGCGCGGACGAGCCGCAGTATCCCGGCGGACACGATCCCTTTGCGGGGCAGACAACGGTGGCGATCGAGGTGCGTGGCTTACAGTTCGCCTATCAGGACGAACCGGTGCTCGAGGGCCTCGACCTCAGCATCGCACCTGGTGAGAAGGTCGCCATCGTCGGGGCGAGCGGCGGAGGCAAAAGCACCCTGGTGCAGTTGCTGCTGGGGCTGTATCAGCCGCAAGCCGGGCAAATTCGTTTTGGCGGCGTGCCGATTGAAGAGATCGGGCTGGGTACCGTGCGCGACAACGTTGCGGTCGTGCTGCAACACCCGGCGCTGTTCAACGACACAGTTCGGGCCAATCTGATGATGGGCCGCGAGCGCGATGATGATGCGTGCTGGCGTGCGCTGGAGATCGCTCAATTGGCCGATACGATTCGCCAGTTACCGAACGGTCTGGACAGCATCGTGGGCCGCTCCGGCGTGCGCCTTTCCGGTGGGCAGCGGCAACGGCTGGCTGTCGCACGCATGATCCTGGCCGAGCCGAAAGTCGTGATCCTCGACGAGGCCACCTCGGCGCTCGATGCGGCGACCGAGTATGCGCTGCATCAGGGGCTCAACCGCTTCCTCCAGGGACGCACGACGCTGATCATCGCCCACCGGTTGTCGGCGGTGAAACAGGCTGATCGCGTGCTGGTCTTCGACGGTGGCCGCATCGCCGAAGACGGCGATCACCAGCAGCTTATCGCTGACGGCGGGCTGTACGCTCGGCTCTACGGGCATCTTCAGCACTAGAAGCGTACCCACGTCAGCGTTTACCCGCAGCGCGGACTACTCGCCAACGCAGGATTTGGCGTGATCCTCCAGCCTCTGGACGGCGAATGTATCGGAGCGACTATCCCGACCGAGAGGTTGATCGCACCGGCAGTTCAAGGATCGCTACTACCGTCAGTCTTGAGGCGCCAAAATATCCTGTCTGGACGCTCAACTATTAGTAACCTCTGCCGACTTCCCGATGTGCCCTTTGTTGCGGAACCCTTCTGATGGAACCAGTACTGAATCTCTTCACCAATCTCTCCGTTGGCAAAAAGCTCATCTGCGGCTTCGGCCTGGTATTGCTGCTGACGCTCGGCGTGGCCGGTACCGGCTTCGTTGCGGTCGATGAAATCCTCGGCCGGGCGCAACAGATCGAGCAACTGTCCAGCGTCAACGCATCGATCCTGGCCGCCCGTGGCGCCGAGCGCGACTTCGCCCTGACTCGCCAGAAGTCTTCGGCCGACGCGTTGCACAGCTCGTTGCAGCAGCTCAATACGGAACTGGCTGGCATGGCCTCCAGTTCCAGCGCAACGGAGCGAGGCTATCTGGATCGGATCAGCCAGGCTGCGGACGAATATGTACGACAGTTTGACCGCTATATGCAGCTGATCGAGCGGGGAGTGGCGCTGCGCACGCGCATGCAGAATGCCGCGCAGGTCAGTCGTGAGGAGTTCGAGTTCATCGAGCTGGATATGTACGACGCGGTACGAGTGCTGCGTCTGGAGGGCGATCGGCTCAAGGGCAGCGACCCGTTGACGATTGCCGAGGCGACATCCGGTCTGACCAAGCAGGTCCTCGACATGCGCACTCTGGAGAACGTCTATGTGGCCAACAGCTCCGACGCAGCGGCGCAAAGCTGGAGCGCGCTGCACGGGAACGTCACGGCCATCGGCAGCAACCTGAAGGTCTGGTTGAACGACGATCAGCAGGCCTCGATGAGCAAGGCGCTCGCCGAACTGGAGCAGTACCGCGTCGCATTCGATGAGTTTCGGCAGAATCGTGGCGAGCGGCTCGCGCTCGAACGCTCCATGGCCCAGCAATCCGAAGTGGTGATTGCTGCCGCTGACGAGGCACTGGCCAATGCCAGCAAGGCGATGCAGCAGCAACGGCGTAGCAGCTACATGTTGCTCAGCGTGATCGGTGCGCTGGCCATCGTTTTCGGGTTGCTGGCTGCCACGGTCATTTCGCGAATGATCGTCGGCCCGCTGCGCAGCACCGTTCAGCAGGCTCAGCGTGTCGCCAATGGCGACCTGACGTACTCCCAGGCCAGCGCACGGCGTGATGAGGTTGGGCAGCTGCAGAACGCCATGCATGGCATGACCGAAAGCCTGCGCAACCTGATCGGCCGCATCGGGGGTGGCGTCAGCCAGATCGCCGCCGCCGCCGATCAGCTCTCGGCCGTGACGGCGCAGACGAGTGCCGGCGTACAGACCCAGCGTGTCGAAACCGAGCAGGTGGCCACTGCGATGCACGAGATGGCCGCCACCGTGCAGGAGGTGGCGCGCAATGCAGAGCAGGCGTCCATTGCCGCGCGACAGGCGGATCAGCAGGCGCGTCAGGGCGATCGAGTGGTGCAGGATGCTGTCGGGCAAATCGGCAATCTAGCCGGCGAGGTGGATCAGTCGGCGCATGCCATCGAGGCGCTGCATGCCGAAAGCGGTCGGATCGGCAGCGTGCTCGAGGTGATTCGTGCGGTTGCCGAGCAGACTAACCTGTTGGCGCTCAATGCGGCCATCGAAGCGGCTCGTGCCGGCGAGCAGGGCCGCGGCTTCGCCGTGGTGGCCGACGAGGTCCGTGCCTTGGCGCGGCGTACCCATGATTCCACCGAGGAAATCGAAGGGCTGATCGCCAATCTGCAGCGTGTTGCGCAGCAGGCGGTGGAGCAGATGCAGAGCAGTCGTGACCTCACCCAGCGCACCGTGGACCTGGCCAACGAGGCCGGGGTCGCGCTGGGCCGGATCACCGAGTCGGTGTCGACCATCGAGCAGATGAACCAGCAGATTGCTGCAGCGGCCGAGCAGCAGAGCGCTGTAGCGGAAAACATCTCTGAGAGCGTGACGCGCGTGCGGGATATCGGCGATCAGAGCGCCAGCGCCACTGAACAGACAGCTGGGGCCAGCGCTGAGCTGGCACGTCTCGGTCTGGAACTGCAGCAACTGGTTCGTCAATTCCGCACCTGATTTACCGATGCTGGGAGGTAGGCAGCTCGGGTTTCTCGAGCCGCCTGTTCAGCGACTTCCGTTCAGCTCGGCCGCCCAGGTAGCCAGAGGTAGCGCAGGCTCTTGCTGCCAGATGCGTTGCCACAGGCTGATCAGGCGGCCCATGTCGCCGCGATTGGCCGGCAGTCGTTCGGGTTGCGCGATTAGCTGCCAACCTTCGGCAGAGCGTTCTGCCAGCGGAAAGCGGAATGGATGAAAGCCGGTCATGCCCAGTCGCAGGTCAGTCACCAGCAGCTGTTCGCCATCCACATCGTAGCGCAGCACGTTTCCGCTAAACCACTTCAGTCGTTCATGCTGCGCCGAGCCATCGAGCTCTGCGGCCAGCTGCGCGTTGCGCGGCAGCCTTACTAGGCTGGGCGGTGCGTCGTCCCACCAACTGACCAGCGTTTCATAATAATGCTCGCCATCCACCAGGATCACCCGCCACAACAGGCTGTTGAAGGGTGTCGGTGTGCTGAACATCTGCTCCGCCTGAATACCCTGGCTGGCCATGGTCGTCTGCACACGATGCTCGGCCATCTGTTTGCCGGCGAGGGTAAAGGCCAGATAAAAGGTGGAGACGGCCAGGGCGTAGGCGGGCCATCTGGCTGTGCGCCCGCGCAACCCGACTAGCAGACCCGCCAGCACCGCAACGAGCAATGGCACGCTGTACAGCGGGTCGATGATGAACACGCTGGACCAGGCGATAGGCGGCGTGGTCAGTGGCCAGAGCAACTGCGTGCCATAGCTGGTGAAGGCGTCCAGCAGGACGTGGGTGATCAGCACCAGCCAGATCGTGAGGAAAAGTCGCGTTCCGGAGTAGCGCTCGTCTGGGCGGAATCGCCTGATCAGCCAGGTCAGCAGCACCGCGAGCAGACTCAGCACGAACAGCGAATGGCTGAAGCCACGGTGATAGGTCATGTTGGCGACCGCATCGCCGTAGTCGATGACCACATCGAGGTCCGGCAGGGTGCCGAGCACAGCGCCGTAAGCGAGCGCCTTGCGACCTTGCCAGCGACCGAGCATCGCACCTTGCACGCTGGCGCCGAGTAGAGCCTGGGTGATCGAGTCCATGTTCTGATCCGTTGGGGCGGGCGTTTACCTTAGCCGAACGGCTGCCGGCAGCTGACGGCCAATGTTCTAAAAAGTGTGTCGGTGGCGCGCAGGTCATAGGACAATCACCGACGCCCATCGTCCGCCGCGAGCTTTCATGCTGGAAATTTCCAATGCCGTGCAGTTGCCGGATGCAGAGATCGAACTGACTGCCATCCGCGCCCAAGGTGCGGGCGGGCAGAACGTCAACAAGGTCTCCAGTGCCTTGCACCTGCGCTTCGACATCCTGGCGTCTTCGTTACCGCCGTTCTACAAGGAGCGGCTGCTGGCGCTGCGTGACAGTAGGATCACCAGCGAGGGCGTGGTTGTCATCAAGGCGCAGCGGTATCGAACCCAGGAGCAGAACCGCCTCGATGCGCTGGAACGGCTGGCGGAACTGATTCGCAGCGTGGCCAAGGTGGAGAAGGCGCGCCGCCCGACCAAGCCGACGCTCGGCTCGAAGAAGCGCCGGCTCGAAGGCAAGACCAAGCGCGGCGCGATCAAGGCAGGGCGAGGCAAGGTCGACTTCTGATCGGTCTGTGTCGCCACGCCGCCCGCGAAGCAGCCGACTACAGCGTGCCGGTACGTGGTGGAAGCGGCTCTTCCTGCGCGGCCGGGTGTTCGTCGACCATCTCCGCCTCGTTGGCCGATGCCGGTGCAGCTTCGACTTCCGGGGTGTCGGGCATCAACTCCAGCACGGTGTGGCTGGTACGCAGCATCGGCGTGAAATGGCCGTGCGGTTCGGTCACCAGGTCCACTACGCGGCGCGGGCGCCAGAACGAGTAGATCGCGAGGACGCCCAGCGACACAGCGAAGAACAGCGGCAGGGCGATGTGGCCGAACAGGTGCATCAGCCCACCGGCTACCACCGGGCCGAACGCCGCACCGAAGCCGTTGGCCAGTAACAGGCCGCTGGAGCCTGACAGGATTTCGTCCGGGTGCAACTGATCGACCATCTGCGCAACGGCGATCGAATAGATCGAAAACGCCAGCCCGCCCCAGAGAAACATCAGCCCCAGCAGTAGCGAACCGGACAGGATCGGCGTGATCACCAGCGCCAGGACCGCTGCGATCGCCACCACCCAGAGCAGCACGACGCGCCGATCATGCTTGTCCGAGAACAGCCCGATCGGCCATTGCAGCACCGCGCCGCCGAGAATCGTAATACTCATCAGCAGGCCGACACCGGCTGCGTCGAAGCCGACCTGGCTCGCGTACACCGGCGCCAGGCCCCAGAAGCCGCCCAGCGTAAGCCCGGAAATACCGGCCGCCATCAACGGCAGCGGGGCGATGCGCGCCAGTTGCAGCAAGTCGGTGGCTGGCATGTCCGGCAGCGCAGGTTGCGCCTGGCGCGTCAGCGTGATCGGCATCAGCGCGCTGCTGATGAGGATGGCCGCCAGCGCGAACAGCGTGAAATTCATCGGCGTGTCGAGGCTCAACAGCTGCTGTGCAGCCGCCAGCGCGCCGAGGTTGACCGCCATGTACAGGGCGAACACCTGGCCGCGCTTCTCGCCACTGACCTGCGCGTTCAGCCAGCTTTCGATGACCATGTACAGCGTGACCAGCGACACCCCGTAGAGCACCCGTAGCACCAGCCACACCCACGGGTTGACGATCAGCACGTGCACCAGCACGGCGACCGCCGCCAGCGCGGCATAAAAGGCGAAGGTGCGAATGTGGCCGATGCGGCGGATCAGCGAGGGCGCCAGCCAGGTGCCGATGAGAAAGCCGGCAAAGTAGCCGGACATCAGCAGACCGATCATCCCGGTGGAGTAGCCTTCGGCCACGCCGCGCAACGTGAGCAGAGTATTGAGCAGCCCGTGCCCGAGCAGAAGCAGCGCCACGCCAGCGAGCAGGGAGCTGATAGGTGCGATCAAGGTTTTCATCGGGACACCCTAAATAACGAGATAACTGAAAACAAGCCGAATCGCCTTTTCCGTTGCGAGTGATGCGATGCAACTTTTTGATTTTTAATGAGTTTCACGAGTTTGAGAGCGCCATGCTCGCGGACGGAGTTGAACACATCGTCAGGACTCCCGTGTCAGCGTGTTCTCCAGCGGCTCGGCGTGGCGCACGGCCTGGTTCAACAACCGCACCGCCTCGGCGACGGCCTGGCGATCCAGCGCGCCGTCCAGCGAGACGGCTGCCTGCTCGAGGATCGCCTGAGCGTGGCGCAGAATTACGCGTTCGTCCCCAGCGTTGGTTGCGCTGAACAGCAAGTTCTTGCACGCCTGAAGCAGGCTCAGCAGCACCTGCAGGTCCTCCTTGCCGTAAGCGCGCAACGAGCCGAAGGCCAGCAGGAGCATTTGATGCAGATCGAACTCTCTGAGATAGATCCGTGGTGCGCCTTGCTCGGGCGCGACATCGTGGTCCGGCAGCCTCATCCGTTCGCTGAGCAGCACGCCCATCATGTCGATCGCCTTGATCGCCGTTCCGGGGTCATTGATACCTGGGCTCAGCGCCCGCACCGCGATTTCGATGATCTGCTTGAAACCAAAGAAGAAATGCCGGTGGGCGTATTCCTCGACGTAGAAATCGAAACAGTCGAGCAACTGCGCCACGCATTGCTCGTCCAGTTCCCGGCTCAACCGTATCAGCGGGTGGCCAGGCATGACGAAGAAACCGTAGTGCACTTGCACGGTCATGCAGGCGTCCTGCTCGTTTAGCAGATCCTGTGCCGCAGCGGCATTCAGCGCCTTGAAGTAGCCGGAACGCCGTGCCCGGATGGTCTGCCAGCCGCTGTCGTCCGGCCAATCGGCGACCTCGCAGTGCTCCAGTCGCTCAAGACGCTGTTGCAGCTGGGCGTGGGTCTGCTTGTAGACCCGGTTGAGGATGAAATCCACCTGGATCGACAGTGAAATGGAGCGGATGAAGTACACGAACAGGCACAGACAGATCACCGCGAGTCCCAGCGCCAGGAAGATGCCCAGGCTCGGTACGTTGATGTCGTCGCCTTCCTGAATCGTCGAGATCAGCATCAGCGAATTGATGATCGTGCCGAGATAGACGCCGAGTACGATCTGGTGGCTGCGGCTGCTGATCAGCCCGGGAATGACCCGCGGCGACAGCGACGAGGCGGCCGAGTTAAGCACCACCATCACCATGGAAAAGCTGAACACCATCAGCGAAATGATCCCGCCGACCAGGGTGCCGAGGATCAGCCGGGCGTTCTCGGCATTCTTCACCAGTCCCAGGTCAAGGTCCTCCTTGTACGGCTGCAGCCAGGTCATCTCCAAGAGGATTGTGACGACACACAGGATTCCCAGGCTCAGGGCGATCAGTGTCGGATAGAAGGCGATGCTGCCGGTGACTCGGTGATACAACCGAAACAGCCGGTTGGTCAGTGCGGACATGGTGGCTCCCTGCGATGGTCCGCCGAAGCGGGGCTACCCGCCTTTCGGCAGCATCCGGGACGTAACGTTCGCTCAGGCCTCGTCGTTGGGAACCAGGGTCGCAATCAGCGCACGGACGCTACCGGGCAGGGCGTCCAGTTCTCGGACCAGAATGCTGCGCTCGCGCACCGCCCAGGGTTCGTCCAGTTCCACCAGCGCCAGCTGCATGGTGCGGCTGTGTCGGCGCGCCGCGGACTCGGGAATGATGCCGATGCCGACGCTGGCCTCGATCATCCGGCACACCGCCTCGAAGCTGGAAACCTGGATGCGCAGTGATAGCTGGCTGCCGAGCGTTTCCACCTGATCGCGCAGAAAGGTCAGCAGCGTGCTGCCCTCGTGCAGGCCGATGTGCTGATAGGTCAGGGTCTGGCGCAGCGTGACCTGTGCTTCCCCGGCCAGCGGATGCCCGACCGGCACCGCCAGCAGCAGGCGGTCGGTGCTGAAGTGCAATACCTGCAGCCCTTCGGCCTGCACCGGGCCCGCGATGATGCCCATGTCGGTGCTGCCGTCCAGCACGCCGCGGACGATGTCGCGGCTCAGTCGTTCCTGCAGGTCCACCGTGACGCCGGGGCGCTCGGCGAGGAAGCCAGCTAGCACCTCTGGCAGAAATTCGGTTACAGCCGTGGTGTTGGCGAAGATGCGGATATGTCCGGCTGAGTCGGTGCCGTATTCGGCGAACTCGCTTTTCAGGTAATCCACCTGGCGCATGATCAGCCGCGCGTGCTGCAGCAGCTTGTGCCCGGCCGGCGTCAACTCGACACCGCGGCTGTCGCGGTAGAGCAGGCGGCTGTCGAGCTGGGTTTCCAGCGCCTTGATGCGTGCGCTGGCCGCCGCTGGCGACAGGTGCGCGCGGCGTGCGCCCTGGGTAAGGCTTGGGGATTCGGCGATATGAATGAACAGGCGCAGGTCGGCCAGATCGAAATGCATGCTTGCTACCGGTACTTGGAACGGCGTTCAGCTTAGGCGAACGCCGGTGTCGGTAAATACAAATTCACGGAACGCCGCCTTCGTTGCATTCTCCAGTGAAACAAAGACAACGACCGGAAGCCGCAATGACCGATATCTCTGCCTGGATTGGCCGCAGCGAAGAAGTGCACGACCAGCTCAGTCGCAACCTGCTGATGCGCATCGCCGCCACCTTCGGCGAAACCACGCCCGCTCATGGCGAAGCCTTGCCGCCGTTGTGGCAATGGTGCTTCTTTCAGGAGCCCATCGCCGA
Organism: Stutzerimonas decontaminans; assembly: GCF_000661915.1. Taxonomy (NCBI): domain Bacteria; kingdom Pseudomonadati; phylum Pseudomonadota; class Gammaproteobacteria; order Pseudomonadales; family Pseudomonadaceae; genus Stutzerimonas; species Stutzerimonas decontaminans. Next base: position 2,900,238 of record NZ_CP007509.1, on the reverse strand, counting down.
GAGCGGCCTTGGCGAGGACGGTCACCCGGCGCGCGGCGGCTTCCTGCCCCCGGCCGATAACCGCAACCGCATGTGGGCTGGCGGTCGGGTCGATTTCATTCGTCCGCTGGAAGCCGGTGGCGAGGCGCGGCGGGTATCCACCATCAAGCACATCGAGGAGAAGCACGGCCGCAGCGGTGCGCTCTTGTTCGTCACCGTGCAGCACGACTACCTGCAGGACAGCCGTCTGGCTATTCGTGAGGAACAGGACATCGTCTACCGCGAGCCCACCCCGCCGAAGACCAGCAGCGGCGAACCCATGGTCGCCGGTGGCTGGCGCGAAGCGGTGACGCCGACGCCGACGCTGCTGTTTCGCTACTCGGCGGTCACCTTCAACGGCCATCGCATCCATTACGACTGGCCCTACGTCACCGAGACCGAAGGCTATGCCGGCCTGGTTGTGCACGGGCCGCTGATCGCCACGCTCAACCTGCGCGCTTTCTGCCGCGCCAATCCCGACGCCCGCCTGCGCCGCTTCGCCTATCGCGGCCTGCGCCCGCTGATCGCGCCGCAGCCGTTCGAGGTCGGCGGACGCATCGTCGCGCCGGGCAGGGCCGAGCTCTGGGCCGGCGACCACAACGGCCTGGCGCAGAAAGCCGAAGCGGAATTCGACTGAACCGTAGGGTGGATAACGGCGCAGCCTTACCCACCGCTGAGGCCATGCGCGCCCAACGAACAAGCGAGAAACCGAGATGCACCCGAACAAGACCGAAGAACTGAATTTCATCCGCGAAGGCGTGCGCGCCCTCTGTGCCGAATTTCCCGCCGAATACTGGCGCAGGATCGATGAGGAAAAGGGCTTCCCGGAAGCCTTCGTCACCGCCATGACCGAGGCCGGCTGGCTCTCGGCGATGATCCCGGAAGAATACGGCGGCTCGGGCCTGGGCCTGGCTGAGGCCTCGGTGATCCTCGAGGAGGTCAACCGTTGCGGCGGCAACTCCGGGACCATCCATGGGCAGATGTACAACATGTTCACCCTGCTCAGAAACGGCAGCGAGGAGCAGAAGCGCTACTACCTGCCGAAGCTGGCCAGCGGCGAGTTGCGCCTGCAGTCCATGGGTGTCACCGAGCCGACCACCGGCACCGACACCACCAAGATCAAGACCACCGCCGTGCGCCGGGGCGACAAGTACGTCATCAACGGGCAGAAGGTGTGGATCTCGCGCATCCAGCATTCCGACCTGATGATCCTGCTGGCACGCACCACGCCGCTGGCCGAGGTGCAGCGAAAGTCCGAGGGCATGTCGATCTTCCTCGTCGACCTGCGCGAGGCCATCGGCAACGGCCTGACCGTGCAGCCGATCGCCAACATGGTCAACCACGAGACCAACGAGCTGTTCTTCGACAACCTGGAAATTCCCGCCAGTAGCCTGATTGGCGAGGAGGGCAAGGGCTTTCGCTACATCCTTGACGGTCTGAATGCCGAGCGCACGCTGATCGCCGCCGAGTGCATCGGCGATGGCCGCTGGTTCGTCGAGAAGTCCGCGCAGTACGCCCGCGATCGCGTGGTATTCGGCCGGCCCATCGGCCAGAACCAGGGCGTGCAGTTCCCGATCGCCGAAGCGCATATCGAGATCGAGGCCGCCGACCTGATGCGCTGGCGCGCCTGCGAGGAATACGACGCCGGGCGCAACGCCGGAGCGGCGGCCAACATGGCCAAGTATCTGGCAGCGAAGGCCAGCTGGGAGGCTGCCAACGCTTGCCTGCAGACCCACGGCGGCTTCGGCTTCGCCAACGAATACGACGTCGAGCGCAAGTTCCGCGAGACGCGGCTGTATCAGGTAGCGCCGATCTCCACCAACCTGATCCTGTCGTACGTGGCCGAGCACTTGCTCGAGCTGCCGCGTTCGTTTTAACGGAGCCAGACGTAGGGTGGAAAACGGCGAAGCCTTTTCCACGCGTATCGAACAGACGACACAGACGGTGGAAATGCCTCGCGATTTCCACCCTACGAAAGAGGGAAGTGCGTCATGGATATCAGCCACCTCGACCATCTGGTACTGACCGTCGCCGACCTCGAGGCCACGATCGACTTCTACACCCGCGTGCTCGGCATGCAGTTGGTGACCTTCGGCGAAGGGCGCAAGGCGCTGGCCTTCGGCAACCAGAAGATCAACCTGCACCAGGCCGGGCGCGAATTCGAGCCCAAGGCCGAGCGGCCGACACCCGGTTCGGCGGACCTCTGCTTTATCGTCGCCACGCCGCTGGAACAGGTGATCGCCCATCTCCAGGCGCAGCAGGTCGCCATCGCTGAAGGTCCTGTGCAGCGCACCGGCGCGACCGGACCGATCCGCTCGGTGTACCTGCGCGACCCCGACCACAACCTCATCGAACTGTCCAATCCGTTAGAGCATCCGCTGGAGCCCAACGCATGAGCCAGCACACCCGTGCCCTGACCGAATTCCTTGCCGGGCTCACCTACGAGCAGATCCCCGAGCCGGTGCTGGCCCGCACCGAGGACCTCTTTCTCGACTGGCTCGGCTCGGCCCTGGCCAGCGCCGGCTCGCATCCGATTCCGCTGTTCGAGCGTTACGCGCAGAAGATGGGCCCGGCCGACGGGCCGGCGCGCATTCTGGTCAACGGCCAGAGCAGCTCGGCCTATTTCGCCGCTCTGGTGAATGCCGCCAGCTCGCACCTGGTGGAGCAGGACGACCTGCACAACAGCTCCGTGCTGCACCCGGCCACCGTGGTGTTTCCCGCTGCGCTGGCGGCGGCGCAGGATCTCGGCAAGTCCGGCCGCGAGCTGCTGGTGGCCTCGGTGGCCGGCTACGAGGCGGGCATCCGCATCGGCGAGTTCCTCGGCCGCTCGCATTACCGCATCTTCCACACCACCGCGACCGTCGGCGCCCTGGCCGCGGCGGTGGCCGTTGGCAAGCTGATGGATTTCGACCAGCAGCAGTTCACCCATCTGCTCGGCAGCGCCGGTACGCAAGCGGCGGGGCTGTGGGAGTTTCTCCGTGACGCGGCGGACTCCAAGCAACTGCACACCGCCAAGGCGGCTGCCGATGGCCTGCTCGCCGCCTACCTGACCGCCGAGGGCCTGACCGGCGCACAGAACATCCTCGAAGGCGAGCAGGGCATGGCGGCGGGCATGTCCCGCGATGCCGAGCCGAGCAAGCTGTCCGACCGGCTCGGCAGCCGCTGGGCGCTGGCGGAAACCTCGTTCAAGTTCCACGCCTCCTGCCGGCATACCCACCCGGCGGCCGATGCGCTGCTGGCGCTGATGCAGCGCGAAGGGCTCGGGGCCGATGACATCGCCTCGGTCACCACCCGCGTGCACCAGGGCGCGATCGACGTGCTCGGCCGCGTGACGGTGCCGCAGACGGTGCATCAAGCCAAATTCTCCATGGGCACCGTGCTGGGGCTGATCGCCCTGTACGGCAAGGCCGGCCTGACCGAATTCCACAGCCATGCGCTCAGCGACCCGCGCGTCGGCGAGTTCCGCGAGAAGGTCTCGATGACGCTCGATCCCGAGGTGGACGGCACCTACCCGGCACGCTGGCTCGGTCGCGTCGAAGTGACCACCGCCGATGGCCGCACGCTGCACGGCGCCATCGACGAGCCGAAGGGCGACCCGGGCAACACGCTGAGCCGCGCCGAGCTGGAGGACAAGTTCCGCCGCCTGGTGCAGTTCTCCGTGGCGCGCAGCGATGACGAGGCGGGCGCGCTGATCGATACGGTCTGGCGCCTGCGCGAGCTGCAGCGGCTGGACGCATTGGCCTGAACTGAATCGTAGGGTGGATGACGGCGAAGCCTTATCCACCAATGTGGCGCCAGAGCCCCAGGGGCTGGAACAAACGCGTGGAAATGGCTTCGGCGATTTCCACCCTACGCCGAAATTGCAGGAACCGAACATGAACGACACCCAAGTCAAACCCCGCCCACTCGATGGCATCACCGTGGTCAGCCTCGAGCACGCCATCGCCGCGCCGTTCTGCACGCGCCAGCTGGCCGACCTCGGCGCACGGGTGATCAAGATCGAGCGGCCCGGTGCCGGCGACTTCGCCCGCGGCTACGACGAGCGGGTCGACGGCCTGGCCTCGCATTTCGTCTGGACCAACCGCTCGAAGGAAAGCCTGAGCCTGGACGTGAAGCAGGACGCCGCTGCCCAGGTGCTCGACCAGCTCTTGGCCAAGGCCGACGTACTGGTGCAGAACCTGGCTCCGGGCGCCGCCGCGCGCATGGGGTTGTCTTTCGAGGCGCTGCATGAGCGCTTTCCGCGGCTGATCGTCTGCGACATCTCCGGCTACGGCGAGGGCGGCCCTTACGAGCAGAAGAAGGCCTATGACCTGCTGATCCAGAGCGAGGGCGGCTTTCTCTCCGTCACCGGCGGGCCGGGCGAGACCGAGATGGCCAAGGCCGGCTGCTCCATTGCCGATATCGCCGCGGGCATGTACGCCTACACCGGAGTGCTCTCGGCGCTGATGCTGCGCGACAAGACGGGCGAGGGCAGCCGTGTGGATGTGTCCATGCTCGAAAGCCTGGTCGAGTGGATGGGCTACCCGCTGTACTACGCCTACAACGGCGCGACGCCGCCGCCGCGCGCCGGTGCCGCGCACGCCACCATCTACCCCTACGGCCCGTTCCCCACCGGCGACGGCGGCACGGTGATGCTCGGGCTGCAGAACGAGCGCGAGTGGCTGGCGTTCTGCGACAAGGTGCTGCTGCAGCCGGAGCTGGCGCAGGACGAGCGCTTCTCGAGCAATGCCCGGCGTTCGGAGCATCGCACCGAATTGCGTGCGCTCATCGTCGAGGCATTCGGCCGCCTGAACGCCGAGGAGGTGATTGCCCGGCTGGATGCCGCGCCAATCGCCAATGCCCACGTCAACGACATGGCCGGCGTCTGGGCGCATCCGCAGCTCAAGGCCCGCCAGCGCTGGAGCGAGGTGGAAAGTCCGTCCGGCCGCCTGCCGGCATTGCTGCCACCGGGGCGCAACAGCGCCTTTTCCCCGCGCATGGACCCGATCCCCGCGCTGGGCCAGCACACCGATAGCCTGCTGGCCGAACTGGGCTATGCCCCCGGGGACATTCAGCGCTTGCACGAGCAGGGCGCGGTATGAGCGTGCCCAGGAGCCAGCCCATGAACTCACCGATCATCCGTAGCGCGCTGTTTGTCCCGGCGACCCGCCCGGAACGCATTCCCAAAGCACTGGCGAGCGGCGCCGACGCGGTCATCGTCGACCTCGAGGATGCGGTCGCGGAGAACCTTAAAGCAGAGGCGAGGGGCAACCTCGATGCCTTCCTGGCTGCCAACCCGGCGGCGCGCCTGCTGGTGCGCATCAACGCGCCAACCCATGCCGAGCAGGCCGCGGACCTGGCGCTCTGCGCCCGTCATGCCGGCGTCGCCGGCGTGCTGCTGCCGAAGGTCGAAAGCGCGGTGCAGGTTGCGCTGGCGGCCAGCTGCGGCAAGCCGGTCTGGCCAATCGTCGAAAGCGCCCGCGGGCTGGCCAACCTGGCGGAAATTGCCCACGCCCAGGGTGTCGAGCGGCTGTCCTTCGGCGCGCTGGACCTGGGCCTCGATCTCGGCCTGGCCAACGGCACCGCCGGCGCCGAGCGCATGCTTGACCAGGCACGCTATGCGCTGCTGTTGCAGTCGCGATTGGCCGGGCTGGCAGCACCGCTGGACAGCGTCTTTCCCGACATCAAGAACCTCGAAGGCCTCGCCCGCGCCGCTGCCGACGCGCGTGACATGGGCTTTGGCGGCCTGCTGTGCATCCACCCGAGCCAGGTGGCTGTGGTGCACGAAACCCTGATGCCCAGTGCCGCGGAACTGGACTGGGCGCAACGCATCCTCGCCGCCGGAGCCTCCGGCGATGGGGTTTTCGTGGTGGACGGACAGATGGTCGATGCCCCCGTCATCGGCCGAGCCCGTCGCCTGCTGCAACGTGCCGGGCAAGCGGTGCCCTGACCGCAACGCTTGCCTGCGAAACGTACCAATCGACAAAAACAAGAGGGTACTTCCATGCTGAGTAACAAGCTCAAGGCACTCGCCTGCGCGCTTTCTTTCTCCATCGCCGGGCTGGTGCATGCCGACCCCGTGACCATCAAATTCGCCCATGTGGTGGCGGACAACACACCGAAGGGGCAGGGCGCCCTGCTGTTCAAGAAGTTCGCCGAGGAACGCCTGCCGGGCAAGGTGAAGGTCGAGGTCTACCCGAACTCCTCGCTGTTCGGCGACGGCAAGGAAATGGAGGCCCTGCTGCTCGGTGACGTGCACATGCTGGCGCCGTCGCTGGCCAAGTTCGAGCATTACGCCAAGGCCATTCAGATCTATGACCTGCCGTTCCTGTTCGATGACCTGGCGGCTGCCGATCGTTTTCAGAGCGGCCCGCAGGGCAAGGCGCTGCTGCGCGCGATGGAGGACAAGAACATCACCGGCCTGGCCTACTGGCACAACGGCATGAAGCAGCTCTCGGCGAACAAGCCGCTGCGCGAGCCGAAGGATGCCCGCGGGCTGAAGTTCCGCGTACAGGCCTCGGCAGTGCTCGACGAGCAGTTCAAGGCGGTGCGCGCCAACCCCCGCAAGATGAGCTTCGCCGAGGTCTACCAGGGCTTGCAGACCGGCGTGGTCAATGGCACCGAGAACACCTGGTCGAACTATGAAAGCCAGAAGGTGCACGAGGTCCAGCCTTACATGACCGCCTCCGACCACGGCCTGATCGACTACATGGTGATTACCAACACCAAGTTCTGGAACGGCCTGCCGGAAGACGTGCGCGGCGAGCTGGAAACGATCATGGAAGAGGTCACCGCTGAGGTGAACCGCCAGGCCGACGACCTTAACCAGCAGGCGCGCCAGGCCATCGCCGCCTCCGGCAAGACCGAAATCATCGAACTGACCCCCGAGCAACGCGCCCAGTGGCGCGAGGCGATGCGGCCGGTATGGAAGAAGTTCGAGAACGACATCGGCGCCGAGCTGATCGAGGCGGCACAGGCAGCCAATCGCTCCTGACACCAATTCACTCGCCTGGGCGGGCCTAATGTGATCTCGCCCAGGTTCCTCTCGATCAACCATGCGACGCCCGTGCAGATGAGACGGGCCTGCTTTTTTTACCCAGACGAACGCTTATGCTGGCCGCTCGACCAACGTAAGGAGACGCCGGCATGAGTCGCTATGCCTTTGTCAGCACGCCGGTGCTGGATATCGCTTATCTCGAATGGAATCCCCGTGGCCAACAGGTCGCCGTGCTCGTGCATGGCTGGCCGGATTGCCCCGAAGGCTGGATAGCCGTCGCCGAGCGATTGGCCGCGGCTGGCTATCGCGTACTGTGCCCGACACTGCGCGGCTTCGGCCAGACGCGCTTCATCGATCCGCTGACCCCACGCAGCGGCCAGCTCGCCGCGCTGGGCCGTGACCTGCTGGATTTCATCGACGCATTGCGCCTCGACCAGCCGGTGCTGGTCGGCCATGACTGGGGCGCGCGGGCGGTGGCCAATGCCTGCGGGCTGCGCCATCACGCCGCCGCACGGCTGGTAATGCTCGCGGTGGGCTACGGCACCAATGACCCGAACCAGCACATCTCGCTCAGCCAGGCCCGCAACTACTGGTACCACTGGTACATGGCCACCCCGCGCGGCGAGCAGACGGTAGTTGAGGATCGCGCGGCCTTCACGCGGCTGCTGTGGGATACCTGGTCACCGGCCGGCTGGTACGCCGAGGCTGATTTAATCCAGGCGCTGGAGGCGTTCGACAACCCGGACTGGGCCGCCGTGGTACTGCATTCCTATCGCCACCGTTGGGGTTTCGTCGACGGCGATCCTGCCTATGCATCGGACGAGGCGCTGCTGCAACCGGCCCCGGTGCTCGCCGTGCCGACGCTGGTGCTGCACGGCGAGGCCGATACCTGCAACGCACCGGAAACCTCGGCCGGGCGCGAGGCCTTGTTCAGCGGCCCATACCACCGACAGCTATTGCCAGGCGTCGGCCATTTCCCCCAGCGCGAGGCGCCGCAGGCAGTAGCCGAGGCGATTCTGCAGTTCTGTCAGGGGGACTGAGCCCGTTGCTACATGCTGCGGGCGGCGAGACCTAACTGTTTTCCGGCCTGCAGTGGTTGGTTTTTCTAGGGCTCTGCTAGGCCTGCCGCTTGTGCTTGCCAGTTTTTTTCTGCGGCTCTAAACGGCATGGAATCTCGAAGCCTTATCGAGACGGCAATGGTGGAGCGTGTGCGGAAGATCGCAGGCGAGGCAAGGTTTGATGACATCAATTTCATGCTTCCCGGAGCTGGTGTATAAACACCGGCGTCCCTGAGAGGCCCGAGCTAGAGGCTCGGAGAGAAAGGCGAACGGAATTTTATACACCAAGCCCGTTCGGCGTCTTATACACCACTTGGTGTCTAATTATAGTTAGGTGCAGTTTCAAAAATCACGGAACCATCATGGCATTTGACATGTATTACGGTAGCGAGAAAGCATGCATAGAAACGCATGAAGAGTCGCTATTCGTTCCTGTTAACGAAAATCCGAATTCCCATGCCTCGGCTGGCTCTTGGCAGAACTCTATAACTATCCCAGGATTCCGCCAGAAAAATCGAACATTATTGTTCATGAGCTTATTGCGTTGCGCGAGGAAGTTCTTGGAACTGAGCTAAGTTATGTAACAAGAACAATTGACAGAGTTATGCCTTTCTTCAGCAAAGCATACATACTCAAAGCGGAGATAAAGTGCGTAAGCGATTGAGGCTTGTGCCATGCATCTAACCAGTGGTTCAAATCGCTCGCTCCGCTCACTGGGACGGGCTAAAGCCCGCCCCTTAACCAAACTTTAGGCTACCCCACAAGGAACAATAATGTCCGCACCAGAAAGTTTTGAATTGCACCTAGTAAAATCAAAAGAAGACAGCGACATTTTCAGCCCAGAATATCAAAGAGAACTGGGCAGATTCTCCAGGGGCGCACATGCAACTAGCCAGCGCTGCTTCGCCATGGATAGTGCAGTCGGCGGTGGTGGCCCACTTGGCGAGTTTATTTTTAACAACGCAGCAGCATTAATTACCGCTTACAACCGTTGCATGCGTATGGATAAAGGCACGGAACGGAAGAAAAATTCGCATAAAAATTAAAGACATTGAAGTTGAAGCAAGCACAAGCGACGAAATAAAAGAGGCAGTAGAGCAAATTAAAGCACTTCAGAAAAAGCCCTGAGGTACTAGTAATGATGCAGAGAAAGCCTAACAATTGGTTCAAATCGTTCGCTTCGCTCATTGGGACGGGCTAAAGCCCGCCCTTTAACCAAGCGTTAGGTGCTAGGAATAAATTTGAAAGCAATATACTTTGTATTTTTCTTCTTCATTTCAGCAGCAGCCTTTGCCACTGAAGAAAATGATGATCCCTGCAATGCCCAAGGCGGAGGCGTTACCGCAGGATATATGTGCGTGGCACAAAAATACAAACTCGCCGACGAGAAATTGAATGCAGAATACAAAAAAGCCATCAAAAGAACTGAAGAAGAAGAAACTGCATTACGCCAGAACTGGCCACACGCCGAACTGGTTAGCTTGTTTCGTTCTTCTCAAAGGGCGTGGCTTAAATTCAGAGATGCCGAGTGTGAGTTCATAGGAATATCGTCAACCCCATCTCCTTGGCAGGGCGTCCAAGTGGAAGAGTGCAAATTAAGAATGACTATTGAACGAGCAGAGTATTTTAAGAGTGTTTACTCAGGCTAACGCACCTGACAAAAGGTTCAAGCCGTTCGCTTCGCTCACTAGGACGGGCTAAAGCCCGCCCCTCAACGAAACGTTAGGCAAGAGGCAGTCTTTTAAATTTTCAATATAGTAAGGAAGCTATGTCTAGAATATTATTTATATTACTGCTCGCCATCAGTTGTTCTACTTTTGCCGGAGCTCCCCCGCCAGGAGCGAAAATTGGCTTCGGTAGAGAAACATTTAACCAAGAGGAAGTTGTTTTCTTAATAGGTGCGATTATAGTTTTCGCTGTAATTGTTTTTTTTATGGAGTCCGCTTGGGGAAACCAGGATGAAAACGAAAGAAGTGACCGCCCTTAGTCATGTATAACAACAGCTTCAAATGTTCGCTTCGCTCACTGGGACGTGCTAAAGCCCGCCCTTAACCAAGTTAGGGAAAGACTAATTGCACCACATAATCCTTATCCTGTTTCTCGTGATGCCTCTCAGCACCATGTCCGCTGAAAAACGCTGCGGTTGGTTAGAAAACCCCACGCCAGCAAACCTATGGCTAATCGACAACGATTCAGAATGGACGCTATCGGTACAAGGCAGAGGGTTTATCAACGAAAAGTCAATGGCTAACATGCCATTTATTGACCAAAAAGAATTTGTCCGTACAAATGGAAACTACGGCTTTTCATGCGTATGTCTAAATGTTAAAACCAACAAAGAAAAATCAGAAATATTAGAAATTTACGGCGGAGAACAACTGCTACTAAAGAAATGCTTAGAAGATCCAAATATCTACAGCAAGATACCCTTGCGGTGATCTCCCCTAACAACTGATTCAAACCGTAATTGTTATCATCGGCCTTGCTCTGCTCCAAGACTCGCCGCTCCGGCCATCTCGCTTCATAACAACACTAAACCATCACCTCATTGTTCAATCCTGTCGTAAGGGGCGGCCTTGCGTTGTGCCAGTTACGGCCGAAGCACCGCTCATGGCACCACACTGTCCAACAGGCGCTCCGCACGCGGTCAAACACCGACTTCCTGCATCCACTTCGGTCTCGGATAACGGCGATCGGCCTTGCCGGCCTTGAGTACCGCGCCCGGCACGTCGTGGCCGACCAGTTGGGGCAGGTCGGCGGCGCATTGCAGCAGACGGTCGAGATCGACGCCGGTGTTCAGGCCCATGCGCTGGAACATGTGCACGAGATCTTCGGTGCAGATATTGCCGCTGGCACCCGGCGCGTACGGGCAGCCGCCGAGTCCGCCGAGGGAGGCATCGAAGCGGTCGATGCCGGCGTTCAGCGCAGCCAGCGCGTTGGCCAGGCCCATGCCGCGGGTGTTGTGGAAGTGTGCGGTGAATACTGCCTGCGGCCAGCTGTTCAGCACTTCGCGGCAGATGCGCTCGACCTGCGCCGGGTCGGCCATGCCGGTGGTGTCGCAGAGGGTGATGCCCTGCACGCCGATCTCCAGCAGGCGCTGCACCAGCTCATAGATGCGCCGCTCGGGCACGTTGCCCTCAAACGGGCAGCCGAAAGTGGTCGATAGCGAGGCGTTGATAAACACGCCACTGCCGCGAGTGACTTCGATGATTTCGCGGAACTGCACCAGTGACTGTTCGGGTGTCATGCGCAGGTTGGCCAGGCCGTGGGTGTCGCTGGCCGACATCACCAGGTTGATCTCGTCCACCTCGCAGGCCAGCGCGCGCTCGCAGCCCTTCACGTTGGGCACCAGCACGGTGTACTCGACGCCCTCCGCACGGCGGATGCCGCGCATCACGTCTTCGGCGTCGCGCAGGTTGGGGATGGCCTTGGGCGAGGTGAGGGAGGTGACCTCGATCTTCGCCAGCCCGGTTTGCGAGAGGCGGTCGATCAGAGCGATCTTGGCTTCGGTCGGCACGAAGTTCGCTTCGATCTGGAAGCCGTCGCGGGTGGCGACTTCCTGGATATATAGGCGTTTGCTCATGGGGGAGTCCTGGAGTTTCGTAGGGTGGATGACGCTTCATCCATCCACCTTTTCGGTTGCCTCGGAGGTGGACAAGCTTCGCGTTGTCCACCCTACGTATGGGCGTAGGGTGGATGACGCTCCACCCATCCACCGTTGCGGAGATGGTGGGTGAATGAAGCATCATCCCCCGACGCACTGTTCAGATGATCCCGCGCTCGCGCAGGCCCTGGCGTTGTTCATCGGTGAGGCCAAGGCCGGCCAGCACGTCGTCGGTGTGCTCGCCCAGTTGCGGGCCGCCTTCGCCGATGCGCCCCGGCGTGCGCGATAGCTTGGGCAGCACGCCCGGCACCTTGAGCGGGCCGGCAAAGGTCTGCACTTGCTCGATCATCTGCCGCGCCAGGTAGTGTGGGTCCTTGACGATATCGGCTGCGGTGTAGGGATAGCCGGCCGGCACGCGGGCGCCCTTGAGTGCTTCGATCACCTCGTCGCGGCTGTGCTGGATGGTCCATTCGCCGATGGCGGCATCGATCAGCTCGGCGTGCTGGGCGCGGCCGTCGTTGTGGGCGAAGCGCGGATCATCGGCAAGGTCCTGGCGGCCCATCAGGGTCATTAGGCGCTTGTAGATGCTGTCGCCATTGCCGGCGATCAGCACATAGGCGCCGTCGTTGCACAAATAGGAATTGGACGGCGTGATGCCGGGCAGGGCGCTGCCAGCCGGCTCGCGTACGTAGCCGAAGGCGTCGTATTCGGGCACCAGGCTTTCCATCATGGCGAACACCGACTCGTACAGCGCCACGTCGATCTCCTGGCCCTGGCCCTGGCCGCTGCGGTTGCGTTCCTGCAGGGCGAGCAATACGCCGATCACCCCATACAGCGAGGACAGCGAATCGCCGATGCTGACGCCGACCCGCACCGGCGGCTGGCCGGGATAGCCGGAGAGGTGGCGCAGGCCACCCATCGCTTCGCCGATCACGCCGAAGCCCGGCAGGTCGCGATAGGGGCCGGTCTGTCCGTAGCCGGAAATGCGCAGCATGATCAGCCGAGGGTTCAGCTTCGACAGCTCATCCCAACCCAGGCCCCATTCTTCCAGCGTGCCAGGGCGGAAGTTCTCCACCAGGATGTCGGCTTCGGCCACCAGCTGGCGGACGATTTCCTGGCCTTCCGCGGCCTTGAGATCCAACGTCACCGAGCGCTTGTTGCGCGACTGCACATGCCACCAGAGCGAGGTGCCGTCCTTTAGCTTGCGCCACTTGCGCAACGGGTCGCCGACCCTGGGCGGCTCGATCTTGATCACGTCGGCGCCGAATTCACCGAGCAGCTTGCTGGCGAAAGGGCCGGCGATCAGCTGGCCCATCTCGATCACTTTGAGGCCCTGCAGCGGCAGGTTCTTGTCTGTCTGTTCGCTCATCACGACACCTGTGCCGGTTGATTCTTGGTGCCGAGCATGACCGACGCATCGGCAGCGGACAATTGGCCGTTGGCCAAGTGAGGTTTCGCGCTTCACGAAGGCTAAGACGAAAGAAGCTTTGAAAAGCACGGATTGAGCAGCGCATGCTTCGTCTACCGCGAATACGGGAATCCACTATGCGCCGCATCGATTTCGTCACCCTTCGGCTGTTCGTCGCCATCGCCGAGACCCGCAGCCTGACCCGCGCCGCCGAGCGCGAGCATCTGGCGCTGGCGGCGGTGAGCAAGCGCGTCAGCGATCTGGAAGGGCAGCTTGGCGTCAGCCTGCTCTATCGCCAACCCAAGGGCGTCGAGCTGACGCCGGCCGGCCACGCGCTGCTGCACCACGCGCGCAACCTGCTGGATAACCTGCAACAGCTGGACGCCGACTTGAGCGAGTTCAGCGAGGGCGTGAAGGGCCATGTGCGCATTCACGCCAATACCTCGGCGGTCATCGAATTTCTCCCCGAGGACCTGAGTACCTTCACCCGTCAGCACCCGGAAGTGAAGATCGACCTGGAGGAGCGTGTCAGCAGCGACACCCTGCGCGCACTGCGCGAGGGGCTGACCGATATCGGCATTTTCGCCGGGCATATGCCGGCCGAGGACCTGCAGGTGTTTCCCTACCGCGAGGATCGGCTGGTGCTGGTAACGCCGCGCGAGCATGTGCTGGCCGGCCGCGAATGCATTGCACTGCGCGAGGCGGCAGGCTTCGACTTTATCGGCCTGCAGCACGACGCCTCGCTGCACGCGCTGCTGCAGCAATCGGCGCAACAGATGGGTACGCCGCTGCGTCTGCGCATCCAGGTGCGCAGCTTCGAGGCGATCTGTCGGATGATCCATACCGGCATGGGCATCGGCGTGCTGCCCGAGCAGGTGGTACGCAACTACCTCCCGGCGCTGGACGTAGCCATCGTGCCGCTGAGCGATGCCTGGGCACGACGCGAGCTGAAGCTCGGCGTGCGCAATCTGGAAAGCCTGTCGATGACTGCGCGGCAGATGCTCGAGCACCTCACTGCTCGCGAAGGCAATGGCTGAAGAAGCGCGTCGGGCCTGGTGATTGCGCTGCTGCCTTCGCCAAACGCGAAGTCGCGCTTTGCCAAATAGCAATTCAGCGCGTGGCGGTGCCGGGGTAGAGTCCGGCCAGCGATATGGCTCACACAACTACAAAACGGAGCTCACCCCATGGCACGACTTTCCCGTGGCATTACCCGTCTGCTCGCCGCTTCGGCGCTGTTTACCGTACTTGGCGCCCAGGCCGATCCGATCCTGATCAAGTTCTCCCATATCACCGCCGACAGCACGCCAAAGGGCCAGGGCGCGCTGATGTTCAAGAAGCTCGTCGAGGAGCGCCTGCCCGGCCAGGTAGAAGTGCAGGTGTTCGCCAACTCCTCGCTGTACGGCGACGGCAAGGAGATGGAAGCGCTGCTGATGAACGAGGTGCAGCTGCTGGCGCCGGCGCCGTCGAAGCTGGAGCAGTACACCAAGCAGCTGCAACTGTTCGACCTGATGTTCCTGTTCGACGACATGCCTGCCGCGCAACGCTTCCAGCAGTCGGACAAGGGCCGCGCCATGCTCAAATCCATGGAGGACAAGGGCATCACCGGCCTGGCCTACTGGCTCAACGGCATGCGCCATTTCACCGCCAACAAGCCGCTGCGCGAGCCGGGCGACGCCCGCGGGCTGAAATTCCGCGTGCAGCCGTCGGACCTGCAGGCCGCCCAGTACACCGCGCTGCGGGCGGTGCCGCGCAAGATGGCCTTCGCCGAGATCTACCAGGGCCTGCAAACCGGGGTGGTCAATGCTCAGGACAATCCCTGGTCGAACATCTACAGCCAGAAGTACCACGAGGTGCAGAAGTACATCACCGAGTCCGGTCACGGCATCGGCAACTACCTGTTGATCACCAACACCAAGTTCTGGAACGGCCTGCCGGCAGAGGTGCGCAGCGAGCTGGAAGCAATCATCGATGAGGTCACCGCAGAGGTGAATCGCCAGGCCGAAGCGCTGAACGAGAAGGCCAAGCAGGGCGTGATCGATTCGGGCAAGAGCGAGATTCTGGTGCTGACCGGCGAGCAGCGCGCCAAGTGGCGCGAAGCGGTGCAGCCGGCCTGGAAGAAGTTCGAAGCCGATATCGGCAAGGATCTGATCGAGGCCGCGCGTGCAGCCAACTCGGCGCCCTGAGGCAAGCCCGCCAATGGTCTGTTAGACCAATGTGCAGTTTCGGCAGCAGCGCGAGCTGCACAGAATGGCGGCGTCTATCTGCGTGATCGGACAAGTGTGTATTCCAACCGGATGGTTGAACGAGCGGCCCTTGAGGCCGCTTTTTTTTTGCCTGCAATCGCGCCCTGTCACGCAGCCGCCGAAGCACTTTGATACGCCCGGCCTGTTTTCGCGGCTGTGCCAGGCACGTCATGCCACTACACGCGGTCTATGCTTGAGCAAGCTGATATCGCCATGAACGGCGTGTTTGGCTGTATTGCTTCGTCTGACAGGCGCTGGGTTGGTCATTGGGTTCGCCTGCTGGACAGGGTTCTGCATACCAACAAGACAGGCGAGGAACTGCCATGAGTGCTGCGTCAGTTTACCCAGTGCGTCCCGAAGTGGCCGCTCAGTCGTTGACCAATGAAGCCAGTTACAAGGCCATGTATCAGCAGTCGGTGATCAACCCTGAAGGGTTCTGGCGTGAGCAGGCGGCACGGCTGGACTGGATTCAACCCTTCACGGAGGTCAAGCGCACCTCATTCGATGACCATCATGTCGACATCAAATGGTTTGCCGACGGCACGCTGAATGTCTCGGCCAATTGCCTGGATCGGCACCTGGCTGAACGCGGCGATCAGCTGGCGATTATCTGGGAGGGTGATGAGCCGTCCGAGCATCGCGAAATCACCTATCGCGAGCTGTACCAGGAGGTCTGCAAGTTCGCCAATGCGCTGCGCGGCCAGGATGTGCACCGTGGCGACGTGGTGACCATCTATATGCCGATGATTCCGGAAGCCGCGGTGGCGATGCTCGCCTGCGTGCGCATTGGCGCGATCCACTCGGTGGTGTTCGGTGGCTTCTCTCCGGAAGCGTTGGCCGGACGCATCATCGATGGCCAGTCGAAGATCGTGATCACCGCCGACGAAGGCATCCGCGGCGGCAAAACCGTACCGCTCAAGGAGAACGTCGACGAGGCGCTGACGCACCCGCAGACCAGCTGTGTGCAGAAGATCATCGTCGTGCGTCGAACGGGCGCAGACATTCGTTGGCATTCACATCGCGACATCTGCTACGACGACCTGATGCGGGTTGCCGGAGAGGTCTGTGCACCGAAGGAGATGGGCGCCGAGGAGCCACTGTTCATCCTCTATACCTCCGGCTCTACCGGTAAACCGAAGGGCGTTTTGCATACCTGCGGCGGCTACCTGCTCTATGCGGCGCTGACCCACGAGCGGGTCTTCGATTACCGGCCCGGAGACGTCTACTGGTGCACCGCTGATATCGGCTGGATTACCGGGCACAGCTACCTGATCTACGGCCCGTTGGCCAACGGCGCGACAACGCTGATGTACGAGGGTGTGCCGAACCATCCGGACGTAACCCGCGTTGCGCGAATCATCGATAAGCACAAGGTGAACATCCTCTACACGGCACCCACGGCGATCCGCGCGATGATGGCTGAGGGGGCGGCGGCGGTTGAAGGCGCCGATGGCTCCAGCCTGCGCTTGCTCGGGACCGTCGGCGAGCCAATCAACCCCGAGGCGTGGCATTGGTATTACGAAACGGTAGGGCAGTCGCGTTGCCCGATCGTCGATACCTGGTGGCAGACCGAGACCGGCGGCATCCTCATCAGCCCGTTGCCGGGAGCAACAGCGCTCAAGCCGGGCTCCGCTACGCGGCCGCTGTTCGGCGTAGTGCCTGGGCTGGTAGACAACCTTGGCAATCTGCTCGAAGGTCCGGCCGAGGGCAATCTGGTGATTCTCGATTCCTGGCCTGGGCAGATGCGCACCATCTACAAAGACCACGATCGCTTCGTCGACACCTATTTCAAGACTTTCCGCGGCATGTACTTCACCGGCGACGGCGCGCGCCGGGACGAGGACGGCTACTACTGGATCACCGGTAGGGTGGACGACGTACTAAACGTCTCCGGACACCGCATGGGCACCGCCGAGATCGAGAGCGCCATGGTTGCCCATGCCAAGGTAGCCGAGGCCGCCGCGGTGGGTGTGCCGCACGCGCTGAAGGGGCAGGCGATCTACGTTTACGTGACCCTGGTCGCCGGAGTGGAGCCGAGCGACGCGCTGCGCCAGGAGCTGCAGCAGTGGGTGCGGCACGAGATAGGTCCGATCGCGGTACCGGACACCATCCAGTGGGCACCGGGGCTGCCGAAGACGCGCTCGGGCAAGATCATGCGCCGCCTGCTGCGCAAGATCGCCACGGACGACTATGACGCACTGGGCGATACCTCGACCCTGGCCGACCCTGGCGTGGTCGATCAGCTGATCGAGGCCCATGAAGCGGTGAAACAGCGCTGAAATGGAGGGCGCCCGGCGAGGGCGCATCCAGCATGCGGCCCATGCCAGATGGCAATGGTTTGCCTCTGGGGCTACCAGGCTCCCGCAACCTGACCGGGCCGCCGTGCCAGCCTCATTCGCGGACCAGGCCGTTCCCCACAATCAACCGGGCAAAACGCTTAGACGCCGGCAGGTGGGCTTTTCAGGTCGTCGTTACCGGTGACCGTGGTGCCGTTGGTGGCGGCCGCCGCATTGGCTCGCAACTGCTCCTCGTTCGCGGCGTATCGCTCGAAGGGCATCTGGTGCGAGCGCCCTTCGGCCATGCCGGCCTGTTCGTTGACTTCATTGAACACGCGCTTGGCTTCGCAATGACCGGTCACGCCGCGGGCTACGGCCATGCCGCCGATGCCGAGCTGCAGCAGGCCGCCGAGGCCGCCGCGGCGCAAGCCCTTGGCAAGAAAATAGAGGCCGCCGGCCAGGGACATCGCGCGTTCCCAGCCGTGGACGTTCTGTTCGAGGTGCTTGGAAGAATTGTTCATGGGTGGCTCCGACGAAGACATTCTTAATGAATGACTGTCGCCGGCGCCGGCTGTTCGGCACCGTAGGTCGGCGGGCGTGGGCCCATCAGGCCATGTCGAATACCTTGAGCACGAAGGCATACTCTAGCGCCACGTCCTTGAGCGCCTGGTAGCGACCGCTCATGCCACCGTGCCCCGCGCCGAACTCGGTCTTGAGCAGCAGCAGATTGTCGTCGGTGCGGGTGGCGCGCAGCTTGGCGACCCATTTGGCCGCTTCCCAATACTGCACTCGGCTGTCGTTGTAGCCGGCCACCGCGAGCAGCGCAGGGTAGGCCTGGGCGCGGACGTTTTCATAGGGCGCGTAGGCCTTGATCCGCTCATGAACTTCGGGCTGGTTCGGGTCGCCCCACTCGTCGTACTCGGTCACGGTCAGCGGCAGGTCGGCGTTGAGCATGGTGTTCAGCACATCGACGAAGGGCACCTCGGCGACGGCCGCACCAAACAGCTCTGGGCGCATGTTCAGCACCGCGCCGATCAGCAGACCGCCGGCACTGCCGCCGCTGATGGCCAGGCGCGCCGAGGTGGTGTAGCCGTCGGCCAGCAGTTGTTCGGCGCAGGCAATGAAGTCGCTGAAGGTGTTCGGCTTCTGCTCCAGCTTGCCGGCACGGTACCAGGCCTCGCCGAGATCGCCGCCGCCGCGTACATGGGCGATGGCGAAGACGAAACCGCGGTCGAGCAGCGACAGGCGCGCATGGGAGAACCACGGATCGAGGCTGTGCCCATAGGCGCCGTAACCGTAGAGATAGAGCGGAGCCGGCTTGCCGAAGCTGTCACGCCGGCCGACCAGGCTGATGGGGATCTGCGTGCCGTCCTGGGCCGTCGCCCAGATGCGTCGACTTTCATAGGCGTCCGCATCGAAAGGGCCTTCCACCGGCGTTTCCTTGAGCACTTCCTGCGTGCCGTCGGCCAGCGTCAGCTGACGGACTTGCGCGGGGCGGTTGAGCGCCTCATAGCGCAGGCGGATCACCGTGCTGGTGAATTCCAGCGAATTCTGTACATGCAGGCTGTAGGCCGCATCGGGCAACTGCAGACGATAGGCCTGCACGCCCTGCGGCCGCACCTCGATCACCGGCAGGCCGCTTTCGCGCAGGGTCAAAGTAATCGCCTCGGCGTTCAAGCTGACATCTTCCAGCATCACCGCTTCGTCATGCGGGACCAGTTCCTGCCAGTGCTCGCGGCCCGGCTGGGACTCGCTGGCGTGATAGAGGGCAAAGTTGATGCCCGCCTGATTGCTGCGGATCAGCCAGCGCCATTGGCCTTCGTGAAGGCCATGGTCGGGAAAGTACTCATGGTCTTCCTGGCGCGGCGCCAGGCACGTCCATTGACCTTCCGGCTCGTCCGCCGATAGCACCCAGGCTTCGCTGGTGGTCTTGCTGTGGGAGAGGATGACCAGCTGACGCTCGGAGCTGGCGCGGTAGCAGTGCACGAAGAAGCGTCCATCCGGGTCGTGATAGACCTCGCTGCTGCCGGCCTCTCCGAGGCGATGGCGGTAGATCTTGTGCGGGCGGTGGGTTTCGTCCAGTTCACCGTAGAACAGCGTCTGGCTGTCGTTGGCCCAGGTCATGCTGCCGTCGCAGTCATCGAAGGGCAGGGCGGTCACGTCGCCGCTGGCGAGGTCCTTGACGAACAGTCGGTAGATCTCGTCGCCTTCGCGGTCGAGGCTGTAGGCCAGCTTGCTGTGGTCCTGGCTGATGCTGAAGGCGCCGAGCGAAAGGAAACCGCCGCCGGCCAGTTCGTTGGGGTCGAGCAGCAGCTGTTCGGCGTTCTCATCTACGGTGAGCGAACCATCCAGCGGCCGCGGGCAGCGATAGTGCCGCGGGTATTCGTCGCCAGCGGTGGTGCGCTGGTAATACAGCCATGGCCCCCAGGGCGAGGGCAGAGACAGATCGGTTTCGCGGATGCGGCTCTTTATTTCCTGAAACAGCGTCTCGCGCACTTCGGCCTGGTCGGCGAGCTGTTCCTCGATGTATGCGTTCTCTGCCTTGAGGTACGCCAGCACATCATCGGCGTCGCGATTCTCCAGCCAGCGATAGGGATCGGTGCCGGTGTCGGCGCGGGCGATGGGGGCTTGGGACATGCAGTAACTCCGGATTCGTTTCGCGGCCTGGAAGGCCGGTGATGGCATAGAGCGAGATGCGCCAGTGTACCTGCTCGGCTAGGTCTAGGATTGACTCGGTGGGTACGGTGCGGTTTCAGCCGTTCGGTCAGCCCGAGGTGGCGATCATCGATGCAGTGAATGCGCCAGGATGGCTGCTGTCGATGATGACCCGTTAGTCGTGAAACGTTCGCTTGCAGGTGACTTTCGGTTAGGCAAACCAGCTGATTGACAATGCGGAGCTTTTCCCCGAAGGTGTGCCGACCCAAATCAAACGGGCGTATGAATCGAGCGTTTGCCAGAGCAGACGCCGGTCACCCGGATTATCGTGTCGGTGGGTGTCGTTCGCCGCAAGGCGCGGCCGAGTAGGGCCGAAGACGTGAGACACGTAACGTTCAGCTTCCATACCTGGAGATCAGTTGATGATTTACGAAGGTAAAGCCATCACGGTTAAGGCTCTTGAGAGCGGCATCGTCGAATTGAATTTCGACCTCAAGGGTGAGTCCGTCAACAAGTTCAATCGCCTCACTCTCAACGATCTGCGCCAGGCCGTCGATGCCATCAAGGCTGACGCGTCGGTGAAGGGCGTCATCGTAACCAGCGGCAAGGACGTATTCATCGTCGGCGCCGACATCACCGAATTCGTCGACAACTTCAAGATGGCCGACGAGGAACTGGTCGCCGGCAACCTCGAAGCGAACAAGATCTTCAGCGATTTCGAAGACCTGGGCGTACCCACCGTGGCCGCTATCAACGGCATCGCCCTGGGTGGCGGTTTCGAGATGTGCATGGCTGCCGACTACCGCGTCATGTCCACCGCTGCCAAAGTGGGCCTGCCAGAAGTGAAGCTGGGCATCTACCCGGGCTTCGGCGGCACCGTTCGCCTGCCACGCCTGATCGGTGTTGATAACGCCGTCGAGTGGATCGCATCCGGCAAGGAAAACCGTGCCGAAGACGCGCTCAAGGTTCATGCAGTCGATGCCGTGGTCGCCCCGGACAAGCTGCAGGCCGCTGCACTGGATCTGGTCAAGCGCGCCATTTCCGGCGAGCTGGATTACAAGGCCAAGCGCCAGCCGAAGCTGGACAAGCTCAAGCTCAACGCCATCGAGCAGATGATGGCCTTCGAAACCAGCAAGGCTTTCGTGGCTGGCCAGGCCGGCCCGAACTACCCGGCGCCGGTCGAAGCCATCAAGACCATTCAGAAAGCCGCCAACTTCGGTCGTGACAAGGCCATCGAAGTCGAGGCCGCCGGCTTCGTCAAACTGGCCAAGACCTCGGTTGCGCAGAGCCTCGTCGGTCTGTTCCTCAGCGATCAGGAATTGAAGAAGAAGGCCAAGGCCTACGACAAGCAGGCGCGCGACGTGAAGCTGGCTGCCGTACTGGGCGCTGGCATCATGGGTGGCGGCATCGCCTACCAGTCGGCCGTCAAGGGCACCCCGATCCTGATGAAGGATATCCGCGAAGAGGGTATCCAGATGGGTCTGGACGAGGCCTCCAAGCTGCTCGGCAAGCGTGTCGAGAAAGGCCGTCTGACCGCCGACAAGATGGCGCAGGCGCTCAACGCGATCCGCCCGACCATGTCCTATGGCGATTTCGGCAACGTCGACATCGTCGTCGAAGCAGTGGTCGAGAACCCGAAGGTCAAGCACGCCGTGCTGGCCGAGGTGGAAGGCCACGTTCGCGAAGACGCGATCATTGCCTCCAACACCTCCACCATTTCCATCAGCTTCCTGGCCCAGGCGCTCAAGCGTCCGGAAAACTTCTGCGGCATGCACTTCTTCAACCCGGTACACATGATGCCGCTGGTGGAAGTGATCCGTGGCGAGAAGACCAGCGAAGTGGCTATCGCTACCACAGTCGCCTACGCCAAGAAGATGGGCAAGAGCCCGGTCGTGGTCAACGATTGCCCGGGCTTCCTGGTCAACCGCGTGCTGTTCCCGTACTTCGGCGGCTTTGCCCGCGCCATCGCCCACGGTGTCGACTTCGTTCGCGCTGACAAGGTGATGGAGAAGTTCGGCTGGCCCATGGGTCCGGCCTATCTGATGGACGTCGTCGGCATGGATACCGGCCACCACGGCCGTGACGTGATGGCTGAAGGCTTCCCGGATCGCATGAAGGATGACACCCGCACGGCTGTCGACGTCATGTACGAGGCCAACCGCCTCGGCCAGAAGAACGGCAAGGGCTTCTACGCCTACGAGATGGACAAGAAGGGCAAGCCGAAGAAGGTTGTCGATGCCGAGGCCTACGAGCTGCTCAAGCCGATCGTTGCCGAAACTCGCGAGCTGTCCGACGAGGACATCATCAACTACATGATGATCCCGCTGTGCCTGGAAACCGTGCGCTGCCTGGAAGACGGCATCGTCGAGACCGCTGCCGAAGCCGACATGGGCCTGATCTATGGCATTGGCTTCCCACCCTTCCGTGGTGGTGCGCTGCGCTACATCGATTCGATCGGCGTCGCCGAGTTCGTCGCGATGGCCGACAAGTACGCCGACCTGGGCCCGCTGTACCACCCGACCGCGAAGCTGCGTGAGATGGCTGCCAACGGCCAGCGCTTCTACGGTTAATCGAGGGAGAGAGAATTCATGAGTCTGAATCCAAGAGATGCAGTCATCGTCGACTTCGGTCGCACCCCGATGGGGCGCTCCAAGGGCGGCATGCACCGTAATACCCGCGCTGAAACCATGTCCGCACACCTGATCGACGGTGTGCTGGCGCGCAACCCGAAGATCGATCCGGCCGAGGTCGAGGACGTGATCTGGGGCTGCGTGAACCAGACCCTCGAGCAGGGCTGGAACATCGCCCGCATGGCTTCGCTGCTGACCCGTATTCCGCACACCAGTGCGGCGCAGACCGTGAGCCGCCTCTGCGGTTCGTCCATGAGCGCCCTGCACACTGCCGTGCAGGCCATCCAGACCAACAACGGCGACGTATTCGTCATCGGTGGTGTGGAACACATGGGCCACGTCAGCATGATGCACGGCGTCGACCCGAACCCGCAGCTGTCGCTGTACGCCGCCAAGGCGTCCGGCATGATGGGTCTGACTGCCGAAATGCTCGGCAAGATG
The DNA here is from genome assembly GCF_000661915.1 of Stutzerimonas decontaminans. Taxonomy (NCBI): domain Bacteria; kingdom Pseudomonadati; phylum Pseudomonadota; class Gammaproteobacteria; order Pseudomonadales; family Pseudomonadaceae; genus Stutzerimonas; species Stutzerimonas decontaminans. The sequence continues at coordinate 2,876,929 of NZ_CP007509.1, read as the reverse complement.
CACGGCATCACCCGCGAGCAGCAGGATGCCTTCGGTGAGCGTTCGCACCGTCTGGCGCACAAGGCCACGGTTGAAGGCAACTTCAAGGATGAAATCATCCCGATGGAAGGCTACGACGAGGACGGTTTCCTCAAGGTCTTCGATTACGACGAAACCATCCGTCCAGACACCACCCTGGAAAGCCTGGCTGCACTGAAGCCGGCGTTCAATCCGAAGGGCGGCACCGTGACTGCAGGTACTTCCTCGCAGATCACTGATGGCGCGTCCTGCATGATCGTCATGTCTGCGCAGCGTGCCAAGGACCTCGGCATCCAGCCGCTGGCCGTGGTTCGCGCCATGGCGCTGGCTGGCGTTGACCCGGCAATCATGGGCTACGGCCCGGTGCCGTCGACCCAGAAGGTGCTCAAGCGCGCCGGTCTGACCATGGACGACATCAGCCACGTCGAGCTGAACGAAGCCTTTGCTGCACAGGCCCTGCCGGTGCTCAAGGACCTCAAGCTGCTCGACAAGATGGAAGAGAAGGTCAACCTGCACGGCGGCGCTATCGCTCTGGGTCACCCGTTCGGTTGCTCCGGTGCCCGTATCTCCGGAACCCTGCTGAACGTGATGAAGCAGAACAACGGTACGATTGGTGTCGCCACCATGTGTATCGGTCTGGGCCAGGGGATCAGTACGGTCTTCGAACGCGTCTAACAGACAGATGCAAATGACTGCGCTAGGCTGACAGCCATTCCGCTAGCTTGCGGGAACATTGTTGTCAGCCGGTGCATGGAAGCCGGGGCCTGGTGCCCCGGTTTTTCTTTTTTGTGTTTTGCGTGGAGGTAGGCATGCAGTTGGAGCCGGGGCGTTATCGCCATTACAAGGGGCCGGAATATCGGGTTTTCGCCGTTGCACGGCATTCCGAGACCGAGGAGCCGGTGGTGTTCTACCAGGCGCTGTACGGGGAGCGTGGGCTCTGGGTGCGCCCGCTGTCGATGTTCACCGAGAGCGTTGAGGTGAACGGCGAAACGGTCCCGCGGTTCGCATTGATCGAAGCCGAAACAAGCGTTTTCGGTGGCTGAGCTGGCCGGCGGCCATCAGGCTCGCGCTTGACCTCACCTCCATCGCCACTATATATAGCGGTGCTTTTTAAACAGAGCGAAAACCTCGGCGTTCGCTTGATGGCATCAAATCGCTGCTCTTAATCGCACTATGCGGAGCCGGGCGCGGTCATGGTTTTTGCCAGGTAGCCTGTTCGCAATTGCGAATTGACGTTCGTGTGATGCCATACCGATTACCGCCGGTACGGGCATTCAAACTGTCGGGGGCGCTGCCTCTGTTCACCTTTCGATTCAGGAACTCTCCTCTCCATGGGTAAATCGCTGGTCATCGTGGAATCACCGGCCAAGGCCAAGACAATCAACAAGTATTTGGGCAACCAGTACGTGGTGAAGTCGAGTATCGGCCATATCCGCGACCTTCCTACCAGCGGCTCTGCCAACAAGGAGCCGGTCAAGCGCGGCAAGGCCGCGGCCGCCGAAGCGCCGGTGCTGTCGCCTAAGGAGAAGGCCAAGCGCCAGCTCGTCGCTCGCATGGGTGTCGACCCTGAGCATGGCTGGAAAGCCAAGTACGAGATCCTGCCCGGCAAGGAAAAGGTGATCGAGGAACTGCGCCGCCTGGCCAAGGAAGCCGACACCATTTATCTCGCAACCGACTTGGATAGAGAGGGAGAGGCCATCGCCTGGCACCTGCGCGAGTCGATTGGCGGCGACGACAGCCGTTACAAGCGCGTGGTATTCAACGAGATCACCAAAAAGGCGATCCAGGAAGCGTTTTCCAAGCCCGGCGATCTGGATATCAATCGGGTCAACGCGCAGCAGGCGCGTCGTTTCCTCGATCGGGTGGTCGGCTATATGGTGTCGCCGCTGCTCTGGGCGAAGATTGCCCGCGGGCTTTCGGCCGGCCGGGTGCAATCGGTAGCGGTGAAGCTGGTGGTCGAGCGTGAGCGCGAAATCCGCGCCTTCGTTCCGGAAGAGTATTGGGAAGTGCACGCGGACCTGGCGACTGCTCAGCAGGCCAAGGTGCGCTTCGAAGTCGCGCGTGAGAACGGCGAAGCCTTCAAGCCGCTCAACGAAGCGCAAGCCACCGCTGCACTGGAGAAGCTCAAGGGCGCGCAGTACAGCGTCAGCAAGCGCGAAGACAAGCCGACCAGCAGCAAGCCCTCGGCCCCCTTCATCACTTCGACCCTGCAGCAGGCGGCGAGCAATCGCCTCGGCTTCGGCGTGAAGAAGACCATGATGATGGCTCAGCGCTTGTACGAAGCCGGTTACATCACCTACATGCGTACCGACTCGACCAACCTCTCCGCTGACGCGGTCGGCATGGTGCGCGGTTTCATCGAAAGCGAGTTCGGTGGCAAGTATCTGCCGGAAAAGCCGAACGTCTATTCAAGCAAGGAAGGCGCCCAGGAAGCGCACGAGGCAATCCGCCCGTCCGACGTCAACCTGCGTCCCACCCAGCTTTCGGGCATGGAACGCGACGCCGAGCGCCTGTACGAGCTGATCTGGCGTCAGTTCGTGGCCTGCCAGATGCCGCCAGCGCAGTACCTGTCTACCAGCGTGACCGTTGCCGCCGGCAATTTCGAGTTGCGCGCCAAGGGCCGCATCCTGAAGTTCGACGGTTACACCAAGGTCATGCCGCAGCAGAGCAAGGCTGGTGAGGATGACGTGTTGCCGGAGATGAACAAGGGCGACGACATGAAGCTGCTCAAGCTCGACCCGAGCCAGCACTTCACCAAGCCGCCGGCGCGCTATTCCGAAGCCAGTCTGGTCAAGGAGATGGAGAAGCGTGGCATTGGCCGGCCATCGACCTATGCCGCGATCATTTCGACCATTCAGGACCGCGGCTACGTCTCGCTGCACAACCGCCGCTTCTACTCGGAGAAGATGGGCGACATCGTCACCGAGCGTCTGTCAGAGAGCTTCAACAACCTGATGGATTACGGTTTTACCGCCGGTATGGAAGAGCATCTGGACGACGTCGCTCAGGGCGAACGTGACTGGAAGCACGTGCTGGACGAGTTCTACGGTGACTTCCGCAAGAAGCTCGAGGTGGCCGAGGCTAGCGAGAATGGCATGCGTGCCAACCAGCCGACCCTGACCGACATCCCATGCAAGGTCTGCGGCCGGCCGATGATGATCCGTACCGCCTCGACCGGGGTGTTCCTAGGTTGCTCCGGCTACAGCCTGCCACCGAAGGAACGCTGCAAGTCGACGGTCAACCTGATTCCCGGTGACGAGATCGCTGCTGATGACGAGGGCGAATCCGAGTCTCTCGTGCTGCTCGGCAAGCACCGCTGCCCGATCTGCAGCACCGCGATGGATGCCTATCTGCTCGACGAGACGCAGAAGCTGCACATCTGCGGCAACAACCCCGATTGCTCCGGTTACGAGATCGAGAAGGGCCAGTACCGCATCAAGGGCTATGAAGGTCCGAGTCTGGAATGTGACAAGTGCGGCAGTGAGATGCAGCTCAAGACCGGTCGTTTCGGCAAGTTCTTCGGATGCACCAACGCCGAGTGCAAGAACACCCGCAAGCTGCTGAAGAACGGTGAGGCCGCGCCGCCGAAGATGGATGCGGTGAAGATGCCGGAACTCAAGTGCGAGAAGGTCGATGACACCTACGTGCTGCGTGACGGCGCTTCCGGCCTGTTCCTGGCTGCAAGTCAGTTTCCGAAGAATCGCGAAACCCGCGCGCCGCTGGTGCGTGAGCTGATCCCGCACAAGGACGAGATCGATCCCAAGTACCACTTCCTGCTCGATGCGCCGCAGAAAGATCCGGAAGGTCGCTTCGCGGTCATCCGTTTCAGCCGCAAGACCAAAGAGCAGTACGTGCAGACCGAAGTGGACGGCAAGCCGACCGGCTGGAAGGCGTTCTACGACGGCGGCAAGTGGAAGGTCGAAGACAAGCGCTGATTTCGTTCCGGCCGACCGCCCTGCGGATCGGTCGGTCAGCGTGCGTTCTTCAGATCGGCTGACGCTTCGTCAGCCGATCTGGTGCGGCAACCAGTGAAGGTCCATTCTCTGTTCATCTTCTTTCGGAGAGCACGCCATGGCTCACGAGCTCTACACGCGCACCAACCAGAAGATCTTCTTCGCCGGCCTGTCATTGGAAAGCTGGCGCAAGGCCGAAGAGTCGGCCTCGATGAATTCTCAGGGCTTGATTCAGGCCGAGCGCGAGGCTTGCCTGTTCCACCTTTACGGCGCCGTGCTTGGCCTGTGCCATGAGATCGCCGGTTACTATCGGTCGCCTGGTGCGGGTGCGCCGGTAGTCGAGGCATTTCTGACGCGCAGCGTGCTTGAGGCTGCGCCGAGCCCGGAACTCGCCGAATTGCTGGAATTGTCGGAGCAGCCAAGCACCTGGCTCGGACAGTTGCTTACTGCCTACAAGCAGCTCTTCCTGCCGCCACGCGCTCCTGCCAAGGCCAAGACCGATCCGCGGCAGCCGCTGATCGAGGCAGTCAGTGTCGAGGATGAAGTGCCGCCACTGTCGCGCGTCGAGCTGGAGGCCTGGCGACAGAGCCTCAAAGGCCTGGCGTTACGTTTTCGCGAGTCGCTTACCGAGTGGTGAAAGCGGAGGGCGCGGCATCAGCCACGGCTCCTGATGCTCAGGACCATGGCGATGCCGCCGAGAATCGCCGCGCCTGAGATGATCAGCGTTGCTGTCAGCGCCTCACCCAACAGTACGGCGCCGGCAATGGCGGTCAACAGCGGAACGCTGAGCTGCACGCTCGCCGCCTGTATTGCCGCGAGACCGGGCAGCGCCGCGTACCAGATGGCATAGCCGATTCCCGAGGCCAGCGCCCCGGAAAGCAACGCATAGACGACCCCGGGTGCATCCCATTGCTGCTGGCCAAGCATCACCAGACAAAGCACTGCGGCGAATGGCACGGCTTTGATGAAATTGCCTGCAGTTGCTGCCAGAGGATTGCTCGTGCCCCGTCCGCGCAGCGAATAGACGCCCCAGGCGACCCCGGACAGCAGCATGAGCAGCGCGCCATCCAGTGCTGGCGTGCTGCTTCCCGGCAGTAGCAGGATCAACAAACCACTCAACGCCAGTAGCAGGCCGGCAATCTGCCCGACGCTGAAGCGTTCGCCGCGGAACAATCCCCAGGCAAGCATGCTCAACTGCACTGCGCCGAATAGCAGCAGGGCGCCGGCTCCGGCATCCAGGTTGATATAGGCGTAGGAAAAACTGGCCGCGTAGACGAACAGTGCCAGGGCACTGAACCAATCTCCGCCCGGCGATTGTCTGGCGCCGCCGAAACGCAACAGCAACCAGAGCGTGAGCGCTCCAGCCACGATCCGCAGTCCCGTAAAGCTGGCCGGGTCGATAGCGGTGTCCCGCAAGGCGATGCGGCACAGTATCGAATTACCGGCGAAAGCCAGCATGGCCAGGGCGGTAAGCAGCAAGGTACGGGTGGTCATACGCAGTCCTTATCGCGCACGGGGCGGCGTGCACGTTTTTTTAGCGCATGCTACGTGTCGGACCCCATGAGTGCATCGTTTTTACTGTCAGGCGGCGAGATCGCACTGTGTTGCGATCTGAACGGGGAGAGAGCGCTCGAGGCCAGCAAAGGCTGCCCTGGGGCTGGACGGCTGTTACAATGGACGCCTTTCACGCGGAGCTGGTCCATGCCTACATCATCTTTTCTGGAAATCGTCGAGCTACCTGACGGGCGCATTGTGCTCCGTCGTGCCGAGGACGAAGAGGTGCTGGTCACGCTGGATTTCTCCGACGACGCCAAGCTGTTTCTGCAGGGTCAGCACGTCGAGATTGCCAAGGCGATGTTCAACGTCGGCGTTCAGATGGCCGGGCGCATGTCGGAAGGGGATTTCGAGCATGACCATGATGAGCCGCGAGTTCTGCACTGAGTGAGCTACTGACGAGTGCTGTAGCCTCAGGATCCCATCCGGATTTGGCAGCACGTCCCTGTGCTGTGTAGCTCAACATCCCAGACGAATGTTCAGACTCTGAGCTTCGCCAAGGCTGGCAGCAGCGCGCAGTTTGCTACGTGTTGCGCCCTCGAGCTGGCCGAACCAGCTGACCACGGTATGGCTACAACCTGAGGCCAGCGCTTTGCAGGCGAGCTCCAGCGCACCTTCGGCGTCGCGGGGTTGCAGCAGGATGATGCGCTCGCGATTCAGGCCGCATTTGCGCAGCCAGTTCTGCGAGAGGAAAGCAGGCGGGGCGATCAGCGTTAGCCATCGACTGTCTGCCGCATCGCCGAGCTCACGCAGGATAGGGGCGAGCAGCAAGTGACAGTGTTCGCTGCTGCCGCTCAGGCTCAACTCGCTCAGATATTCCTTGTCCTGCTCGGGTTTGTTATGTGGTTTCAGACTGCCGAACGGTGCCAGGCTGTGCGCTATAACGCCGTCGAACAACGAAAGTTGGGGCCGGGAAGTACTGGTCTGATACTGCATAAACCTTCTCCTTAGCGGCGGATGACGCCGACACTCAAGCCTTCTATCACCAGATCTTGCTGTTCGAGGTCCACCTCGATGGGCGCGAACTCGGGGTTTTCAGCCAGCAGCCAGACCTTCTTGCCGTCACGCTTGAAGCGTTTCACCGTGACTTCGTCACCGACACGAGCAACCACGATCTGGCCGTTGCGTGCTTCGCGGGTGGTGTGCACCGCCAGCAGGTCGCCATCGAAGATGCCGACATCCTTCATGCTCATGCCATGGACGCGCAGCAGATAATCAGCACGCGGATGGAAAAAAGCAGGACTGATCTGGCAGGATTCTTCGACATGTTGCTGCGCCAGAATCGGCGCGCCGGCAGCGACGCGGCCGATGATCGGCAGGCCGTTCTCGGAAGCGGCGGGTTCGAAGTCCGGAATACGTATCCCGCGGGATGCGCCGGGCGTCATCTCGATAGCGCCTTTACGGGCAAGCGCCTTGAGATGTTCCTCGGCCGCGTTGGGCGACTTGAAGCCGAGCTCTTGAGCGATCTCTGCGCGTGTGGGCGGATACCCGTTGTCTTCCAGGCACCGCTTGATGAAGGCGAGGATTTCCGTCTGGCGAGGCGTCAGCTTGATCATGTCGGTCTCTGTTCTTTTATACAGTGACTGGGATTATATACAGTGATCCGACCTTGGCAACGAATGATTGACGGCGGGTGGTGATGGTATGCGGCTCGCCGCATGCGCTGTCTGCGACAATGACGCTAGTGCCACAAGGCGTTTCGTGGTTGACTTGCCGGTCGGTGAAACGTAAGTTTCAAACAGTTGTTTGTCTTTCGGAGGGGGCATGGCGCAGTCGGAAACAGTTGAGCGCATTCTTGATGCAGCGGAACAGCTGTTCGCGGAAAAGGGCTTCGCCGAAACCTCGCTTCGTCTGATCACCAGCAAGGCTGGCGTCAATCTGGCGGCGGTGAACTATCACTTCGGTTCGAAGAAGGCGCTGATCCAGGCGGTTTTTTCGCGTTTTCTCGGGCCCTTCTGCGCTAGCCTGGAGCGTGAGCTGGACCGCCGCGAGGCACTGACCGACAAGAAGGATACGCTCGAAGAGCTGCTGGAGATCCTTGTTGAGCAGGCTTTGGCCGTCAAGCCACGCAGTGGCGATGATCTGTCCATCTTCATGCGCCTGCTGGGCCTTTCTTTCAGTCAGAGCCAGGGCCACCTGCGCCGTTATCTGGAAGACATGTACGGCAAGGTGTTTCGTCGGTACATGCTCAAGGTCCACGACGCGGCGCCAGCTATCCCGCCCATCGAGCTGTTCTGGCGCGTGCACTTCATGCTTGGTGCGGCGGCGTTCAGCATGTCGGGTATCAAAGCGCTACGCGCGATTTCCGAAAACGACTTTGGCGTACGGACCTCGATCGAGCAGGTCATGCGCATGATGGTGCCGTTCCTAGCGGCCGGCATGCGCGCCGACAGCGGCATCGACGACAATACGCTCGCTGCGGCGCAACCAATCGCGCGGCGCAACGCGGTGGCCATTCCGGCTAAGGCTTGAGCTACAAGCCTGCCGGGCGATCGGCTAAGCTAGCCGCCCATGGCACTTCTCGATTTCCTGCATATCTCCATCGCCGATCAGCAGCTCTACGGTTTTGCCGAAGGGCAGCTGCGTCTGCGCTTTCCCGTGTCCACCGCTCGTAATGGAGTCGGTGAGCAGAACGGTTCCGGCTGCACGCCGCGTGGTCTGCACCAGGTGCGTGCGCGTATCGGTGACGGCTTGCCTCAGGGCGCCGTATTGCGAGGGCGGCGTTGGACTGGGGAGATCTGGTCCCCTGATCTACACGAGAGTTTCCCCGGTCGTGACTGGATACTGACCCGGATTCTCTGGCTCAGCGGGTCCGAGCCGGGAGTCAATCGCCGGGGGCAGGTCGATACCTTCCGTCGTTACATCTACATTCACGGGACTCCGGATTGCGAGCCGATGGGTGTGCCGCTTTCTCACGGTTGCGTTCGTATGCGCAACGCCGATCTGCTCCAACTCTTCCCATGGGTGCCGCCCCACTGTGCGGTGCGCATCGACGAGGCGCCCTGTCCCGATTGGGCTGCCGTTGAACTCGAATAAGGATTCCTTCTGCATATGCACGGTTCACTGATGCTGGACATTGCCGGGACCTGGCTGACTGCCGAGGATCGCCAGCTGCTGCGCCAACCCGAGGTTGGCGGACTCATTCTGTTTGCGCGCAACATCGAGGACCCGCGCCAGGTCGACGAGCTGTGTCGTTCGATTCGTGCGCTCCGGCCGGATCTGCTATTGGCGGTGGATCAGGAAGGCGGTCGGGTTCAGCGACTGCGCCAGGGATTCGTGAAGCTTCCGGCGATGCGTGAACTGGCGCGCTGCGCTGATGCGCCGCGGCTGGCGGAAGCCTGTGGTTGGGTGATGGCAAGCGAGGTGCTCGCTGTGGGCCTGGACTTCAGCTTCGCGCCGGTTCTCGACCTTGATCATCAGCGCAGTGCGGTGGTTGGAACGCGTGCATTCGAAGGCGATCCGCAGGCTGCCGTCGTGCTGATCGATGCGTTCATTCGTGGAATGCACGCGGCGGGTATGGCTGCAACCGGCAAGCACTTTCCCGGTCATGGCTGGGCGGAGGCCGATTCCCATGTCGCTATCCCGGTAGATGAGCGAAGTCTTGAGGAACTGCGCAGCCGTGATCTAATTCCTTTCAAGGCGCTTAGCGGCACGCTCGATGCCATCATGCCGGCGCATGTGATCTATCCTCAGGTCGACGATCAGCCCGCAGGCTTTTCGCGGCGATGGCTGCAGGACATCCTGCGCGGCGAATTCGGCTTCCAGGGCGTGATCTTCAGTGACGATCTGTCGATGGCTGGTGCGCATGTCGTCGGCGATGCCGCCGACCGGATCCAGGCGGCAATGACCGCAGGCTGCGACATGGGCCTGGTGTGCAACGACCGAGCTGCAGCAGAGTTGGCATTGGCTGCGCTACAGCGCCTGCAGGTAACGCCTTCGCCTATGCTCGCAGGCATGCGCAGCCGCACTTGCAGCGTCGCCGATTACAAGCAGGACCCTCGTTGGCTAGACGCCATTGGCGCGCTGAAAGCAGCCGATCTGATCGACTGACGTTTCTTCTCTCAAGGAATACCCATGACTGTGCACGCGATCATTGGCGGTACCGGCCTGACCCAGCTGACTGGCTTCAAGCTGCGCCGCGCCCAGCTGGTCGATACGCCTTATGGGCGTCCTTCTGGCGAAATTCTGCGCGGCGAGTATGGCGATCAGGAAGTGCTGTTCCTCGCCAGGCATGGCCATCCGCATCGTATCGCACCGCATCAGGTGAACTATCGGGCCAACCTCTGGGCTTTGAAGCAAGCGGGTGCCGAAGCGATTCTCGCGGTCAACGCTGTGGGAGGCATCCATTCGGCGATGGGCTCCGGGCATTTCTGCGTGCCTCATCAGATCATCGACTACACCTACGGGCGCGAGCACACCTTCTTCGAAGGCGATATCGACCACGTGACCCACATCGACTTCAGCTATCCCTATGACGAATCGCTGCGCGAGCGCTTGATCGGTGCCTTGGCTGCCGAGGGTTATGGGTTTAGCAGCCATGGTGTGTATGGCTGCACGCAGGGACCGCGACTGGAAACTGCAGCGGAGATTGTCCGTATGGAGCGCGACGGCTGCGATATCGTCGGTATGACCGGTATGCCTGAGGCTGCGCTGGCGCGCGAGCTCGACCTGCCTTATGCCTGCCTGGCGCTGGTGGTGAATCCGGCGGCCGGCAAGGTGAGTGGGGTGATTACCATGGCCGAGATCGAGGCGGCACTGGCCGCCGGTATAGGCAAGGCGCGACAGGTGCTCGCAAAAGTGCTGGCGGCCTGATCGATCTGCAGCGCTGAGCTGCGGGTGCGCTTTGTCTGAAACGTCGTTGTCATATTGCGGCCTGAGACTGGTATTTTTGCTGCGGCCCCCCATTGCGGCAAGCAAGCTGCTTGCTACACTTGGCCGTCCTTTGGAGTACCGGAATGTTTTGCCAGGCACGCACAATAAGAATATTTAGAACGGTCGTGTTACTCAGCCTGCTTGGCGGCATGGCCGGATGCTCGACCTGGTTCTCGGGAAATTTCAAGGATCCCGAGGTCGAACTCACCAAGGTCGATATCATCAAGGCGAGGCTGCTGGAACAGCAGTTCATGCTGCGTTTTCGCATAGACAACCCAAATG